>QQVP01000060.1 GCA_003389215.1 Planctomycetota bacterium | reverse complement strand
GCATCGAGTCGCGCTCTGTAGAGTTCCAACTTGGCCTCGCCAACTTCCTTGCTGTCGATGATCGCTAGGACTTGTCCCTCCCGGACATCGTCGCCAAACCGGACGTTCACCTCATGTACTCGGCCATCGGCCAACGAATGAACATTGGCCAGCCGGTCTTCGTTCAAACTCAGCTTGCCGGTGACCCAGGTTGTCGCGGGTAGTGTTCCGCGTTCCGCAGGTCGAATGCTCAGGCCGGCCACGGACCACTTTTCTTTGGGCAGCGTGACAGTCGCGTCTTCTATTTGCTTTTCACCGTGATCCTCGCCGACAACGTGTTTATCCTCCTCATCATGTCCCGACACTGAGGCCTCGTGCGTCGCAGGGCGATGGTCGACAAACACTCGCGTCAGCAAGAGCATTCCCATCGCCCCAATTGCGATTGCGATCAGAGCGATAACTGTCACAACTGAGAGGAGACCCTTGTTACGCCACAATTCAGAGAACGGTAGTGCCTTCATGATGGGTGGTCCTAGAATCTCAAACCAGGATCTGCGCGTGGATAATGTCCCACCGGCTGGCGCCAGCGAGACATGATGTGTTTCGCAGTAGCACCGTTGCCGAGATACAGTACAGCCAGACTTGTACGACGCTCCCTTGATTGAATAACGCTAATTTGATCAACGAGCATCGGATGCTCGCCGACGGGATCGCTTCCAGATCGCCAGCGCAAACGCAAAACCGGCGCCGAAGCCACATGCGAATACGACAAGACCAAGTGAAAACTCGATCGTGGTGACGTGTGCAAGGATTTTCATAATTTCTCATCTCCCGAACGATTCGTCCGAATAATCTCCTCGTGCCTCAGCGGTTCCTGGAACAAATATGCTTCTCGTACTGGCCACACGCTATACCAATGATTAGGCGATCAATTCAGCTCGAATGGCAAGGTAGAGGACCACGGGGAACGACACGACAGCTATGAACATCAGAATGCCGTTCCCCAATTCTGGTCTCCGATAGAGATCAACTATGTAAGGCGTAAGCGTGAGCAGGAAGACAAGATAAACCAGTGGTGCGTAGATGAAATACATTTTCCTTTTGCGTTTGGCAACTTCTTCGCGTTGTGATCGCCTTGCCTTTGTCGATCGCTTGGCGTTGGTTCGCTTGCTCATCTCCGCCACCTGTTCATGCTTGTCGGCTGAGAACGCGTTGCCAGCTGGTCCGACGAAACTTAGTGTTCGTGGTCCTCATCATGCTCGTCGTGACCGTGGTGCTCGATCGTCCCAACGTAGGGCGTGCCGTTGATCGTTACTCTCAGCCGGCCTTTCGCCTCCTCACCTTCGAGGGCCTCGATCAGATCTGCATCGACAACTTCAAAGTGCGATGCTTGCCCCGGAAGATCCTTGGCACTTGGCCTCGCTGCTAGCTTGAACTGGGTCGGCTGGCCACCGATCATCAGATTAAGCGTGACGGCGTCCTCGGCTACCGCGACCTCTTCTTTCGCAGCACCATCGAGGATGTAGATGGTGACCGTGCTGGTATCCTCGTCGTGCAGCATCTCGGCGTGGTACTCCTCGTTGCCGAGCTCAATCAGATGCCCGTGGTGCGGTCCTTCCGATGGGTGTCCATGTTCATCATGGCCTTCGTGATCGGCATGGTCTTCGTGGCCGTCCGCGTCATGTGCTACATGAGGTGGCGATCCGGACGAAGACGTTGACGTAGTTTGCGTTGCATTATTTCCACAGCCTGCCAAAACGAGACTTGCTGCTGCCACGACGCCTAAACCGAACGAGTGTCTTACAATCTGCATTCGTTGTGTCTCCTTGTAATAAATGATGAATACGAATGGACCGCTGTTGTCCGCCTGCGGATAACTGCGGCTGGAGCCTTTCTTTCAATCTGCTTTGCTGGCATCCTCCTAATGTTTGTGGCCAACCTCAAAGCCAAGTGAGGTAAGCCATTCTTGCCATTTGTCCGCAGAGGCGTGATCAGCCAACTCCAGTTGTCGCCATTGCGGACACTGGTACGTCAAATCGAAATGCCCATTGTGGCCGCCCAGCTGGCTTGCGCAGCCGAGCTCC
>QQVP01000111.1 GCA_003389215.1 Planctomycetota bacterium | reverse complement strand
AGACGGAAATCGCGATCCTGAATCACCTGTCTGGCGAGTCGGAGCAACCTGCTGCCAAGAACGTGGCCCATTACCTGCTGGTGGTCGCCCAACTCGGCGGCTACCTCAATCGCAAGAACGATGGACCACCGGGGAATACTGTCCTCTGGCGCGGCTTGGCGCGGCTGACCGACATTCACCTCGGATTCAACCTCGCCCGAGATGTGGGTAATTGAAAGGTTGAGCGTGCGCTCACTGAATAATCGTGCAGTTAGGCAGTGATTCAATCAGCAACCTCACCTGCTCATCACTTACTTGAGTGCCACGCAAATTGACATGTCTCAGGTTCTTTAGCCCGCCAAGTGGCGCAAGGTCGTGCACCCGCGTATCTTCCAAATCAAGGTACTGCAAATCCTCTAGCCCTTTGAGGGGTGTGAGATCGTGAACATCGGTGCCCGCCAGCGACAGGAGCTGCAATTCACCTAGCGATGCGAGCGGCGTCAGATCAACAACAAGGGTCTCGTCAAGCTTCAGACCGGCGAGGTTGTCCAAACTCTGGAGCGGCGAGAGCTCGTGGACCCTGGTACCGCTAAGCGAAACGTCCTCGAGCTTCTCCAATTCTGAAAGAGGTGAGATGTCATCTACGCTCGTGTTCCGAACATGCAATAACCTCAGGTTTCTCAGTCCAGAAAGGGGTGCCAAGTCGTACAGCGGTGTATCGTTGCATTGCAAGTGCACTAGCCTTGTTAGCGTACGGAGCGGAGACAAGTCACTCACGCGCGTGCGATTCAAATTGAGAACACGAAGATCCGTTAGTCCCCCCAAAGGTGCCAAATCAACGACCTTGGTGCCATCGGCAAACAACCACGTGAGACCGTCAAGTTGCCGTATCGCCGACACATCCGAGACCGGACTATTTGTAAGGAATAGCCTGTTTAGCTTCTTGCAATTAGAGATTGGTGACAAGTCTACGACGCGCGTGTCGCGAAGCTCCAATTCGTTCAAGTCCGAGAGTCCACGAATCCGCGATAACTCGCGAACGGGCTGTCGATCCAAGCTTATCTTGATCACGCGTCCGCCGACGAGTCGCATAATCAAGCTCTCTTCGTAGACTACGCCGCCGCCCATGTCGTTCACCCACGACGCGGCCGCTTGATCTCGCAGCGCGTGTCGAATCTGAACGGCAAGACCGGCAAAAAGGGCCGAACACACGCCGACGATGAACAGCAATGTCCTAAGCCGAAACTGACACCAGCGGATTTGGCTGACCTTACGAGCGATCATTCGCAGATAGGAAGAGTGGGCAGGCTGGCGACCGCGAATTGCAACAGGTTGCGTGCGAATCCTATCCCAAGCAGGGCTTGAACACAATCCAACCAACCATCCATGCCGCGATGGCCTCTGTTCGCTGCGAACCGTCTATAACCTCTGACCGGATTGATCGCTACCACCAGATTCCGCCGTGTCCGCCTAGATATCTTGCGGGAAGAGGAAAACCAGTCTTGTGATTTGGGCCTTCTGTCTGCGTTTGGTCACCCCAGTCGTTCCAGCCAGGTTCCACGCCTTGTGCTTCCTGCTCCGCAGAAATTACTTCATCTGGCAGGGGAATGAAGTTGCCAATGTTGTCAGAGTCAACGATATCATCCGTGTAGTGACTAACCAATCTATTGATGTCATATGCGTCCAGGTGATACGTAAACGTACTCCTCGGCGAGTTCCATCCGGGTTTCTTTGGGACGATAAGTTGTCTCATCCCAAAGTCGACGTCCGTACTAAAAAACGGGCAATCGATCTCTCGCAGAAAATAGTATGACGCTACTTTAAAGTTCTTGTAACCGACCAGCCAGCCCGCAGCGGCATTCCCCTCTTTATCGAAGACTCTCTTGATGCCGGACGCAACCGCCTGCGGAGTCGACATCGAATTGGCAATTACGGTTGCACCGCCAAATACGGCTGCGACAAGGCCAGCTGCAGCGGCACCTCCTTTAGTGCCAACCGGCTCCGGCGCCGCGGCCAACAGCGCCGCCAACACACCTGAGCTCGCAGCAACGTGAGCGTACGGTGAACCACGCTTTCTACCCGGGGGGGATGACGCGGCTATCAGGCGAGGAGGTCCAGGTCGCCGTCGCCGGTTCGCTCGGCGTATTCGAGCCGGCCGCTCCAATCGCTCCGAAGGGCTAACCGTGCTTCAAGATGAGGCCGCCTTCCTCAGGCAAGAGCTGAATCTTCTCGGTCCGATCACTCATATTCCTCAGGCAAGAGCTGAATCTTCTCGGTCCGATCACGCATAACGCTTCCGCTCGGCGCGGCGTATCTCGTCGATCTTCCAGGCGCATGCGGGGTTGGCCTGCAGCCAACGATCGGGAAGCAGCTCGTCC
>QQVP01000079.1 GCA_003389215.1 Planctomycetota bacterium | reverse complement strand
CAGCGACGATGCGCTCAATCGTGTGGTCACCATCGGCGAGGGCACGGGCACCTAACAATAAACGGGACAGAAACAATAAACGGGACAGGTCCAATACTTCGGGGAAATTAGACCTGTCCCGTTTGTGTATCCGCCGGACGAGAGCTTGCCGAATTGGTGAGACACCTAGAGGCCGAGCAACAGAAGTACCCTGAAGAGTGCCAAGAGCCGATACATGTAATTGGCTACAGCAACGGTTCCAATGTCATTTACCATGCCATGACCACGTACGACGCTAAATTCAATAACGTGCTACTACTGGGAGCCTCGCTTGATGCAGACGTAGATTTTAGTGCCATGATTCAGAACTCTGATGAATTTCACGTCTTTTGGAGTGAAAAAGATTCCTCGGCGACTTGGATTGTCGACGGAATCGGCTACCAAGGCCTTTCTGAGGAGTGGCGAGATCGTGAAGGCGTATTCAATCAACATGTCCCAGACGTGTGGCACTCAATCCATCAGGGAACTACGGCAGGTTTCGAGTACCACACCGAGGTTGCCGAAGCTAAATCAGACGAGAAGTAATCGAATGCGAACGGCGGTTGCTGCAATTGGGTTAGCCTCACTGGTCGGACTCGTGTTCACTCTTTGCATTGCCGGGTGCCGTGGCAGCGAATTGCCTTCACGACGCTTCGATGCCAAGCTATGGAAGACCACGAGTCCCGATGTCCGCGGCAGCATGGTTCGCGACTTGCTCGGGTTGCCCGGTGACACACCCTTACGATTCATGTCCACAAGTGTGAAGCTCCGATCCGAGTCGCCGCTCTTTGGATTGGCGCGAGAAGAGATAGTGCGTCTGCTGGGGCCACCGGATGGCGGCAAAGACTCGCCGACCTACATGTCGTACCGCTTGGGCTTCATGGGTGAAGAAGGGTACCTCGAAGAAGAGTGGCACTTGTTGTTCGACTTCAACAAGGACGGGTTTCCGAGTCGGATCTTTGTAGGCGACTAGATTCACCGAGGTGCTCAGGAGCCCGGCGTTTGAAATGGCTGGTGATAAAGGCGTGTTGCAGCTAGGCCGCTCGCGGTACCAATTCCGGCTGCGGACGTTGCTCGTCGTCATGACACTGCTGGCCGTTCCCTTCGGTTGGATCGCCTGGGAGCGCCAGCAGCGGCAGAAGGAAGAGCAGGTTGTCGACTGGGTCGAGGAAGTTGGTGGGCGGGTCAGATTCGAATTCGATCACCTTCCTTCGTCCTGGTGGGATCGCCAAACCGACGCGTGGTTTGGGCCGACGGTATGCCTCGTCAACCTGAAGAATACGACGATCGACGATCTGACGCCGCTGACCGATTTAAGACGTCTGCAGGGACTTGCTCTCACAAATACGCCCGTAACGGATCTCACACCTTTGCGCAGCTTGCGGAATCTCAAGGTTGTGGGCCTCATGGGATCCGCGGTGACCGACCTGTCGCCGGTTGCAGACAACACGAGACTAACGCAATTAGAACTTTCGGAAACCGAGATCAAGGATCTCTCGGCACTGAGAAATCTCGTCCATCTCGAACGCCTCTCGCTCGGAGAGACACCGGTGACCGACCTGGGGCCGCTGTCGGGCTTGAAGAACTTGAATTATCTTTACCTGCCCAAGGCACCCGTCAGCGATCTGTCGGGGTTGGAAGGGGCAGTGAGTCTTGTCGAATTGAACGTAAACGACACCGCGGTTCGCGATCTGTCGCCGTTGGCTGGGCTCACGAACTTGCAGAAACTGGGGCTCAGCGATACGAACGTAAGTGACCTCTCGCCGCTGCGGAACCTAGAATATTTGGTTTCACTTAATATCGCGAATTCGCTCGTAAGTGACCTCTCGCCGCTGGCCCGCGCCACCAAGCTCGCGGTCTTGCATGCCGATAATTCGCAGGTAAAGGATCTGTCGCCGCTGGCGGGCATGAAGAACCTGAGAGATCTTGGTCTCCAAGACACACAAGTCCGTGATCTCGCGCCGTTGGCTGCACTAGACCGCCTGTGGAATCTGGATCTCGCGGGCACCTCTGTAAGCGATTTGACGCCGCTGGCTGGGTTGAAGAATCTCGAATCTCTGTCTCTCGATAACACGCAAGTAAGGGATTTGACGCCGTTGTCAGGATTGAGCAAATTGCGGCGAGTCATGCTCACCCGTACACCCGCTACGTCACAAGAAGTGGAACGACTCAGGCAGGCTTTGCCCAATTGCGGCATTAGCCATACGCCGTCACGCTGATATCTAGCTAGCGCACGACGGGGGCGGTCGCTGGTCTGTGACACCACGACACGCTTTTCGGGGGAACGAACGCATCTCGTGCTGCGTTTGCTTGACACAGCCCCTGCGAAGGAAGGATGATACCAGCCGGGCTTCCCGCGAAATTGATTT
>QQVP01000023.1 GCA_003389215.1 Planctomycetota bacterium | reverse complement strand
CAACTTCGATGTCTTCAACACAGGCATCAATCGTGTGCAAGTCGAGCTATTCTCAAAACTTGTGTTCTTGAAGAGTTGAAAAAAGGTGGCGTATCCTGCTGAAACTACTACCCTTCAGCCGCCCGAAGCGGGCATAGGACACGCCATGACCAAGACTAAAACAGACCAACCCGTTTTGCCAGTAGACGAACAGCTTGATCCGGAAGTGATCGCCTTTCGAGAGCAGTTCGATGACCGTAGCCCTCTCGATCAGCTCGTCCGAGAAGGTGCTCGAAGAATGCTCCAGGAAGCCATCAACGCCGAAGTTGAGTTGTTCATCGACCAGCATCGGGATCGACGCGACGAGCAAGGCCGGCGACTGGTGATTAAGAACGGCCACCTACCGGCGCGGGAGATTCTCACGGGAGCCGGCCCCGTCGAGGTGACGCAAGGCCGAGTTCGCGACAACTCGCCCGATCCCGAAAGCCGCGTCCGGTTCACGCCCAGCGTCTTGCCGGCCTATCTGCGGCGAACCGATGCCATCGAGGAGTTGATTCCTTGGCTGTATCTCAAAGGCATCTCGACCGGCGACTTTGGTGAAGCATTGCAGGCTCTGGTGGGCGAGCGAGCCAAGGGACTCAGTCCCAACGTGATCGTTCGCCTGAAGGAGCAATGGGCCGATGAATACGACCAGTGGAGCCGCCGCGATCTGAGCGACAAGCAGTACGTTTACCTCTGGGCGGACGGCATTTACGCCAAGGTTCGCCTGGAGGACGATGCCAACAAAAAGCAGTGCCTGCTCGTGCTGATGGGCGCCACGGCCGACGGCAAGAAGGAACTGATCGCGGTACTCGACGGCTATCGCGAAAGCAAGCAGAGTTGGCGGGAACTGTTGTTGGACTTGAAGAACCGCGGCCTGGCCGTCGCTCCGAAAGTCGCCGTAGGCGATGGTGCCTTGGGCTTCTGGGCGGCGCTGCGTGAGGTCTTTGCCGAAACGCGCGAGCAACGCTGCTGGGTTCACAAGACGGCCAATGTGCTCAATAAAATGCCCAAGAGCGTGCAGCCCAAAGCCAAAGCGAATCTCCATGAGATCTGGCAAGCCGAGACGAAGGAAAACGCCGAGAAAGCGTTCGATGCGTTCACTGAAAAGTACCAGGCCAAATACTCAGCGGCTTGTGAATGCCTGACGAAAGATCGCGACGAACTGCTGACCTTCTACGACTTCCCGGCCGAACACTGGGGCCATCTGCGAACGACCAACCCGATCGAATCGACCTTCGCCACGATTCGGCTTCGCCATCGGAAGACCAAAGGAAACGGCACCCGCCGCGCCAGTCTGGCGATGATGTTCAAGCTGGCCCAATCTGCTTCCAAGAAATGGAGACGCCTCAACAGCCACGAAAAGATCACACTCGTCATCGAAGGACGTTCCTTCCAAGACGGAATCCTGCAGGAAGAAACCGCCGCCTAAATCAACAACTCAAAACACAACATTTGACAATTCCTCCGTAGTTCGTGCTGCGCGGTGCGAAGCCGCGAGCGGCGGTAGTAAAGAACTTTGTGGTCGCGATAAGCTGTTGCAGCGAAACAACTTACGCTAGCGCGTCGAACTTTGTTCCGCGGCCCAGCGCCTTGCCCAATTGGCCGGCGGCTTCGATCAGTTGCACCATCGCTTCGCCTTGCTTTTTCTCAGCGCTGAGCGACTTCGCGGCCAGTGCGAAGGCAACCTGCGTTTTGACAGCCGATTCTTTGGCGGCGATGACGCTCGAGATGGCAGAGTCAATGGCTTGCATGGTAACTCAGGGAAAGAGATGCACGTCTATGCTCTTCGGAAAGTCTATGCCGGAACCTTGCGTGGCGTGCGAGATTTGCCCATGAACTTATGCCTCAGAGTTTCCAAAGCGATTGACTGTACCGGTTGTAAGGGCTAGTCGCTAACCCAGAATCTCTCGCTTGCGCTCGATGTAATCCCAAACCACGAACCTGTCCAAGTCGTTGCCGGCGGTGAAAAAGACCCTGCCTTGGGTGGATTCCGCCAGCCGGTAGGCGAAGCGGATGTCCTCTTCCGACTGTGACCAACTTGGCACCAGGAACATGTTGATGGTAATTCCCTCGCGTTGGCACAGTGCCCCTTCGCGCATCGTCGCCGCCTCGGTGCGAGGGTTCGGCGGGTACATCAGAAACAGATCGCTCCCTTCGTAGTGCGCCGTCGGCAGCCCATCGGTGATCAGAACAATCTGCCGGTTCGGTGTGTCTTGCAGCGACAGAAACTGCCGGGCCATCTGCAAGGCGTGTTGGATGTTCGTGAAGTGCGGCGGCAACGCCAACTCCGTGACGCGCTCGTCGCTCATGTCGACTTGCCAATTCACAACCGGGTCGTGGATGGTCGGAATTTTGCAGAGCAATTCACCGATCTTTCCCGGTGGACAAATTTTGGCGAACGTATACATCTCCAGGAATCGCAGGTAGTCGCCGGGGTATTCGCTGCGAATCAGCCCATCCAGGGCCAGTCCCATCCGCTTGACATTCATATACTGCCCGTCGTATCGCATCGATCCGCTCATATCCATGATGACTACCGTCGCGCACTTCGGCGAGTTCCGCGTGCGGTGGATTTCAATATCGTCGCTGTGGATATTGGTCGGGCCGCGTCGTCCCCGACGCAGGCTTCCTTCACGAATCAACGCATTTGTAAACGTTTGCGGAATGTCCAT
>QQVP01000096.1 GCA_003389215.1 Planctomycetota bacterium | reverse complement strand
CATTGTCGCTGCGAATGTAGCCCGGTACGCCACGACGTACGAACAGGTCACTCAACCGTTCCAGGACGTCTTCGCTGTTCAGACGTCGGGCAACGTCGATCGCCAAACACTCACGAGTATGCTCGTCGATCAACGTGAGCATACGCAACTTCCTCCCGTCATGCGCGCGGGTATGCACGAAGTCGTAACTCCACACATGATCCTTGTACGCCGGACGAAGACGAACGCACGATCCGTCGTTCAGCCACAATCGCCTTCGCTTTGGCTGCTTCTGAGGCACTTTCAGTCCTTCTCGTCTCCAAAGACGCTCAACCCGCTTGTGATTCACTTGCCATCCTTCCCGCCGCAACAGGTCCGTGATGCGACGATAGCCATAGCGGCCATACTGCGCCGCCAAGCGGATCATGTCCCGCACCAGCCGTGGCTCGTCATCGGGAACGTGTGGCTTACGCAGCTGAGTACTTCGTGATTGGCCCAGGACGCGACAAACCCGACGCTCCGATACCTTCGCCCGACCGATCGCATCACGCACATGCTCGACCGCCTGGCGTCGTTTGGCCGGGCTCAGAAGTTTCCCGAGGCGGCCTCCTTGAGGATCGCCTTATCTAGCTCGGCATCTGCCAACAGGCGTTTCAGCCAAGCATTCTCCTTCTCTAGCTCCTTGAGACGCTTCGCCTAGTCCATCCGCAGCCTGCCATACTCCTTACGCCAGCGGTAGTACGTCTGCTCGAAGACAGCACAGTGATACCCCACCTGAAACAGATGTTGCTGGGGAATCGGCTGTTCCTGTAATAGACGCTCGAACGCTTCTCAATTTGGCTCAGTGGGCCACGAAACGTCAGAAACCGAGCAACGGAGGTGCGGAATGCAAACCCACCAGCGAACAGACCGTGCACGAAAGGTGCCCCCCCGCGCGCACAGACAGCACCGAACAACCTATGGATTGAGTTGTGCGAAGACCGTCGTCGGAGATTGACGGCCAGGCTGGCCGAATTGATTCTCCGTCAATTACCAACGTGTGCCCATGGAAGGGACCAGAATGCTGAACAACGCGACAACCGCTACTAACCACAAAATCTGTTCTGTACATCAAGGACGGCTGGCAGTTGTCTACGTCCGGCAGTCCACAGTACATCAAGTGCAACATCATCAGGAATCGACCCAGTTGCAGTACAACTTGGTGGAGCAGGCTCGTCGAATGGGTTGGCCGAAAGAGCAAATTCTCGTTATCGATGAGGATCTGGGGCTGTCGAGAGCAACTGCTGAAGGACGGGAAGGGTTTCAGCGACTGCTAAGCGAAGTCGCATTGAACCATGTTGGGCTGATCCTCGGCGTCGAAATGTCGCGACTGGCAAGAAGCTGCAAGGATTGGTATCAGTTGCTTGAGCTTTGCGCCTTGTTTCGCACGCTGATTGCCGATCTGGACGGACTTTACGATCCGACGAGCTACAACGATCGACTACTGCTGGGACTGAAGGGAACCATGTCCGAAGCAGAATTGCACATACTCAAACAGCGGATGCTCCAAGGCGCGTTGCAGAAGGCCCGCCGCGGCGAGTTAGTTACTCAAACTGAGCGGTTTTAGGCCGCGATTTGGAATTCGTTGAGGAAGGCTCGGATTTTGGTTCGAGCATCCCGATTTTTGATTCGCTTGAGGAAGTTCCTGGCTTGTTCACGGCGAATCGAGTTGCGTAGACTTTCGAGGCGCTGGTTCAAATGCGGCAGAGTTACTGCTTGATCCTTTTCTTTTGCTTGTGCACCTGCGTCCTTGATGGCGTGGTGGGTCAGCAGCAGGTGGGCCATGCAGCACAGGTGCAGGTGACGCTCAATAGCGTTTCTGCTCAGTACCTGGTAATCGCACAGCCCCAGCGAGCTCCGCAACTCTTTGAACAACACCTCGATATTCCAACGCTTCTCGTAGACCGTCATGATCTTGCGCGCTTCCAGGCCGGTCTCGTTGGTGACGACCGCCAACGTTTTCTTCCAAGGATCCCGTGGCCGTTTCGACAAGACCATCCGGACCTTGCCGACGCGGCCCAGTATTCCATCGACCTTGGCGATACGCATCCAGCGCCAAGATCGAACTCGGCGCAAGCGGATACGACGACTGTTGTGCTTGAGGACTCCGGGCGCGAACTCTTTGATGGCGCGCGTTCGACAATGTTTGCGGACCAGCTTGCGGTTCTTGGAAGCGACCGAAAACCAGGTAAAACCTCGGGATTCACACGCTTTCACAACATTCACGGCCAGGTAGAAGGCGTCGAACAACACACGCACCTTCAAGCCTTTGGGAACGACCAACTGGTTGATCATCTCGGCCGCGATCTGGTTGATCTTTCGATACCTACCCTGCGACTGTGCTTTGGGAATCCAAAGATCGATCTTCCAGGGCATGACGACGCCTCGAAACATGATCGCCGCCGTGACCACGATGTGGCCGCGAACAAATCGCAAGGTCTTGTGATCGTAGATTTTCGTCACGGCGTCCATCTTTCGGCCACGTTTCTCAATTCGCGTATCGTCGATGATCAGGTAGATGACTTCGCCGACTCGGGGCTTCATACGCTGCAAAGTACGGGTCGCCTGCTGGCTCAGCAGCGACGGAGCATCCCAATCGCTGCGCAGGAAACTGCCGCACGATGTGCGATGCCCTCCGCGAGGCGTTGTCATGGCAATGTTCGCCAGCTTCACTTTCCGCGTGCTGACCAACAGTGCCAGCAGAAACCAACGCAAATGCCGACGCTGAGGCTTCGTCAGAGACTGGCAAATCGGTTCCAACACGGATTGCAAAAAGCGGGGAAAAAGACCACCATCCATGGCGAGGCCCTTGTGAAGTCCGGAGTTGTTTTCGCGAACCTCCTTTCATAAGCGGCCTCGTTTCATGCGCAAATATCAGTTCCAGATGGAATAACGCTCAGTTTGAGT
>QQVP01000004.1 GCA_003389215.1 Planctomycetota bacterium | reverse complement strand
AGGAAACTGCTCAAGGGTGCCGGCAGTTATATTGATGACGCCGGCGAGGCAGTCTTGGATCACCTTGACGAAGCAGCGGAAACGGGGAATGCCGCAAGAAAGGGTGCGGAAGAAGCTGCTGATGTGGCTGGCGACGCCGCAAAGAAAGCTGACGGCGGAAAGCCGCCTCGGACTAATGCGCATCATTCAGATCCCAAATTCATGGATGGCGACCCGAAACAACCCACCACGACGATGCCGGAGACCGATCACAAACAATTGCACAAGGATCTAAATGATCACTTGCGAACTAAGACCGACGGTGCCGGCAACCACATGCGGCCACAGCGTGGAAATCCTGGAAGCAAGATTCGAGACAACTTTAGCCGACAAGAGCTTCTTGAGGCGACGGCCGAGTTTTACAAGAATAACATAGATAAGTATCCGGATGCCGCTTGTGACTTCTTCAAACAACATCCACACTTGGCGGATTAATCAATGAACGCATACGTCGTCTACGGACAGGATAATGAAAGCTATGCTTTCCGGGAGCATCCGTCGCTGACTCCACACCAGGAAATCCATCAATCGGTTGTTCCGGACCTTTCCGGAACACCGCGCGCTGGAGTACACCGCTGCGAAACCTGTGATGAATTACTTGCGAAATGGGAAGAGTCGCTAAACGGGCTGGTCATCAAGAAGAAGTCGTATGACGTCTCGTCGACGTATGATGGAATCACGATAGTTTCTGACGCGTTCAAAGAAGTCTATGAGCGAAATCGCTTCACGGGCCTAGTTTTCCAGCCTCTGCCAGATTCGCCATCGTTTTACGGCGTTCAGGCCACGCGGACCGTACAGTACGATGCAGGACGGCGAGGAACACGCTTCCTAGACCAATGCAGTTCTTGCGGCCGATATGAATCGATAGTTGGCGCTACGCCTGTCTATCTAAAACCTGGAATGGTCATCGGCGACTTAGAGTTCGTTCGCACCGATGTTGAGTTTGGCAGCAGCGACGGGAAGAGCCCCTTGCTGTTGTGTGGCAAGTCCGCAGGCGACGTCTTGCAGAGCGAGTCCATGAAGGGGATAGAATTGCTCGAAGTGGAGCCATTAGTAACAGGTTCGTAGTGCTTCCGTGTCCGTTCTGTGAAACTTTCAATTACCCACCGTCGTACAAAAACGATTCCAACTCGAAATGACGATCGGCGAAGGCCAGAATCAGCATTGCAGCGCGCCCGATTTGCCAATTCCGAAAGCGCAAGTCCAACGATTTCGATGCCAAAGGTGCAGTTGAGCGGCCGAGATACCAACACAGCGCACACCGTCAGCGTCGTCCGATCTTTGACAACTGACTAAGGGATGAAGCAAGCCCCGTCGACGCGGACGCGGCCACCAATTCGACCAAAGAAGTCACCCACACTTACGACGTCTACAACCGCTGGATCGGCCGCACGGTCGATCCCGACGGCGATGCGGGCAGCGATCCGCTGGAAGCGACCTACTTCGTCTACGACGGTTCGCAGATCGTGCTGCAGTTCGACGGCGAAGAGGCAGCCGATCTGACCAATCGCTACCTGTGGGCCAATTGCGGTCGATCAGATTCTGGCGGACGAGCAGGTCACCACGCTCAGCAGTGCGGGCGACGTCTACTGGCCCTTGACCGACCACCAGGGCACGGTCCGGCAGCTGGCCTTCTACGACGCGGGCAGCGGCGACACGACGATCCAAAGGTACTGGGAGTACGACTCGTTCGGCAACGTGACCAGCGAGACGGCCGCGGCGGTCGATCATCTGTTCGGCTATACGGGCCGGGCGTTTGATGACGCGACCGGTCTGCAGAACAATCTCCACCGCTGGTTCGATCCCGTCACGGGCCGCTGGGCCAGCGAAGACCCGATCGGCTTCGCCGCCGGCGATGCGAATCTGTATCGGTACGTCGGCAATTTCAGTACGGGCGCAATCGATCCGCGTGGAGAACTATGGTGGTTACTCATAATTCCACTGGCGGGCACCATCGCATTGATTCCCGACAATTCCGGCGAAGAGGAGTATTCTCCGGAAGCCGACTTTGGCAGCTCGCTTATTCCGGGCGTCGAAACGGCTCGAGATGTTGTGGAACTTGCGACCGGCGAGGACGCCTTTAGCGGGGAGCCGTTTACGCCGTTCGACTACGCCGTGACGACCGCGTGCCTATTCGCGCCCATTGGCGGAGCCTTCATGAGGAAACTGCTCAAGGGTGCCGGCAGTTATATTGATGACGCCGGCGAGGCAGTCTTGGATCACCTTGACGAAGCAGCGGAAACGGGGAATGCCGCAAGAAAGGGTGCGGAAGAAGCTGCTGATGTGGGAGACACGGCCGAAGATATCGCGCGAGCGATGAAGCAAGCGGATTCAAAAGGCAAACGCGTCCCGATCAGTGGCGGTACCTCAAAGCCGGCGGTCGAAGATCAGGGACTTCAAAAGGCGCTTGATCGAATCTATAAGGGAGCAGACGGACCGGATCCAATCGGCACGGGGAGCTTGCAGGATGCGGCTCGTCACGAGGCTCTTACCGGCATGAAGACAAAAGGAAAATTCCATTACGAGGCGTTGAATAACGCGTACAAGAACCTGAGCGATAGGCTAAAGAAGGACGGAAAGAACTGGTCAGAGGCTGATCGATGCGCTGCCCAAGGTGTCCTTGAAGACATGCGCGATGCGCTGAGTCAGGGGCCGGGAAAGGCCGGCAGGACGAAGTAGGATTATACGAAAGATATGCTCTCATGGCGAGCCCAGAAGTAACTGCCCTATTAGAAGAACTTCGTGCCAACGCGCCTGGTTTTGAAGACCTGTGTCAAACCGACAAACGCATGGTCGGAAGTGTCGCTGGGGGTGCGATGGAGGATCTTGTTCACGCCATTCTGATGCAGGCCGATAAAGACGCAGCGGGCGCGAGCGTATCCCTAGAAGTCCTGGAGTCACATTGCGAATCGGACGACCCGGAGACCGTCTATCTAATCTCGGCTTTTCTGCGTGAACTTGCTGGGCTGCAATCGCAGGGCCTCACGCATTCCCTGTCGCTCGGACCCTGTCTGCAGCGCAAATTGACGACGATCGCGGTAGACCAGGCAAAAGCCGACGATCTCTTTCGCCGAGTACTGAACGAGTTGCCAGAAGTTAAGCCGTTGTACGACCGACATCTTGAGCGATTTGGTTATATCCTTCCACACGAGCTAATGAGCGATCTATTCGATTGGTACGAAAGCGAACTTGCCGAATCGCGCAATGATCGCGCCGAACTTCTGCTGGCAATCCTCGACGAGTACTACCGCCGCCATGATGAAGAGATTGAGGAATTAATTTCTGTGTCATTTCTCGAATACATAGCGTATCGGTGCCCGTCTAACCCTTCTCTCTTGACTCCACTGCCAGCAACTCTTCGTGAGCAGGTCGATTCCATTCTTCGCGGCGATTGAGCCTCAAGAGTG
>QQVP01000133.1 GCA_003389215.1 Planctomycetota bacterium | reverse complement strand
CCTGGCTGGCTCGCTACCGCCGCCACAGCAAAGACTACGAGAAGACCACCGCCTCCGCCGAAGCCTTCACCTACATCGCCATGATCAACCTGATGTCAAAGCGCCTCGCCAACCAATAAACACCTATCGGGACACGTTCTAAGAACGCCCTGTATGTGGATCATGCTTGGGCGTTATTGAGCAATTCCGAGCCAGTTTTCCCAGGATCGAGTTGCTCGTCAGTAGTGGCCCCCGTCTCTTTAAGGGCGTATGAACCATTCGAAATGAAAAACTCGGTGCGTTATGGGTGACGAGTTCTTGCAGACAATCGAAGATCATTTGTGGAAGCGGCAGGTGGCGTCTCCGGGGAGCATTCGAGGCTGCTCCGAGGAGGAGATCCGCGAGATTCGGCAACGTCTTGGGCATCTGCCGGCAGCTTACGTGGCTTTCTTGCGTAGAATGGGGCGAGGTGCAGGCGAGTGGTTTCTGGGATCCGATGTATTCTACCCGACCTGCCTTGAATTGAATGCTTGGGCTGCGGAAACGCTGGCGGAAGAATCGAACCCTCCACAGCTTCCAGAGGATGCTGTCGTGTTCGGAATGCATCAGGGGTATCAGTTCCATTTCATGGTCAGCTCGGAGGGTGACGATCCGCCCGTGTACTATTACCACGAGGGAGGCGAAGGTTTTGAGCGCGTCGCCGACTCCTTCTCGACTCTAATGATTAAGTGCGCTACCGGCGTCCCGTAAAAAAACGATTCCAACTCGAAATGACGAGACGTGAAGGCCAGAATCAGCGCTGCATCGCGCCCGCTTTGCCAATTCCGAAAGCGGCAAGTCCCACGATTTCGATTTCAAGGATCCAGCGAAATCAACCATAGCGCAAACCGGTAGCGCCCGTCCCGTACAAAAACGATTCCAACTCGAAATGACGATCGGCGATGGTCAGGATCAGCGTTGCAGTAAGCGCGAATTGCCAATCTCACGAACGCAAGTCCAACGATTTCGATGCCAAAGGTGCAGTTGAGCGGCCGAGATACCAGCACAGCGCACACCGTCAGCGTCGGATACAATCAATAAACGGGACAGGTCCAATACTTCGGGGAAATTAGACCTGTCCCGTTTGTGGTCGCCCTTGCTAGTGGTCGGCGATTCCTAGCCGTCGTGGATGACGGGCACGCGGTCGTCATTGACGGCCTTCGTAATATCGACGGTGTTCAACACGTTATTGTACGCGACCCGGCAGTAGGTGCTTATGTTGAGCAATTGGACTGGTTCATCGATCAACGTCTTTTTCTCGATACCGACGTTCTTGGATTTCCAACAATATGGGGACAGTAAGTCGATGAAGCCCGCTGATACGAGGATTGATCGAATGATCTCGCAACTTGAGCGAGGTCTGTTGACAGAAGGTGAATTCGTCAATGAATTCTTGTTCATCGTTTGCGATGTTGATGATTTACCGCGAATTGCCGCGTTGTTCGCCCACCTGCCAGAAGATGTGCAGTCGGCGGTTCGCACCCATCTATACGAACTTGAGGGTTGCGACTTCATTTGGCAGCCCCTGGTGATTGGAGTAGGTCCGAGCGACGTGGAACTTGAACGTCTACGGGGTCGGTTGCGTACGATATACTCGACGCTTTGTTCGAAGTAAGCGTCCGCGTAGCGATAAGAAACTCAGCCGGTATTTAATGCTTTGACAGTTTAGATCTTAGGTCAGCCCGAGTTGGCGTTCTTCGGTCGATGATCGCTGCCTGTGGTACGGTGAAGGCGCAAAGAACCGCCCGTCCTGTACAAAAACGATTCCAACTCGAAATAACGACAGGCGACGGCCGGAATCAGCGTTGCATCAAGCCCGAATTGCCAATTCCGAAAAAAACGCAAGTCCAACGAGTTCATTGCGAAATGCGCAGTTGAATGGCCGACAAACCAACACGGCGCACACCGTCAGCGCCGGATACAATAAACGGGACAGGTCCAATACTTCGGGGAAATTAGACCTGTCCCGTTTGTGGTCGCCGGATCGGGCTTGCTCGGCGACATAAGACCTGCGACGGCAGTTAGGCAGATAGCAAGAGGGGAGAAGGTTGTCGATCTAACGAATGAACTGAAGCGATTGACATTCCAGAGCCGAACACCTGAGTTTCCAGTCGGTCTCGAGCATGCCATCGTGTCGAAGATGGATGGTAGTCGGTGGCTGGTGAGTGGTGGGCAAGAAGGGATCGACTTCGCCAACATCAGTGATTTCAAACGACTAATTGTACACAGTCACGGCCGACCCACAGGTCCGTCGCGAAATGCCGATTTCCCATTCCTCATAAACAATATTCAGAAGAGCAGCTTCATCGTCGAACTCGGTAATCCTAAAATAATTCGTTTCAATGACAACGGCACATTCTCTGAATTCAGAATGGCGGTGACCAAATGGCTCTTCTAATTCGTGGAAAGTCGACGTGTCCGCTTTGCGGGCAAGTTATTGGTGCGAACGATGAGATAGCGGCAACCCCGCCTTTTCTGAAGTCCACTCATCAGCTAGCCGCGTTCAGTGATGCTGTGTTCCACCAGTCGTGCTTTCTAGCGAGTGCGGAGCGCCCTGAGGTAGAAAGGCTATTGGCAATGTACAAGAAGAAGATGGCGGATGCGCCGGCGTCTCTGGAGGAGTACGAGAGGTGGATCGCTGAGGCGATGCGGGAAATTGACGCGTCCTGATCGTCCCGTAAAAAAACGATTCCAACTCGAAACAGCAGCGAGTGAAGGCCAGAACCAGCGTTGGATCAAGCCCGAATTGCCAATTTCGAAAACGCAAGTCCAACGATTTCGATGCGACAATCGCAGCTCAAAGGCCAAGCAACGAACACGGCGCACACCTTCCGCTCCGTCCGATCTTTGACAACTGAATAAGAGCGAAGCAGGCCGCAGCTACGCCGCCGCGCGGTAGTCGTGCTTCGCAATGCCGCCGAGCGGGTGGACAACTCGAACTGGATGATCTTCTGTCGAGACAGTTCGACGGCTTTTTCTAAGGACATCGATTCATGTTTACGGCTAAGCTTGTTTGCGATTCGTGCGGCTACCAAAGCGATGATTTCGTAGACGGGTTTGGTGACGATTTGTATACCGTCATATGTCAGCATACTTCTACTCACGACATTAGAATTGTGGAAGTCAGGTATTCCGAGATTCCAATCGAGTCGACTTCCGACCCACAAATCGAGGCTCTTGTACCTCATTCTGAGGAAACTGTCATTCAAACGAATCCAGGCTATGATGAACGTCTGGAAGCTCCCTGCCCCAAATGCGGGGCAAAAACACTGATGAAAACGATGACCGGTCTAGTCTAGTAGCCGGCGCTGACGCGAGTGCCGTATCGGTCGGCAGCAGCTGGCCGACGCGGAACAGGTCTACAAGAAGGCGGGCGCCACGGCCGAGCTGAACAAGGTGACCGGCGGGGCCGCGCCAGCGACCACCTGGGGCAACGCCATCGCCGACGCGGCGAGCCATCATAATCAGCATCGCAACAGAGCGCGAAAGTCCTGATCGCCAGGAAGAGCAAATCAGACCCCGCCCCCCAGCAAATCAGACCCTGCTCCGCAAGCCAGATCCTGCCCCCAAGCTAGACCCTGCCCCGAGGTCAATCGCCATGGCAACTCGCCCCGACGCGACGCGACGTCGCTTTCTCAAGGCCGCCGG
>QQVP01000131.1 GCA_003389215.1 Planctomycetota bacterium | reverse complement strand
TCAAAGGGCTCGTCATGTCGGTTTCTGCACGAAAGTCGGAATCTCGTTCATTCGTCCAGGGTTGGCTGCACAGAATCGTTGCGTTCGTGCTCGTCCCCGTCGCCCTGCTTGGTTTAGGATCCGTTAACGTGCAGGCCGACGACGGTGTACCAAATATAGTCCTCATCCTCGTCGACGACAAGTACCAGGTAAGGGTAGAAGTCGCGACGGGGCCTCTGCAATCCCGCAAAAGTCCGCAGGAGTAGCCAAGGGCCGAATCGCTGGCGACCCAGGTGAATTGAGTCCTTTCGAGGGCGGTTAACTACATCTTGGTACACATTCGGGGTCAAGAGCATCCGGGCACGCCGACGCGATTTGAGCAGGTCAATAATCATTCTACCAATTCCCGTGCGGGCTGCCGGCGACTTCAGGAAGAGCCCCTCGATGCCGCGTGCGATCTTGCGTCCCGCCGTGCCCGCGACCGCAAACGGAAGCGATATCGCCAGGAACAGGCCGGTAAGGACCGCCGGGACGGCGCCCTCGCCGGCTTTCTCGATCTCGTCATCGTTCATCTCGCCGATGACGTTTTGCCCGCTAACTTCGAGGCCCTTATCGCGCAGGCGTTTCTCCGCCGGCTCGACGGCCCGCGCGACGTCGCGAACATCAAAGAAGGCCAGCGAGGCGTCGATCAGGCCGCCGGCGACATTCAAGACCGTGCCGAGAACCGCGTTGATCTTCAGCCCGACCGCGGCCCCGGCAATCGCCCCCACACCGGCAAACAACGTCCCGATTCCCGTGGCGATGGCGAGCACGCGTAGGTAGATGTAGCCGCCAAAACTCTCCAGGATCTGAAACTCTGCGCTCTGCGCCTCGATTTCGTTGCGATTCGACGACGCCTGCGATTTCTCGCGGCCGGCCTAGGCAGAATCTTGCGCGATCGTCATTTTCAGCACATTCCAGAAGCCGACGCAGGGCGATCCCGGTTCGAATTCCACGACCGCTCGTTGCCCCGAGGTGGATTCCAGCATCAGCTGAGAAAACTGCGTTTTTGCTGTCGGATTCATGTTGACCATGAGCTCTGACGGAATGGTTGCTTCCCGAAATTTGTCAATGGGCACCGATTCGATACGACCATTCTTGCTCCAAACGAGCCGCGCGGTCTTCCAGCTACTCGCTGGAACAACGAAATCTGCGGAGAAGTTCGGCAGATAGGCCCCATGGCCTGCTGTTGAAAAACTGATCCATCGGTTATGAAGGTCTCAGAGCCATTTGGCAAGGAGACCGACACGTGACAACGAAGCGACGACGAAGACGACACACGCCCGAGCAGATCGTGCGGAAGCTGCGGGACGCCGATGCGATGCTCAACGCCGGCAAAGACCTGGCGGCGGTGCTGCAGCAGCTGGAGGTGAGCGAATCAACGTTCGACCGCTGGCGGAAGCAGTACGGCGGCATGAAGGCCGAAGAGGCGAAGCGTCTCAAAGAGCTCGAAGAGGAGAACAAGCAGCTCAAAGAAGTCGTGGCCGATCTGACGCTCGACAACAAGATGCTCAAGCACATCGCGGAGGGAAACTGGTAAGCCCTTCCCGGAAACGTGCGGCGGCCGCGAACGTGCAACAGCAGTTCGCGGTTTCCGAGCGAAGGGCATGTCGCGTGATCGATCAACCACGCAGTAGCCAGCGTTATCAGGCGAAGCCACGTAGCGATGAGTCGGCGCTTGCCAAGCGAATGCGCGAGCTGGCCCGCCAGCGACCGCGGTTCGGCTATCGCCACATCGCATCGCTATTGCGGGCCGAGCATTGGCAGGCGAGCGACACGCGGGTTTATCGCCTGTGGCGTCGGGAAGGGCTGAAAGTACCGCAGAAGAAGCGAAAACGGAGGCGACTGGGGATGAGCAAGAACGGTTGCGACCGACGACGCGCCGAGCATCGCGATCACGTGTGGGCGTGGGACTTCGTATTCGATCGCACCACCAGCGGCAGCCAGTTGAAGTGGCTTTCGATCGTCGATGAGTACACGCGGGAGTGCCTGGCCTTGAAGGTCGATCGCGGCATCACCAGCGAGGACGTGATTGACACGCTTGCGGAACTGTTCGCGATGCATGGCGTGCCTGCGTACATTCGCTCGGACAACGGTCCCGAGTTCGTTGCCAAGAGGATGCAGCGTTGGCTCGATCAGATCAACGTCGAGGCGCTCTACATCGAGCCGGGCAGCCCTTGGCAGAACGGCTACGCCGAGAGTTTTCACAGTCGGCTGCGGGACGAGTTCTTGGCGGTCGAACAGTTCGAGAATTTGGCGGCGGCACGGAGGCTGACCGCGATGTGGAAGGAGGATTACAACACGGTTCGGCCGCACAGCTCGCTGGGCTACGTGGCCCCGGCCGAGTTCGCGGCCCGGTGTGCTGCTCCGAGCTTCGCTACACTCAGCTCTCCGCAGCACACCGGAATTACCCAACCCCAACCTTCATAACGCCTGGTACAGAAATTTGAAGCTGGTCACCCACACGTCGACAGGTTCCTCGACATCCTCGTCGAAACCAAGCTGCTCCGGCACTTCGCTTGCGTCTCCAGACGCCTGGTAGTCCGCACGCTCGGCACGTTCCGTCGCCGAGTCGTCCAGAGTACAGCCGTGACAGAATCTCGCCGGAGCGTCGGCGATGCAAGCTTGCTTGGCGCAATAGCTGAGACAAGTCGTGACATCGTTCACGACCAGGTACGAATACGTTTCGCGAAAATGTTGGAGACGTATGCCGCCATAGTAGAAAATGAAGGCCACGTCCGCCCAGGTCAGGCGCGTGCCCTCGATAGGGGGCGCTCCACCGCAGTTGTCCGGGGTGCAGATGATAGATCGCGCCGTCAAGATAGTGCCATGTCACCAGAGAGCCTCCGTCACCATAGATAACAGCAGACGGTATTCATGAAGGTCTCCTTGCTAAATGGCTCTGAAGCCTTCATAACCGATGGATCACTACTCGTACAGCATGACAGCGAGACGACGAAGCGATTGCTATTCGCCAGCAGTGCGGCTCTGCGTGTTGGGTAGTATAGGCAGACTCACATGACTCAAGCCCTGTCTAGCTAGCCACGACCATGGCAACCCCAACAACTTCTTCGGAGGGAATCTTCGTTTGGGTCCCCAAGACGGCGGGAACTAGCATTCACAAGCTGCTCGCGACGCATGGCTGCCCATTACTCATGAGCCCAAGTCAGTTTAGTTCATTTTCGAACCAAGGTCTGGTGACATTCGGACACTGCGGAGTACTTGACGTGCTCGCATCGGGCGGCCTCACGAGAGACTACTTCGCGCGCGCGTTCAAATTCTGCTTCGTTCGGAATCCATGGGATCGCCTCGTTTCTCTCTTCTTCTATCTCAAGCAAAATCGCCATCAGGCGGTTCGCCACTACGAGGATTTTTCCGCGTTCTGCCTGGACCTTGAGACGGTCAACATCCCACCCGTCGGCAGCTATAACTCCAAGGGACTAAGCCAGGCCCGTCCTCAGTTAGACTGGTTGGTCGACGACGCTGGAGAACTCTTCGTCGATTTCGCAGGACGTTACGAGAGCCTCGACCGGGACGTTAAGCACATTTGTCAGGTTCTGGGCATAACCGGAGAACTCGTGCAGTCGAACTGCTCGAAGCATCGTCCCTATCAAGAGTACTACGACGCGCGGACTCGCAACATTGTGGCAAAGACATATCGGACGGATATCGAGAAGTTTGGTTACGAGTTTTAGGTTGCTACGTCTGGATGACAACTGGTGAGCCATATTCAAGTCATTGAACCGTACCTGCCAGGACAGAATGAGAGACTCGAGTCGATCGCAACGGACGACGCTCGGTTGTTGCAGGATGGATGTTGACCGAGCCTCGGAGATCCGGACATAGGAATTCACATGACCTTAGTTCTAACTGGGCTTTTGCATTCTGTGATTTCAAGGTCAATGTGTTTGTTTTTTCAGACAGCTATCGCTAGATATTGTGTTGCTAGCTTGAGGCTGGTCGGATGATGTTGATTGGTCTTGGTCTTTCCAAAA
>QQVP01000127.1 GCA_003389215.1 Planctomycetota bacterium | reverse complement strand
ATACGGCGGATTGCCGATCACCGCGTCGAAGCCGCCGGAACTCATGATCTGGACAAACTCCGTCTCCCAGTCAAACACGTTGATCCGCGCCCGCTCCTCTTCGTCGAACATGTCGAGCTGCTGGCCCTGGTAGAAGTCGGGGCCGATCAGACTATTGCCGCACTTGATGTTGTCCGACAGGTCGGGCAAGGCCCGTTCGCGAAACAGCCGCGTCTGTTTCTCCAGCGATTCCTGGTTCTCGCCTTCGAGCACCTTGAGCAGCAGCGAGAGCTTGGTGACCTCGACCGCCTGCGGATCGATGTCGACCCCGTAGATGTGGTCGAGCAGAATCCGCTTCCGTTCGGCGGTGGTGAGCCGCCACTCGTCGTGGCGCGTCTGATAGATGCGATCTTTGTGCTTGGCCGGTTCGTTCTCGGTGTACCAATCGCGGTACCAATTCAGCAGATACTGGTAAGCTCCAATCAAGAACGAACCGCTACCGCAGGCCGGGTCGAGCACCTTCAGCGGACGACCCTTCTTGGCCGGCTTCCAGGTCGTCTTCGTGCGGGCGGCCACCTCGTGCGGCTCGCGGCCCTCGACCAACTTGCCGACCGTGTTCTCGACGATGTAGTCGACGATGTAGGTGGGCGTGTAGTAGACCCCGCCGGCCTTTTTGACCTCGGGCTTGTCTTCGACCTTGGCCTGGTGCCCCGAGGTGAGTCGGATGACCTTGCCCAAAAATTGCTCGTAGACCTGGCCCAGAATGTCGGCGCCCAGGACGGAGAACTCGTAGGGACTCTCGGGATAGTAGAGGTGCTTGACGATCTCCTTGAGAACTTTGTCGTCGACGGTGAGGGCCAGGGTCCATTCGTCGGGCGGTTCCGTGCGGTCTTTTTCCTTGTTGAAGTGGAACAGGCCCGAGTTGTAGCGGTCGTCGGCCTTGCGAAATAACTCGCAGAGCCGCGGGTAAATCTTGGGGCCCGAGGTGAGGCCCTGGAGCGTGCCGTAGCGCTCGATGCCGCGGTCTTCGCAGATGCGCAGAAAGATGATGCGGTCGATCGTCTTTTGAACGGCGAAGTTGAGCTCGCGCTGCGAGAGCTCCTTGTTGCGCAGCGCTACGTTGCGGGCCAGGTCGTGGCGCCACTTTTCGATTTCTTTGAGAAAGGCGTCGTCGACCTCGGCGGTGCCCCGCTTCTTCTTGGTCGACTCGGCGTACTTGTCGAATGAGCCTTTGAGGACCGCGTCGCGGGAGAAGATCTCGGCGATTTCCTCCCAGCGATCGTCGTACTCCTCGTAGGTGATGTACTTCGTGCGGGCGGTCGAGGCCTTGTCCTTCTTTTCCGGACGAACGCGGCCGTCGTAGACGGCGAGCTCCTCGAAGTCGGTGAGAATCGAGAGCGGCAGCTTGGCCGACCAGGCATAGCGACGCAGTTGGTAGGCCGGGTCCGTGTCTTTGTTGATGTTGACCGACGGCTTCTTGGTCTCGACGAAGAACTTGCGAAGCCCGCCGATGCCGAAGGAATAGTCGGGCGCCTTGGTCGACTCGCCGATCTTGATCGACGCTTCGTGCACGACTTCCTTGTAGGCCTCGGCATAGCCTTGGCGATTGTCGACGTCCCAACCGAGGGCCACGAATAGGGGGTCCACGAACTCTCGACGCAGCTGGGTCTCGTTGTATTTGGGATCGAGATAGCTGTCGCGATGGTCGCGAAAGCGGGCGACGAGTTCGAGAACTTCGGGCGGCGCCGGCATCGATCCTTCCCCTGGTTGACGGACGAGCCGTGGTGCGACGCGGCGGCCCCGGCGGCTGGTCGTTACGCCCTAAGATAACGCCGGGGCCGCAGGTGGGATAGCGTGTGGCGGCGGATTTGAACGGCTCAGCGGCTCACCGCACGATCCGCGTGGGCATGGCACCGGTGCTGGTCGAGTCTTGCAGACCGCTGACCTATCTCCACTGCTCGATCGGTACGTCATTCAGATCGAACGGTACGACGAGAATGTTCTCGTCTTTCGGCTCCGTGGTTACTTCGACGCGATAAATTGCCTCGGCCGCGAAAGCACCGTCGCGTGCGGTGAAGATGCTGATGTCGTTGCCGTCCGCGTCCGGCGGGTGATGCTCGGCGCAGCCGCGGACCTCCTGACCGTTGACCATAACGCGTCCCAGGCCGTAGTTGGAAAGCTTGCCCGACACGGAGACGCCGAACTGGCCACGGGTGTCTTCGCCCTCGGGAGCAAAGAAGCGGACTTGCACTCCGGCCGCTGCGAGCGTGGGGTGATCCCAACTCAGGCCGTGCTGAATCTCTGAGACAGGAATCTCCACATCGCCCTGTCGGCCGCCATGACGGAACTGGATCGTGCCCTTGAGCCGCTGGAAGGAGCTGACGTCTCGCTCGGGTCCTCGAAAACGGACCATCAATGAGATCATCGATGCTTCATCCGGCGATTCGACCCATAAATCTACGGGTTCGAATTCCGGATAGACGAGTTCGCCGGGATCGACCGGCTGCAGCGTTCCAAAACGACATGGCCGCAACGTATTGCCGCGATTGTCTTGGGTCGGTTCGAAATCTAGTTTGCCGAAGTGCGAAATGTTACCGAAGTTGTCGCCTTCGAAGGATATGTCTCCCATACACACAAGTTTGCCGCGTGGATCGTCCGGATCGCTCGGCATGGTACGGAACGCGGCCGTCACGAACCTAACCGTCGGGATTCCATCCGGATGATAGGAATGGACGAAGGGCTGCTCCTGCTCGCATGCGGCCAACCACGGCAGGAAAGTCAAACTCACAAACAGTGAGATACGCGTTTGCATGTCGTTGTCCCCTATTTCAATTGCACCCTACAGCACATCCCGCAGTGCGCGGCCGGTGTGGTTCTCTTCAATCGCCGCGATCTCTTCCGGGGTGCCGGTGGCCACGATCTGACCGCCGTCCGCCCCGCCCTCGGGTCCCAAGTCGACAATCCAATCCGCCGCCTTGATCACGTCTAGGTTGTGCTCGATCACGAGCACGGTGTTGCCCAGGTCGACCAGCCGGTTGAGCACCTCGAGGAGCTTGCGAATGTCGTCGAAGTGCAAACCGGTTGTCGGCTCGTCGAGCACGTAGAGCGTGTTGCCCGTGTCGACCCGGGCCAGCTCGGTCGCCAGTTTGATCCGCTGGGCCTCGCCGCCGGAGAGCGTGATCGACGATTGTCCCAGCTTCAGATAGCCGAGCCCCACGTCGACCAAACAGCCGAGCACCCGTTCGATCGATGCAAAGTTCTCGAACGTCTCGCGGGCATCCTCGATCCGCAGATTCAAGACGTCGGCGATCGACATGTCGCGATACTTCACGCTGAGCGTTTGCCGGTTGAAGCGGGCTCCGCCACATTCATTGCAGGTGACGTACAGGTCGGGCAGGAAGTTCATGTCGATCTTCTGCTGACCCTGACCCTGGCAGGCCTCGCAGCGGCCGCCGCTGACGTTGAAGCTGAACCGCCCCACGCCGAAGCCGCGCTGCTTCGCCTCGCGGGTGCCGGCAAAGACCTTGCGGACCTCGTCGAACACGCCGGTGTAAGTGGCCGGGTTGCTTCGCGGCGAACGCCCGATGGGCGACTGGTCGATCGGCACGAGCTTGTCGATCTGGGCCGCCCCACGGAGTCCGCGATGGGGTCCCGGCTTCGGCCCGCTGGCGGTTAGTCGTCTGGCCAGCGCGCGGACGAGCGTGCCGTTGACGAGCGAGCTCTTGCCCGAGCCGGAGACGCCCGTCACACAGGTGAAAGTGCCGAGCGGAAACATGGCGTCGACGTCTTGCAGGTTGTTGAGCGCCGCGCCGAGCAACGTCAGCGAGCGCGACTTGGCGGCGCGGCGGCGCTGCGACGGCACGGGAATCGACAGCTCACCCGCCAGGTATTTTCCCGTGATGCTGTCGGCGTGGGCGGTGACGTCGTCGGGCGAACCCTGGGCGACGATCTGTCCGCCGTGCAGTCCGGCGCCGGGGCCCATGTCGATCAGATGATCGCTGCTGGTCATCATGGCCTGATCGTGTTCGACGACGAGCACGGAGTTGCCGAGATTCTGCAAATCGCGAAGGGCCTCGATGAGCAGTTGATTGTCGCGGGGGTGCAGCCCGATCGAAGG
>QQVP01000113.1 GCA_003389215.1 Planctomycetota bacterium | reverse complement strand
AATTCGTGATTCCCAGCCGTCCCTGGCCTCGAGCCGCTCAGGGCGAGCCCCACCGCAATCGCGCGGCCGATGCGCCGCGTGTCTAGTTGCCATGCCAAGTGTCGTATTCGGCTGGAATGTCTTTCTGTTGGTGATGGGCCTGATGGGCTTTGCCGGGGCCTGCGTCTTCGCGCGCGGGTTCCGTCGTGTTGAAGTCGACCGTACCGAGGTCCGATTACCCCGGGCGGTGATCTTGATGGGACTCAAGGGAGCTGATCCGTACCTGGGCGAGAGTCTGACGCGGATGATGACGCTGGACTATCCCGACTATGAACTGCACATCGCCATCGACCGACGAGATGACCCCGCCTGGCAGGTAGCCCAGCAGGCCGTGGCGGAAACCGCATCGACCCACGTCCGCATCGAGGAGTTCGCCCACGATCCCGCCGACGGCCCGGTGAATTCGACGAACAGCAAAGTGGTCCAGCTCGCCAGAAAGCTGGACGACTCGTTCGAGTTCATTGCCATGTCGGACGGCGACAACATGCCACACCCAGGTTGGCTTACCGATCTGGTTGGCCCCATGCTCGACGACTCGCGCGTCGGCGCGACCTTCGGCAACCGCTGGTTCATGCCGCCGGTGGGACGCTGGGGCTCGCTGGTGCGCTACATCTGGAACGCGATGGCCAGCGTGATGATGTACCTGAATACGATGCCTTGGGGTGGCTGCTTTGCGATTCGCGCCGAGCTCGTGCGCTCGTGCAATCTGGTGGCCGAGTGGGCCCGGGTGATCGCGCTGGACGCAGGCACGCCCGGCCAGTTGTCGCGGCACGGCTTTCAGGTGCGCTTCGTGCCCCAGCTGATGATGGTCAACCGGGAAGAATGCAGCGTTCCGTTCTGCCTCAACTTTGCCCGGCGCCAGTTGATCTGGACACGGCTCTATCATCCCGCGTTCTACCAGATCGTCGTGCAGACCCTGCTGGGCACCGTTGCCGTCTATGGGTCCCTAGCGCTTTGCCTGGTGGCGCTGGCGACCGCCGACTGGCAGTCATTCGGTTGGGCATTCGGGGGAATTACCGTCTACGCCTGGTGGATGTTCGCCACGATCATGCTGCTGGAGTTCTCCGTGCGCCGCTCGATTCGGGCCGCCGGCGAAGAGGTTGCCTGGCTGACGCCGATCAAGTTGTGGAGGATCTTCTGGGCCCTGATCGTCGCGCAGACAATTCAGGCCATGGCCCTGCTGCTGTCGATCTTTCGACGACGGGTCGCCTGGCGAGGACTCGTGTTGGAGGTCAACGGTCCGTACGACATTCGTCTGCTGGGTGAGGTGGCGGCCGCTGAGGCGCCCGCCCAGCAAGAACCGCTGACGTCCCTTTAGCATGGACTGATATGTCGGACATGACGGTGGCGATCTTGGCCGGGGGAAGCGGCACACGGCTCGCCGAGGAAACGTCGGTGCGGCCGAAGCCGTTGGTGCCGATCGGCTCGCAGCCGATCCTCTGGCACATCATGCGCACTTACGCACACTATGGCTTTACCGATTTCGTACTCGCGGCCGGCTATCTCGGCGAGATGGTCCGCGAGTTTGGAAACGACGTGGGTCGCGGCGGCATGCGCGAGCAAGATTGGTCCGTCCGTGTGGTCGACACCGGCCCGCACACGAACACCGGCGGCCGCATATTGAGGTTACGGGATGACGTCGGCGCTGGTACATTCTTGCTGACCTGGGGAGACGGCGTGAGCGACGTCGATATCTTGAAGCTGGTGAACTTTCACCGCGCGCACGGTCGACTCGCCACGTTGACGGCGGTCCATCCGCCGTCGAGATTCGGACGGCTTACGCTTGCGGCGGATCGCGTGGAGCGATTCGAAGAGAAGCCGCGCCTGACCGACGACTGGATCAACGGCGCCTTCTTCGTGCTCGAGCCGCGGATTTTCGAGTTCATCGACGGTGACGAGACCTCGTGGGAACACGACTCGTTGCCGCGGCTCGCCGAGGCGGGCGAGCTGATGGCGTTCCGACACGATTCGTTTTGGCAGTGCATGGACACCGTCCACGATCGCGATCTGCTCAACGAGATGTGGCAGAGCGGTCGAGCACCCTGGCGCGTTTGGGATTAGGCCCGTGCGAGTTCTGGTGACCGGACATCTTGGCTACTTGGGCGGCCCGCTCACGGAGATGTTGATCGCGGCCGGACACGACGTGCGCGGTTTGGACGTCGGCTTGTTTGCGGACTGCCTGTTGGGCGACCGGCCGCCGGCGATTCCGGAGTTGGCGAAAGACATTCGGGACGTGAGCCCCCATGACCTGGTGGGGGTCGACGCGATCATTCACCTGGCCGGCGTCTCGAACGACCCTTTAGGCGATCTGAACCCCGCGGCGACGCTGGAGATCAACTATCACGCCGCGGTAGCCCTCGCCAAGGCGGCCCGCGCGGCGGGGATCGAGCGCTTCCTGTTCGCCTCCTCTTGCAGTCTCTATGGTGCGGCGAGCGATGTCGAACTGGTCGACGAGTCGGCGCCGATGCGGCCCGTGACGCCCTACGGCGAGTCGAAGATGCTGGCGGAGCGCGATCTGGCGGAGTTGGCGGACGAGCGGTTCAGCCCCTGCTACCTGCGCTGTGCCACGGTGTACGGCTATGCCCCTCGTCTGCGGGCCGATCTCGTTGTCAACAATCTGACCGGATACGCTTCGACTACGGGCGTGGTGTTGCTCAAGAGCGACGGTCAGGCGTGGCGACCGTTGGTCCACGTCGAGGACGTCTGTCGCGCCTTTGTGGCGCTGCTCGAAGCGCCCCGGGATGTGGTTCATAACCAGGCCTTCAACGTCGGCCGCACGGGCGAAAACTTTCGCGTTTACGAAGTGGCCGAGATCGTCCGCGCGTGCCTGCCCGAGAGCCGGGTCGAGTTTGCTGAAGGGGCGGGTAGCGATGAGCGGTGCTACCGAGTGTCCTTCGAGAAGCTGGAAGAGGCCGTGCCGGCGTTTCAACCGCGCTGGACGGTTCGCGAGGGCGTGCGGCAGTTGGCGCAGGCCTATCGCGATTACGGCCTGCGCCGGGAGCAGCTCGAGGGCGCCGAGTATCTGCGGATCCGGCAGATCGAAGAACTCATTGCCAGCGGCGTGCTCGACCGGTCGCTGCGTCGGCTGGCTTCGGTTGGTGCAAAGACCTCGAGTGGTCGGTCCGCGGTGATCGGCAGCGGTATGAGACAGGTGACCGGCGTTGCGCAAGTGACGGCGGTACAAGCGACTGGCACCGCACCAACGACTGGCACCGCACGGACGTGCGGCCACGGCTCCGGCGGCACCCTCGTCGTGTCGGAAGCCCCGACGGCGTATGCACAACGTGACTTCGACGACGGCGATGCCGATTGCGTAACGATTGAGCGATGTCGCTCCTGCGAGTCGTCCCGTTTGGAGGTGATTTACCACTTCGGCAACATGCCGCTGGCCGACGGCCTGGTAGACGACAGCGGATCTGCTGAGAGCGAGCGTCGCTTCCCGTTAACGCTTCTCTTCTGTGAAACGTGTGGGCTCGTGCAGTTGGCCGAGACCGTCCGGCCGGCCATCCTGTTCGGCGAGGATTACCCCTACTTCTCGTCGTTCTCTTCCCAGTGGCTCGAGCACAATCGGCGACACGCCGAGGAGCTGATCGGCGAGCGCCAACTCGGCCCCGAGAGCTTCGTCGTCGAGGTCGCCAGCAATGACGGCTACCTACTGAAGAACTTTGTAGATCACGGTATTCGCGCGCTGGGTGTCGACCCCGTGCCAGGGCCCGTGGCCGTCGCTCGTGATCGGGGCATCGAGGTCGTCCGGGAGTTTTTTGGAAGCGAAGTGAGTCGCACCATCGTCGCCAAACATGGGCAAGCGGACGTTGTGTTGGCCAACAACGTCTTGGCCCACGTGGCCGATCTTGCGGACGTGCTGTCGGGGATTCGCCAGCTACTGCAACCCCAGGGCCTGGCCAGCTTCGAGGTGCCCTACCTCTGCGATCTGGTCGACCACTGCGAATTCGACACCATCTACCACGAGCATCTCTGCTACTTCTCCGTCACGAGTGCCGAGCGTCTACTGCGCCGTCATGGTCTGAATCTGTTCGACGCCCGGCGACTTGATACGCATGGTGGCTCGCTGCGACTTTACGCCACGCCCGCCGCGACGGAGGCAACGCCACGACGGAGTGCCCTGTTGGCGAAGGAGGCGGAGCTCGGCTGTACGCAGCGCGCGTACTTCGCCAGTTTTGGGCAGCGGATCGCGGGCATTCGCCGCCGGCTGTCTGAGGAGTTGTTGGCGCTGCGGGACCGCGGACATCGCCTGGCGGCGTATGGCGCGGCTGCCAAGGGGACGATGCTGCTCAACGCCCTCGATCTGCCGGCCGACACCTTGGAGTTCGTAGCGGATCGCAATCT
>QQVP01000085.1 GCA_003389215.1 Planctomycetota bacterium | reverse complement strand
GCGCGGGGGCGGCGGGGCGGCCAGATGGGTGCCACTTCTGGCTGCTTGTCAGCCAGTGCGGGGCGCTGCGGGCTACCAGGCGGCCATCGTCCCTCGCTGACGCTGCGGGCTACAAACCGGCGTGTCCGTCCGTTCTTTGGCAACTTGGTACGCCGCCGGCGCGAAGTGAACGTCTCCGGACGAAGGGGTCCGGTCCAAGTTCTCGGTCAGCGCGACTTCCAGAAGGGAACATCGATCCGCCGAAAATTGAACCCGTCCCCGGTGCGCGACGCGGAGTTTTTTGCCGTCCCCTCCCGAGAGCCGGGTCAAAAACTTAACCCCTATCGCGGGCGCGATTTGCGGTGGGAAGTCTGCCCCGCTTCACACGCCGCCAAGCGACGCTGAGGTAAGAGGTTCGAGTTTTTGTGCACTCGGGACGATTTGCGGGATTCGCGAAAAAAACTCGCACGTGAAACGGCAAGCGGGACAGGTCCAAGTTCTCGGACGGCCCGTCCGGCAAGTGGAAAATCGTCGAGCCGAGAATTGGACCCGTCCCCGATCGGCACCCGGCGGTAAGACTCGGCCCAGTTCGCACTGGCTGACAAGCAGCCTGAGTGGCACCCCGCACCCGACAAGCGACGCGCTGGCAGAGCCTGCCACCCTCGGCTCGGCAGGAGCCTCGCCCTCGACACTAGACCTGACGCTACAGACCGGAGACCGGAGGGTTGATATGGCCAGTCTTCCTGAAGCCTACGGCCTACAGCCTCAAGCCTAACCCTTACACGTCGTCCGGCAGGTGGTGGCCCAGTTTGTCGCGCTTCGTGGCGATGTACCGCGCGTTGTGCTCGTTGATCGGCGGCAAGATCGGCACCTGGTCGACCACCTCCAGATCGAACCCGCCGTAGATGAAGGCGTCGGTCTTCTTGGGATTGTTGGTCAACAGCCGCACCTTCGTCAGACCGAGGTCCTTGAGCAGCTGAATGCCGACGCCGTAGTCGCGGGTGTCTGCCTTGAAGCCCAGGGCGTGATTCGCCTCGACCGTATCGAGACCCTCGTCCTGCAGGGCATAGGCCTTGAGCTTTTCGACCAGCCCGATGCCACGGCCCTCCTGTGGCAAGTAGACGAGCACGCCCGTGCCTTCGGCCCCGATCGTCTCCAGGGCCATGTGCAACTGGTCGCCACAGTCGCAGCGCAGCGAGTTGAGCAAGTCGCCCGTGAAACAGGACGAGTGCAAGCGGACCAGCGGGGCGGAGGCCTTTTCCAGGTCGCCCATTACGAACACCAGCGGCTGCTGCGATTCGTACTCGACGCCATAGGCGATCATGCGGCCTTTGCCGTAGCGGGTGGGCATATCCGCCTCGGCGATACGATAGACGAGCTTCTCTCGCTGGCGGCGATAACGGATCAGGGCTTCGATCGTGATGATCTCGAGCTGATGTTCGGCGGCCAGGTCGTAAAGTTCCTCGCGGCTGGCGCGATTGCCTTCGTCGTTGAGAATTTCGCACAGCACGCCGGCCGGGCGTCGCTCGGCGAGTCGAGCCAGGTCGACGGTGGCTTCGGTGTGTCCGGCGCGGCGCAGCACGCCGCCCTCTTTGGCCACCAGCGGAAACAGGTGACCCGGGCGAACGAAGTCGCTGGCCCGCGATTTGGGATTGACGATCTCGCGAATCGTGTGGGCGCGTTCCTGGGCGGTGATGCCGGTCCTCGCGTCGCGATGATCGATCGGCGTGGTGAACGAGGTGCCGAGCGGGGCGGTGTTCTCGTCGACCATCGGATGGAGATCGAGCCGCTCGCAAACTTCCGGCAAGATCGGCATGCAGAGCTGACCCCGACCGTGCGTGATCATGAAGTTGACGATCTCGGGCGTGACCGTCTCGGCCAGGCAGACGAAGTCGCCTTCGTTCTCGCGGTCCTCGGCGTCGACGACAATCACGACCTCGCCGCGACCGATGGCGGCCACGGCCGCTTCGACAGTGGAAAGACGATGGGGCACGAACGCGATCTCCAGATGAAACAACCCAGATGAAACAACAAGGCCAACGCAGCGGGCCCGCCCGGGGCAGGGCACAGTGTCGGGCTTTTGGCGCCGCTGGCAGGGGGGCCGGCGGCGTATTGCCCTACCTTGGCGTATCCTCGGGGGTTCCCAACGCTGTATTATAGATCAGTGACCGATGACCGGTAGCATCCCAGCACGCCGGCGGCGTGAAGCAGAAGGAGTTGTCATGCCAGCGAACTTAAGGGCCGTGATGATTCGACGTCGGCAAATCTTGCGGTTTGCGGTGGGCTTGCTGCTCGCGTCGCTGTTGCCGACGGCCGCCTGGGCTCAGGGCGACGCGGACGCGACTTCGCCCCGTCCTGCCGCGGCAGCGGAAAGGGCCGGCAATGCCGAACCGGCCACGCCGGCCGCGACCTTCGAGCAGCGGGCCGACGTCGAGTATGTCCGACACGGAACGACCGCGCTCTTGGCCGATCTCTTCGTGCCGACGGGCGAAGGTCCGTTTCCCGGGGTGCTGATGGTTCACGGCGGGGCCTGGCGCCACGGCAGCAAGGAGCATTGCAGCGGCCTGGCGCGCCAGCTGGTCGAGCGCGGTTACAGCGTGATGACGATCAACTACCGGCTCGCCCCGCGGCACAAGTTCCCGGCCCAGCTGATCGATTGTGTCGCAGCGGTGCACTGGCTGCACAGCAACGCCACCGATTACAAAGTCGACCGAGCGCGGCTGGGGGCCTGGGGCTATTCGGCCGGGGGCCAGCTCGTGGCCCTGATGGCGGCGATGCGACAGGCACAACGGGAGCAAGGTGACGGCGGCGTGGCTGTCGGATTCGAGCCAAACGAAGGCGGGTCGGACGTGGATGTGCTGCCGACGCTGACGGTGCCGCTGCGGGCGATCGCGGCGGGCGGGGCCCCGACCGATTTTCGCACCTGGTTGCCCGAGAAGAGCGAGATTCTCACCTATTGGCTGGGCAAGTCGCGGGCCGAGCGGCCGCGGATTTACGAGTTGGCCTCGCCGCGGCACTTTCTCAGTCGCGACGACCCGCCGATGTTCTTCTTCCACGGCGAATACGACTACCTGGTTCCCGCCGTCTTCGCGCGAAAGATGGTCGGCGAGCTGACCGAGTTGGGCGTGCCGGCCGAGTTCCATGTCGTGCCCCACAAGGGACACGTGGCGGCACGGTTCGACCAGGCGGCGCAACTGGCCAGCTTCGACTTCCTTGATAGGCACTTGAAGGGCGAGGGACAGCAAGAACGACAGCAAGCGGGAGAGGGGCTCGCGAATCGAGACGAATCGGCGGGCGAGCGTGACGAGGACACCACGCCGCAGGAAGCGCCGGAACAAGCGCCGCAGCGGGACTCGTCGCCCAGCGAGGCCGACGAAGGCCGCTCAGACCGCTAGACGGGGGCCTGTTTGCCACGTGTCTCGACCGCCAGTCTTTGCCGCCGAGGAGTACGTCGAGCAGGCCTACTTCTTTCGTGCGCTGGCCGAGCGCATGAGCCAGTCGCTGGCCAGTCAGGAGGTACTCGCCGCGCTTCGCGAAGAGGTGCTGGCGACGTCGAACCTGCCGCTGGCGATCGACTTCCTGGCCGGCGAGCTGCGGCTGCACGGGGTGATGTCGCCGGCGATGGCAAAGTTGGGCCACTACTTCAGCGGCTTTCAAACGTTCGTGGTGGCCGAGGCCGAAGACGAGAGCGGGCACTTCGACCTGAACGTCGGCCTCGAAATTCTCCGCCGCGAGGCGGAGTATCGAGCCCGGGGCGCCGAGCCGCAGGGGATCTTTCTCTATCAGATCGAATCGATCAGCCGCAATCGGCTCAACTATGACCGTGGCCTGACGGCGATGGCCGATGACCCGAGTTTCAACGACAACTGGCGCGACTGGGTGCTGGGCCTGCGACGCCAGCTCGGCATGGTCGAGCTGGTCGATCTGATCTACGTGCGGAGCGCCTATTACGAGCAACAACAGGCCCGGCGGCAGACCAGCCGCGACGAGCCGCTGCCGCCCGTGCTGTTCGGCGAGAAGGAGGGCCGGATCGCCCTGGCGATGCGGCACAAGGACCCGAGCCTGCTGTTCGCTTCGATGCATCGCCAGTTGGGCTACCCCGAGGTGCCGGTGCCCAAGGCGGCCGGCGAGGAGCAGCAGCGGCTGGACATGGTGGTCCGACGGATGGAGCGTCTGGAGGCTCGGCTCAAACTAGTGGAGGAGGAGCAACGGGGCGGGATCGATTTGGCCCGCTTTTACGAGGGGTCCGGCGGCGGGCCGGAGCGCGGGTGAGCGAGCAATCCGCTAGCTTGAGGCAGAGGCCTGCGGGGCGCCACGGGACCGCTCGTCACAGCGTGGGGTATCCGGCTTGTGAAGTCTGGCACGATGTCGCGCGGCCGTGGCGGCGGCGCGGTTGCCGGGGGAGCGGCGGCACCCCGGGGAGAGCACGGCAACCCCTGTTGGCAAGGGCTGACAGATTGTGGTTCAATCA
>QQVP01000020.1 GCA_003389215.1 Planctomycetota bacterium | reverse complement strand
AACAGCGCGTACTTCTTCTTGCCGGCGCGAAGCACCATGATCGTCTCGCTGGCCAGGTCGCTCGTGGTGAGCTGGCGGCCCGCCTCTGCGACGCGGCGATTGTTCACGTACGCCCCGCCCTGCTCGATGCTTCGCCGGGCTTCGCCCTTGCTCTTCGACAAGCCCGTCTCGACCAGCGCGTCGACGATGTTGAGCCCCTCGCCTTCGAGCCGGTCGCGGGCCACTTCGCTGCTCGGCACGTCGGCAAAGACCTCGGCCAGATCAGCGTCGGAAAGATCTTCGATCTCGGCCCCGAAGAAGATCTCGGTCGCCCGCAGCGCCTTGGCCAACCCCGCCTCGCCATGAATCAGACGGGTCAGTTCGGCGGCCAGCCGTTTCTGGCTCTCGCGCTTGTGCGGCTCGGCGGCGCGGGCGGTATCGAGCGCTTCGATCTCTTCGCGATCGAGCTCGGTCAGCGTCCGCAGACAGTTGCCGGCGTCTTCGTCTTCCAGGTTGATCCAGTATTGATACAGGGCATACGGACTCGTCCGCTCGGCCGACAGCCAGACGGCGCCCGACTCGGTCTTGCCCATCTTCGAGCCGTCGCTCTTGGTGAGCAGCGGACAGGTGATGCCGTAGAGCTGGGGTCGGCCCATGCGTCGGCCCAGGTCGATGCCGGCCGTGATGTTGCCCCACTGATCGCTGCCGCCGACCTGCAGCTCGCAGCCGTAATCGTCGTAGAGCCGCACGAAGTCGAAGGCCTGGATGAGCATGTAGCTGAACTCGGTGTAGCTGATGCCGACGTCGTCGCGTTCGAGCCGACCTTTGACCGAGTCCTTGGCCATCATCACGCTGACCGGAAAGTTCTTGCCGATGTCGCGGAGGAACTCGAGATAACTCCAGGGGCTCATCCAGTCGTAGTTGTTCACCAGCACGGCGCCGCGGGGTCCGTCGAAGTCGAGGAACTGTCGCATTTGTTGCTCCAGCCCGGCGACGTTGGCGGCGATTTGCTCGGGCGAGAGCAGGTTGCGTTCTTCGCTCTTGCCGCTGGGGTCGCCGATCATGCCGGTGGCCCCGCCCACCACGGCGATGGGGCGATGGCCGGCCTGTTGATAGCGGCGCAGTAAGAGGAGCGGCATCATCGAGCCGACGTGGAGGCTGTCGGCCGTGGGATCGAAACCGGCGTAGAGGGTGCGGGGCTTTTCGGCAAGCCACGCGGCGATGTTCTCGTCATCGGTGGTTTGATGAACGAGCCCGCGCCAACGTAGTTCGGCCAGAATGTCGGACATGGGGTGGGTGCTTTGTAGCCCGACGCGTCAGCGAGGGACATGGTGGTTAGTTGGTCGCGTCGCTCGCTCGCACCCCGGGCTATTCTTCGAGGGTGGCGCAGCCTCTGCAGTGCATTGAGTCTCAAGGGATGCCATGTCCACGCTCGCGTGGGCATGCTCGTGCATTACTTGAGGTGCCACTGGCAGCTTGTCTGCCAGTGCCGCCGGCAGAAGGCCCTAGTATAGCGACCTAGAATAGCGAATCGACGAGAAGCGGCCAATGAGAGGTGGCCACCGTGTCAGTATTCAGGGGTGGCACGGACAGTCGATTCGACTGTCCGCGTTGCGCAGCAACAAGAGGCTCAACGTTGATCGACGCGTGCTTGCGAAGAGCCAAGCCAGACAATCCGATGTCTACTTAACTCCTCCTGTGCCTCCGGCACACGGACAACCTTGCAGGTTGTCCGTGCCACCCGCGTGGACGCCATTCATCCCACGTTGCGGTCATTGGTCTTCGGTTCCTGGCGTTGGGCCGATCCATAGATAGGAGACTTTCGGATTGTGCCGAAACGCAAGAACCCACGCCTGATCCCCAACCCGCCAGCCAGGGTTGCCTTCAATCAAGAAACTGTCTTCGTACTCCACTTCATCGATTTCATACTTGTAATGCAACTCCTCGCACGTGGGAAAATTGTCATTGGATGACATCGCTACCGCAGTGATTGTCGCTGGCCAAGCGGGCGCCTCTCGATAGAAGCGATATCTTCGGCAGACCATAAAGAGATAGAATGGCGTAACCGCCACTCCGAACACTAGAACCGGGCCACTATAGCGACTGGGCTGCAGCACGTACCAGATTACAGATGCGATCAGGACGACGGGAACAACGATCGTGGCGATCTTCAAGTTGGCTGGCCACGTATTGGTGAATCGATCCCAGTTCCAGGGGCGCGGAACGTCGTAGGGTTCTTCCGGCGTCATGCCCGTAGTTCCTTCCACACGGACTGCGCCGTGGCCGAGACCGCGGCGACAACGTCAACCTTATTGCAGGCGTAGAGGTCGGCGAAGCTGAAGCCACCAATCTCGAGGAGATGATAGGAGCCATCCGACGTCTTGCCGATGTCCATCACCCAAACCGGGTCCGGCTCGTACTCGAGTGCCGCGATTGACCTGGCCAGCTCGTGCGCGTGGTCGTCGAATTCAGCTCGATAGTCCAACTCGCCGTTCAACTTGTATTGCGAGCCGGCGACAACCTGGTGCTGCGCGATTACGAATCTCCACTCGGCGACGATGTCTTTCGGCGTGCTTACGACCACCAGCGACTCGCGAGGAAAATCGTAGAAGCCCATGAACTCCAAGTCCTGGTCGAACGTCGATCGAGTCGCGAGCTGCCCGGTGAACAGTTTCAGCGGAGAGTCGGGCCGAATGAAGATGCGGTCATCTCGGCCGAGCGCTGCGAAGAGAAAGTCCCGGCAGCGATCGAGTTCGCCGAAGGGCAGCATGATGTAGTCGCGATTGAGCCAGTACTTGCCGTAGTGGCAAACGTAACTGGAGCAGGCAAAATTCTCGACCGTTCCGAAGGCCCCCGGCGTCCAGCGGCGTTCGCGATGGATCCGCGTCACGAGCTCGATATCGCCGTGAGAGATGACGCAGGCCTCTTCGGGAAACGTCTCGCGATACGAGCAGCCGACATCCTCCCACCGAAACGGCGGGCTGGGGACCTGGAGCAGCTTCACGCCAAACCCCTGGTCGCGAATCGCCGAGATCAGCTCGTCGCGATAGTCCTCGAACAGGTCTGCGTCGAGGAGCCAGTTAACGCTCATAAGTCGTGATGCTCCAGGCCGGCGGTTGCCGAGGTTGTGCGGTGCCCTCCCCTGCCGATGCACGCGTGCCAGCGAGCGCGGCGGGAATCGAAAATGCCACGGCCGTATCGACCGGCAGATATTCGCCCGTCGACACGCCCGCGGCATACGGTATCGACGCCGCCAGAATCGGGATGCTACCGGAGAGAAGTTTCATGATGCTTTCTCAACACATTCAGTCGTATCGGAAGGGGACAGGTCCAAGTTTTCGGGCAACGGTTATAGGTCGTGGATAATCAACCAGCCGAAAATTGGACCAGTCCCCGATGCTCCCCTGCCGATGCTCCCGCACCCCCTACCGCCAAATATCATCTTCCGCAAAGGGATTGCCCGTGCCGCCGGGCTTGGGCTTCGGCAACACTTTCAGCACCTGTTGGGCCAGTCGCAGGTCGTCCTTCGTCGTGATCTTCAAATTCAACGACGAGCCCGGCACGATCGCCACCGCCTCGCCCAGCCGCTCGACCAACTGGGCGTCGTCGGTCGCCACGAAACCGTCACGCTTGGCATAGGCGTCGAGCAGCAATTGCCGGCGAAAGACCTGCGGCGTTTGGGCTTCCCACAGGTGCTCGCGAGAGACGGTCTCGTCGATCGTGTTGTGCGACACTCGCTTCAGCGTGCCCGCCACCGGCACCGCAAAGATCGCCGCCCCGCTCTTCTGGGCCTCGTCAAAGATCTTCTCGATCCACTCTTCGGCCAGGCAGGGTCGGGCGGCGTCGTGCACGGCCACGAAATCGACCTCCGGCTTGACGCGACCGAGTGCCCGCTCGACCGAGTCGGCCCGTTCGGCCCCGCCCTCGACGACGTCGACGCCCATGATGGCGACGTTGGCCGCGAACTTCATGTTGAACTCTTCGCGGTCTTGCTCGGCGACCAGCAGAATCAGTTGCACGACGTCGTCGCGGCTGAGGAACTTTTCGGCCGAGTGGAGCCAGACCGCGCGGCCGTCGAGCACGGCGAACGGCTTCTTGTAGTGCTTGTCACGGAAACGGCGACTGGCGCCCGCCGCTGGCATGATGACCGCAAATTTGGCCACGGTGAGAAGCTCCGACCTGCCCTGGGGTGGCACTGGCTTCGCCAGTGAAGTCAACACCCGGGCAAGATACCGCACCGGCCGCGCGAGTGCCAGTCAGCTGGGCGGCGACGCGTCCTATCAAAGAGAAGTGCAGCACTGGCAGAGCCTGGCAGGAAGTGCCACCCAGCGCACTTTCCGAGTCCGTGCCAGCCAGCGAGGAAGAGGAAGGCGTTGGTACGTGACGGCGAGAGGGACAGGTCCAAGTTTTCGGACGCTGTGCGTGACAAGTGGAAGGTCCGTCGACCGAAAATTGGACCAGTCCCCGTCCTTGCTACTCGATCCCCTCGATCCTGTTCATCCTGTCAAGAAAAGAAGTGCGGCTCGGCGGGAGCCTC
>QQVP01000078.1 GCA_003389215.1 Planctomycetota bacterium | reverse complement strand
GGTGGCGTCTTGAAGCACTACTACCGGGCGGCGGCTTAGCGGCGGTTCACTTCATCTCTATTCGGGTGTCAAAGATCGGACGGCGCTGACGGTGTGCGCCGTGTTGGATTCTCGGCCGTTCAACTGCACCTTTGGCGTCGAAATCGTTGGGCTTGCGTTTTCGGAATTGGCAATTCAGGCTTGCTGTAATCGTGGATTAAGCCTTTGTCGACCGGCGTTTCGAGTTGGAATAGTTTTTGTACGCTGGGAAGCTCATCCCTTCCGGATCTTAGGTCAATTCTGGGCCAACATCTCTGCCCAAGAAACTACTAATAAATTTTCTGTCCGCATTCTTAGGAAAGTCAAAGTCTACCAGCAGCGGGTGATCGAAAACGCTAATTCCCACCACCCAGTACAACGCTCTATAAGCTTCCTCGCGAACTTTGATGTGTTCATTCTTGTCAACGACAAGTGTTGCAAGGTATTTGCCGATTCGATCATCTTGCGAGTCCTTGCATATCTCGCCGAGCCTTCCGGCTGCTACAGCACGTACTTCAACATCGTCGTCACGAGCTATGACTTCTTGGAATTTCTCTCTTGTTGTTTCATCACTAGGCCAGTGATTTGCCAAGATCCATAGTGCGGCGAGACGACGAGACTTGTCTGGATGCTGAAGAAACGACTCGGTGGCGGACCTGCTGACCAGCATCGCATCAAGATCATCACCCGCGAGGCTTAAGAACTCTTGCTGGAGACACTCTCGTTTCTCACGAATTTCACGACGAAATTCATTTATGTCCATTGTAACGGAACTCAGAAATAACCGTCTAAGAAGCTCAATCAAACACATGGTGCCCACTTAGACGATTGATTTCTTTTTCGATTTCGATTAATCGCGTGTTCATTCGCATTTGCATCGATACGTCGTCAGTGAATTCGCTCGCACGTATAACTTGACCACGCTCAACCATAAGCTCCCGTAATCGCGCGGAATTTGAGGGACCGAACTTGGTCTGCATCTTCGTAAACGCATCTTTCAGCGCATCCTTCGTCATGCCTGGAAGCTGGCGTAGGGGAGCGTTTCCGAGTTTGGGGGTCGCCTTGCCGACGCCGCCAGCTGCGGTGAAGAAGAACTCGGACCAGCCGATCCAATATCTCGCGGATGCCTCAGGGGCTCCTCGTGGGTCGTCATCGAAGTCAATCTACGGAGCCACATCATTCCGCATCAAAGTGATCCTCTCGATTCCGTCCGATTCCACACGATACTGAAAATGCACAGTGTAATCAGAGCCTTGAAAACGATCCCAAGCTCCGAAGTCGCCTAGAACAGGGTCTGAAAAACCCTCGCCACTCTTAGACGGAGAACCAAATCGCGACAGTACTTCGTCTCTGCGCAAACTGAATGGCACCTCGGTCAGAACAGTTCCAGCATGCGTTTCTTTCTCGAAAAACAAAGTGTTTACGCTTTCGTCGTCGCGATCACAGATAAACTGGAATCCACAATTCTTAAAAACATAGCGTACTTCGGGCGGATCGGAGTCATCGTCTTCTGTTCGCTCGACCATCCAATGCCTAAATGGTTCTGCCTCCAATAGGGACGAGGCCTTTTGGCCGAGATATTCTGCCAATCTCATGACTAATCCCCCATTTGCGCGTCATCGAGACGCCGCGCTCTTCCAAGTTCGCTAGCGTCTTCACGGATCTGTTCAGGCGTGTTACGTCCACCGTAGGTTCTGCTTTGCTGCTGATGAGCTCGCCGAGGCGTCGCCACTGCGGGTGTGTTGGCCTTAAGGGCCTTAGCCTCCGCATCCGTCAGTTTACGACCCAGTTGGTTTTCGAGTGCCAGCTTCTGCGCAGCGTATGACGGACGGTGATCCATGTCCATAGGCTACGTTTCGCCATGCTTTCGTTTCTGGGTCTTGAGATCACCGTAGTTGGCCTTGTCTCCCGGCTTCACTGGTCTGTTTGGAACATCGCATGTGGGGCATTCTGCCTTGGTTGCTGTGATGGTAACATCGCCGCTGGATGAAATATCGACTTGTTTGAATGTACCATCGACGTCGTCCACCCGCTTAACCCCACTGATGGCCTTTGCATCGACCTTGCTGACGGCATCCGTCGCGAGATCCGAGTGTTTCAACACGTCCGTGGCGGTGTCCGCGTGCTTCAAGGCCGCTTCCGCGCCCTGCTGAGCAAACTTGTACGTCAGGCGTGCTCCCGTGGCAGCTTGGCCCGCCACCGGAATCATCGCCGTGGCGGAGATAGCTGCGTTGGCAAGATCCCCCTCCATCAGATAGATGACACCGTTCGCGGCGTGGGTAACGTGCTGTTGGCGAAAGCGCGAGATAAGCTAACGAACGGAAGCGGCACTGAAGCGAGCGATGCGTCGGCGTCGTTCAAGCCGTCGGACATCAAGTGCGAGCGATGCCTCGGTGGCATCTTGAAGCACTACTACCGCGCGGCGGCGTAGCTGCGGCCCGCTTCGCTCTTGTTCAGTTGTCAAAGATCGGATGGCGCTAACGGTGTGCGCTGTGTTGGTATCTCGGCCACTCAACTGCGATTGTCGCATCGAAGTCGCTGGACTTGCGCTTTCGGAATTGGCAAATCGGGCTCGATGCAGCGCTGATTCTGGCCTTCACTCGCTCTTGTTTTCGATTGGAATAGTTTTTTTACGGGACGCGTTGTTGTACAAGGCGCTCAATTCTCACCAACACGTATCAACTTTTCTCTCTTGTGCGAGGCTAACATGACTTTATTGTGACACCATCGGTTGATTATGACGACGAACAGTAGCCATCCCAAGAAGCGAAACAGATTCGGTGAACTAATGTCTGTGGGCGGCAAGTTTAACAACAGGAAGAAACCCAATACCACGAGGTTGCCAAGAGCAAACACAGCTCCTACAAACACGATTGGGATTGCTATCGCCAGTAAGAGAAGTCGCTCTAATCTGGACATTAGAAGTGGGTTCGAGGTGACCCGAACGATTACTAACCACCAAAAAGTTGCCACTATCATGCATGAAACGGCGTAAGCGATTCGTTCATCGCCCACTATGCCCCTGCAATGGATCCCAAGAACAATCGAGAATACTACAAATAGTGTGAGGACCGTTGCGACGGAAAAAGTAAAGTTCCGCGTGGGATGTTTCCAATAATCGCGAAAGAGCGGCAGGATTGCGGGAACGCCGGCTAGAGAGAAGACGAGCGTAATGATCGATACTATCGTGAACGTGCCGACTTGAGAAATCATGTCATGGGTCCGTTTGATCTGTGCTGGTGACAATGGATCTCACTCGACCGATCGCATCCTATGACCACGCAGTCGAGGTGACCTAGTGCACACGCTGCTCATCCCGCAAGCCCCGCACAAGTCGTGCTGCGTTCTCGTCAAGTCGCGACTCTATGCAAATGTACCACGTATTGTGTAACCAGAAGCTACGAGATCTTCTCTTTTATGCCCTAATCAAGTTAGAGAGACGCTGGATTCCAGCAAGGCATATTCGACGACCGCACGATGCCACTCGTGCTCGCGCGAAACATCGCCAGCGATCAGTGCAGAGGCGTGGGCCAGCGAGCAAGCGCTAGGCGAACAATGCAACAAAGAACAAAGACAAGTCGCCTGCGTTGACCGGCACTTCTTTCTGGAGTCGAGCGTTACCGTATCGCTCTCGACGTTCGCCTAGGCCCAGTAAACGGTTCCATCATTCCGAAATGCGATCCAGCCATAATCGCGATCTGCCGCACAGTCACTCTTGACGGAGCACTCGCTAACTTGTGTCGCGTCCCATAGGGTCTTTGGCTCAGCTCTAGGCAGCGTGTATTGCTGGTCGGGATTGAAGTGCTGTAGCGCATCCGTCAAGAACCGTTCCCAGTCGCCGTGCTTCTTATTCCATTCCGCCAATATGTCCGTCCCCGCTTGTCGCCCGCCAGGCAGCAAGCTCTGTGCCCAAGCCAAATCATTGATTCTCTCGACGCCCGAAAGAAGGTGTCCCTGCCCCCATATGTTCGGCACGTTTGGTTGTCCGAGTTGCGCGCACATCCGCTGAACATTACTACCATCACGGTCGCCGAGATGCCCTCCTGCATCAATGTCGCCGAGATACCCTCCCGCGATCGCTGCTGTGACGTCTGCCAGCTTGTCGAATCCGCGTCCCTGTACTTCCGCAAAGAGTCCGCCAAACAACATCATCTTCATGCCGTGGTGTTGATATGCATATCCATAGGCAATATTGCCGAGCTCCGTCACGTTGATGCACGTGCCACACAGCGTAACCGTATCTTTGCACTCTTCGCCAATCGGACCGCAGTTGTCCATACCCCTTATGCCAGCCTCCTCAAACTTCATGGTCTTCACCGCTTGTATCAATTCGGGGTCCCTCGGTGAGCGCTTGGTGCGAGCCCATCCACGGATTCTGTCAAGTTGCCACTTAAACCATTGTGATATGTCTGGACCACAACACGCCTCAAGTCCGCTCGGATCCAACAATACCAATGGCGCAGCCCTGACATACTGATACAGGTTCGGCCCATCACCATACCCGATTGGATCCCTCGAGATGAATCGCCCAAGAATCGGATCGTAGTAACGGGCACGGTAGTAGAACAGACCCGTCTCCGCATCCAACCGGCGGCCCGTGTAAAGGTAATCGTTGTCGTAGGCCGAGGCCTGGGTGCCCAGGAGATTCCAATTGCTCGGGTCCAGATAGAGCACCGCGCCGTACGGATCGTAGTGATATCGCTCGACCACCGCGCCGGTCAAGGCATCGACCAGGCCCGTGACGTTCATATTCGCATCGTTCAGGTAATAGAGAGCGTTGTCGCCCGCGTCGGTATTGCTCGAGATTACCCCAGTAGTAGTCGCCCGAATGGCACATCCTACCGGGCT
>QQVP01000114.1 GCA_003389215.1 Planctomycetota bacterium | reverse complement strand
CACGCCCTCGATTGAGAAACTTCAGCCCGAGCGAGGCAGCCGTCTTGCTCGGGCTTTTTTCGCGCGCATGCCCTTCGTCGGCCGCCGCAACGGGAGATGTCGTGGGCGGCCTGCTGCGGCGAGATTGCGGGGGCCGCCGCGTGTGTGCCCCCGATCCACGTCTCGCCGGGCGATCCGCTGAGTTCGTGACCAGATTCAGAGGATAGGGGCTACCGCGGTGTGGGCACTTTTTCGCTTTTTTCCGCCGCGCGGCCGCGAAACGTGAGCTACATTTTCGATAGAGCCCTTCCTAGGTTTTCGTCGTTCGACGAATCGAAAACTCAACTCCCCAAACCCTGCTCACGTAAGTGGATCGCGACGATTCACGACTCCCCCTGCTTGCCCTGATATTCCGCCTTTGAGGTCGCAGCCATGGCTACTCCCCAACAAAAAAAGACGTTCGTGCGTGCGCCGTCCCGTTCCTCTCAACCGCCTACGGGCCAGCCGCCTGCGGGGCGAGATCGGCGGTGCCGCGACCAGCGGGACGGTCGCCGTGGTGCCACGGTTGTGCTGGCCGCCTTCCTGATGGTGGTGATGCTCGGCGTCGTGGCGTTTGCCGTCGACCTCGGCTACGTGCTCAAAGTCAAAACCGACCTGGACCGCTCGATTGACGCGGCGGCCCTGGCCGGCGCGGGCTTGTTGGTCAACGGACAGGCGGACGCCGAGGCGGCGGCCGTCGAGTTCCTCGTCCGCAATCCCACCGGCTACCAGAATGCGGTCGACCCCGAGCTGCTCGAGCAGCAGGTCGCCGAATTCCTGGCCATTCACGGCGAGGAATTGGAAATGGAAGTCGGCCACTGGGACCCCGATGCGACCGATGCCGAGGGGAACGTCGGTGCGCTGGTCGCGGCAACCGAGCGACCCTCGGCCATCCGGGTGGCGCTCTCGCACAACGATCACCCCTATTTCTTTGGGCGGATCTTCGGCGGGAGCACGTTTGACGTCGAGAGCGAGGCGATCGCCTCTTACCAGCCCCGCGACATCATGGTCGTCTTGGACCTGTCGGCCTCGATGAACGACGACAGCGAATTCAAGTCGATCGGGTCGTTGGGGAGATCGGCCATCGAGGCGGGCCTGGAACAGATCTACGAGGATCTCGGCTCGCCGACCTACGGCACGATGCAGTTCCAACCGGTCTACATCTCCACCAACAAGACCTGGAAGATCAAGAACAAGTTGGGACTGAAGAACCTGCCATATCCCCACTCTCAAGGAAGCTGGAACGAGTACATCAGCTACATGAAGAGTAGCGGGACGCAGCCTGCGTCGTGGGGCTACAGGAAGAAGTACGGCTACCTGACGCTGATCAATTACTGGCTCGACATGCGGCCGCTGAACAACGAAACCGGCAATCTCTGGCAGGCCAGCGCCCAGCCGGTCACCGCGGTCAAGAACTCGGTGAGCTTGTTCATCGACTACGTTCAGGAGGTGGACACCGAAGACCGCATCGGACTGAGCGTCTACAACGATCAGAATGGCAACGGCAAGTTGGAGTCGGGGCTGACCACCGATTTCGCCTCCCTGGTCGCGCTCTCGAACGCCAAACAGGCCGGCCACTACCACGGCTGGACGAACATCGGTGGCGGCTTGGAAGTCGCTCGCGCTGAGCTGCAAGCCAATGCCCGTGAAGGTTCCTATCGGCTGATCGTGTTGATGACCGATGGCGTGGCCAACTGGAACAACGGCGGTTACAACCCGACGGCGGCCAGGCAACATGTGCTCGGCGAGGCCGCCGCGGCGGCGGACCTGGGCATCAAGATCATGACGATCAGCCTCGGTGCCGGGGCCGATACCGGGCTGATGGAGGATGTCGCCGACATTACGGGCGGGGTCCACTTCAACATCCCCGGTGGTCAGACGGTTGCCGAGTATGCTCAGGATCTGACCGACACGTTCCACACCATCGCCGACGACCGTCCACTAAAGCTGGTCCGGTAAGCCGGCAATTTGCCCTGCGCATTCCCTGTCGAGGGGCGGCGCTTGGCGGTGCGGTCGGTGCGAACCGTCGCCGCCAAGCGTTTCGCCCGTCGTCGGTTCTTGGGGCGCCCTCCTTGGCAGGCGGCCATCCTGGCTGTGCGACTCGCGGCCGCGATAGCGCGGCCCGAAGCGCCAATCTCTCTTGGCATAGCCCCCACGTCGGCCTTCATTTTCTTGCCCGCGGTGGCCCCGCCGCCGAACGCATTCTGCTAGACTAATGGGTTTGATTGACCCAGCGCGTCCCAGCAGCCTGCAGCGGCGGAGAATCAGACATGGCGGGAGTATCCATCAACCCGGCGGGCGAATCGTTCCCGCTGCCCCAGACCAGCGATTACGACCAGGAGTTCGCCCGCGTCGAGGCCCTGGCCCAGGCGGGCCGTGCAGAAGGCAAGGAAGTGGTCGTGGTGATGGGGGTCGGCTTCGTCGGTGCCGTGATGGCCGCGATTGTGGCCGATACCGTCGACGCCCAGGGCCAGCCGAGCAAGTTCGTCATCGGTTGCCAGCGGCCGAGCCCACGCAGCTACTGGAAGATCCCCATGCTCAACCGGGGTGTCTCGCCGGTCAAGGCGGAGGATCCCGAAGTCGATCCGATGATCGCCCGCTGCGTGCTGGAAAAGAAGACGCTGACCGCCACGTACAACAGCGACTGCCTAAAGTTGGCCGACTGCGTGGTTGTCGACGTACAGTGCGACTACAGCAAGCGCGAGCTCGGCAACATGCGCAACGGCGAGGTCGAAATGGCCGCGCTCGAGGCGACCGTGAAGACGATTGGCGAGAAGGTCGGGCCGGAGTGCCTCACGCTCATCGAGACGACCGTCGCCCCCGGCACGACCGAGTTCGTCGCCTGGCCGATCATGCGGAAGGCCTTCGCCGAACGTGGCATCGACGTGGTACCGCTGCTCGCCCACAGCTACGAACGCGTGATGCCGGGCCGCGAGTACGTCTCGAGTATTCGCGACTTCTGGCGGGTCTGTAGCGGCTGCACGCCGGAAGCCCGCGAGCGCGTGGTGAAGTTCCTCAACGAAGTACTCAACACCGACGAGTTTCCGCTCACGGTGATGGACCGGCCAATCGAGTCGGAGACGTCGAAGATCGTCGAGAACTCGTATCGCGCCACGACGCTGGCGTTTCTGAACGAATGGAGTCTGTTTGCCGAGCGAAACGGGGTCGACCTGATCAAGGTGATTCAGGCGATCAAGGTCCGTCCCACGCACAGCAACATGATCTTTCCTGGCCCCGGCATTGGCGGCTATTGCCTGCCCAAGGACGGCGGTCTGGGCTATTGGGCCTACAAACACATCTTGGGCTTCGACGATGGCGAAGAGGTTTTCAAGATCAGCCCCACGGCGATCGACATTAATGACACCCGAGGGCTGCACGTGGCGACGCTCACCCGCGATGCCCTGCGAAACATGGGTCGCTACATCGCGGCGGCCGAGGTTGTGATTTGCGGAGCGAGTTATCGTCAGGACGTCGGCGACACGCGCTATAGCGGCTCGGAGGTCGTCGTCCGCCGGCTCACCGAAATGGGAGCCGAGATGCGGGTGCACGATCCGTACGTCGAGCATTGGTACGAGTTCGAGTCGCAAGAAACTTATCCGGCGCCGGGTCACTCGCTCTCGCGGTTCTTCCGCAATCAGCAGGACCTGGACCAGTTGCGGATCGAGCCCGATCTGGCCAAGGCTCTCAAGGGTGCCGATGCGGTCATCCTGGCGGTGCCGCACGAACCGTATCTGGAGCTGACGCCGGAACAGGTCGTCGAGATGGCTGGCGGACCGCTGGCGGTGGTCGACTGTTTCGGCATCCTCGACGACGCGGCGATTCGTCGCTACTTCGAGCTCGGCTGCGAGGTGAAAGGCCTCGGTCGCGGCCACATCCAGCGGATCAAGAAGGAAGTGCGCGAAGCCAGTCAGGCGGGTGGCTAGGACGCGCGAACGGCATCCGATCGCTCATTCCTTGTCCGGCCAGTCCCAGGTGACCAGATCGTCGCTCCAGGCCAACGCCAATGTGCCGTGTCCGTGGGCGGCGTGCATGCGGTGACCTGCCTGAGTCGCTCCGTGAAAGAACATCACGTAGCGGCCGACGGCCGGCTCGTCGCGCAGGTCGAGCACTGTCGCGGCGGTCAACCGGGCGTTGGCCCAAGGCCACGACTTCTGACCGAGGGTGATCAGCCCGGGCTGCGGGGACCAGCGGCGGAGGTCGTCGCTCCGCATCACGCCGATCCCATTCTGCGGCGAGTGGAACATCAGGTAGCCGTCGTCCTGCCGTAGCACGCAGACGTTCTCGCCCGAGTCGCGACGACCGACATAGTGCCACGTCTTCCAGTCGTCGGTGTAAGAGATGCTCACGCCGTTCTGCTTGTAGAAACACCACCAGCGACCTTGGCGGCCGTGGTCCTCGATTAAGTAGGGATCGATCATGCGTCCCATCTCCGCTCGCGGGACGTCTGGCCCCTTAACCGCGAGCATCTCTGGCTCCGACCACTTGCGCAGGTCGTTGCTCCGCATGATCCACAGCCTGGCCGTTTCGTTGCCGTAGACCTCGTTGTTCGGCGTGGGATACGACTGAAAGCAGATTCGCCACTGGCCGCCGACCCGGATCAGATTGCCCGGCGAGGAGAAGTTCAGCTCGCGGTCGCGCGGCGTCAGCAGCTCGGGTTCGCTCCAGTGAACCAGGTCGCGGCTGGTGGAATGGCCGAGATACCAGAACGCGCCCTCCTCCTCCATCTGCACGACCGTGAAGTAGAGGTGCATCACGCCGTCGTGATAGACCGCCGCCGGATCGCGATAGGCGGTCACCTCATCGCCACGATGGATGACCGGCGTGCCGATGGCAGCGAAGTCGATCGGCGCCGGCTCGATCGCCAAGGAGACGCCGGCAACGCAGTGCAGGACCGCCACACTCGCGAGTCGAAAGAGGAGTCGATGCGCGCGGCACCGTATCGTCTCAAACGGGAGGGCGAGGCCACTGCCGAGCCGCGAAACGGCTGGCTCGCGACGGCTCAGCGGGAGCTTCGCCC
>QQVP01000112.1 GCA_003389215.1 Planctomycetota bacterium | reverse complement strand
CTCCGCGGGATCTTTCCACCGCTGGTCACCCCATTGGCAGGCGACGCGACGCATCCGCGGCTGGATGTCGACGGCCTAGAGCGACTCGTCGAGCACGTTCTCGCCGGCGGTGTGGCGGGCGTGTTTGTCCTGGGCACTACGGGCGAGACGGCCAGCCTGACCGGCGAGCTTCGCACGTCACTCGCCCGCGAGACCTGTCGCGTGCTGGATGGCCGCCGACCCACGTTGGTCGGCATCACGAACACCTCGCTGGCCGAATCGCTCGCCCTGGCCGAAGTCGCCGCCGCGGCAGGGGCCGCCTATGTCGTCGCGGCCCCGCCGTACTACTATCCGATCACGCAGGCAGAGCTGATCGACTACTACGAACGACTACTCGATGCGTCGCCGCTGCCGTTGTTGCTCTATAACATCCCTTCCTGCACGCGAACGGCCCTGGATGTTGCCACGGTTACGCGTCTGGCCGACCATCCCGGCGTGATCGGCATCAAGGACAGCTCCCGCGACTTCGACTACTTCGCACAACTCGCCGCATCGCTCGGCGGGCGCGACGACTTTGCCTTGCTGGTCGGACCTGAGATCCTGCTCGCGCGGGCGATCGAGGTCGGCGCGGTCGGTGGCATCTGTGGCGGGGCCAACGTGTTTCCGTCGCTCTATGTGGAACTGCATCAAGCGGCTACGGACGGCAATCGGCAGCGTGTCGCCGAGTTGCACGCCGTGGTCGAGCAGATCGGGGCGACCATCTATCGAGCCGGCAGCGGCGGGGCTCCGCTGATTCAAGGTCTCAAGGCGGCACTTCTGCACCTTGGTATCTGCGCGGAAACGATGCTGCCGCCGCTCGCCCCGCTCGACCACGCGGCGCGCGACCAGGTGGCCGGTTACGTGGCCCAGCTGCAGGTCGCACTGGAGCGCTGAGCCCGCTTTAGTTCCGTCGCGAATGCCCCGGACCACCGCGCTCAAGAAAACCCCCGGCCTTGATGGCCGGGGGTCGGTTGTCGAGCAACCACGCGGGCGGGCCTTGCCGGCGTCAGGATCGCGCCCGCATCGGCTCGCCACCTTCGAACCGCCGCTCCCGCATCGCAGCGGTCTGCCTCTTCGTTCTCTTCGTTGAACATTCCACGCATTCGGCGCGGCGAAGTCCGTCTTCTCCTAGAAGGAGAATCCGAACGACACGCGCGGGCCGCCGTAGTAGAAGCGGGGTGCGTGTCGGTAATGGCGGTGATACCGCGGACCGCCGTAAAAGGCACGACGTCCGTAGAAAGCGCGATACGGCACCGGACGACCGTAGCCACCGTAGAAGTGGCGGGGACCGCCGCGATAGAAGCCACCGTAGCCGCCATAACCACCGTAGCGGCAGCCACCGGCGTCGGCCGTATCGGCCAGCGCAAACGCGCCCGCCATGAGGACCAGGCAGAAGAACAAGCGTTTCATGACAAACTCCTTCCCGAAGCAACTTCGATTGGATCGCTCGGTGGCTCCCCGTCGCGAATTGCCCCGCAGGCGCTCACGAAACGCCTCATTCGGGCCACCGGGTTACCACTGTTCGCATTCGCCGTGCCGTGGGCCTGCCAGCAGCGACACAAGTGCTTTTGCAGCAATTGGTTGGGAAGTATACGGGAGGTCTGCGTCCTGCCGATGCCAGGGCCGTTTGTGTCATCGGAGCGACAGCCGGCGCCATCACAATGACGACAGCTCCTGCCTGACAGACGCCCGCAGCTTGTCACCAGGGGCGATGCAGGCAGAATAGGACAGCGGTGTCCGGGCGCCACCGTTTCCTGCCAGCGCACGCGAACGACGACCAGCCGAACGCCAAGAGACCGCCGCCGTGGAAAGCTCCAAACGAACCGCCGTCCTCTGGATCATGCGCGTGGTCGCGCTGTGGGGCGTGCTCATCGCCGTGGGCGTGCTCTTGCCGGCCAAGGGAGATTGGCAGAACTTCAACCGCTTTGACGTCTACGGCGCCCTGGTCGTGCTGGCGGTGACGGGCACGCTACTGCTCGCCTGGTGGCTCTTCCTGCGGGCGCGCGAGCTGCGGAAGCCGAGTTAGCAGAGCGGAACGCGAGGTTGCGCGAAGCGAAGTCGTTTGCCGCCCATTCGCCCGCGGCAAGCCACCGTGAACTACGCCTCCGCCGCAAAGTCGACCCGCTGGTCGAGCTTCGCCTGCGTGGCCCACAGGCCGGCCGAAGGGGTCGGGATGTAGAAGAACCGCTCGCCGTCGGCCGTTTCGTTCCAGCCCTCGCGGCGACCTTCGATCTGATAACGCGCGAGCGTCTCGTTGATGTCGGCGTACTGGAAGTGGATACCCTCGATCTCCTCGCGACCGAGATGACCCGGCGCATAGGTGACCTGGAAGCGGCCGTCGGTCGTGCCGTTCATCAGGTGCGCGGTGCCGTTGGCGGCCCGCTGCATGTCCTCGTTGGTCTTGTAGAGTTCCAGAATCCGCTCCCGCTCGATGTAGCCGTACTTGCGAATCAAGTCGTCGATCTCGTCCTGCTCGCCGAAGCGTTTCAGCCCCGGGGCGATGATGGTTAGTTGTCCGCCGTCGGCCATCGCCATTCGCGTGCGATAAATCGCCTTGTTGGCAACCCAGGTGCTGAAGAACTCGTCGCCCTGCATCACGCAGACGACCCGCTCGAGCGGCTCGTCGAAGATCGTGATGTTTTCGTCACGCGACTGGCGAGCCGCGGCCAGGTACGTCTCCAGATCGTCGCCCACGTGCACCCCGGTGTGAACCAACTCGCCCTCGTCGTCGCGAGCCAGCACGAGCTGCACGTACAGATCGGGCAGGTGGCTCAGATACTGCTCCTCGGCCCGGTTGAAGCACTCGCGAACCGGAGTGATCAGGCAGCCGAGATTGTTCTCGATGCCGCAAGTGGCCGCCATCATGTGCGACGTGTTCAGCAACTCGCGGCCGGCCAGCCCGATGAAGTAGTTCTTGTTGTGGTTGGCAAAGCCGAGCACCTCGTGCGGCACCACGTGGCCCACGTTAATGATCAGATCCCACGACTCTTCGATGAGCATCCGGTTGAGCCACAGCGGCATTGCCCAGTCGGCCACGCCGCCCGAGGTCTCTCGAACCACGTCGGCCGAGACTTCGCCAATCTTGACGCAGCCGTCGCGCCAGTCGTGTACGTGGATCCGCTCCTCCGGCACGGAGCCGAACATCTGGCGATTCTCGTGCGGCGTGTGCGGCACATGCTGGCCGAGCGTGGGAATCAGATGCACCTCGGCCTCGTCGGCCAGACGGTGATAGAGCATCTCGGTAATGCGGCCGCTGCCGGAGTGCATCCGCGTGATGTCGGGCGGCAAGAGCAGCACCCGTTTGGGCGCGGCGCAAATCCGCGCGCGGGCCTCGGCCAGCGTCGCATCGACCAGCTCTTCGATGCGATCCCAGGAGATCTTCTTCGCCGTTTCGCTGATCCAAGGCATGGTCGTTCTCGTAAGCTCACGTCTCCAGGTGACGACGGGCTCCACCGGCGTCCGGCAACTCAAACCCTTCCGGCGAGTCGTCCAACCAGCGCCCCTACTCCAGGCGTCAAGCCCGACTCTGCCGACGAGCGACTTCAACCAATGTCCGTACCAGTGCGCCCGTGCCACCGCCGTCGCACCAGCTGAGCGGTTTATCGGCAAACGCCGGACCGGCGATGTCGATGTGGGTCCAGGATCGCTTGTCGACGAAGCGCTCGAGCAGCTTGGCCGCCGTTATCGCCCCGCCCCACCGACCTTCGCCCGTATTGCGAATGTCGGCCACGCCACTCTTGATCTGCTCGTCAAACTCGTCGTACATCGGCAGCTGCCACACCGGTTCCCCCACGTCCCGGGCCGCAGCGGCAACCTCATCGCACCAGTCCTGATCGTTCGTCATCAGGCCCGCCACGTTGGTTCCCAGGGCCACTACACAGGCCCCGGTCAACGTGGCCAGGTCGATCATGTGCTCCGGCTGGGCTTCGGCGGCGACACACAGGGCGTCGGCCAGCACGAGCCGGCCCTCGGCATCCGTGTTATGAACCTCGATGGTCACGCCGTTGCGGGCCGTCAACACGTCGCCCAATCGATAGGCATCCGGTCCGGTCATGTTCTCGACGAGCCCCATGTAGCCGGAAACGTTGATCGGCAACTGCAAAGCGGCAATCGCCTGCAGCGCGCCGAGCACGGTGGCCGCGCCCGCCATGTCACTCTTCATGGTCTTCATCCCCTCCGACGGTTTGAGCGACAATCCGCCCGAGTCGAAGGTCACGCCCTTGCCGATCAAGGCCAAAGCCGGCACGTCGCCCTCGCCGCCACGATAGTGCAACATCGCCAGCTGCGGTTCTTTGGCCGAACCGCGGGCCACGGCCAACAGCGATCCGCACCGCTCGGCCGTGAGTCGTTCGCGTCCCCAGACTTCGCAATCGAGATGGAACTTCTCGGCCACGCGGCGCACCTCGGCGGCAAACGTCTCGGGATAGATGCGATCGGCCGGTTCGTTCACCAACCGGCGGGTCAGGTTCACCCCCTCGCCCAGGGCCCGGCCGCTGGCGACCGTCTCCTGCGGCGCGTCAACCAGCAACTGGCCGAAAGGGTGACGCTTCTTCTCGGCCCGATAGAGATCCTGTCCGACGCAACCGGTCATCGATCCGGCCAAGGCCGCTTCTTGCAGCGCGGGCGGCAAGTCGTCGGGCAGAAACACCGCCACGCTCGCCCGCTCCTTCGAGGAGAGCTGCCGCGCCGCGGCCCCGACCGCGCGAAACGCGACGCCCGGGTCGAGCGCGGCCCGGGGACCGAGTCCGACGCATACGACTTGCCGCGGGGCCATGCCGCGCAAGCCCAATAGCGGCGTCACCTTTTCGGCCGCCGTGGCAATCTCTTCCCGTTCGATGAGTTCCTCGAGCAGGCCGTCACAGGCCTCGTTCAGCGCGGCGGCGGCTCTGCCGAGAGGCTCATCGGCCAACAGCCCCAGCACGACCGCCTCGGCGGGCGCCTCGAGAACGCTCGTTTCGACCTTCGTGATTTCCATCGCTCTTTCGCATCGGGGTTCGTGGTTGACGTCAGAGCCCACAGCTAGCCCGTCGAAGGCCGTCATTCTAGCCGCGACCTCGGCCCCAGCCCAGGCAGTACGCGCCGCTCAGGTCGCCACCTATGATCTGGGT
>QQVP01000015.1 GCA_003389215.1 Planctomycetota bacterium | reverse complement strand
CGACCGCTACCAGATTCCGTGGCTCGTCTCCGCGCAGCGGCAGCTGAATCGGCGTATGCCGCACCCCGTCCGGCCCAGGCGGCACGTTATGGACCAACAACGACAGCAGCCTCAGATAGAGGTACAGTCCGTGATAGGTGCTCGTGTAACCCGTTCGCGAATCACCGCCGATCACGCTGGGCCGATAGACGGTCAGCCGATCGAGGAAGTCGGCTGACCGAACCAGCTTCTCCGCCTCGAACTTACTCCGTTCGTAGTCGTTGCGAAACGACTGGCCGGTGTCGAGCTCGTCCTCGCGAACCAGGTCGTCGCGAATTCCACAGACGTAGGCGGTCGAGACGTAGTGCAAGTCGGCGATGCCGGTCGCCCGGCACAGCTCGAGGGTATTGCGAGTGCCACCCAGGTTAGTCGACCAAGGCTCCCGGCTGCGGTCGCTGCCGTGAAACTGCAGCGTGGCCGCGTTGTGAATCACGCGGGAGCAGTGCCCGGCGATCCAGGCAGTCGAGGCGCTCGACAGCCCGAGCCGCTCTTCCGTAATGTTGCCTTCGAGCACCACCGGACGGGGCAGCGGTTCCCGGAGGTCCTGTTCCCAGTGCTGCAGGATCGACTCGACGCGCTCGACGGCGGTCTGGCGTCGCGAGCGTCGCACCAGCAGGGCGAGTCGTTGGCCCTCCCGCAGCAGGTCGCGAATCAGGTAGCGACCGACGAGGCCCGTTGCGCCGGTGAGGAGGGTATAGGTTGAGTTCATCTCCTGCCTGTGGAATTCGTCCCTGGTACGGATTGCCTTGACGACGAAGTTCCCTCGAAAATCGAAGCCCAAGGATAACAAGCCTGGCACCCGAGGTCAGCCCTAATCGCAAGAATAGGGGAGCTACAAAGACTGAGGCTCTGCGGCGGTGGGCTCCCTCGTCCACCTGCCGCACGCACGTCGCCTCCGGGGGCGGACCCAAACCTACGTCGCCAAAGCATCCGTCGCGCTCGATATTGCCGCTTAAATTGCCGCTTGCGATACTGACCTTCGTCGAGCACGACATCGGGCCGGTCGCTGGGCGGACACCATTCTGCCGCAGCTCGGACTGGGCCTGTTTGCAATTTCTTCGACCACCCGAGTCGTGAGCAACTCGAAAGTCGTTTGGCAATCCACCAAGGTGGGCGTGCATGGGCTCTATATCTTACCGACGTTCGGGAGCCTGGGTGTGCCTGGTGGCGCTGATCTGCTTTCCGGTCTTCGTCTACGGGGCCCTGCAGGCCCTGGCGTCGAACACCAACGACGTTATGGACTGGCTGCCCAAGGGCTTCAAGGAGTATCGGGACCTGGAGTGGTTTGGCGAGCGCTTCGGCAGCGACGAGCTCTTGATGATCAGCTGGCCGGGGTGCACGCTCGACGATGCCCGACTCGATGCCCTCGCCCAACGCCTGGTCGAGCCTCGTGGGGATTTCGGCGCCGCGGCCGACACGGTCTACTTCGAGCGCGTCTTCACGGGGCGTGAGACGCTCGCGCAGCTGCGAGCCCCGCCCGCCGAACTGTCGCGACGGGTTGCCACAGAGCGAATGCGTGGTTGGCTGCTGGGCGAGGACGGCAACACGACCTGCGCCGTGGCCTTGATCAAGGAGGAAGCGATCCCCGAGCGGGCCGCGGCCGTGGCGGCCGTCTATCGCGTAACGGCCGAGCTGGGCATTTCCCGGGACGAACTCCGCCTGGGGGGGCCAACCATCGATAGTGTCGCCATCAACGCGGCCAGCGAGAAATGGCTCCTCGAAATGGGCGGGGTGTCGGCGCTTTGCGGACTCGTTCTCGCCTGGCTCTGCCTGCGACGCGTTCGTCTGGTGGCGGCGGTGTTTGCCACGGCGGCCTTCGCCTGGGCGGTGTGCCTCTCGCTGGTCTATCTGTTCAGTCGCATGGACGCCGTGTTGCTGATGATGCCGGGGTTGATCTACGTGTTGGCGATCTCGGGTGCCGTTCATATGACGGGTTACTATACCGACGCCCTGCGCGAGCGCGACAACGACGACGCGTTGCTCCGCGCCATCCGCCACGGTTGGGTCCCCTGCGCACTGGCCTCGTTTACCACCGCGATCGGTCTCGGATCACTGGCGGTCAGCCAGATCGTGCCGATCGTCAAGTTCGGCGTCTTTTCTTCCATCGGGGTCTTGGTCGCTCTGGCGGCCCTGTTTCTGCTCTGGCCAGCACTGCTGGAACGCTGGCCGCAGGGCTCGACCCGTGCGATCGCGAGCACCCAAGCTTACGCGAGCACCTGGTGGCAGCCCCTGTTTCGACTCGCCACGCGACGCTGGATCCTCGTGCTGGTCGTCGTCCTCCCGCTCGTTCCGTTGCTGGGCTGGGGGGTGACGCAGATTCGCACCACGGTCACGCTCAGCGACATGTTCCACCGCGATTCGGCGCCGATCCGCAACTACGCCTGGCTGGAAGAGAACATTGGTCCGCTGGTACCCGTCGAAGTCATCATTCGGCTCGATCGACCCACCGAGGAAGAGCGCTATCCTCTGTTCCGAAGGGCCAAGATCCTGGAACGGGTCCGTCGCGAGATTGCCCAACGGCCGGAGGTCGGGGCCGCGCTGGCGGTGTCCACCTTCGTACCCGAGCTGCCCGCGGGCCGCTCCGTTGGGGACGTCGCCCGCCGCGGGATCGTGCAGCGAAGGATGGAGGAGTCGCGCGAGGAGTTTCACAAGCTCCGCTTCCTTGTCGAAGAGGACGATGCCGAATTGTGGCGCGTCAGCGCTCGCGTGCCTGCGCTCGGAGATGTGGACTACCCCGCGCTGCTGGCCGAGCTGCGGAGCCAGGTCGATGCACTCTTGGCCGCCGACTCGGAGGCCGTGGCCTTGGGGGCGACCAGTCGTGTCGCCGGGGGTGTTCCTCTGGTGTGCGCCGCGCAGCAACAACTGCTGGAAGATCTCGGGATCAGTTTTCTCACCGCGTTCGTGCTGATCGCGATCGCCATGACCGTGATCATCGGTCGTCCCGCGGCGGGCCTGATCTCCATGTTGCCCAACGTGCTACCGGCGCTCTTGCTGTTTGGCTTGATGGGATGGCTCGGACGCGCGGTCGACATCGGGGCCATGATGACCGCCAGCGTGGCCCTCGGCATCGCCGTCGACGACACGTCCCACTTTCTGATCTGGTACCGCCGAGGCCTGCTCGAGGGACGCTCGCAGGTCGACGCGATTCGCCTGGCCTATGGCTCGTCCGCGACGGCGATGCTCCACACCACGCTGATCTGCGGGCTTGGTCTGCTCGTTTTCGCCGCAAGTCCGTTCGTGCCGATTTCGCAATTCGCCTGGCTGATGTGCGGGCTTTTGTTGGCGGCGTTGCTGGGCGACCTGATCGTGCTTCCGGCATTGCTGGCTTCGCCGCTAGGTCGCGCTTTTCGACCTCGCAGCGAGAAGGAGCGCACGCACGATCATCTCGAAATTGATCGGCACGCCGAGGCCGCCCGGCAAAGCGCGACGTCGCCAACGTCGACCGAGCCACCTTCGACCGATACACCGCCATCGGCCGACCCCAAACCGGACATCGATACGCGTCGGGCCGGTTAGAGGGCGTGCAGTTCCGCCTCCAGACCCAGGGCATCGAGCTGTGCCTGGATCTCCTGGCGGTAGACGGAGTTCATGGCCAACACGCGACGCGGGCGATACTCTCGCAAAAAGTCGGGGGCGACGACACGGTGCCCCGTACCGGGCAGGAAGCGATCTTGCTTGTAGGGGCTGATGTCGACGACGTACTCAATTTCCTCATCGAGCCCGGTGGCCGCCAGAAACGCCACGCACTTCGACCCGGCTCCCCACAGGACGGGACGAAGCTGCTGTGCGTGCCAGCCGGCAACGACCTCGCGCCAAAGGGTGATACTCGCTTGGCAACGCGCGGCGAAGTCGGCCATGGGGGCGGCCATGCTCGGATTTGCTTTCGCACGGGGCCGACTGACCGGATACTTGTCCGCCGCTTGACCGGACGGCCGCGCCGTCAGGCACAAATACTGCTCGTCGTAGTCGAGCCAAACGTCCAGCACTTCGAATCCCGTCCGCTCGAAGAGCGTCGCCAGCGACGCGCGATCGAAGTACGAGCAATGCTCGTAATAGAGGTCCCAGAAGCGGGCCTCGCGCACGATGATCTCCAGACTCGGGACCTCGCAGAAGACAACCGGCTGCGTGCCGGGCTTGATGTTGCCACGCACCAGTGCGAGGAACTCGTGGACCGGCTGGATGTGTTCGAGCGTATGCCGGCAGCAAATCATGTCGGCGGCCAAACCGGCGTGCTGCGCAGAGTAGAATTCTGGCCGGAACTCGATCCGCGCCGCCGCGGCCGCATCAATCCGTTCGGGCCGACAGGACGGATCGATGCCCACACCGCGGTTGTTGCCCAGCCGGCACAACTCGGCGAGGAACTCCCCCTTGCCACAGCCGATCTCCACGATCGACCTGTCGCGCAAGTCGAAATCATCGACAAGGCGCTGTGCAAGGTCGGCGGCGAAACGACTGAATGTCGACGAGCAGTGTTGCGATTCTTCGTAGTCGGGACCGTACTCGTGTTGGCCGGCCTCGAACCGCACATTCGTGACAAACCCACAGGCCGAGCAGACGGCCAGCTGCAAATCAGCCCGCGGATGCGCTCGCCCCGCCTCTCGGCTATACATCAGCAGCACCCCGTGGACCGGCACCTGCTCGTACTCGAGGAACACCTCAAGGTCGTTCGAGAGACAGGCCGGACATCGCCGCGCGGCGTCTGTTTCACGTGGGGCGGCGGCAGCGTCGGACGTCCTGTTGTCGGCCATGGCTACCAGCGTGCCGTCCGTCTAGACGATTTCGAAGCGGGGCAGGGGAATGATGAACTTGCCACCCTGGGCGCGGTAGGCCGCCTGCTGGCGGAGAATCTCCTCGTGGTGGTTCCAAGCGAGCAGCAGGACATAGTCGGGCCGGCGGGCCAGCAACTGATCGCCGTCGACGATCGGGCAGGCGATGCCGGGCAGGCGTTTGCCCTGCTTGTGAAGATTGCGATCCGCTACGAACTCCAAGGTGTCGGCCGGCAGATCGAGGGCGTTGAGCAGCATCGTCCCCTTGGCAGCCGCGCCATACGCCGCCAGGCGATGTCCGCGGTCCCGCAGCGCCAACAACT
>QQVP01000052.1 GCA_003389215.1 Planctomycetota bacterium | reverse complement strand
GCCGCCACCGCAAAGTTGATTCCGCAGGTCTGGGCAAGCACCTCCTCGGCACGGCGACCGATGAGCACGAGCGTCGCCTCTTGCCGCGGAACCCGAAAGACGTCGTCCTCGGCCACCTCGAGCGCCGCCAGACGGGGCACGACTTCCGCGCTCGGGCCACTCTCGAGCAGGAACTCGTTGCCGGGCAAGCGCACGACGAGTCCACCGTCGTCCAGGTCGGCCGTCGCGTACGTCTCCGTGGGCACGGAAATGCCGGCCGCACCGAGCCAGTCTGCGCAGCCGCGACCCTTCAAACCCAGCTTCGGCAAGAAGCTCAAGTCACACAGCGCCAGCTCGGCGATCGCCGCCGCTTCGACATGGGCGGAAGCAAGCCGCTGCGGTACGAGCATCTCGGCCGCGACGACCATCTCCCCGCGGCGCGCGGCGCTCCGCTCGTGAATCGGACTGCGACGGGTAATCGTTTCGCTCATTACGTGGCCACCAACTCCCCTTCTCTCTGGCGGAGATTCTCCGGATCGTAAAACGGCATCGCCACTACCTGTGCGGGAACCAGCGACCCGTCGTCGAGCCGCACGTGAACCTGCGTGCCGACCGAAGTCAACTCAGGCCGCAGGAATGCCATGGCAATGGGATACCCCAGGGTCGACGGCTTCGCGATACTCGTGATGCGACCGACGATCTCCCCGTCCTCGACAATCAGATGACACTCCTCGGGCAATCGTTCGGCCGCTGCCGGGGCAAACTCAAGCCCCACCAACTGGCGCGTCGACGGCGGTTGCCGCACGATCTGCAAACTCCGCGAGCCGACGAAGAACTCCTTGCGACGCCCAATCGCCCATCCCAGGTCGGCCTCATAGGGATTCGTGAGGGCATCCGTATCGTGACTGACAATCAAGTGACCCTTTTCCAGTCGCAACATTCGCTGGGCCTCGACACCGAAGGGACGGATGCCGTGCGGGGTGCCTGCTTCGAAGAGTGTGGTCCAAACGTGATGCGCCGCGGCGGCCGGTACGTGAATTTCGTAGCCAAGCTCGCCGACAAAGCCAACGCGAATGAGCAGCGCCGGCACGCCGGCCACCTGCGCCTCGCGGACCCCCAGATAGGGAAACGCCTCGCCCGAGAGATCTTGATCGGTGTGCGGCGCCAAGACTTCCCGCGAACGAGGTCCCGCCAGATTCATCGCCGCGAGTTGTCCCGTCGCATTGTGAAGCGTCACGTTGTGGCCGAGCAGCAAGGCCCATCGCTGCATCTCGCGATAGAAGGCCGCCGCCCCGCCGCTGGTCGCGCTCACGTAGAAGAAATTCTCGGCCAGTCGCGCGACGATGCCGTCTTCGATCACCACGCCTGTCTCGTCGCAAGCCACACCATAGCGAAGTCGTCCGACTTGCTGGTTGGCAAAGTTACCGGTGTAGATCGCCTCCAGAAAACGTGCGGCATCGGGGCCCCGGATCTGTAGTTTGCCGAGCGTGCTGACATCGATCATGCCCACCCGCTGGCGGACATTCTCGGCCTCGCTGAGAATGCAATCCTCGCGGCTGGTTCCCTCGCGACGATAGTACTCGGGCCGCTGCCAGGCGCCGGCATAGAACATCTCGGCATCTTGGGCGACGTGCCACTGGTGAAGCGGCGTGCGACGCTGTGGATGAAATCGGCGACCGGCCAGGTGGCTCATCGGCACCGGCTGGTAGAAGGGCCGCGACGTGGTGGTTCCCGTTTCGTTGATGCTCGCCCCATTGAGCCGGGCCAGGATGCGAACGGCCAGGTCGTTGGCCAACTTCCCCTGACTCGGACCCATGCCGACCGTGGCGTAGCGCTTCATCAGCTGGATGCTGTCGTAACCTTCCTTGTGGGCGTTGGCGAAGTCGGCCAGGTGCAAGTCCTCGTCCTGGTCGACAAAGTTCTTCTTGCCGGGGTGGGCAAAGATCGGGAAAGGATGACTCGGCGCCTCGCCGGCGTGGGGCGGCACTGCGGCAATTTCTCCCGTATGGCTGCCCAAATGGGACGCGGCCGCCAGCCCGGCCCGGGTCCCGTCGGCAAGCTGCGCGTCGAGTTCGAAACGACCGTTGGCCCGACCCGCCACGAACACTCCCGCCGGAAGCTCGCGGGGCACCAGCTGTTGAATCGTTTCGTCGAAGCGGAACCGCACGCCCGCCTGGGCCGCGATCGCCACGTTGGCGCTGTAGCCGACGCCGACCACCACCCCGTCGCAGGCGAACCGCCGCGCGTGCTCCGTCTGCAGTTGACCCTCGGCATCGAGGGGGCAGACCACCGCCGCCTTGACCGCCTGCTTGTTGAACGTCGGAACCGCCTCGTAGATGCCGTGGCCGCAGAGCACGGGCACGTTCTGTTTGTAAAGCTCCGTCAGCACCGCGCCCGATTCGCCGTCAGCGCGCAGATCGACGACAGCGGCCAGCTGCGTTCCCGCGGCCATCAGGTCGAGCGCCGTCTGGTAACCGGCCCGATTCGCCGTCAGCACGACGGCCCGCTGGAGCGGCCGCACGCGATAACAGTGCATCAACCGCGCGGCGGCCGAGGCGAGCATCACGCCCGGCAGGTCGTTGTTCTGGAACACGGCCGGCAAATCGAAACACCCGGTGGCGACCACGATCGCGCGGGCCCGCAGCTTCGTCATCCGCTGGGCATCGACCAGGGCGACCCAATGATCGGGATACCAGCCGGCGGCCTGAGTGCCGCTGCGGATCCTAAGATTCGGTAGCGACTCCGCCCGAGCCAGCAACTGCTGGAACTTTTCATAGGCCGCCTCGTTGGAACGCCAGGCCCATTGCAGCGATCCACCCGGTCGCGGTTGGTCGTCGACCAGCAGCACGTCGAGACCGGTCTCGGCAGCGGCGATGGCGGCCGAGAGTCCCGCTGGTCCGGCACCCACGACCAACAAATCGCAAAACGCGTAGTCTTTGGGCGTGGCCGCCGCTTCGGCCTCCGGCGAAATCTCGCCCAGGCCGGCGACCTTGCGCATCTGCCGCTCGTGAAACGGAAACAGCCACTCGGGCGTGTGAAAGGCCTTGTAGTAAAAGCCGACCGGCATCATGCGACTGAACGTCTCGGTGATGTTCATCCAGTCGTGGGCCAGACTGCCAAAGGTATTCACGGCCGTCAGGTCCATGCCGGCCGCCAGAGGCAACGTGTCGCCGCGCAGATTCGTCCGCAGCCCGTCGGCCAGCATCACGTTGGCGTCGTGACCCGCCAGGCTAAGGAGGCTGCGGGGGCGATGATACTTAAAGCTACGCCCCAGCAGTCGCACGCCTTCGGCCCACAGGGCGCTGGCCACGACGTCGCCGCGAAAGCCACGATAGGTTTCGCCTTCGAAGCGAAACGACAGCGGCGCGTCGCGATCGATCCACTCTCCGTCGGCCGGGGGCAGGCGTCTATCCATCGCCGTTCTCCTCGTAGAGGTAAGAACGCACGAACTCGTCGGTGCGATTGTCGCGCTCGGCGATGAACCACACGCCGCTGGGAACGTGGTACCACCACTCGCGCTTGACGGCCCCCTCGCCGCGACGATGGAAGACGTAATCGGCCCACTCGGCGTCGCTCACGGCCTCGCCGTCCGGCATGTCGCGCACCTCGCCGCCGAAGTGAAACTCCTGCAGCGGCCGCAAACCGTTGACGGGACAGGGCACCAACTTCATCGCACTAGTGGCCGACCGAGGCCGCTCCTTTTTCTCCGACCAACTGAAAGTTCGAGAAGCGCTGCAGATGGAAGGGCCGAATCAACGGGTGATCGGCGTCCGTGGCCACCGTGTGGGCCATCGTCAGTCCACTCACGGGCGTGGCCTTGAAGCCCCAGGTGCCCCACCCGGCATCGATGTAGAAACCTTCGATCGGCGTCGTCCCCATGATCGGCGAGAAGTCGGGAGTCATGTCGCACAGACCGCCCCACTGCCGCACGACGTTGACCTGGCTCCAGCAGGGAAACAGATCGAGCATGTGTCCGGCCAGTCCCTCGGCAAAGTCGAGCGTCGAACGCATCGAGATCAGCTCGTACGGATCGAGCGAGGCCCCGCCGACCAGCTCGCCGCGCGTCGATTGGCTGACGTAGAGGTGCAAACTGGCCGAGACGACAATGTGATTCAAGAACGGCTTGAGCGGCTCGGACACCAACGCCTGCAGCGGGTAAATCACCAACGGCGTGCGCAGGTCGACCATCTCCGTAATCGAGGTCGTCCAACCCGCCACCGCCGAGAGCACCTTGTTCGTGGCGATGTAACCCTGGTCGGTCTGGACCCCGACGACCTGGCCATCGCGAACGTCGATGTCGGTGACCGAAACGTTCTGATGAATCTCGACACCACGCTCATCGGCCCCGCGGGCATAGGCCCAAGCCACCGCGTCGTGCCGGGCGATGGCCCCCGGCGGATGATAGAGGGCGCCATAGATCGGGGCCTGATGTCCGCCGCAGCTCAGATCCAGCTCGGGCACACACTCCTTGATGAAGTCCGGCGTCACGACGCGGCTGTCGATCCCCAGATGCTTGTTCACTTCAGCCCGCCACCGCTGGGTGCGCAGCGATGCCGGCGAGTGGGCCAGCGTGAAGTGGCCGCGCTCCGAGTAGAACAGGTTGTAATCCAAATCGCGCGAGAGATCCTGAAACAGTTCCAGGCTGGTCTGATAGAAGGCCGCGCCTTCGGGCGTGAGGTAGTTCGACCGCACGATGGCCGTGTTGCGTCCCGTGCCGCCCGCGCCGATGTAGTCCTTCTCCAGCACCGCCACGTTCGTAATGCCGTAGTCGCGAGCCAGGTAATAGGCCGCCGCCAAACCGTGGCCACCACCGCCGATGATCACCACGTCGTAGCGGTCGCCCAGCCGCGGCGGCGCGCGAAACATCCGCGACTCGGGATAGTCGGGCGAGAGAGCAAACTTCAGCAGACGGTGCGGCATACCGGGCGACAACGCGCGGCGCAGGCAGGCGGGACGGAGAGCCAGCGCCGAAGGGAACGCAACCTGTCAGGGGTGGGACGGCAGCAACGCCAGGCGGGAAAGCACGTGCGGTGCGAAATCTAGAAGAAGGTGAGATACTCGTCGATTTCCCACTGCGTCACTTGTCCGTCGTAGGTTTCCCATTCTTTCGTTTTCAGGTCGATAAACTCGTCGGCAATCACGCCTAAGGCATTCCGAATGACCTCATCGCCGCGCAGCTCTTCAATCGCCTCGTAGAGCGATTGCGGTAGCACCTTGATTCCCTGATCGCGAATCTCGGCGAGCGACCGTTCATACATATTACCCA
>QQVP01000081.1 GCA_003389215.1 Planctomycetota bacterium | reverse complement strand
GCCGCCACCGCAAAGTTGATTCCGCAGGTCTGGGCAAGCACCTCCTCGGCACGGCGACCGATGAGCACGAGCGTCGCCTCTTGCCGCGGAACCCGAAAGACGTCGTCCTCGGCCACCTCGAGCGCCGTCAGACGGGGCACGACTTCCGCGCTCGGGCCACTCTCGAGCAAGAACTCGTTGCCGGGCAAGCGCACGACGAGTCCGCCGTCGTCGAGGTTGGCCGTCTGGTATGTCTCCGTGGGGACGGAAATGCCGGCCGCACCGAGCCAGTCCGCGCTCCCGCGACCCTTGAAGCCCAGCTTCGGCAAGTAGCTCAGATCGCACAGCGCCAGCTCGGCAACCGCCGCCGCTTCGGCGTCGGCCGCAGCGAACCGCTGCGGTACGAGCATCTCGACCGCGGCAACCATTTCCCCGCGGCGAGCGGCGCTCCGCTCGTGAATCGGACTGCGACGGGTAATCGTTTCGCTCATTACGTGGCCACCAACTCCTCTTCCCGCTGGCGGAGATTCTCCGGGTCGTAAAACGGCATCGCCACTACCTGTGCGGGAACCAGCGATCCGTCGTCGAGCCGCACGTGAACCTGCCTGCCGACCGAAGTCAACTCAGGCCGCAGGAAGGCCATGGCAATGGGATACCCCAGCGTGGAGGGCTTCGCGATACTCGTGATGCGACCGACGATCTCGCCGTCCTCGACGATCAAATGACATTCCTCGGGCAATCGTTCGGCCGCTGCCGGGGCAAACTCGAGCCCCACCAGCTTGCGCGTCGACGGCTGTTGCCGCACAATCTGCAAACTCCGCGAACCGACGAAGAACTCCTTGCGGCGCCCGATCGCCCACGCCAGGTCGGCCTCATAGGGATTCGTGAGGGCATCCGTATCGTGACTGACGATCAAGTGACCCTTCTCCAGCCGCAGCATCCGCTGGGCCTCGACACCGAAGGGACGGATGCCATGCGGGGTGCCCGCCTCGAAGAGCGTCGTCCAAACGTGATGCGCCGCGGTGGCCGGTACGTGAATCTCATAGCCGAGCTCGCCGACAAAGCCGACGCGAATGAGCAACGCCGGCACGCCGGCCACCTGGGCCTCGCGGACCCCCAGATAGGGAAACGCCTCGCCCGAGAGATCTTGATCGGTGTGCGGCGCCAAGACTTCTCGTGAACGAGGTCCCGCCAGATTCATCGCCGCGAGCTGTCCCGTCGCATTGTGAAGCGTCACGTTGTGGCCGAGCAGCAAGGCCCATCGCTGCATCTCGCGATAGAAGGCCGCCGCCCCGCCGCTGGTCGCGCTCACGTAGAAGAAATTCTCGGCCAGTCGCGCGACGATGCCGTCTTCGATCACCACGCCTGTCTCGTCGCAAGCCACACCATAGCGAAGTCGTCCGACTTGCTGGTTGGCAAAGTTACCGGTGTAGATCGCCTCCAGAAAACGTGCGGCATCGGGGCCCCGGATCTGTAGTTTGCCGAGCGTGCTGACATCGATCATGCCCACCCGCTGGCGGACATTCTCGGCCTCGCTGAGAATGCAATCCTCGCGGCTGGTTCCCTCGCGACGATAGTACTCGGGCCGCTGCCAGGCGCCGGCATAGAACATCTCGGCATCTTGGGCGACGTGCCACTGGTGAAGCGGCGTGCGACGCTGTGGATGAAATCGGCGACCGGCCAGGTGGCTCATCGGCACCGGCTGGTAGAAGGGCCGCGACGTGGTGGTTCCCGTTTCGTTGATGCTCGCCCCATTGAGCCGGGCCAGGATGCGAACGGCCAGGTCGTTGGCCAACTTCCCCTGACTCGGACCCATGCCGACCGTGGCGTAGCGCTTCATCAGCTGGATGCTGTCGTAACCTTCCTTGTGGGCGTTGGCGAAGTCGGCCAGGTGCAAGTCCTCGTCCTGGTCGACAAAGTTCTTCTTGCCGGGGTGGGCAAAGATCGGGAAAGGATGACTCGGCGCCTCGCCGGCGTGGGGCGGCACTGCGGCAATTTCTCCCGTATGGCTGCCCAAATGGGACGCGGCCGCCAGCCCGGCCCGGGTCCCGTCGGCAAGCTGCGCGTCGAGTTCGAAACGACCGTTGGCCCGACCCGCCACGAACACTCCCGCCGGAAGCTCGCGGGGCACCAGCTGTTGAATCGTTTCGTCGAAGCGGAACCGCACGCCCGCCTGGGCCGCGATCGCCACGTTGGCGCTGTAGCCGACGCCGATCACCACCCCGTCGCAGGCGAACCGCCGCGTGTGCTCCGTCTGCAGTTGACCCTCGGCATCGAGGGGGCAGACCACCGCCGCCTTGACCGCCTGCTTGTTGAACGTCGGAACCGCCTCGTAGATGCCGTGGCCGCGGAGCACGGGCACGTTCTGTTTGTAAAGCTCCGTCAGCACCGCGCCCGTTTCGCCTTCGGCGCGCAGATCGACGACAGCGGCCAGCTGCGTTCCCGCGGCCATCAGGTCGAGCGCCGTCTGGTAACCGGCCCGATTCGCCGTCAGCACGACGGCCCGCTGGAGCGGTCGCACACGATAACAGTGCATCAACCGCGCCGCGGCCGAGGCGAGCATCACGCCCGGCAGGTCGTTGTTCTGGAACACGGCCGGCAGATCGAAACAACCGGTGGCGACCACGATCGCGCGGGCCCGCAGCTTTGTCATCCGCTGGGCATCGACCAGCGCAACCCAATGATCGGGATACCAGCCGGCGGCCTGGGTGCCGCTGCGGATCTTGAGATTCGGAAGCAACTCCGCCCGAGCGAGCAACTGCTGGAACTTCTCATAGGCCGCCTCGTTGGAACGCCAGGCCCATTGCAGCGATCCACCCGGTCGCGGTTGATCGTCGACCAGCAGCACGTCGAGACCGGTCTCGGCAGCGGCGATGGCGGCCGAGAGTCCCGCTGGTCCGGCACCCACGACCAACAAATCGCAAAACGCGTAGTCTTTGGGCGTGGCCGCCGCTTCGGCCTCCGGCGAAATCTCGCCCAGGCCGGCGACCTTGCGCATCTGCCGCTCGTGAAACGGAAACAGCCACTCGGGCGTGTGAAAGGCCTTGTAGTAAAAGCCGACCGGCATCATGCGACTGAACGTCTCGGTGATGTTCATCCAGTCGTGGGCCAGACTGCCAAAGGTATTCACGGCCGTCAGGTCCATGCCGGCCGCCAGAGGCAACGTGTCGCCGCGCAGATTCGTCCGCAGCCCGTCGGCCAGCATCACGTTGGCGTCGTGACCCGCCAGGCTAAGGAGGCTGCGGGGGCGATGATACTTAAAGCTACGCCCCAGCAGTCGCACGCCTTCGGCCCACAGGGCGCTGGCCACGACGTCGCCGCGAAAGCCACGATAGGTTTCGCCTTCGAAGCGAAACGACAGCGGCGCGTCGCGATCGATCCACTCTCCGTCGGCCGGGGGCAGGCGTCTATCCATCGCCGTTCTCCTCGTAGAGGTAAGAACGCACGAACTCGTCGGTGCGATTGTCGCGCTCGGCGATGAACCACACGCCGCTGGGAACGTGGTACCACCACTCGCGCTTGACGGCCCCCTCGCCGCGACGATGGAAGACGTAATCGGCCCACTCGGCGTCGCTCACGGCCTCGCCGTCCGGCATGTCGCGCACCTCGCCGCCGAAGTGAAACTCCTGCAGCGGCCGCAGACCGTTGACGGGACAGGGAACCAACTTCATCGCACTAGTGGCCGACCGAGGCCGCTCCTTTTTCTCCGACCAATTGGAAGTCCGAGAAGCGCTGCAGATTGAAGGGCCGAATCAACGGGTGATCGGCATCCGTGGCCACCGTGTGGGCCATCGTCAATCCACTCACGGGCGTCGCCTTGAAGCCCCAGGTACCCCAGCCGGCATCGATGTAGAAGCCTTCGATCGGCGTCGTCCCCATGATCGGCGAGAAGTCGGGCGTCATGTCGCACAGACCGCCCCACTGCCGCACGACGTTGACCTGGCTCCAGCAGGGAAACAGATCGAGCATGTGCCCGGCCAATCCCTCGGCAAAGTCGAGCGTCGAGCGCATCGAGATCAGCTCGTACGGATCGAGCGAGGCCCCGCCCACCAGCTCGCCGCGCGACGACTGACTGACGTAGAGATGCAAACTGGCCGAGACGACGATGTGATTCAAGAACGGCTTGAGCGGCTCGGACACCAACGCCTGCAGCGGATAAATCACCAGCGGCGTGCGCAGGTCGACCATCTCCGTGATCGAGGTCGTCCAACCAGCCACCGCCGAGAGCACCTTGTTCGTGGCAATGTAGCCCTGGTCGGTCTGAACCCCGGCGACCTGGCCATCACGAACGTCGATGTCGGTGACCGAGACGTTCTGATGAATCTCGACGCCACGCTCATCGGCCCCTCGGGCATAGGCCCAGGCGACCGCGTCGTGCCGGGCGATGGCCCCCGGCGGATGATACAGGGCGCCATAGATCGGGGCCTGCTGTCCGCCGCAGCTCAGGTCCAGCTCGGGCACACACTCCTTGATGAAGCCCGGCGCAACGACGCGGCTGTCGATCCCCAAGTGCTTGTTCACTTCGGCCCGCCACCGCTGGGTGCGCAGCGATGCCGGCGAGTGGGCCAGCGTGAAGTGGCCGCGTTCCGAATAGAACAGGTTGTAATCCAAATCGCGTGAGAGATCCTGAAACAGTTCCAGACTGGTCTGATAGAAGGCCGCGCCCTCGGGCGTGAGGTAATTCGACCGCACGATGGCCGTGTTGCGTCCCGTGCCGCCTGCGCCGATGTAATCTTTCTCCAATACCGCCACGTTCGTAATGCCGTAGTCGCGAGCCAGGTAATAGGCCGCCGCCAAACCGTGACCACCGCCGCCGATGATCACCACGTCGTAGCGGTCGCCCAGCCGCGACGGCGCGCGAAACATCCGCGACTCGGGATAGTCGGGCGAGAGAGCAAACTTCAGCAGACGGTGCGGCATACCGGGCGACAACGCGCGGCGCAGGCAGGCGGGACGGAGAGCCAGCGCCGAAGGGAACGCAACCTGTCAGGGGTGGGACGGCAGCAACGCCAGGCGGGAAAGCACGTGCGGTGCGAATTCTAGAGCGCGTCTCGTTTATCTCTAGCGTCTTGGCTAGCTACGGCTGTGCTTGGCGACGTCGACCTGCATCGACGAATCCACCAATTCGTCTGCTTCGGTCTGGTGGCCAAACTTGCCTCGCCGGCGCCAACGACGCGACACCTATCCTAAACACACTCTAGAAGAAGGTGAGATACTCGTCGATTTCCCACTGCGTCACTTGTCCGTCGTAGGTTTCCCATTCTTTCGTTTTCAGGTCGATAAACTCGTCGGCAATTACGCCTAAGGCATTCCGAATGACCTCATCGCCGCGCAGCTCTTCAATCGCCTCGTAGAGCGATTGCGGTAGCACCTTGATTCCCTGATCGCGAATCTCGGCGAGCGACCGTTCATACATATTACCCA
>QQVP01000123.1 GCA_003389215.1 Planctomycetota bacterium | reverse complement strand
AGCGGCCGGGGCTGGAGCGGGCGGCGGAGGCGGTGCGTGTTGCACGGGTGCGGGCGCCGCTACAGGCGCCGGTGGTGCGGGCGGGGCAGCGGGTTCCGGTGGCGGTGTCGCGGCTTCGCTCGCTGTCGGTTCGGCGGGGGCTGCTGGCTCAGCGGGCGCGGCGGGAGCCGGCGGCGGGGAACTGGCCGCCGCGTCGGCCGCTTCGAGCGTCATCAACACGGCGCCGATGGCGAGCGTGTCGCCCACGCTCGCGTGAATCTTGGTCACCCGACCGGCATGCGTACTCGGAACTTCGGCCACGGCCTTGTCGGTTTCGATTTCCAGGATCGACTGGTCGACGGCGACGACGTCCCCCTCGCTTACCAGGACGTTCAGGACGTCGGCCGACTCAATACCGTCGCCCAAATCGGGCAGTTGAATCTCGATGGACATGATCTTCTTTCGACTTGGCGGGAACTATTTCGCGGCCCGCGGCGGGAAAGTCGGGGGGCCGCGGCGGGTGTCGAGGTAGCTTCAAAGGGTAAACAAAGCTTTCGTCGGCAACAGGGACCTTAGGCGGTAAAGGGGTCGACCTTCTGGGGATCGTAGTCGAACTCGGCAATCGCCTTGGCAACTTCGCTACGATCTATTTTGTTCCTTTGCGCAAGGCGGTGCAACGCGGCGATCACCACGCTCTCGGCGTCCACCTCGAAGTGGCGACGCAGCTCTTCGCGCGTCTCGCTGCGGCCGAGTCCGTCCGTGCCGAGCGTGTAGAGACCGCCTTCGAGCCAGTCGCTGATCTGATCGGGCACGGCCCGCACATAGTCGGAGGCGGCAATGAAGGGCCCCTCTTCGCCGGCGGTCAGCTCTTCCAGGTACGACTTCCGCGGCGGCTCCGCGGGATTCAGGCGATTGAAGCGATCGGCCGCGCGGGCGTCGCGGGCCACCTCGTTGTAGCTGGTCACGCTCCAGACGTTGCTCGAGATGCCGAACTTCTCGGCCAGCAACTGCTGGGCCCTGAGCACGCTGCGCAGAATGGCGCCGCTGCCGAGCAACTGGACGCGGGGCCGGTTGGCGTCGGCTTCGACCGTCGAGAGCTTGTACATGCCGCGTAGGATGCCGTCGACGACGCCATCGCCCTCGGGCATCGGCGGCATGGCGTAGTTGTCGTTCTCGACGGTCAGATAGTAGATCGCATCTTCGTTCTCGCTGTACATGCGGCGCATGCCGTCGAGTACGATCACGGCCGTCTCGTAGGCGTAGGCCGGATCATAAGAACGGACGGTCGGGAAGGCGATCGCATTGAGCAGGCTGTGCCCGTCCTGGTGCTGCAGACCTTCGCCGTTGAGCGTCGTGCGGCCGGCGGTACCGCCGATCATAAAGCCACGGGCGCGACAGTCGGCCGCCGCCCAAATCAAATCGCCGATCCGCTGGAAGCCGAACATCGAGTAGTAGATGAAGAACGGAATCATCGGGATGCCGTGCATCGAATAGCTGGTGCCTGCCGCGATGAAAGACGACATGCTGCCCGCCTCGGTGATTCCCTCTTCCAGGATCTGTCCGTCCTGGGCTTCCTTGTAGTAGAGCAATTGATCGGAGTCGACCGGCTCGTAGAGCTGGCCGGCGTGGGCGTAGATGCCGCACTGGCGGAAGAGTCCTTCCATGCCGAAGGTCCGCGACTCGTCCGGCACGATCGGCACGATGCTCTTGCCCACCCGCTTGTCGCGCAGCAACTTGCCGAGCAATCGCACGAGGGCCATGGTCGTCGAGATCTCGCGGCCCCCGCTGCCTTCGAGAAATTCCTTGTATTCGTCGATCGTCGGCGTTTCGATCGTGACCGACGCGGTCGAGCGGGCCGGCAGATAGCCGCCCAGCTCTTGCCGACGCTCGTGCAGGTACTTCATCTCCGGGCTGTCGGGCGACGGCTTGTAGAACGGCGCGGCGGCCACCTCGTCGTCCGAAATCGGAATGCCGAAGCGGGAGCGGAATTCGCGAAGCTCGTCTTCGTTGAGCTTCTTTTGCTGGTGCGAGACATTGCGGCCCTCGCCCGCCTCGCCGAGCCCGTAACCTTTGATCGTCTTGGCCAGGATGACGGTCGGCTTGCCGTTTCGCTTCACGGCCTCCTGATAGGCCGCGTAGACCTTTTCAGGATCGTGTCCGCCGCGGCGCATGCGGCCGAGTTTCTCATCGGAGTAGTTCTTCACCAGCTCCAGCAGCTCGGGATACTTGCCGAAGAAGTTCTGGCGAATGTAGGCCCCGTCCGAAACGGTGTACTTCTGGAACTCGCCGTCGACGACCTCCATCATCCGTTTGGCCAACAGGCCGTTGGTGTCCTGGGCCAGCAAGGGATCCCAATCGTCACCCCAAATCACCTTGATCACGTTCCAGCCGGCACCGCGGAAGATCGCCTCGAGCTCTTGGATGATCTTGCCGTTGCCGCGCACCGGGCCGTCGAGCCGCTGCAGGTTGCAGTTGATCACGAAGATCAGATTGTCCAGCTGCTCGCGCGAGGCCAGCGTGATCGCGCCGAGCGTCTCCGGTTCGTCGCATTCGCCGTCGCCCAGGAAGGCCCACACGTTGCAGTGGCTCGTGTCCTTGATGCCGCGATCGAGCAGGTACTCGTTGAAGCGGGCCTGATAGATCGCCATGATCGGGGCCAAACCCATCGACACGGTCGGGTACTCCCAAAAGTCGGGCATCAGCCAGGGGTGCGGATAGGAAGAGAGCCCGGTGCCGGCGGGGAGCTCGCGGCGAAAGTTGCGGAGGTGATCTTCGGTGAGCCGACCTTCGAGATAAGCCCGCGCGTAAACGCCCGGCGAGGCGTGACCCTGGAAGAAGACCTGGTCGCCGGAGACATTGCCCTGGCGAGCCTTCAAAAAGTGATTGAAGGCGGTCTCGAGCAGCGTGGCGGACGACGCATACGTCGAGATGTGTCCGCCGATGCCGTCGTACTCGCGGTTCGCCCGCACGACCATCGCCATGGCGTTCCAGCGAATGATGCTGCGGATGCGGCGCTCGATCTCGCGATTGCCCGGATAGACCGGCTGTTCGTCAATCGAAATGGTGTTCAGGTAGGGCGTGTTTGCCGTGAAGGGCAAATCGACGCCGGCGTAATGAGCCTTCTCGTCGAGCAGCGAGAGCAGATAACGAACCCGTTCCGGTCCCTTGCTCTCGAGCACGTACTCAAGCGAACCGAGCCATTCGGCCGTTTCGGCAGGATCGGTGTCGGGTCCGGTTTGCGGGGTCACAGGTTCGGTCTTCATCACATCACTCATACCGGGATTCCTCTTACCTTCGATGGGCCGTCATCTCTGTCTCGTTCAACTCACGTCAACCAACATCCACAGCGGTAACTCATCCACATCTGTAACGCGACACGCGTCGCCCCCTCTTCCATCTTTCTGAACGGGCCTCGGTGACCGACATCGACTGCGGCCGACTTCCGTATCTCTTGCCGCGAACCTTCACGGCCGGCGAGCTCCAGGGACGCAACGTCCCAGCCTCGGTTTAGTCCATTCCGTCGGCTCGACTCAAGCCCGCTTTGACGCCTTGGGGCGATAGATCTCCGTGGCCGTGCCGAGCTGAACGTCGCCGGCAAAGCCGACCGTTTCGCTGAGCGTGGGGTGGGGGTGGATCGACTCGGCCAAATCGCGGGCCGTACAGCCCATTTCGATCGCCAATACCGTCTCGGCGATCAGCTCTCCGGCCCCGCTGCCCACGATTCCGGCGCCCAAGATGCGATTCGTCTCGGGCTCGATGATCAGCTTTGTCAGACCGGCGGTGGCATGGACCGCGTTGGCCCGACCGCTGGCGGCCCAGGGAAACTGGGCCACTTCGTGGGCGATTTGCTGCCGCTTGGCGTCCTCCTCGGTGAGTCCCGCCCAGGCGATCTCGGGGTCGGTGAAAATCACGGCGGGAATCGCCCGCTTGTCGAATTCCGCCGGCTCGCCAGCCAGCACTTCGGCGGCGATTTTGCCTTCGTGCGCCGCTTTGTGGGCCAGCATCGGATCGCCCACCACGTCGCCGATGGCCAGGATGTGCGGATCGCTGGTTCGCATGTGGCTGTCGGCGACGATGAATCCGCGCTCGTTGACCTGAACTTGGGTGTTTTCCAGACCGAGGTTCGCCGTGCTCGGCCGCCGGCCAACCGCCACCAGCACGCGATCGAAGCGTTCGGAGCCGACCTTTTCGCCGTCGTAGATCACTTCGATCTGCTCGCCGTGGTCGATCAGCGCGGTCACCTCGGTCTTCAGATGAATGTCGGTGAAGATTTCGTTAAATCGCTTGCTCAGCGGTTTGACCAGGTCGCGGTCGATGCCCGGCAACAAGCGGTCGACCATTTCGACGACGCTCACTTGCGTGCCGAGGGCCGCGTAGACCGTGCCCATCTCGAGGCCGATATAGCCGCCACCGACGACCAACATCTTCTCGGGGATCTCGGGCAAATCGAGCGCCCCGTCGGAGCTCATCACCCGCTCGTTGTCGATGCGAAACAGGCCGGGCATCACGGGCGTCGAGCCGGTCGCCACGATGAGGTGGTCGAACGTGATGTGATCCTCGCCGGCATAGCTCTCCGGGTTGCCCCCGGAAAGCGATAGCGACGTGGAGCTGACCAGCTTGCCCTCGGCCTGGACGTGGCGGACGCTTCGCTGTTTGGCAAGCTGCTTGAGTCCGCCGGTCAGTCGTTCGATGACCTTGGTCTTGCCGCCGCGCATGGTGTCGATGTCGATGTGCATGCCGTCGAACTGGACTCCCCAGCCGGCCAGTTCGTGCGACTCGCGAATTGCCTTGGCGACGTGCAGCAGTGCCTTGGACGGAATGCAGCCCCGCAGCAGACAGACCCCGCCGAGCCGCGGCTCGCGCTCGACAATGGTGACCTCCATGCCGAGGTCGGCGGCGGCAAAGGCGGCGGCATATCCCCCCGGCCCACCGCCGAGAACGACAAGTTGTGAGTGCATGCGTGCTTTCTTCAATATCGTGGCCGCTTCTCGATTTCCGTCTATTAGAGCGGTCAGGAGTGGTTCTACGCAACCGGAGAGAAAGCCCCGCGACTGGCTGGTTGTCCGACCAAGTGGTAGGCTAACGACCGGGCGAAGTCATCTTTCGGGCCGGTCCACGAGCCACGCCCGCCCAAGAACAACCTCCTCACGCTCACGGCGATTTCCTGCCATGGAAGCGATGCGAAAGGTCGAAGTCCTGCGAGCCGCCTGCTGCGTGGCGGGCGTCGACGGCGCGACGTCGGATGCCGAGCGGCGGGTCCTCCAGCGGCTGGCCGACGAGGTCGGCGTGGGCGAGGCCTCGCTGAGGGCCATGATCGAGCGGGCCGAAGAAGACCGCTCGTTCTTCGAACAACAGTTTAAGGTGCTCAAGGCCGAACCCAAGGCCACCATGCAGCTGCTGTTTCGCGTGGCGGTGGCCGACGGCGACCTGAAACGGAGCGAGGCCACGGTGCTCAAGGGGTTGGCCACGCGCTTGGACGTGACGCCGGAGCAGTTCGACAGCTGGCTCAAGCAGGCCATCGAGTTCCTGCGGGCAAAGCGCGCCTCCGAGCCGGGCTGATCGCCAAGTTCGCTGGACGATCGGCGCGAATCGGAACTTCGGC
>QQVP01000010.1 GCA_003389215.1 Planctomycetota bacterium | reverse complement strand
CTTGAGACGGACGCCTCGCGCGGGCGTCTCGGGCGATTCCGGGAGGGTACGCGAATTGGCTAGCAGCCTGACTCGAAATCAGGTGCCCCGCAAGGGGTTGGGGGTTCGAGTCCCCTGCCCTCCGCTTTCTTAAATCCTTTACCACGAACGGCTTGCACTGATACAACGGTGAAAGCCGTTTTCTTTATGCGCCCCCATCAGTGGCAAGTGTTACCGAAAATGTTACCTAAGTCGTGCACTGGCTGGTTCGACGAACTTCGGCTGATCAGGACTCGCCAAACTCCTCCCAGAGTTGATCCGCCAACTCATCTGCGTCGAGTGATATGTAGTATCTGAGAGTCGTTTCAATGCTCTTGTGGCGCATGAGCAACTGCAGCGTCGCCGGCTTCACCCGTGATGCCCAGCGGGTACCGAACGAACGTCGCAGGTCATGAGCGCTGCCGTACTTTTCCTCCGCCTCATTGACCACGATGCCCGCCTTCTTGCCCATCGCCGACACGATTCGCGAAATCCGCTTCGGGGTGATTGGTATGCCTGTGCTCAGGCCGATCAATCGGAAGACCTTTCCCGATCTCTCTGCCTTGGGCGTCTTCAGCAGGAAACGAGCAAAATCGGGTGTCATCGGTAGCAGCCGATCGCGTTGACCCTTCTCGGCCTCGGCATAGATCCGAAACCTCGGCCGCCGCCCCGTGAGGTCCACAGAAATCGGAGCCATATCGTCCCAACCGAAGACGGTCGATTCCTCAAGCCGCAGGCCTGAAAGCCAGAGCCCTTTGAGATAATATTGCCAATATCGCCAGTCCCTGGGTCTCACGCTACGAGCTGCGGCGAGCAGCTTCTTGAACTCTCTTGCCTTGATCGGCCGGCCGCGCATCAACGCCATTCCTTTCGCTCGCCTGGGCATCACGATATCCGGTACTTCGGGAATCATTCCCATAGATACGGCCCAGCTAAGGGCAGCTCGAAGGTGGCGCAAGTGCGTCGCGATGGAAGTTTCTTTGATGCCGGCCTTGCGGAGATCGGCTTGTAGACGGCTGAGCGCCGCTGAGGTCACCGAGGCGAGCATTTTCGGGTTGATAATCTCCTCAACATAATTGAAAGCACATGTGGTGGCATCAAACGTGTGAGGAGATAGTGCCGAAAGTTTCTCCTCCTCGCACCGTTCACGAAAATGTTCCCAAGTGATGCGGCTGGGACTACGGTACTTGCCTTCACGAAGTTCCTTCTCCCAAACGGATGCGGCACGCTCCGCTTCTCGACGCTTGAATGTTCGAGTCGACCGAGCCACTTGCTGGCCAGTCACCGGATCTTCATACCTCATCATGTAGTTTTTGCGGTCGGGGTATTTCACCACCCGGACCTTGATGTCGGACTGGAACATGATTTTCTATCTCGCTTTAGCGCGGCGACGGAATCGCCGCAACTGTGTGTATCTTGCTATTGGCGGAGTCATTCCTTTCCACCTGACTTCGAGGCTTCACAAGCCTCCGTTTCTGCCGTGAGAAACCGGAGAATCTCGCGGCCGGTCAGATATCGCCTCTTCCCGGAACGCAACAGTCGTAAGCCGCGTCGCTTCGCAGCACGCAGCGCCGAGTCACTCCATCCCAGCCGGCGCTTGGCTTCCTCGACCGTATAGATGTCGGTGAAACAAATGACACCCGACGATTGCGACGCGCGATCCGTTGGCCTCTTGCCGTCCATGACTTTCCGCGATCAGGTTAGTAAGCAGCGTGCTGAGCAGGGTGCTCGGCCCGATCGTCAAGCATGAACTGCCTCGGAATTCGCGGCCAGGGAAACGATTCGCGATTCGTTTCCCCGAAACACGGATCGGAAGGCTAGGAGCTTCGGGATATCGAGAGAGTCGCCTATAATGTGCAAACCGTTGCAACGTGCAGGCCACATGAACCGATGGCCTACCGGTCATTCGGCAACGCAGGTGCAAGGATGGGACGACAAGAGAAAGTGGACGTCATAGGAAACAGACGCACGGATGACGGGAAAGCGATGGGCGTCCTACGAGCGACGACTGCGAGAATCACCGGTGGAACCTCGAAGGAGCGATGGAGGCGTTTCAGAGAGGTTTACCGCGACCATCTCGCGCTTAAGGCCGACACAATCTACGCTTTGCCAAACGCATTGATCGATGCGATCTGCTCCGAACCTGGTCTGGAGAGTTTCTTCTCACCAGACGACGTAAGATTCGAGCGCGACCTAGCATGCGGTAGCGGTTTCTTTTTGGGCTCTTCGTTCTCAATTGCCTCCGGTATCGAGTTGACACTCAAGCGGACAATGATCGGCCCTGATCTGTCCACAAGACTCGACAAGGATAGGCATGCGATTGAAAAGATGAAGCAGGATGCCATCATGGATCGCTGGGGATACGCAGGATGGCTCGTGACGGACACCGGTTTTCGATTGGAACGTGACGCGTTTCGCAAGCGCTGGGAACCGACAGTCAAGGAGCTGGGATTCCTGCCTTCCGGCGCCTTAACGCGTGCTCAAGAAGGGCGCAGAGTAAGAGAGCCGTATCGTGAGTTCTATTCTGCGTACGTTCGCCTGCTAGACCGCTGGGGGCTCCAGGAAATGCCGACGTGGGATACCGTTGTTCCACTACATCCGTATCATTGTGGCCCTGGCAGTGATCTACCGCCGAATATCACGTCTGCAGGTTTCGTATTTTGGGAGCCCTGCTACAGACTCAATGAGGACAAGAATCGATTGCAGCTGATTGCAGGAATGTTTCTTGAGCAAGCAGTGCCGAATCATCTGCGCGGTTGGTTATGTGAGCGACCTCGCAGGTGGGGACCGGACCGATTCGCTCGCCTCTGGGAGATCTATCTTTACTTCGAACTGGCGCTCAAAACGCGATATGCAGATCGGATCGAGGGGAACGTCCATCGTCTCGACCGCGCAATGGCAAGATTCTTCTGTCAGAATCTTGTGGTCGCGAACCAGGATGCCCAGACTACAATGACCGACTCCGTCACAGACGCCCGACAGATGATGAATCGGCGCCTGAGCACCTAGTGCTAATCGCGTCCGGAACGGTCGAGGACGTTGCAGACGGTTTCACATTGCCCCAGCAGATTTGCAAAAGATCATCAACGAAAGCATATGGCACTACGGGCGAGCGCACGTCTAATTGGTAAGACTGCCCTATTTATTCTGCCACGTTTTGTTGATGGATTTAGCTGGTGTCAACCACCCCTGGTGGCGAGCTATCGATTCTCTCCCCACGAAAGGTGCAGGGCGTATTGCGCTATGTGACGGTTCGTAAAATCTATGTCGTCACCACCTATTCTTGACGCGAAATCGATGCGGATTTAGCAGGTAGATTCACGTCCCAAACGATCTGACTCTTATTCGCCATCTTCGTCTCGATTCCGTGTCGTGTCAGCCATGACCGTGTGGCCATGGTAGTGTCAGTCAAGTAATTCTAGAACTCTGCCGGCTATACCCTTGACTCCGTAGTATGGTACGGGCCGTAAAATGGAGGCAGATGCCAGGAGGTCCCTCCATGGACACGATGACGATCGGAAAAGTCGCGCGACTCGCCGAGGTCGGCGTCGAGACCTTACGGTTTTACGAGCGAGAGGGCTTGATTGAGGAGCCGCCTCGCAGAGAGTCCGGTTACCGGGAGTATCCAGAGTCGGTCATCGCCCGGCTTCGGTTCATCAAGCGGGCGAAAGAACTTGGCTTCACGCTCGGCGAAATCAAGGAACTCCTGTCGCTGAAGATCGATCCTTCGACGACCTGTGCCGACGTGAGGCAACGAGCCGAGCTGAAGATTGACAACATCGAAGCAAAGATCCGCACTCTCCAGCGCATGAAAAAGGCACTGGTCAAATTGACGAAGGCTTGCGACCAGCGAGGACCCACCGATGAATGTCCGATACTCGAATCACTTGAGCGGGAGGATCGCAAACCGTGACGACCGTGGAGCTGATATTCGACGCGGACTGCCCGAACGTCGAGGATGCCAGGTCGCAATTACGCCGCGCTTTTCTGGCGGTCGACCAAACGCCAGAGTGGCAAGAGTGGGATCGGAGCGACCCGATGAGCCCGGAGTACGCGCGAGCGTACGGATCGCCAACGATACTTGTCGAAGGCAGCGATGTCGCGAACGCTGGTCCAGCCGACGGTGCCGACTGTTGTCGCCTCTACACGGACGCCGAGGGGCGATTTCAGGGAGTTCCGTCCGTCGATGTGATCGCGGCGGCTTTGACCGCGAGCAAACCTTCCGTGGCCACAGGCGTCAACGCTAACTGTTCTGATGGCCTGCGCAGTTGGCTGGCGGTACTACCTGCTATCGGAATCGCTATGCTTCCAAAACTCGCATGTCCGGCTTGCTGGCCCGCGTATGTGGGCGTGCTGAGTACGTTGGGACTGGGGTTTCTGATCCACACGAAATACCTGCTGCCGCTCACGGCGTTATTTCTGATCGCGGCGGTCGCGGCACTCGGCTGCCGGGCAAGGCGGCGAAGGGGATACGGTCCGATTTCTCTAGGCCTGGTGGCAGCCATCGTCGTGATTCTGGGAAAGTTTGTGTTTAGCTTTGATCCGGCTATGTACGGCGGCATTGCCCTGCTGGTCGGTGCGTCGCTCTGGAACTCGTGGCCGAGAAAACTGGCCAAGGACGCCGTTGCCGCTCCCGCGACGGCGCTCTATCAGATCGGGAGCATCGAAAAAGAGGTGCAATCATGACTGCCAAGCGAAAAGTCGACGTGTTTAGTGCAGGCTGCCCGGCCTGCGAGGAAACAATCGACATGGTCGAGAGGGTGGCCTGCCCGTCCTGCGAAGTAACCGTGCTGGATATGAATGATGCGAACGTGGCCAGCCGAGCTAAGAGCCTTGGAATCCGGTCGGTTCCTGCGATTGCAATCGACGGTAACCTAGCCGACTGCTGTGCGGATCGCGGACCGGATGAGACTTCGTTGCGGGCGGCGGGTTTGGGGCAGGCGATACCTTGATTTGTAATCCGCGTCGAGCACAATGCCAGAAATGGGCGGCGTGCTAGTAAGATTGAAATGGAGCACTAATGTCGGAAACGCATGATGAAATTCGCGACGGCGTGCTGGAGCGATTTACCAGGACTGCCGTGGCCCCGCAGCAGGAGGAGAAGTTTCCTGTTGGTCCCGACAGCGCTAAGGCCCTCGGGTACGGCGCTAGAGAGATCGACAGCCTTCCACCCGCGGTTACCGAATCGTTCTGCGGTGTTGGAAACCCCATCGGATTGGGTGAACTTCAGCCCGGCGAAACGGTGTTAGACCTCGGTAGCGGGGCAGGTTTGGATAGCGTCCTGGCGGCACGCGAAGTCGGGCTTGCCGGCAAGGTAGTTGGCGTTGACATGACCGAAGCGATGGTCGACAAGGCCAGGCGAAACGCTAAGTCGGTGGGATTGGATAACGTCGAGTTTGTCCACAGCGGAATAGACGCGATTCCAATGGAGGACGAAAGCATCGACGTTGTGATTTCCAATGGCGTTCTTAATCTTTGTCCGGATAAGCCGAAGGTGCTTCGTGAAGCGTTTCGCGTGCTTCGCCCGGGTGGTCGACTCCAGTTGGCCGACGTCCTGCTCCATGATGACGTTACGCCAGAGGAGGTGGCAGAAAAAAGCACCTGGTCCGACTGAATCGCCGGTGCCGTCTGGGAGCGGTCGCTCCTGAAGATGCTCGCCAAGGCGGGATTTGTCGACGCAAGGTTCCACGGTTGGACTGGCTACCAGACGTCGCCATGCACGGAGGGAG
>QQVP01000102.1 GCA_003389215.1 Planctomycetota bacterium | reverse complement strand
GTTCTTTCGCAGCTGGAGTTCTTTCGCAGCTAGAGTTTCGCGCGTCGAGCGTCGCTCTCGGCGGAAGTACTATTGATGGCTGCGTTGTTAATGAGCCCTTCGCGGCGGCGGTAATGGCTGGAATGCCGGCCTTCCGCTGGTCGGCCTGGTTCATTGACTGCGCAGGGCTCAATAGATCGTAGCCACCGCTCGTGCGACCGCCAACCGATGCCCTGACCGTGCGATTGGCGCGAACCGTCACGTCGACGCGGCCGATTCCGCACCACCTCGGGCGCTGGCGGCCCCACCCCGCTGGCATGTCACTCGACCTGCTGGTATGACTGGCGGGAGGGTCGCGTGGTCTAGCCGCCTTCAATCAGGGCGACGCGGCGACCTTGGGCCCTGGCATCGGTTGTCCACTCCGCGGGCGCGACAAGACCTGCCATGAGCATTCCAACACGACTTCCGCTGGCCGTCTTTCTCGCCGTGCTGCTCGGCGGCCATGGTTCGGCGCTGGTGTGGGCGGCCGATGGCGATCGATCACCGCTCGTTCCGCGCCCGCTCGCGCCCGTAGCTCAATCGGTTAGAGCAGCAGACTCATAATCTGTTGGTTCCAGGTTCGAGTCCTGGCGGGCGTACTAGTACATCTCGGGGTTAGGCCGCCGGCGCAGGCGGCCAGGAGAGATAGCAATGGGCTTTCTGCTTTCGCGTCGAGAACGATTGCCGCAGGGCTTCGCCATCGGCAGCCACTTGGCGACCTTAGTGTTCTTGTCGTGCATATCCGCTTCCGTGGCGGCGGACGACGTGCTGCAAGAGCCGTTGGCCGTGATCGACATCGGCGCCGAAGAGTTGCTCAGCTCGGGTAGCCGGGGAACGTTGCGGATTGCCGGGGGACCGCTGCTCTCGCCCGACGGCCGTGTGCTGATCTCGACTCACTTCCAGGGCCAGGCCGAATTCCGCAGCGCCGGCGGCGCCCGTGGCGGCCGACAACCGAGCGGCGCAGACGAGGGCAGCGCGGACAATGGAAGCAACGACGAGGGCGGCTCGGAAGAACGTCACGACGACGAATAGGAACGTTGTGTCGACGCGCTCCGGCGAACCGCGCATTGCCTCCGCGTGTCCCTAATCTCAGGGTGGGTACGTGCCTTCGCCGTCCCGCGCCCGAGTTGCCGCTACCTATCGACGAGGAGATTGCCGCCCCACTGCGTGATTTGGCCGCCGCGACAGTCGTCCTGCGTCGAACATTGAAACGCCGCACGAACGCATGACGACGAAGCACGCAACCTCGACCGACTCGACCGCCGAACCCAGCGGCCGCCTGGCGCGGGCCGTGGCCGGGGAAGATCTCCGTCTCGGCGACCGCGTGACGCTCCTCGACGAGATCGTCGAATTTCCTTCTTTTCCCTGGTGCCTGGACCCTCAATTTCACGCCAAGGAAGAGCCGGTGCGGGTGCGTTACCTGCCCGACGATGCCGGCGAGCCGCTCACGGTCGAGGCGATCTGCCTGCCGTTCGTGTTGGTGCGTCACGCCAGCGACCGCGCGACGACCCTCGACCTGCGGCGGCATCGCCTGGTGCGGCTGAGCCGTCCGTACGCCGATGCCGCGGCAAAGGCACTCTCGGGCGGCGGGAAGAAAAAGAAGAAGAAACGCGACAGATGCCGGTAGGCGCGGCTGGTGCGGTCGAGGCTAAAGTAACGCGGTGTCGGAAGCGCGGGGCCGGTCGCGTGCTCGAGCGGATCTATTGAGCCCTGCGCAGCCAATGAATTATGTGAGACGAATGGGACAGGTCCAAGTTTTCGGTCAGCCCGTCGGGCAAGTGGCGAATCGTCGCGCCGAAAATTGGACCCGTCTCTGGGCGCTGGGCACGAAGACGTCAACCAAACCCAACGCGGCCTCCAGTGGCAGATGAAAATTGACGACGCCCGTGCCAAGCTAACGTCCGTCTACCCTAAAATTGAGACGTAACAAAGCACTAGTTGCGCATCGCCTCGATGTGGCGGCGAACGAAGTGGTGGGGAAACTCACGGGCGAAGTTCAGTTTCTCGGCCAGATCGAGCATCGCCTCGCGGTCGGCGGCGTTCTCGGCCAGTGCGAGCACGATCACGCGCTTTTGCTCCGGGTCGATGTCGATATCGAGGGCCTCGGCCAGGGTAATCGGCCGCTCGGCGGAGCGGCTCAGCAACGTCGCGGCAAACTGGCTGCTCGGGTCTGCACCGCGGAGTCGCTCGATGGCCGTGGCGAGCCACTGCTGCGCCGCCTCGCGATCTCCCTTCTGCCGCCAGGCGATCGCCAGCTCCAGGGCCTGATAGGCGTTGGCCTCGACGTCGCTCGCTTCGAGCGTCTCTTGCGCCGCCTGCGGATTGCCCATTTCGAGCTCTGCCCCGAAGGTGAACAACACGGTCAGCTCGGGCAGGTCGACCTCTTGAGCCTGCGCACGCCAGGCCTCGAAGTCCTGGGTGCCATATTCCAAGATCATGGAGGACAGGGACCGATACCGCTGGGCAAAGGCAAGGTTCGCCTTGTCGACCTCGGTCATAAGCCGCTGGTGGGCCTGTCGGGCTTTCTCTTCCTCTCCCGCCGCCAGGTGAGTCGCCAACAAGTCCAGATGAGCCGGCAAGTCGAAGGTCTGCTTCTTCAGGTGCTCCGTCAAGGCCGACTCGATCGCGGCGTAGTCTCCCAGCGCGAGTTGTGCTTCTCGGCGCCTTTCGGCGATTTGCTCCTCCTCGGGGCTCAGTTGCAGGGCACGGTCATACGAGCGCAGCGCTCCGTCAAAGTCGGCTCGGGCCATCTGGCCGAAGGCCTTGCCAAACCAGGCGAACCAGTTCGCCTCGTCCGCTTCTATCGCCCGCTCGAAGTAGGCCGCGGTCTTGTCCACCGTGGGTTCCAGCCGGCCGCGAAGATAGAGGAGCTGCGAATTGTTCGGTTCCTTCTCGAGATAGCCGTCGTACCGCTTGACGAGTTCGTTGGTCCGATTTTTTGACATCAACATCGACTGGTACGTGCGGTGCCACTGCACCCGAAGCGGCCGGGAATCGAGGCCGGCAGCGAGAAAGGCCCGCAGCCGCTGCTCGGCGTCCGCCTCCTCGGCGAGGTAGACGTAGGCGGTCAAGAGCGCCGTGTCGTCGGGCGCAACCAGAAGATGTCGCTCGAGCAACCCCAACTTCTCGCCGTGTTCGAGGTCGTCGCCATACGCTCCCAACACATCGGTGAGCGAGCCCCGGTACAACGAAACCCGAGTCCGAATCGATCGCCGGCTTTCCTTGACTTCAATCGATCGGGGGAACCTCTTGAAGCGGAAATCGACGTCGTCGTAGTAGGTCAGTGTTTGCCCGATGTGAACTCTAAAGTCTTCGTCCTCGTCGTCTTCCAAGATCGGAACGGCGCTATAGACGGTCTGCTCCCAGAGCACGACGGAGCTGCGGCTGGGGTCGAGAACAAAAGCCGGCTTCTTGAAAAACCGTCCGAACCAGCCCGACTCCAGGGTGAAGTCGACCGGGTCGATCAGCCCGGTTGGTTGGGTGACGTGCGCCTGATGCGGTCCCTCGGGCAACGCAATCGCCCGGTAGGTCCCCGCGGGCACGGGTAACTTTATCGTTTCGTCCAGTGTGACCTCAATGCGGACTGGGAGTCCATTGACCACGTGGACCGTGCGGTGATTGGAGATGTAGACGTTGATCCCGATCAAGGCGGCGACGACGGCCGCGGCCGCGGCCGGCACGAGGAACTTGGCGGATCGGAAGAAACGTTCCTTCGGGACGCACGAGGTTTCCTTCCCCAGCGCGGCTTCTGAAAAACGAACCGCCTGGCGAAACGCCTTGTCTTGGGCGATCTCCGGCGTGGCGGACAGGGTCAACTGGAACGTCTTCAGGGCATCTTCGTGGCGACCCTGCTCCTGATAGGCCGAAGCCAACATGAACCAGACCAGCGGATCGTAATGCTCGCCAGGGGGCTCCAATGCAGAGAAGAGCTCACGGGCTTCGTTCAGCTTGCCCTGGGAGAGTAGCTCCATGCCGACGGCACGTCGAGGAGACGGGTTGTCCGGTTCCAGTTCCAACGCCCGCCGAAAGTGCTCGTTGGCCCGCGCTTCATTGCCCTGTCGCTCGCAACAGGCGCCCAAGTACATCTGCACATCGACGTCGTCGGCAAACCGGGTATCGAGCATGTTCAGCAGCTCGCTGGCCTCGTCGTTTCGATTGCATGCCACGAGCGTGGCGTGCATCGAGACCATCGACTCGGGGTCGTCGGGTTTGGCGGCCATCTGCTCCGCGCTCTCTTTGACGGCCGTCAGCTGCGATTGCTGCCATTCTTCCGGAGAGAGGGCATAGTGTCGCCCGCAATTCGAGCACTCGTCCAGGATCTGCTTTCGCCCCAGCGGGATGATGGGAATATAGAAGATCGTAATCCAGAGCTTCGTTTCGTAGTTTCTGAGCAGGCCTTCGTGATGGCAGCTCTCGCAGACGCCGAAACGTTCCTCCTTGTTCGAGCTGCCATAGTACATCGTCCCGATGCCATTGACCGTCTGGGGCATGACCGGTTCCTCACAGGCTCGCAGTGCTCGTGGACTTCAACAGGGAGCTTTAGCCTAGGGGACGGCCGAGGACTTCTCAAGAGACACCCCCTCGGTCGTCTGGCAGGCATCACGGCGACAAGAAAAGTCGGCGATCGTCCTGACGGGTACCCGCAGACTACGGATGGCCGAGCACGTCACCGGTGGGCAATGCGCGGTCCTTGGTCCGACCGCCTGTGTCGCGACGGCGCTTGTCCGCCAGGGCGCAGGTCCACGGCCAGCGTGGACATGGCATCGCTCGTCACGTTCACTCCTCTGCCGTCCGTCTGTCGGTAGCCGCTGCCGGGTTCCACCAGGCGTCGAGACGCGACTGCAAGTCGGTCATCACGGCCGCCTGTTCCGCGGCCACGTTCCGCGTCTCGTGCGGGTCGGCCGTGAGATCGAACAACTCGACCGCGGCGCCCGGCGTCTTGCGACGGTCGCCGTTGTTGTACGGTCGCACCGCCGGCAACGAGGCCTGGTGGGCGATCAGCTTCCAGCGGCCGCGAATGCAACTGCGACTCCACAGACTGCGGCCCGGCTCGCCAGGCGAGACCATGTCGTGGGCAAAGTTGGACAGAAAGATCGTGTCGCGATCGGCCACCGCGGCCGCATCCAAGAGATCGATGCCCGCCAGCGACGGCGGCCCATCGACGCCGCACGCGGCGAGAATCGTCGGCAGCACGTCGAGATTCGTGGCCAGGTGCTGGCGGTCACGGCGCGGATCGACTCGGCCTGGCCAACGCAAGATCACCGGCGTGCGCACGCCGTTTTCGTAAGGGTGACCCTTGCCGAATTCGTTCCAACCATTGTCGGCCAAGTAGAAGATCACCGTGTTGTCGGCCACGCCCTGGCGCTCGAGTCGCGCGAACAATTGCCCGCAGGTTTCGTCGAGCCACTCGACCATGGCCAGGTACTTGGCCCGCGCGGGGTCTTCGATGTGGGCATACTTATCGAGCAGTCGAGGGGGCGGATTGTGGGGCGTGTGCGGCAGGAACGGGGCATACCAGATGAAGAAGGGTCGCCGTTCGCCGCGAGCCTTGTCGATCGCCGTGAAGATCGGCTCCATCGTCTCGCGTCCGATGGCCAGGGCCTGACCGCCGTGGCGACCGGTCGCGCCCATGCTGTCGGTGAAGCCGACGCGGGCCGGGTCGCGCGTCCACAGTTTACCGGTGTGCAGCGTCAGGTAACCGGCATCGGCCAACAGTCGCGGCAGCAGGGGCAACTTACAGAATGGATCGAGCCAGTCTTCGCGCGATTCGCCCCGCAGCGGGTCGTTGCCGGAGATGCCGTGTTGATGCGGGTGGAGGCCCGAGAGCATCGTCGCCAGCGACGGGCTGCAAAGCGCGGTCGTGACGTAGCCCCGTTCGAAGGTCAGTCCCTCGGCCGCCAGCTGATCGAGATGCGGCGTGCGGGCCTCGCGGCTGCCCATGAATCCGTAGTCGGTCCAGGCATGATCGTCGCTGATGATCAGCACGACGTTGGGACGTTCCGCCGGACCGGCGTCCCCGGGCGCGGGCTCGGCGGCGGCCTGACGAAATGTCACGGCGAACGTGGCGACACATAGAGAGATAGCAACGAGGCGGAAGTGCATGGGCTGGCTCGACCCTGGTTACGCGAGCAACAGATCATCAAGAGGAGGAAGCGATCAACGCACCTCTCGACGTGATCAGCCTAGGCTTTGTTTTA
>QQVP01000070.1 GCA_003389215.1 Planctomycetota bacterium | reverse complement strand
CGAGGCCAGCGGCGGGTAGAGCATCTTGTTCATTAGGCGGTCGAACGAGCGGACCACCTCGCCCCGCGATTTCTCGTCGAGCTCGGGCAGCTTGTTGAACAGACGCTGCAGCTCTTCTTCCTTGAGCTCCGCGAAATTGTCTTTGAGCTGCTTGATCGTCGGACCGGTCACGCGATAGTACCAGTCGGACATGAAGCGGGTCGTCTCTTCCTCGACAATCCGCTCGGCGGCTGGCCACTCCTTCTCTCGCGCCTGGCGATTCTTCTCGCAGACTTCGGCCAGGTCGTCGATCGAATAGAGATACACCCCCAGGGCGTCGCCGACGTCCGCAGCAAAGTCCCGCGGCACGGCCAGGTCCAAAATCGCCAGCGGCCGCTGATAGCGGGCCGTGTCGATCGGTCGAAAGCGCGCGCCGTCCATGATCGGTTCGTCAGAGCTGGTCGTACTGACCACCAGGTCGGCCTGAATCAGCTCCGCCGTGAGCGACTCCCAGGGTGCCGCCACGCCGCCGTATTGCCGGGCCATGGCCGTTGCCTTTTCCGCACGGCGATTGATGATCGTAAAACGCCGGGCACCCTCGTCGCGCAGATAGCGGAGCGTTTCTTCGGCCATCTCACCCGCGCCGATCAGGAGAATTTGTTTATCGTCGAAGCGCTCGAAAATGCGCCGGGCGAAATCGCGGACCGCCACACTGGGAACGCTGGTGCGGCGCTGATTGATCGTCGTCTCGCTGGCGACACGCCGAGCGACGCGCAGACCCGCCTGGAACACGGCGTGCATCATCGGTCCCGCGTTGCCGGCGCGGATCGCCCGTTCGTAGGCCTCCTTCACCTGCGAGAGAATCTGGGCTTCGCCGACGACCATGCTGTCCAGGCTGGCGGTGACCTGGAACAGGTGGCGGACGGCTTCTTCACCGCTCTGGTGCATCAGCCCGTCGAGCACGTCGCGCGATTCGATGCCGTGAAACTCGGCCAGAAAGTCGATGATTTGCTGGTGTGAAGGGGCCAGCTCTTCGCGCTCCGAGGCGGTGTAGACCTCGACCCGGTTGCAGGTCGAAAGCACGACCGCTTCGCTGCCGGGAAAGCGATCGCGCAGGTGCAGCAGGGCATCCTCGACCTGACGCCCCTGAAAGGCGACCTGTTCGCGCACCGCCAGGTCGCTGCCGCGGTGATTCAGTCCCACGAGCTGCAACTTCATGCCGGATTCTCCGGGGCGGTTGCCGGCACGCTCGCCGGACGCGTGGCATGGGCCGCCGGCATCATCAGCTCGATCGAAACCACCAAGGCCAGTAGCACGAAGCTGATTACGGTCAGGTAGGCCACCTTGCGACCCTGACGCGCGGGCCGATAGAGCGCACGGAACACGGTCGCCGTGATCAACCAGACCATCAGCAGACCGGTGCTCCAGACCACCGGATCGCTCCAGGTGACCCCGCCTGTGGAGTCGCCATACCAGAGCCCCAGGTTTCGCAGCAGGCCCGCCGCCATGCCCAGCGCCAGCCAGATCGTCGAGATGGTCAGCGAGCGGGCATTGACCTTCTCGCACCACTCCAGACTCGGCAGTCGGATGCCGCTCTCGGGTGACTTGTGCTTCAGCTGCCAGGCCGCCACCAGGTACATCACCCCGGCGATAAAGCCGACCGACACGGTGACCGTCGCCAGCATAAGACAGACGATATGCACGACGAGCCACAGCCAGAGGGCATCGGCCTGGTTGGGAGCCACATCGTCGGCAAAGGCGTAGGCCACCCCGATCAAACCCAACACGACCGGTAACATGAACAGGCCGATCGAATGGCGGGTATTTCGATACGTCAGATAGAGGTACATCGCCGCCAGGAGCCAGGCCGCGATGAGAAAGAGGGCGAACAGACTCGAGAGCGGGACTCCCCCGGCGGGACTCGTCAGAGCCAAGGCGGCCAGGTACCAACTATGCGCGACCAGGCCGGCGAAGCCGAACAGCAACATCACGGCGCCGCGGATACCACTGCGAAAGAACAGCCGCGATATTTCCAACACCAGCGCCACGGCGTAGCTGGCCGTAAAGCAAGTCAGTGAGATCGACAGATTCAGATCCATACACACCACCTAGCGCGCGACGCTACGTCTCGAGCCCGTATTCTTTGAGCTTCTTGTGCAGCGTGTTGCGGTTGATTCCCAGTCGGGCGGCCGCCTTGGTCTGCACGCCGTCGCTGGCGGCCAGCACCTGGGCAATCAGCTCGCGTTCGACTCGATCGACGATCTTGTTGTGCAGATTGTCGCCGCTGGGACCGGCACAGACGAGACCCTCCTGCACCACCTCGTAGGTGAGCGTTTCCAGGTCGGCCCGTTGCCGTCGTCTGATTCGGCGACCCTCGCTCGACTGCAACGCCCCAGGCAAGAGCTCGAGCGTGAGCTCGTCCCCTTCGGCCAACACGACGGCCCGCTCGACGTAGTTTTGCAGCTCGCGGACGTTGCCGGGCCAGTGATAGTCTTCGAGCGCCTGCATCGCGTCGGCCGCGATGTGCAGCACATAGCGATCGTTGGCCTCGTTGTAGATGTTGAGAAAATAGCCCACCAGTTCGCGGATGTCCTCGCGTCGCTCGCGCAGGGGCGGCAGGTAAATCGGCACGACGTTCAGCCGGTAGTAAAGGTCTTCGCGAAAGCTGCCCGACTCGATCTCTTCGGCCAAATCGCGATTCGACGCGGCGATGACGCGGGCGTCGACCTCGATGGTCTGGGTATCGCCGACGCGTTCGAATTCCTGCTCCTGCAAGACGCGGAGCAACTTGACCTGCAGCTTGGGCGTGGTGGAGTTGATCTCATCGAGAAAGATCGTGCCGGTGTGCGCGGCCTCGAAGCGACCGGTGCGGTTGCTCACCGCGCCGGTGAAGGAACCTCGCACGTGACCGAACAGTTCGCTCTCTAGGAGACTTTCCGAGAGGGCCCCGCAATTGACCCGCACGAACGGCCCGCTGCCGCGCGGGCTGAGTTGATGAATCGCCTTGGCGATCAGTTCCTTGCCGGTGCCGGTCTCTCCGAGCAACAGCACCGAGGCACTCGATCGCGCGACCTGCCGCGTGAGGCGATAGATCTGCTGCATCGCCTCGCCGCTGCCGATCAACTCGGGCGTGGGGGGACGACTCGTTTCGGCGGCGCGGTGGGGGCGATTGTTGAAGGCGTCTCGACTCATCGGACGGGGTCGGCGCGCCGGCGGCACACCGAAAATAGACGGGGGCGGGATCTATCGTTCAGCAGCGTCCGGCTTCAGCGCCGGCTGCTTCTTGACACTTTGCAACGCATCGAGGATCGACCACAGCACCTCCTCGGTCTCGGCCTCGAGTCCTTCGCTCTGGTCGTAGCGTACCGCCTGTTCTTGAATCTCGTCGTAGTTCAGCAGGATGCCGTGGCGGGCCAGGCTGTCGGAAAAGGCCGCCACCGCCGCGCGCCGCGAAGCGACCGGCAGCGCGTTCGCACTGGCGAAGTCGACCAGGATCCGCTGAGCCCGGTGGCGGTTGATCTGCCCCAGCACCTTTGTGGCAGCGGTGACCAGGCCGAGATCGTACAGCGACGGCTCCAGATCGTCTTCGAAGCCGCGGAGGTCGAACGGCGAGGGTCGCAGGGTCAATTCGTCGAGCAGGCCAATCGCCTCCAGGGCCTGCTGCTTGCGGACCTCGGGCGGACGATAGCCGATGCCGGTCGACCCCAACACGCGATCGACGCGCGACTGCATCGCGGCCGTATCGCGCGGCCGCAGGAAGGCCGTCACCAGGCCGTAGTTCTCGGCCAGCGCCTCTGCCGCCAGAATGTCCTCGGGCGTCGCCACCAGACCGATCGGCAGTTGAGCGGTGCGGGCGTCGTTGCGCAAGAGCTCGATCGTGCGGCGGATGTCCGGCCGTTCCATCGTATAGGCGAGAAGGATCAGCTCGGTCTGGCCCTTGACCGTCACGTCGCGATAAAGCTTGTAGCCATCGTCGAACAAGGTGATTTCATAACCCTGTTCGGCCAAGAGAGCCGCGATCTGATCCGCCCGATAGGCCCGCGGATCGGCCACGACCGCCCGCCGCGGAGCCCCCTGCCGCACCAGCTGCCGCAGCACCGGTACGAGCGACCCGGCGCCGTTAAAACCGTCGCGCGGTCGCAGGGCCACAATCGCCGCCGCCGCCGCCAGTTGCAGTCGACTCTCGCCGTGCCGCAGCGCGCGGGCCAAGGGAGCTGGACTGCCGTCGCCGCGAACCAACAATTGGTCGGACACCTCGCCGGCGCGGGCCAGTTGTTCGATCATCTCGGCGGCCGCGATGGCCGCGGCCGTGGCCTGACCTTCCAAGGCCGCCTCGAGCGCCGCATTGATTTGGACCGGGGTCGAAGCTGTCTCGGTCGGCGGAATCGCCGCGGCGACGTCGCTGGGAAAGCGAGCGTTCAAGCCGCTGGCGAGTTTCATGACCTGCAGACGGCAAACCAGCAGCCACCGCCGGGCGGTTTCATTCTCCGGCTCGAGTCGCACCCACTCCTCGGCGAGCCGCGCGCTCCTGCGCGCCGCCGCGATGACCGGCATTTCCCGCGTCTCGATCAGCGCGCCAGTCCGATCGTTCCATTGCCAGGTCACGCTGGTGCCGTCCACGTCGACGGCCACGCGTCGCTCGCCCGACATGAAGGCCCGCGACGTCGACGCCAACACCCGCCGGGCCTCGTGAGTCGGTGCGATTCGATCTTCGACCATCTGCAGGGCCCGCTGCGCCGTGCGGCGGACTTCCGCGTCCGGGTCGGCCCAGGCATCGGCGTAGAGGTAGCGACCCGTGTGGGCCACCTGCAGTTGGGCCAATACCCGTGTGACGTTCTGTTTCAAGACCGGATTCAACGTGGTGAGCACCGCGAACAGCGGCTGCGCGGCCGGCTCGCCAAAGAGGACCAGGGCCTCGCGGGCGCGAGCGTGAACGTCGGCTCGATCCGCATCCGCCAGAATCCGCACCAGTGGAGCTACGCCTTCGAGACCGACCTGACGCAACTCGACGATCGCCAGGCCGCGAACCTGTGGGTCGTCGTTCAGCGTGCGTTCGGCAAGCTGGGCGAGTCGCTCGGGCTCGATCAGACGGATTCGCCAGGCCCGTAGCACGGCAAGTCCGAATTCCGCGGCCTCCGGTCCCAGATCGCGACTGTTGGCGATCCGTCGCAACGGCTCCGAGCCGACCGCCGCGCCGAGATCGGCCATCTGCAACTCGTCCAGCTCGAGAGCGAGCAATTCCTGGAAGAAGTTCTGGGCCAGCTTCGGCCGCTCGAAGTCAAGCAAGCGAGTCACCGCACGCGTCAGTTCCACGGCGGTCGACGGCTCGGCCTCGATGATCGTCTGCACCGCCGCATCGAAGAAGGCCGCGGGCGAGTCGTCTTCGCGCGACGCCTGGTCTTCGGCCAACAGGCGTCGCGCCGCTTCGATCGGATCGACTTCTTCGAACTCGTCTTCGTCGTCGTCCTGGGCCCGCAGCGGCGCGGCCGTACCGAACAGCGGCAGCAGCAAGGCCAGAATCAGCAGCCAGCGGTGGTTCGGGTGTAAGTGACTCATAACGATCTAGAAAACCGGTTGGCTCATATCCCCAGTTCTTGTTTCCAGCGCGTGACTTGCTCGGCGACCCGCTCCGGCGACGTCGAGCCAAAGCTGGCAAACGCGGCCACCGCCTGGCGCGTGCCGAGGAACTCGAACACCCGCTCGTCGAGCACCGCCAAGGCCGGGTCGACCGAGCGCATCTCTTCGAGCGAAAGCTCGGCCAGGGCGACTCCGCGCTCGGCCGCCATCGCCACCAGGCTGCCCACCGCGTGATGCGCGGTTCGCTGCGGCACACCCAAACCGATCAGGTGTTCCATCAGCGTCGTCGCGTCGAGAAAGCCAGCTTCGAGCCGCTCGGCGATCGATTCCTGCTTGAGCTCGGCCCCGGCGACAATTGCGGCAGCCAATTCCAAACAGGCGTCGATCGTGTCGAACGAATCGAACAGCGGTTCTTTGTCTTCTTGTAAGTCGCGGTTGTAGGCCGGCGGCAGACCTTTGAGCAGCGTGAGCAGCGACATCAGGTTGCCGACCAGGCGGCCCGTCTTGCCGCGGACCAGCTCCAACACGTCCGGGTTGATCTTCTGCGGCATCATCGACGAGCAGGTGCAAAACTCCTGGGGCAGCGCGAGAAAATCGAATTCGGTCGTCGACCAGAGAATCCACTCTTCGGCCCAGCTGCTCAGATGCTCGGCGATCATCGTCCAGGCGAATGTGACCTCAGCCACGAAGTCGCGGTCGCTCGAGGTGTCGAGACTGTTGGCCGCCACCGCGTCGAACTCGAGCTCGCGGCGGACCATCTCGCGATCGATCGGCAAACTGGTGCCGGCCAGGGCCCCGCCCCCCAGCGGCAACACGTTGACCCGCCGCCGGGCATCGGCGAGACGTCCGCGATCGCGCGCCAGTCGCTCGACGTGACAAAGATAGGCATGCGCGGCCAGCACCGGTTGGGCGCGGCGCAGATGAGTATAGGCGGGCAGGATGACGCCCTCGTCGCGCTCGCAGCGGGCGACCAGCGCGGCCATCAAATCGGCGAGCCGGCGGTCGATCGTGTCGATCGCCTCGCGGGTCCACATGCGAAGATCGGTCGACACCTGATCGTTGCGACTTCGCGCGGTATGCAGTTTGCGTCCGACGTCGCCGAGCCGCTCGACCAGGGCGTGCTCGACGTGCATGTGGATGTCTTCCAACGCCGGATCGAAGTGAAATTCGCCTTGCTCAATTTCCTGGCGGATCTCGGAAAGCGTTTGCTCAATTTCCCGGCACTCATCGCCGCTGATCAGTCCGACTTTCGCGAGCATTCGGGCGTGAGCCTGCGAGCCGACAATGTCGTGCGCATAAAGGCGGCGATCGAAGCTCACACTTTCGGTAAACTTCTCGACGCGGGTGTCGACATTCGCACCCAAGACACCGCTACGCGAGGGCGTGGACACGCTGGGAGGCCTCGAAAAGGCGCTGAGGAGGGAGAGACAATTTCACCAACATATTTACTCTAAATAGGTTAGGAAAAACTGTCAACGAACTAGGCAGCCCCGC
>QQVP01000001.1 GCA_003389215.1 Planctomycetota bacterium | reverse complement strand
GTCGGGTGTGGTGCGCAGGAGCGGGAGCGATACCAGATCGATATCGCGGCCAAGTTCGATCACCTGTTGGCAGGCCGGCGTCGCAGCGACCCGTGGCGCCGGCAAGTCGCTGGCGGCCAGGTGGGTGGCGATCTGGTCGGCCGCCGCGTCGAGCGAATCGGCGCCCAGCGCGAGACAGACGCGACGTTCGCTGGCCAGCAAGCCAGTCGCCACCGCGCCCGTCCGCTCGCAGACGTTGTCAAACAGCAATGCCCGTCCGGCGCTGGCCGCCACGCGACGGGTGATTTCGGCAATTTCCAGATCGGCCGATACCTCGGCCTCCACGCGGAGCAGTTGTTCCGCCTGCTGGAGTCGCTTGAGGAAGTCGGCCAGGTGAGGGCTGAGCATGGCGACATTCTAGCGCCGCAGGCAACCGCCACCCAACAGTAATCCACCGCGGCCGACACTCGATTCGCGGCTCGATCGCAGTTGGCTCAAGGTGCTGGCGCGTTCCATTCCGCGGCGGCGGACGAAGCCCTAAAATGCCGCCATGTCGCAATCGCTGCAGGTGCATTTGTTGCCCGATCTGGTCACGCCCGACGAAATGTCCGGGGCGACCGTGGTTGTGATCGACGTCCTGCGGGCGACGACCACGATCGCCTTTGCCCTGGCGGCGGGTGCCCGAGAGGTGATTCCCTCGGCCGACGTCGACGAGGCGCGTCGCCTGGCCGCCGAGTTGCCGGGCAACGAAACGCTGCTCGGCGGCGAGCGTGGTGGCGTGCGGATCGAGGGTTTCGACCTGGGCAACTCGCCGAGCGAGTACCGCGAGGCGGTCGTCGGCGGCAAGTGTGTGGTGTTTACCACGACCAACGGCACGCGGGCGATGCAGCATGCCCGTGGGGCCGCGCGGTTGTTGCTCGGCGCGTTCGTAAACCTGTCGGCCGTGACGGCGAACCTGGAGGGCGCGGAAACGGTCCATCTGTTGTGCTCCGGCACCCAGGGTCGCATCACGCGGGAAGACGTGCTGCTGGCCGGCGCCGTCGTCGAGCGACTGACCGGCGGCGAAGCGGCTTCCGCGTGGACGATCAACGATTCGGCGCGACTTGCCGCGGCCGCCTGGCGCGACGTGGCGGCTCGCCTGGACGACGTTCCGCTGGCGGCGCAGTTGGCCGACAGCCAAGGGGGCCGCAATGTCACTCGACTCGGCCTGGCAGCGGACATCGAAGCCGCCGCGGTCGTCGACAAGTTCGACCTCGTGCCGCGACTCGACGTCGAGACTTGGCGGATCACTTCGAGTTGATCCGCGAGGCCGGCATAGACCGTTTTTCCCAGGCACACTACACTGGCCGGCGGCAAGGACTTCGCCACCGCGGCGCGGCACCCACGACCACATTTTTCCTGGGCGGCAAGCGAATCATGGAAATGGACCAACTCGTCTCGCTCTGCAAACGGCGAGGCTTTCTCTTTCAGTCGAGCGAAATCTACGGCGGCCTGAACGGCTTCTGGGACTACGGGCCGTTGGGCGTCGAGCTGAAGCGCAACGTCAAGGAAGCCTGGTGGAAGGACATGGTCACCAGCCACGACGACCTCGACGCGCCGGCGGGGGCCCCGTCGAGCTTCGAGATGACCGGCCTCGACTGCACGATCATCATGCACCCCCAGGTCTGGAAGTGCTCGGGCCACTACGACCTGTTTCACGATCACATGATCGACTGTCGCCAGACGAACAAGCGCTATCGCTACGACCAGGTCCGCGGTCGCTGGGTCGAGGCCAAAGGGCAGCGCATCTTCGTGGCCACGATGGTGGAAACCCAGGACGAGGCCGAAGATCTACAGCGACGGGCCCTGAAGCACTTCAAGCTCCGCGCGAAGGACGCCGAGCAGCTGAGCTGGGACGGTGACGTCACTTCGCTGACGACTGTCGAAGACACCTCGGTGGTGCTGGGGCCGGATGCGACCGAACTCGGCTCGCTCACCGAGCCGCGCGAGTTCAACTTGATGTTCAAGACGATCGTCGGCGCGATGGGCACCGAAGAAGACGCCGCCTTTCTGCGGCCCGAGACGGCCCAGGGCATCTTCGTCAACTTCAAGAACGTGCTCGACAGCACCCGGGTGAAGATTCCCTTCGGCATCGCGCAGGTCGGCAAGAGCTTTCGCAACGAGATCACCCCGCGGAACTTTACGTTCCGCTCGCGCGAATTCGAACAGATGGAGATCGAGTTCTTCTGCCACCCCGAGCAGTCGCCCGCCTGGTACAAATACTGGCGCGATCGTCGCTTTCAGTGGTATGTCGATCTTGGCCTGGCCGGCGAGCGGCTGCAGCTACGCGATCACGATCCGGACGAGCTGAGCCACTATTCGACCGGCACGGCCGACATCGAGTATCAGTTTCCCTTCCTGCCCGCCGGCGAGTTCGGCGAACTCGAAGGCGTGGCCCATCGCGGCGACTTCGATCTGCGAAGCCACATGGAGGGCAAGCTCGACCCGAACACCTGCCCGCTCACCGTCGAGGTCGACGAGCATGGCCAGCCGCGCCACCGCGGTAGCGGTCGCGATCTGAGCTATCGCGACGACGAGAGCGGCGAAAAGTATGTGCCGCACGTGATCGAGCCTTCGGCAGGCGCCGATCGCGCCACGCTCGCCTTCCTCTGCGAGGCCTATACCGAAGACCAGGCACCCGATGAAAAAGGCAAGCTGCAGACGCGAACCGTGATGAAGCTGCACCCGCGGTTGGCGCCGATCAAAGCGGCCGTCTTCCCGCTGGTCAAGAAGGACGGCATGCCGGAGATTGCCCGCGATTTGTACCGCGCGCTCAAGCAGCACTTTCCCACCTTCTACGACGAGAAGGGCGCGGTCGGTCGCCGCTATCGGCGGCAGGACGAGGCGGGCACGCCCTACTGCATCACCATCGACGGCGACACGCTGAGCGACAAGACGGTCACGATTCGCGATCGCGACACCCTCGAGCAGTGGCGGGTCAAGCTGGACGACGTGGAGGGCGAATTGAGCGGGCGGCTAAAATAACGTGGGCGGCTCGGCCGTGACTGGCTCTCGGCGGCGCCCCTCTCGAATCGCGTGAGCCCTCACACATCGCCCCACTGGGACCCGCCATGAAACCGGCCCTGGCCCAAATCTGTTCGCTCAATTCCCCCTTCGCCACCGACGTGGAAGACTACGCCGCGGCGCATGCGGGCGCGATCGAGCTGTGGCTGGGCAAGCTGGAAGGCTACCTGGAAGATCACCCGGTCGAGGACGTCGCGCGGCTGCTGGACGAGCACGAAATCGTCGCCCCGGTGGCCGCCTTTCAGGGCGGGCTGTTGATCACGCAGGGAGACGCCCGCCGCGAAGCGTGGGACCTGTTCGCGCGGCGACTAAAATACTTGCCGCAGCTGGGCGTAAAGACGTTCGTGCTGGCCTGCGACATCGTGGGGCCGCTCACCGCCACCGACTTGGAACGGGCCAATGTCTCGCTCGCCGAAGCGGCCCAGCAGGCGGGCGAGCACGGTCTGCGGCTGGCCCTCGAATTTCAGGCCAGCGCCGCGGTCGGCAACAATCTGCAATCGTGCGCGGCGCTGGTCGAAGGCGTAGGCAGCCCGCACTTGGGCATCTGTCTCGATCTGTTCCACTTCTACACCGGGCCGAGCAAGACCGAGGACCTCGCCCATCTGACGCGCGAGAATCTCTTTCATGTGCAGCTCTCTGATCTGGCCGACGTGCCGCGGGAGCTGGCCAGCGACGGCGATCGGATTCTGCCGGGCGACGGCGACGTGCCGCTTGAGCCATTGATCGCACAGCTCGAGGCGATTGGCTACGAAGGCTACGTCTCGGTCGAGTTGATGAACCCGCAGATCTGGCAGGTGCCGACCAGCAGCTTCGGCGAGATCGCGGCCACGGCGCTCCGCAAGGTGCTGGGCCAGGCGACGATGGGCTGACCGCTGCGGGGTGACCGCTGCGGGTAAACTCGGCCAAGTCGCGTCGCGCAAACGTGGCAACGCGGCCGGTCTACGACTTGTCATCGTCCGCCATCGAGTCGGCCGGCGGGCCGATGCGGTCGACCGCCAGAGCCATCAGCAGCACGATCAGGTTCACCAACCAGAGCACGGCCAGGCCGAGGGCAACGCGGCCGGTGCCGGTGGCCCCGGCGTCATCGCCCATCTGTCGCAGGAGCACACTCAGGCCGGCCAACACCGCCAGGGCGACCGAAAGAGCCACGGCGACCCAGACCAGAGCGATAAGAAAGCGACGCGAGACCACGGAAGACATCCCTGCAAGCTGCCCAAAGTCGCTATCTTTGCATGCCTTGGTGATCACTGTCAATCGGCGGCGGCGGCCGCACCGACGTGTCGGCTGGGCACCGAGCGGCCAGCGCGGCGACGCGGAGCCGTGTCCCGCACACGGTCGCGTGCCGAGTCTTCCTCAGACCGGGGAATCGGCGGGAATAATCTGCCGAGTTTGACAGGAAAATATGCCCGGCGAGAATAGGAAAATGTCGAAGGCGTGGGGCGAGTTCGTCGTCGCGGGCGAACTTCTTCCGGGCCTGCCCTTCCTCTTCCCCGTGCCGATTCGGCGACGCTACGTGCCCCTGTCTCCGCGGCACCCTTGACGAGAAGAAGACGAGAAGAAACGGATGCCAAGACTCCGAATCCTCACGAATCTCGCCGTCGGATTGCTCGTGGGCCTGCTGGTGTTCGGCGACCTCGCCGGGGCGGCCAAGGTGCGACTGGACAACGGTCAACTGTTGACCGGCAACGTGGCCAACATCAAGAGCATGGTCGAGGCAGACCGTGTGGCCGACGAGAACAACTCGATCGTGATGGTCGACGACGGCCTGCGGCGGACCTTCGTTTCGCTGAACCGCATTCAAGAGGTGATCAACGCTGCGGCCGATCCGGAAGAGGTGTTCGTGCTGAAGCACCACCGGCTAGCCCAAACCGGCAAACCGCTGGCGGCGATGGGGGCCGTGGTCGAAACGACGCCCTGGAGCGTATTCGGCCGGCGCACGATGACGATTCAAACGGCCGACGGACCGAAGAGCATCGTGCAGGGCATTACCAAGATTACGCCCCGCTACTACGAAGTCCGTAGCGTCTACGCCGAGGCGGCCGATCGCATTTTGCTCGATCAGCGTTATGCCACGTCGACCTTGCCCTCGGAATTGGTCCGACAGATTGTCTATCGATCGATCAACAAGCGCGATCCGGACGACCGGTTGCGGGTGGCCGAGTTTTTCCTGCAAGGCCGCCGCTATCGCGAAGCGGAGAAGGAGCTGGCGGGCATCGTCCGCGACTTCCCCAAGCTCGACGGGCTCGATTTCCTGCGGCAGCAGATCACGCAGCTGAAGGCCCGCGAGGCGCTGGTGGAAATTCGCCGCCGTCAGAGCTCGGGCCAGATCGCGTTTGCGCAGCGGATCTTGGAGAGCTTTCCCCAAGAGGACATCGCCGGGGAAACCCAGGAAGAGGTACGGCAACTGATCAAGGCCCATCGCGGCAGTACGCAGCGATTGGGCGCGTTGCGCGAAGACTTGCAGGCCCGGCTCGAGCAACTCACGGCGACCGAGCAAGCACGCTTTCGCCCCATCGTGGCGGAGATCGTGGCCGAGCTGCGGCCGTCGAACATCAACCGGCTGGCGACCTACACGCGGCTGGCCAGCGATCCGACACAGAGCGACGTCGAGAAGCTCGCCCTGGCAGCGAGCGGATGGCTGGTCGGTGCCGACGAGGCGGTGCCCAACGTGGCCATCTCGACTTCGCTGTTCGAGGTGCGCAATCGCATTCGCGACTACCTGCTCCAGGACGTCAAGCCGGAGCGGCGCGAGATTCTGAAGAAGATCCGCAGCGAGGAAGCCGGTTCACCGCGACTCGTGGCGGCGCTGCTCGCTCACATGACGCCGCCCTACGCCCTGCCCGAGCCGCACGCGGAGATCGAGGGGCTATTCGAGTTGACCGTGCCGGGCCGCGGCAAAGAAGCGGACGTGACGTATTACGTGCAGGTCCCGCCGGAATACGATCCGTATCGCCGCTATCCGACGATCGTGACGCTCCACAGCGCGTTCACCACGCCCGAACTGCAGATCGACTGGTGGGCCGGCGGGCGGAGCAAACAGACTGGCATGCGTCTGGGCCAGGGAACCCGACACGGCTACATCGTGGTAGCCCCCGCCTGGGCCCGCGAGGACCAGCGGCAGTACGGCTATTCGCGGCGGGAACACTTGGCGGTGCTCGACGCCTTGCGCGACGCTTGTCGCCGATTTTCGATCGATACCGATCGGATCTTTCTCTCCGGTCATTCAATGGGGGCCGACGCCGCCTGGGACATGGGTCTGGCCCATCCCGACCTGTGGGCGGGCGTGCTTCCCATCGTGGGCGAGGTCGATTCCAATCGCTTCAATTTCAACGCGCTCTACTGGAAGAACGCGCAGCATGTGCCCTTCTACTTTGTCGGCGGCACGCTCGACGGGCTCAAGTCGGTCAAGAACGCCGTCGAGTTCAATCGACTGCTGGGTCGCCGCGGTTTCGACGTGACGGTGGTCGAGTATCTGGGCCGGGGCCAGGAGAGCTACTCCGACGAGGTGCTGCGGCTGTTCGAGTGGATGAACCTGAAGAAGCGGAACTTCTATCCCGAAGAGTTCAAAGCCAGTACTTTTCGCTCGTTCGACAACTTCTTCTGGTATCTGGAAGTCGATCGCTTCCTCGACGGTCAGGTGAAGGACCCTATCGACTGGGGCAATCGAGGCGGCCGGGCACTCAAGGTGGGCGGGAGCATCCGCAAGATGAACGACGGCAAGACGATCGTCCGCGTGCGCTCCGGTGGCGGACCGACCATCGTCTGGCTCTCGCCCGAGTTGGTCAACTTCGAGAAGCCGATCGTCGTCTCGGCTACCAACGCCGGACGTCGCGTCCGCAATCCGCGTCCCGACGTGGGCGCCATGCTCGAAGATGTGCGCACGCGGGGCGACCGCCAACACCCGTTCTGGGCCCGGGTCGAGTTCGGTCTGGACCGTTAGAGCGTTTCTCAGATCGATGTAGCGTTTTCGGCGTCGGCGAGACAAGTTTGGCAAGGAGACCGAAGCAGGCGAATCCAAGAGATTCGTCGATGCAGGTCGACGCCGTCAAACG
>QQVP01000084.1 GCA_003389215.1 Planctomycetota bacterium | reverse complement strand
GGGCGAGGCTCCCGCTGAGCCGCCGCGCTCTTGCAGATTCCCGGCTCGGCAGGAGCCACGTCCTTCCAACGACCGGCGTGAGATGAGTCTTGGTACCAAGTCCAGGAGTGTGCGCAGAGAAAAGTCCATACTTGAAATCAGTTTGCTGAATCCGAAAGAGAAGTTCGCGGTCGCTACGTCTGGAAGATCTCCTTGAAGACCCGACCGCGATTGATGTCGATCCGTTCTGGTCGCCCGTCGTGAACGTAGACCAACTGCCGGTGGTCGACGCCCATCGCGTGCAGAATCGAGGCGTGCAGGTCGTTGACGTGCATGCGCTGTTCGACCGCGTGCAGGCCGAGTTCGTCGGTGTTGCCGATCGCGCGGCCGCCGGTCAGACCACCTCCGGCCATGAACATCGAGAACCCGGTCGGATTGTGATCGCGGCCGTTGCCCTTCTCGCTGGTCGGCGTGCGGCCGAACTCGCCGCCCCAGATGACCAAGGTCTCGTCCAACAGGCCTCGCTGCTTGAGGTCCTTGATCAAAGCCGCCACGGGACGATCCATCTCGCGGCACAGCTCGGTGTGATTCGCTTCGATCCGCGAGTGGGCATCCCACCGACCGCGCGTGCCGTGATAGACCTGCACGAAGCGGACGCCGCGCTCGACCAGCCGCCGGGCCAGAATACAGTTGCGTGCCATCCGCTCGGTATTTTCCGCTTCCATGCCGTAGAACGCCTTGGTCGCGCGGGTTTCCTGCGAGAGATCGACCGCCTCGGGGGCCGTCGACTGCATGCGAAACGCCAATTCATAACTGCGGATCCGGGCCTCGAGCTCGTCACGCTCTTGCGGACCGGTTTGCAGGCCGGCATTCAGTTCGGCCAGCAGCTCGAACTGGCGACGCTGCCGCGCGGCGCGACGCGGTTCGGCACGCTCAAGGTGGGGAATCGGCGCCGGGCCATTGTACAAGCGGGTTCCCTGGTAAGTGCCGGGCATGAAGCCGGCACCCCAGTTGCGCGCCCCGTTGATCGGCGTCCGTTCGCCATCGAGCAGGACGACGTACGCCGGCAAGTCGGCATTCTCCGTGCCCAGACCGTAGGTAACCCAGCTGCCCAGCGAGGGACGTCCGGCCAGTGGCGAGCCGGTGTTCATCTGGCAGACACCGCCCGAGTGATTGATGCCGTCGGTCCAGCAGGATCGCAGCACGGTCAGTTCATCGGCGCAGGTCGCGATGTGCGGCAGCCAGTCGGACACCCACAATCCACTCTGTCCCGCGCGGGTCCACTTTCGTTGCGAACCCAAGAGCGGCGACTCGAGCTCGCCCATCGCCGTGACCACCCGGCCAAAGCTGGCGGGCAGCGGCTGGCCGGAAAGCTCCTGAAGCTTGGGCTTGTAGTCGAACGTGTCGAGGTGACTCGGTCCGCCCTCCATGAACAGGAAGATTACGCTCTTGATTTTGGTGGCATGATCGCGGCGACGGGCGTTTTGTGGCGACTCGTGTGAGTGGGAGTGGGCGTCGGCCGATTTGCCTGCGGCATACACCTCGCCATCGAGCAGCGCCGCCAGGGCCAGGGCGCCAAATCCAGCGCCGCCTCGGGCGAGCATCTCCCGGCGTGAAACGGTGCGATCTGGCGTGGATGCGTCCATGAGAATTCGTCTGCCGGCGATGGATGTCGTGCGACCTGCGGACCTGGGCCGGTTCCTAGCGAGCTCGCTAACGCAGAAAAATCACTTCGTCCATTGTGAACAGGGCCCAAACGAGATAACTCCACGGATCTTGTTCTTTGTCTTCGACCTGCGCGGCTTCGAGTTCACGGAGAAGTTCCCGGCAAATTTGTTGTTCTCGCTCGGTCGGCGGCCGATTGACGATTCGCAGCCACAACTCCTCGATCGTCCCGGGGAGATCGGCCTCGGCTCGGGGGCGATACTCGTCGGCCAGCGACGCGACCAACTCGGTGTACCAGGGATCGCTAAGGACGAGGATGGCCTGCAGGGGCGTCGTGGTCACATCCCGCTGGGCCACGGACAGCACGCGATCGGGCACGTCAAAGGCCGAAAACCAGGTGTGTGGCGCATTGCGATTTCGCCGCAGATAGAGACTTCGCCGCCAGGCATCGTGATCGACCGGCGGCCCGCCGACGCGGCGATCGAGCTTGCCGCAAATCGCCAGAATCGTGTCGCGGAGCTGCTCGCCGTCGAGCCGTCGTGGACGAAAACGCCACGGCGTTTCGTTCGATCCGTCGTTCACCTGGCGGTAGGTCGCCGAGGTGACAATCCGGCGGTGCAGCGATTTCAGGCGCCAGTCGTCGGCGACCAGTTGCCGGGCCAGGTAGTCGAGCAGCTCGGCGTCGCGCGGTGCGGCTCCCGTGGTGCCAAAGTTGCTCGGCGTGGTGACCAGGCCTTCACCAAAGTGGTGCTGCCAAAGGCGATTCACGATCACCCGCGCGGTAAGTGGATTCTCCGGCGATGTGAGCCAGCGGGCCAGCGCGGTGCGACGACCGGTCGAGTTAGGTGCGGAGGCCGGCGTTTCCACCACGGCCGGTTCGGAATCGAGAATCGAAAGCGGTCCAGGCAGAATGTCTTCGCCGCTCTGGTCGCCCGGAATGTACGTGGCCGGGGCGACCGCCCCGACATCCTGTGCGACGTGACCGTGGGGAATGTTGGTCGGACGCATGTCGTCGTGGCGGGCCAATTCCTGCTGCAGAGCCAGCCAGCGGTCCTTCTCTTCGCCCTTCATCTGGGCCGGCAGATTGATCTGCTCGCGGTAGATCTGCCGATCGATCAGCACCATGACCTGACGTTCGAGCATCGAGCGGGCCGACGGCTCGCGAGCCATCACTTCCCGCAGCGATTTGTCGAAGCGGGCGGCGCGCGACTTGCGAATCGCCTGCATGTGCGGCCGCTCCATCTGGGCCATCTGCCGACGAATCCGCTGCGTCTCCTGCTCCCAGGCGGCCTGCTTTGCCAATTGTTCGACGTTGGGCATCTCCGTGGCGTCGCGCATCAACAGAGGTGTGAAGTAGGCCTGCAGGCGGTAGTAATCCTTCTGGAGAATCGGATCGAACTTGTGATCGTGACAACGGGCACACGACATGCTCAGGCCCAGAAAGACATCGCCCGTCACGTCCGTAATGTCGTTCAAGAGTTCGAGACGTTGTGTCCAGATGTTGGCCTGGTTCGACTCGTAGATTCCGCAATAGAGGTACCCCGTCGCCACCAGCACCTGGGGATCGTCCGGCGCGATCTCGTCGCCGGCAATCTGTTCGGTAATGAATTGATCGTAGGGGCGATCCTCGTTCAGGGCGTTGACGACGTATTCACGATAGCGCCAGGCGTGCGGTCGCGGTTCGTCTGTCTTGAAGCCGTTCGAATCGGCATAGCGAACCAGGTCGAGCCAATGCTGAGCCCACCGCTCGCCGTAATGCGGGCTGGCCAACAACCGGTCGACGAGCCGCTCGTAAGCGTCGGGGCGGCGGTCGGCGACAAAGGCGTCAATCTGCTCGCGCGTGGGCGGCAGACCGGTCAGATCGAGGCACAACCGTCGCAGCAAGGCGTAGCGATTCGCCTCGGCTGCCGGTTGCTGATCGTCGGCCTGCATGTTGCGCCACACGAAACGATCGATCGAACCGCGGGCCCAACCGTCCGTCTCGTCGAGCGGAACCTCAGGATCCTGCACGGGACGGAGCGACCAGAACTGGCGATCCTCATCGGTAAAATGCGGATCGACGCGCACCGACGCGCCATGTTCCGGCCAGGGCGCTCCCCGCTCGATCCACTTGGCCAGCGCGGCGATCTCTTCGTCGGCAAGCGGCTCGTCGGGAGGCATCTCCAGCGACTCGCGACGTACCGCCTCAAGCAACAGCCCGTCGGGACTGGCCTGGGACGGCAGCAGCGAGCCCGATTCGCCGCCGGCCCGCATGGCCGCTTCCGTATCGAGCCGCAGGCCACCCTCCTGACGATTCGGTCCGTGACACTTCTGGCACTTGGCGGAGAGAATCGGTCGAATCTCGTGATCGAAATCGATCGGCTCCACGGGAACGAGAAGCGGCGGTGAGGCCTCGGCTTGGCCGGGGAGCCCCGCGGGAAGCCCCGAGACAATCAAGAACAGCGAACTGGCCAGAACCAGGAGGGTCGACTGGGGCAGCAGCCTGGGTTCAACCATACCGACCGACCGTGGGGGAAATCGAACGGGCAGGGACGCCGACGGCACGCAGCGGCCAATGGGGCATCGCACACCCGGTCAAGCGGCCGCCACCGGTGGCGGAAGCGATCCGACGACTCTCTAGATTCTAGCTGGTGAGCGACGGCTGAATCAATTCCCGAAAGCGATCGAACAGGTAACGGCTGTCGTGCGGGCCGGCCGAAGCCTCCGGATGATATTGCACACTAAAAGCCGGCAAACTCCGATGCCGCACGCCCTCGATCGTGCCGTCGTTCAGATTGCGGTGGGTCACTTCGAGCTCGTCCGGCAACGAATCTTCGTCCACCGCAAAGCCATGGTTTTGCGAGGTGATTTCCACGACCTTGGTCGCCAGATCCTGCACCGGCTGATTCGCACCGCGATGCCCAAACTTCAATTTGAACGTCTTCGCGCCACAGGCCAGCGAAAGCAATTGATGGCCCAGACAGATGCCAAACACGGGACGCTGGCCCAACAACTCGCGAATCGTCTCGATGGCGTAGGTCAGCGGTTCCGGGTCGCCCGGGCCGTTGGAAAGAAAGATCCCGTCAGGATCGTGTGCCAACACCTCGGCGGCCGTGGCGGTGCCGGGCATCACCGTGACGCGGAAGCCTTGATTGACCAGGTGCCGCGGAATGTTCCATTTCATGCCGTAATCGAGCGCCACCACGTGCGGACTCTCGGGTCCCGGCTCCGTCGAGCGGTCGTCATCCAGCCGCGCCCAGGGGCTGAGCGGCTCGGTCCAACTGCGGGCTTCGCCGGCAATCACCTCGCGAACCAGGTCGCGACCCACGAGTCCGGGGCTGGACTGGGCCTTGGCCACCAGGCTGGCGTCATCCTGGTCGACGGTCGAAAGCACGCCACGCAGGGCGCCGCGCTCGCGGATGTGCCGCACCAGGGCCCGTGTGTCGATCTCTTCGATGGCGACGATGTTCCATTTACGGAGATACTCGAGCAGCGCATCCTCTGCACGAAAGTTGCTGGAGACCCGGCTGTTTTCCCGCACGAGGAAGCCGGCCAGATGCGGATGGGCACTCTCCAGATCCTCGTCCGTCACGCCGTAATTGCCGATCAGCGGATAGGTCATCGTGACGATCTGACCGCGATAACTCGGATCGGTGAGGATTTCCTGGTAGCCGGTCATCGAGGTGTTGAAGCAGACCTCGCCGTCGACCTCGCCTGGCGCTCCAAAGGATCTTCCCGTGAAGACGCGTCCATCTTCCAGGGCAATTTTCGCAATTCCTCGTCCGTCGTCGGCCATGCTGGTCGCTCCGTCACTGCGTTGGAAGGAAAAGACGAACCGCCTACGTTGTGCATATCCGTTGCGACCCGACCCTCGGAACCGAGGTAAAGTCGTGTGGCGTTTTCGTCCGATACGTGTGTTACGGCTGTGGGTCTCCGAACTAACTTATTGCTCTTGAGTAGTTCGGACAGCCTTACTCGGGAGGGTTCCTGTCCCGGCGAATGGGAACCCTCCTTTTTTCATGCGCGGTGCCAATTTGCGTCCGTCGATGGGGCCTCAGCCGCCGCCGCGGAGCCGGAATGGCCTGAAAAGACGCACTCCCAACCGCCCTGCGACGCCAGGAACCGGGCCGCGGCGAGACGACCTCCCGGCCGCCTCCCCCCGCTCGGTATACTTACCGTAGTCGCAATATACTCGGCTGCGCGAGGCTCGCCCAGCGGCGGCCGACGGAGGGGGGGACGACCGCGGCGCTCCCTGAAACCCGCCGGCGACCACCGTGGGCCGGTTGCCCCTGCGGCGAGAACGTGGCGTAGAAGACATCGCGGGATGGCATTGGTGGGGGCAGTGGGCGGCGACCGATGAGCAAGATCGAGCAAGATCAACGCGTTGTCTTCTTCCCGACATACGGTCACCGGCAGGCCGGGCCCGGCTCGACATCGGCCGCCGATTGGCTGATCGACATCCACGGCGTTATCTTTCGACCGTTGATCAGCTCGCGAAAACGGGACCTGCTGGTACGGATGGCCCGCAGTTGGCTGCCGCGTAACGACAACACGATTGAACAGAAAACGTTTCGCCGGCGCTTTTGGGCGTTCCTCGTCGACCATGTCGTCGGTCAAACGGTCTCGATTCGCATCGGGGACCACTATTTCGACGTGGGACCCTCCAACGCCGACGGGCATTTTCGCGGCACCGTGCGATTGCCGGCCAAGGCGGTCGACCGCGCGATCGCGACAGCCAGCCGGAGCGTTCGCGGAGATCTCTCGGCGGAGGATCGCTGGCTCGACTACGAGGCAGTGATGCCGGACGGCTGCCGGCGACGCTCTCGCGGTCGCATCGCGCTCTTGGCGTCGGAGGGGCTCTCGGTTGTCTCCGACGTCGACGACACGATCAAGATCAGTGGGGTCTCGCAGAAGAAGCAGCTTCTGGCGAACGTCCTGGCGCGTTCCTATCGCGCGGTGCCCGGCATGTCCGACGTCTACCGACGCTGGGCCGAACAGGGGGCGGCATTCCACTACGTCTCGGCATGCCCCTGGCAGCTCTATCTGCCGCTCTCGCGGTTCTGCGGAAGGGCCGGCTACCCGGCGGCGACGTATCACTTGAAGAAGTTCCGCCTTCGCGAGCCGACAACGTTGGGGCTGTTCAAAGCCTCGAAGAAGCTCAAAGTTGCCACGATCTCGAAGATTCTCAGCGACTTTCCGCGGCGGCGATTCCTCTTGGTCGGCGACACCACGCAGAAGGACCCGGAAGTCTATGGCGAACTCCTGCGCGACTACGACGCGCAGATCACCCAGGCCCTGATTCGCAACGTGCCGGGGGTAAAGAAGCGCGCCGGTCGACTGGAAGCCGCCTTCCGCGCGGTCGACGCGGATCGCTGGCACCTGTTCGACGACGCGGAGGAAATCGGCCGGCGGCTCACGGAGATGGCGCAGCTGGTATGACGCCGATCCGCGGCAGGACAACGCAAACCGTCGCCCGGTCGAGTGCCCGCTCGGGGACGGGTCCAATTTTCGGCGCGACGATTTTTCACTTGCCCGACGGGCTGACCGAAAACTTGGACCGGACCCGCTCGGCGACTTCGTTCGTCGCAGGCAGATGAGACACGCTCTAG
>QQVP01000008.1:5823-7270 GCA_003389215.1 Planctomycetota bacterium | reverse complement strand
GAAGACGGCGACGGCGCACCACGCCCGGCCCGCTTCTCCCCACCGCGAAAATCGACTACCGTGGAATGACGAGTCGACCGCTTCTGTTTCTATTGCGCGACTTGCCCAGCACCGCTTTTCCAGCACAACACCACGTCGCCGTTGGCCGAGAATGTCCGCATCGGATAGCTACTCCCTGTTGCGAACCGACATCGCGGGAATCGACGTGCGCGAGCTGGCCGATCTGGCGGGCACGCCCGTCTACGTCTACGACGCGGCGGTGATGCAAGCCCGCCTGGCCAAGCTGGCGGCGTTCGACGTGGTGCGTTATGCCCAGAAGGCCTGCGCCAATCTGGCCGTGATCGATCTGCTGCGGCGCGGCGGAGTGCTGGTCGACGCGGTCAGCGCGGGCGAAATCGGCCGGGCCCTGGCCGCCGGCTACCAGGCCCAGGGCGACCCGCCGCCGATCGTCTACACCGCCGACATCTTCGACGCCGAGTCGCTCGATTTGGTCGTCCAGCACGGGCTGCACGTCAACTGTGGCTCGGCCGACATGATCGGGCAGCTCGCCGAGCGGGTCGACGGGGCCCACGTGACGCTGCGAATCAATCCTGGCTTCGGCCATGGCCACAGTCAGAAGACCAACACCGGCGGGCCGCAGTCGAAGCACGGCATCTGGCACGAACAACTCGACGACGTCCTGCAAGCGGCCGATCGTCACGGCGTCATCGTGTCGGGCCTGCACATGCACATCGGCTCGGGCACGGACATGGAGCACCTCAGCCAGGTCGCCAGCGCCATGGAAAGCGCCGCCCGCCTGGTCGGCCGTACGATTACCACAATCAGTGCCGGCGGCGGCTTACCGACGCCCTATCAGGCCGGCGACCCCGAAGTCGATATCGACCGCTATTACGAGTTGTGGAACGCGACCCGCACGCGGCTGGGCGAGGAGTTCGGGCACCCGGTGCGGCTCGAGATCGAACCGGGTCGCTATCTCACGGCGGAAGCGGGCTACCTCGTCACCGAGATTCGCGCGATCAAGCGGATGGGAGAGAACGCCTTCTATCTCGTCGACGCGGGCTTCAATGATCTCGCGCGTCCGATTCTCTACGGGGCCTATCACCCGATGTCGATCGTACCGCGAGACGGGGCCACGGACCGCTCGACCCATGAAGTCGTGGTGGGCGGACCGCTTTGCGAGTCGGGCGACATCTTCACGCAGGAAGAAGGCGGCTTCGTCTCCTCGCGTGCGTTGCCGATTGCCAGTGTCGGCGAGTATCTGGTGATCGAGTGCGCCGGTGCCTACGGCGCGGTGATGGGCAGCAACTACAACTCGAAGCCGCTGGCCGCTGAAGTTCTCATCGAGCAAGGCGCTCCGCACGTCGTCCGTCGGCGACAAACGGTAGAAGACCTGCTCCGCAACGAGAGCGTACCGGCCCGCGACTAGCTCGGTTGCTCAAGGGCCAGT
>QQVP01000008.1:0-5681 GCA_003389215.1 Planctomycetota bacterium | reverse complement strand
GTTGCTCAAGGGCCAGTGTGCTCAAGGGCCAGTGTGCTCAAGGGCGCTGCCTCTCGCGACAGCCAGGAATTTCGTATTCCCCTTGTGTGGTATTCCGCACGCACGCTGCGGCTGCGGACCGCGGCGCCTCAACTTCACAAAAAAACCCCGACGGTGCGTGCGACACCGCCGGGGCCAAATCGGAATGACAGATGCTTGTGCAGTCTTGAGAAGAACAGCCATGCATTCCTGAAATAAAAATGACGGATCGCGCGCGCCGCGTCAACGATTCGGCAAAATTTTCTGGACAGAAAATTCCGTTGCCACGCGAACGATCTTCCCGGGCACGGATCTCCGCCGCGATTCCCCCACCTACGCGCCGCACACCGCGGAAATCGGGCCAAACTACGCCAAAAGCCGTCCTTGGCCGGCGACCGATAACAACCTATGATTGATAAGGTTAACGACTTAAGCGCTGCTGATCGGGGCCCGTAGGCGGAAATCAACAAACGCCTATGGATTCACTGGGACCTTGAAGCAGCCCGCCGTTACCGATTTCTCTGGAGCAGGAACGACCGAAAATGTCCGCCGGTACTGAAAAGAAACCCGCCAAGAAAAAAGCCCCTCGCAAGAAGCTGCCGAAGGAGCTGGCGGTCATCAACGCCGACAATTGCACCGGCTGCGAGTCGTGCCTGGAGGTCTGTCCGGTCGACTGCATCGATCTGAAAACGATCGATCGCGGCGTCGTCAAAGGGACCCAGCAGTGGTGCGAAATCGACCTGGAACGCTGTGTCGGCTGCGAGGTGTGCGTTCACATCCCGCAGAAAAAGTCGAATCCCTACGAGTTGGTCGTCTGCCCCTGGGACGCCATCGAGATGGTTCCCACCGAACAGGTGGCCCAGGTGGTTGCCAAGATCGGCGGTCCGCCCGACTACATCTACGAGAACTGGGATCGCCTGGTCGGCAGCGCGCAACACCTGGCCGAGCTGAAGGCCGAAGCGGGCTAGCCCCGCCTTCGCGAATTCTGCTTTCTCTTTGCGGCATCTCTTCGCGCCGCTTCTCGACGTCCGGGGCGAAGCGGTGCGCGCTCGTCAATGCAGCCCGAGCAGGCGAATCACCGTCCCGACCGCAAAGGGCAGCGCAACGAAGCACGTCGTGATAAAAGGAAAAAAGTCGTCGTCGATTCGTACGGGAAAGTAGGTCCACCAAATCAGTAGTGCCAAGAGCGCGAGTAGCAGAATAGCGAGCGGCGGCGACAGCAGATCGAACTGCACATCGTCGTCGAGCCAGCTGCTGAAGAAATAGGCCGTCAGCAGCGTGCTGTAGACGAAGACCGCCAGATGCACGAGGTCGAAACCGATCACCCGCCCGAAGAGCGAAGCAAAGTACGCGGTCATCAGCAACGTGACGAGCAGGCGATACTGTCGCGTGGTGAGGTAGAACAACGCGACGGCGACGCCGACGCCGATGGGCACCGTCAAGATACGGGCCTGCGGCGTCCAGGCGGCGAGCGATTCCAACAGGAACAAGATCGCGGTGGCCACCGTCAGCGCCATCACGGTCGAGATCCCGAACTGACGCGACTCCGCGTCGTCCTCTTCGCCCTCAAAGGTCACCAGCTCGTTGCTGATGCCCTCGTCGAGCTTAGCCGGCTTGCGCGGCTTCTCCGGCTCCGCGGCGAGTTGCAGCTCGTCGTCGTCCGCCGAGGTCGACTGGACGTCGTCACTCCGCAGTCGATCGTCGTCGTTCATGGTCTGCCCTCCACCGACGTCCCTTGAGCCCTGCGCAGCTCATGAACCAGGCCGACCAGCGGGAGGCCGGCATTCCAGCTATCACCGCCGCCGCGAAGGGCTCATTAACAACGCAGCCATCAATAAAGTCCCTGCGGCCCTCACGAAGAGTGCGCCTTCTCCGCAGTCGCCCGCATGTATTCGATACTCTCTCGGGCCAATCGCTCGACGCCCGGCTCGTAATCGAATACCTCGACCGAGACCCAACCGTCGTACTTGATCTCGTCGAGTGCCCGGAAGATGGGCACGAAATCGACCTCGCCAAAGCCCGGGCCCTGCAGATTGGGATCGTTGGCGTGGAAGTGGGCCACCAATTCGCGCTGGGCACGAATGATGTCGGCGATCGGCTCCGCCTCGCTGGCCATCGCCTTCACGTCGAGATGCAGCCGGCAATGGGACGAGCCGACCTGCTCGATCAGCGCGGCCGCCTCGGCCGCCGTGGTCAGAAAATCGCCCTCGGACGGTCCCAGCGGTTCGACGGCCAAGGTGACATCGTGCTCCTCGAGCACCGGCATCGCCGCCTGAAACACCTCGACGGCATACCGCGTCGCCTCGGCGTGCGAAACACCCGGCAGCAGGTTTCGCTGCTGCGGCGAGCCGAACACCATCACGGAACCGCCCAGCTGCCGGCAGAGTCGGGCCAGCGTGGCCAGGTAATCGCTCGTCGCCGTGCGGACCTCCGCGTCGGCCGTGGTCAGGTAGAAACCTTCGGTCTTCGCCAGCAGCCAGTGCAGGCCGACCACTTCCAGGTCGTTGGCCTCGGCCGCCTGCCGCATCGCGCTCACTTGGGCGTCGGTAATGCGTCGGGCATCCGCGTCGATCGTAAAGGGCGCGATCTCCACGCCGGTGTAACCACACTCGCGGGCCAAGGCGAAGGCCTTCTCCGCCGACCAATCGCCGAACATCTCGTTGCAAATCGCGTATCTCATCGTGACCAATCGCCGCCCTCAGGTCGGCCTACGAGTCCCTTAACGACTCCCTTAACGGGGGGCCGTTCGTTTCCGTTCCTTGGGAGCTGACTTTCCCGAGGGCCTTTTCTCGGCCAGTCGCTTGCCGTTGGCGGTGCTCGGCGCGCTGACCGCCGGTTCCGGCGAACCGTCCAATGCATCGCCGGGCCGAATCGTCGCCAGCCGCATGCGAACCTGGCCGACGTAGTCGGTCGAGATCTCGAACCCGATGAACCGCCGCTCGAGCTTCTTCGCCACCGCGGCGGTCGTGCCGCTGCCGAGAAACGGATCGACCACCAGGTCGCCCGGGTTGCTCGACACCTTCAGCACACGGCCGAGCAATTGCTCGGGCATCTGGCAGCCGTGAAAGCCGGCCCGCTCCTTGAAGGTGCCTGCCACACGGGGAAAGTGCCACACGTCTTCCTCGGACGAGAAACTCTCCGGCACATCCTGCGGCCGCAGAATCCAGGTATCGTCCGGCAGGCGGCCCTTGGAGTTGGCCCGACGATCGGCGTACACGAGCTGCCGCGCCGAGGGGACGCGAATTTCGTCGCCGTTGAAGACGAAATCCCGCGGGTTTTTGACCATGTGGAACAGGTGCGTGTGCGAGCGGCTGAACTTCGTGGTGCAGTTGACGCCAAAGGTGTAGTACCAGATCACCCAACTGCGGCAGGTCAGCCCCAGCTCGCGGGCCATCAGGACCTTCAGCTCCGCGGCATAGTCGTCGCCGATGGCCAACCAGAAGGTGCCATTCGGCTTGAGAATCCGCACCACCTCGGCGATCCAATCGCGGCTCCAGTCGAGATAGTTTTGGTCCTCGAGCTTGTCGTGATAGACGTCGTAGTCGTAGCCGATATTGAACGGGGGATCGGCGAAGACCAGATCGACCTCGCCGTCGCCAATCTGTTTCATCCCGCTGATGCACTCGCGATTGTGAATGTCGATCGAACTCTTAGCCACGGTTGCATACTCCTTCAACAATGACTCGCCCAACAATGACTCGCCCAACAATGACTCGCCCAACAATGATTCACCACGCGGCAACGCATGCGTCTCCGCGCGCGCTCACGCCGCGGCTGTCCGAGCTTGGATGGCGACGCTCGGCCCGCGCCGCCAATCGTACCAAGTCCGCGCGAACCGCGCCAGGGCTCGCTCGTCACGGCCTGCCGGCCCCGTGCGCCCGCCCGCCACAACTCCGCCGAGACGCGGCTACAACTCGAACACTTTTTCCACAGCCACCTGGCGATACTCGGCGGCGCCGGTGAGGATCTGCAAATTGGCCAGTGGCCACACCTCGCCGCGACTGTGGGTATGGCCGCAGAGCACGGTTACCTGTCGATCGGGAAACTGCCCGGCGACCTCCAACAGCGCCTCGCCCGCCGCCTGGCAGGTAAAGTGCGGCAACCACTCGTCGTTCGAGAGCCGCCCCTCGTGCCAACAGGCCTCGCGCAGCGGCGGCACGTGGGTCAGCACGAATGCCCGCGGGTGGTCCTCCAGCGCCGCGGTCAACGTGCGGCGCAGATGATCCGCCGCCTCGTCGCCTAGCTGCTGCAACAGCGGCAGACGTCGCACCTTGTCGACCGAGGCCAGCTCCTGGATCAACCGATAGTCGTTGAGCATCACGTCGGAGTTCTCGTAGTCGCCCAGCCGCCCGTCGGCCCAGCCGTCGTGTCCCACCAGGGCCACGTCCTCGGCCAGCTTCACCACGTCCGTCGCCGTCAAGTAACCAAGTCGCTCGGCGTCGGCCGCCAGCTCGGTCACCGCCGCGCGGACACGACGAATCGACCCGCCGTAGAAGTCATGATTGCCGAGCACGAAATAGACCGGGCACGTCAGGGCACGCTCCAGAATCTGGAGGTAGTCGGCGACCGAGTCGGCCTCGCCGATGTCGCCGCCGATCAACACCGCCGCCGGCGGGTCTGCGGCCAGCGGCGCCACGAACTCGGCGAGCGCCTCGTTGCTCAGGAAATTGAAGTGGGGATCGGTAATCCAAACAACTCGTGTCGCCATAGCCTGCCGCCATCCGAACTGCCGAAACTAAAACACACCGCGAAAGGGAATTCCCACCAGATAGGCCAACAGGGCGGCGGCCCCGCCGATCAGCAGCGTCTCCAAACCGGAGAGCAACGGCGAGCGCCGCACGATATATCCCTTCGCCAGCCCGATACAGAAGAACGTCACCGCCGTGATCGCGGCACTCACTCCAAAACGCGTCTGCACGTCCAACCCGAGTGGCAGGCAATACGGCACCAGCGGCACGAAACCGGCCACCACAAACGCCACGAACGTGGTCAGGCCCGCCCTCAGCGGCGACGGCGTTTCCAGCGGTTGGCCCCACTCCTCGGTGATCATGGTGTCGATCCAGCGCTGCTTGTCCTGCGTAATCACTTCGACAATCTCGGAGAGCACGGGCTCCTCGAATCCCTTGGCGGCGAAGATCTGGCGAACCTCCTCCCGCTCGCCCTCGGGCACCTGATCGATATGTTCCTGCTCGATCTGGCGAATCCGATCGATGATGTGCCCGCTCGACTTCGCGCTCAGATAGTTGCCGGCCGCCATGCTGAACCCGTCGGCCGCCAGGTTGGCCAAGCCCAGCACTAGGGCCACGGTCGGCTGCAACATCGCCCCGGCGACGCCCGCCACGATGGCAAACGTCGTCACGGTGCCATCGACCGCCCCCAGCACAAAATCGCCCAGGTAACTGTGCGACGTCGCCGCTTCGATCCGCTCGCGAATCGCGCCGGGCGTGTGTTCGTGTTCCAAACGGGGTTCGTCGGCCACGACCAAGCTTCCTTTTGCAGCAATCTCGTAGCGTCCGCAATCCAGCCGCCGCACATTAGGCCAGCATCATCTTGCCCGCCGCGCCGGGAACCTCTTCCACGTAACGCGGCACGGCATAGCCCGGCAGCCGCGCACGCAACTGTCCGACCAGAGCCACGCCCTGCTGCGGCGAGACCTCGAAGTG
>QQVP01000099.1 GCA_003389215.1 Planctomycetota bacterium | reverse complement strand
AATCAGACCGAAACGATCCGACGCCAGCTCCGGTTCCCCCTCCAGTTTGGATCGACCGTAGACATTGATCGGACTCGGTGCGTCCGAAGGTTCATTGGGGGGTCGAGCAGCGCCCGTCAAAGACGTAGTCGGTCGAGTAGTGAATCAGCGTGGCGTCGGGCACGTTTCGAGGCGGCGGCCCGTGTAGAGGTAGTCGTTCTCAAAGGCCGAGGCCTGGGTGCCCAGGAGATTCCAGGTGCTCGGGTCCAGATAGAGCACCGCGCCGTACGGGTCGTAGTGATACCGCTCGACCACCGCGCCGGTCGAGGCATCGACCAGACCGGTGACGTTCATGTTGGCGTCGCTGGTGTAATAGAGAGCGTTGTCGCCGGCGTCCGCGGCTGGGTCCCCGCATCGTGTCGACCGTCTCGCCCGCGCGAAGCTCGCCCGCCGGGGCGAACGCCGCGCGATCGACCGACCAGTAGGGATGGTTGTCGGTGACCCGGGTCGCCTCGACCTGGTCTTCCAGTTATCTGCAGTCGATTGTCAAAGAGCGGGCGGCGCTGAAGGTGTGCGCCGTGTTCGTTGCTTGGCCTTTGAGCTGCGATTGTCGCATCGAAATCGTTGGACTTGCGTTTTCGAAATTGGCAATTCGAGCTTGATGCAACGCTGATTCTGGCCTTCGCCGGTCGTCATTTGGAGTTGAAATCGTTTTTTTACGGGACGGGTTCCTGGCAACCTGACCCCTACATGACGTCCTTACGATTGGAGAAACCTAGACGCCTCGCTAACGATATCACGCTCGTAATCCTGCTTCAGGCGATCGTTGGTCGCGTCATCATACTCGCTGGCCAATCCCACAAATCCGTTCAGTCTTCCATTGACTCCTTCGACGTCGGAAAACTCTCGCCAAATCCGACATGCTCCTTCGTAGGGAGAGATCTCCGGATCAGCAATCTTCCGTGCGAGCTGCTTTGCCAAGAAGATCGCGGCCTCGGGCGGTGAGCGGAGGCGAATCTTCAGTCTCGCAAGTCCCGCCTCAAACGGGCCTCGAATGGACTCGAGTGTCACGTTGGCCGCATCGACCACGTCCAACAGCTCTTCCCAAAACAGCCCTTGTTCCAACAACTTTGAAGCGATTTCGACGACTTCCTCGCCGCGCAGCCGGCCCAATGCATACTTCGCAAGCCGCGCGGCGGAACATCCGCATTCGTCGCCGTTTCCCAGGTAGTAGCACCGCTATCGCCCTTCACTTGCGCCACAGGCAAGCTGGTGTTGGCCAGATCGTGGCTTTGGATTAGAACAGTGGACCCTGAATCGCAAGCCGCGTGGAATGGATCTCCACAGGTCTCTGCCGAGACTTCTGGCACGGAAGTCGTGTTGCTTGCCGGAGTTGGTTTTCGCGATGCCGATGTTGGCGACATGCCGTCGGTATCGCGCCCGAACTGGGTACAGTAACCGCATCTCATGGCAGAGAAATCGCCGGCGCATCTCGGTAATGCAAGCCCGCGTTGGTGATGCTCATGGATTGGAGGTCCGTTGATGCTCGTATTATCTCGTGGTCAAGATGACAAAGTTGTATTTCCCACTCTCGGCATCTCCGTCGAGATTCTCAGAATCGCTGGCAAAAGGGTTCGCATTGGCGTCGACGCACCCCGCGAGGTCCCGGTACTTCGACACGAAATCGCCGCTCAAAACGGCAACGGATCGCCGAGTTTTGGACGGCGTCCGTCGATCTCTCGTGAACTGGCCCACACGCTTCGCAATCGGTTACACACAGCAGCGCTGGGCTTGAACGTTCTTCACATGCGATTCGAGTCGGATGAGGTCGAGAACGCCGAAGCGACAATATTCAAAATCTTCAATGAACTCAAAGCAATCGAGAAAGAGTTGACACCGGCCTCGCAGGATGCGAGTGAAGTCACGACAAGCGACCGACCCCACCGGGCACTGTTGGTCGAGGATGACGCCAACGAAAGCGAATTGTTCGCCGAGTACCTGCGACTCAGCGGAATAGAAGTGGACACCGCGATGGACGGTCTGCAAGCGATGGTACGGTTGGCAAACGATGATCGTCCCGACATTGTGCTGATGGATATGCGGATGCCTCGCTTCGATGGGCCCAAGGCGATCAAGGCGATCCGCAAGAACCCCGATTATCGGGGTCTCAAGATCTTTGCGGTCAGTGGAACACAACAATCGGAAACCACGGTGACGCTAGGTCCAAAGGGCGTGGACCGCTGGTTCTCGAAGCCCGTGAATCCCCACGACATCGTTTCCGCCATTCACCAGGAATTGGCGATCGAATGTGTGCCTGCCTAACGTCTGCCGCGTGCGCCGTTCAGCATTGCGAAATGCGCGTGGGCCGGTCTAGAGCGTGTCTAGGATAGGTGTAGCGTCATTGGCGTAGGCGAGGCAAGTTTGGCAAGGAGACCGAAGCAGACGAATTGGTAAATTCGTCGATGCAGGTCGACGTAGCCAAGCACAGCCGCAGCTAGCCAAGACGCTAGAGATAAACGAGACGCGCTCTAGAGCCGGAGTTCCAAGGATGGGAATCTGAAACCGCACGGAAAATGTTCGTCGACGTGGTGACAATTGGGGCGGGAGGTGCAAGTACCTGGTACTGCTCTCCCGCCCTTCATCATGACAAGACCGATAAGCGCTATCGCGGCTTACGCAAGACTTGCGTCAGTTCATCGGGTTGCACCGGTTTAACAAGATGTGCGTCGAAGCCCGCGTCTTGCACTGCCTGGCGATCTTCTGCTCGACCGTAACCGGTCAAAGCAACAAGCCTCGGACGGGCGTCCGGCATTTCGGATTTTACTCGCCTCGCCAGGTCATAGCCGTCCAAACCAGGCAGGCCGATATCAATCAATGCGATGTCCGGTCGCTCACTCTTAATGGCTTTTAGACCCTCGTGGCCATCTGCAGCCGTCGCTACTTCATAACCGCTTAACTGCAAGAGCGAAGCCAGCATCTCGCGGCTGTCGGCATTGTCTTCGACGATAAGTATCCTACTTTCCTCCTCCGATTCGAAAATCGTCGGCTCTTTCGGCAGGTTAATCGGCTTAGCCGTGAGCGGAAGGCGAACGACGAATTCGCTTCCCTTCCCAAGTCCCTCACTATTCGCAACAACATTCCCATCATGAAGTTGAACGAGTCGCTGGACCAATGTGAGACCGACTCCCATTCCACCGTCGGATCGCTCCAGCGTTCGGTTGCCCTGCACAAAAAGGTCAAAGATCTTCTTGCGCATTTCCGGTGCAATCCCTTCCCCGTTATCCTTCACCCGAATCACCGCATCGCCGTCAACGGCGTCTACGGCTAGTAGGATATTTCCGTCCGGCGGCGTGTATTTCGCCGCGTTAATGAGCAAATTCTCAATGATCTGCAACAATCGAGCGGCATCCCCTTCGACATGGACAGGGTTCTCGGGAAGTTTCGTCTCAAGGCAGTGGCGCCTGGCCTCGATTTCCGACCGGACAGCTTCGACGGCATCGCCAACCAAAGATGTCAAATCGACAACTTCCTTGCGAATGTCGATCTTTCCCTGTGTAACCCGCGAAACATCCAAAAGATCGTCGAGCAGACGAGCCATCTGGCGTGATTGACGTTCGATGACGTCGCAAGCTCTCTGTCGACCCTCGGAGTCAGGCTGCTTCCGATCAAGTACCTGGACGGCGCTGAGCACCGCCCCGAGCGGATTCCGCAATTCGTGCGATAGCATGGCAAGGAAATCATCACGCCGTTTCGCCGCTTCCTGTGCTTCCGCCTCTGCCTTCTTTTGGCGTGAGATATCCTTCGAGATCGTCGCAATTCCAATCGGCATGCCCGACTCATCCGTCAGCTGTGAAAGCGTAAGGAGCACCGGGCGTGTGACGCCCTTTCTATCCACGCGAACAGATTCAACGTTGCGAACATTTTCGGCGTTCTTGCATTTCTGCCGAAGCTTCTTGGAGTGCGTTTGGCGGGAAGGTGGTACGAGCAGTGTGAAACGTTGGCCCAGCAGCTCATCGCGACTCCAACCGTACGCGCGCTCTGCTTCCGCGTTCAAATCGACGATGTTGCCTTCCAGATCTTCAATGATGATGGGATCCGCCGCGTCCATAAAGACCTTCGACATGCGCCGTAACTGCTGCTCAACTTTCTTGATTGTTCCGATGTCAATCAGCGTAACTACCACCCCGTCAATCTGATTCTTGGTGCGATACGGCAATACACGCAGTAGGTACCAGCGGCCCTGACGATCTCGCACGTCCTTTTCGAACGGTTCTTGCGTCTTCAAAACGCGGCGGACATCGTCCAGTAGGCTGTCGTGCTCGATATTGTGAGAAAAGCTGTCGAGCGGCCGCCCGATATCCTGAGGTAAGATTTGAAAAACCTGTGCGATCCTGGGAGTAAACTTGCGAATACAGAAATCGCGATCGAGGAATACCGTGCCGACATCCGTGCTGCGCAACAGATTGTCCATGTCATCCGTCAACTCGGTCAATTCGGCGATCTTGCGCTGATACTCGGCGTTGACCGTATAGAGCTCCTCGTTAACGGAGTGTAGTTCTTCATTGGTGCTCTGAAGTTCCTCGTTCGAGGCGACTAATTCCTCGTTGGTCGCCTGCAGCTCCTCATTGGTCGTTTCCATCTCCTCGATCGTCGCCTGAAGGTTCTCCTTCGTGTAGCGGAGTTCCTCCTCGACCTCGACGAGCCGTTCTCGCGACGCATCGTCAAGGTCAACGTCGGTCGTTTGTTCGGGCACCTCCTTTTTTCGATCCACGCTTTCCAGGCTGATCAGAAAATATGTCTCGCCTGAGCTTAAGAGTGAGAGTGGTGCCGCTGTAACCTTGACTTGCTCTTCTTCGTCACCATGATTTATCACGACCCCGTTGTACGCAACTTTCTCACCTTTGCTCGCGGCGCGTTGCAATGCGCCAGAGAGCGCGACACGAAGATCTGTAGAGACCAGATCCAATACGTTGTTTGACGATCGACCATCAGGAATCGTCAGATATTTTCCGGCTCCAGCAAACGAGTGAATCAACTCTCGATGTTCATTGACAAGCAGACTTGGTGGCACATAGTCGGCCATCAGGGAATCGTAGGCACGAAGCAGATTTCCATCGGGCGTGGCCGACGTCGACGAGGGTGGATGCAGGCTGGAGTCGCGCAGCTGCGCGAAGCCGGAGGAAAGCGGCAACTGCATGTCGGCCGGAAGCCGAACGTCACGTCGCTTGCGGTAGATTTTCCAGTGGCGGTCGACCGTTTCAAACTCATCGGCAATCTCACCAGGGCTCTCGCTTGGCCCCAGGAATAGAACACCACCGGTTTTCAATCCGAAATGAAATAGCGAAAGGACCTTCTTCTGGGCGTGCGGTTGAAGATAGATCAGCAGATTGCGACAACAAACCAAATCGAGCTTGGTAAATGGGGCATCCTTGATCACGTTATGCGGTGCGAAAACGATCGACTTGCGCAGGTCCGCTGATACATGAAATTTGCCACCCTTTCGCACGAAGTACTTTGCCAGAAGCGACTCCGATACTTCGGAGACCGCTTCCGCGGAATATACTCCCTTACTACCGATGTCCAGACTCGTACGATGAACATCCGTGGCGAATATCTTGACATCGATGGGACGCTTACGATCCTCTAAAGCTTCGTGAATCAGAATCGCGATCGAGTATGCTTCCTCACCCGTCGCGCAGCCGGCCACCCACACACGAAATTCCTCGTTCTCCGGTACCTTCGACACGAGTTGCGGAATGACTTCGTCTGCCAGCCGCTGGTATGCGTCTTGGTCTCGAAAGAACTTGGTTACACCGATGAGCAGGTCCTTGTAGAGTGCATTTAGCTCGCCGGAATCTGCCTTTAGCTGTTCGATATACTCGTCTAAATCGAACGATCGATTGAGTTGCAACCGCCTCTCGATCCGACGGTTCACCGTAGACGGCTTATAGTGCGAAAAGTCAATTCCGTATTCTCGCCGCAGCAGACCGTAAATGGCGTTCATGCCCTCTTCCGAGACGACGTTTTTCGCAGCGCGAGCCGCACAGTCGCCTCGGAAGGGATGCTCGATGTAGTCCAGCAGTGCTGCGGGAATCGATTCCGGTGGCAACGCGCAATCAACAACACCCGTTTCCATGGCACTGCGCGGCATCCCGTCGAACTTGGCAGAATCTTCGGTTTGCGATATGACCAATCCGCCTGCGTCATGAATCGCGCGAATTCCGCGGGAACCATCGCTTCCCGTTCCCGACAGGACAACGGCAACCGACAGCTCGCCACACTCTTGCGCCAAGGAACGGAAGAAGGTATCGATGGGGAGACTAACTGCCTGATCGGGGTCTTTATCTGTCAGCAGCAGCTTCCCGCCCGAAATGATCATTTCCTTCTTCGGCGGTATGAGATAGATAGCATTCGGCTCGACAACCATGCCGTCTTCGACCCGATGAATCGCAATATCCGTGTGTCGGGAGAGCAACTCGTCCATGAGGCTCTTGAAATCAGGCGAGAGATGCTGAACGACAACGAACGCCAGGCCACTATCGGGCCTCATGTTATCGAAAAACTTTTCAAGAGCCTCCAATCCGCCAGCGGACGCGCCCACGCCTACGATGTGGAACGGCGGCGATTGGGCTGTGAAATCGGCGACCCCCTGGTCGTACGAAGTGGAAGAAGCGTCCGGCGACTCCTCACACTCGGATTGATGCGGCCGTGGCTGTTCGTCCATGACAACGTACTCCATTTAGCGTCGCACTAAGATTCCATCTCGCAAGATGCAAGGAGCATGCCGATTCTGGCTGGTGCTCGACAGGTATTCCTAAATCATTGATCTTCAGAAAGTTGCGATGCGCAGGGGGCTATACGCGACCGCGATTCAACGACTGCCAACTTGACGCCCTGCTGTCAAATTGGCACAGTCACGCTGCGTGTACGCCGTGAGGGCGCTCATGACCGTCGCGGTCAAACAATGCCCGCTTGAACGTGCAACCGTCTCGACGATCGAGACGGATCGGCGTAGCAATGGAAGCAACTAACCGAGTGCTGTCGCCAATTGTGTGGCAGTGTGTAGTCGATCACCGTCAGTTTACCGAAATTCATCGAATTCCTCCACAATTCGAAAGTCGTTCACAGCGGCTCCGAATTCCCGTATTTCACGACATATCTGCAGAGCTACATTCCCCAGGTCTCACTTGTCGTCGGCAAAGATGATCACGAAGTTGGGCCGCTCGTCCGCGGGCAATTCCGTCGCGAACGAGCCCGAGAACGCGATGAGGAGCAGGACGAGCGTGGCGAGTCTGCGCAGCCAAAGCCCGTCGCTTGAACGACGGCCA
>QQVP01000043.1 GCA_003389215.1 Planctomycetota bacterium | reverse complement strand
ACCGCCAAAACGACTCTTTCTCCACCGACCGCTTCGCCCTGGCCATGCGGATCGCCTCCCGAGGAAACACCACGAAAAACCTCAGCCTAATCCGCGCGTCAAGATGTGGTTGAGCGTGCGCTCACCGGATGAACTAGAACTGCCGCTCTACCTTGAAGCGAAGATCGATTACGATCCGTTCATGGACGATCTCGTCTTTCCTGGCGACATCGATGATGATGCGGGATGTGACGCACATCAACAGGCAATCGAAGAAGATGCTCGCACATACCTCTCGAAAGTCATTGAGACACTACGCAATCGACAGTTCCGGGAATACGAGCGCCTCGTGTTCGCGCCATGGGAAGACCGTCCACGCTGGGGCATGATGCCCGCCGATGAGCCGCCGATTCGTCGAATCATTAAGGACGAGCGTTATTCGATTCTTAGCCAAGCAAACGAGTTCAAATTCTTCATGGGTCGATTCTGTCTTCTCGCATATACGGGTTACGCCGAGCGGGAGCTCGGAGAAATGGACGGTTACGAGGGCTATTACTCGTTCGTTTTTCGCGATTCGGAGGGTGAGGAAGAACGACACTACGTTAATGCTATCCGGTTGATTCGAGTCGACGGTCGCTGGGAATTCTGGAAGTGATCGTCCCGTACAAGAACGATTCCAACTCAAAATGACGATCGGTGAAGGCCGGAATCAGCGTTGTATCAAGCCCGAATTGCCAATCCCGAAGCCGCAAGTCCAACGATTTCGATGCCCAAGTTGCAGTTGAGCGGCCGAGAAACCAACACGGCGCACACCGTCAGCGCCGTCCGATCTTTGACAACCGAATAGAGATGAAGTGAACCGCCGCTAAGCCGCCGCGCGGTAGTCGTGCTTCAAGACGACACCGACACGTTCTATTACACCAGCGACGCCAACATGAATGTGACGGCCCTGGTCGATGCCTCGACCGGCCTGGTTGTCGAGCGGTATCACTACGACTCGTATGGTCAGGTCGAGTTCCTCAACGACGTCTTTGCCAGCCTGGGCACCCAGGCCACGCAGTACGGCAACGACTTCCTCTACACCGGCCGCAAGCTGGACTCCGAAACTGGCCTGATGTATTACCGGGCCCGCTACTACGACCCGGCACTCGGCAAGTTCGTCCAACGTGACCCGATCGGCTACTCCGCCGGCGACAGCAACTTGTACCGCTACGTCGGCAACAGTCCGGTGAACGCGGTTGACCCGAGCGGAATGCACGACGAGATATATGAAGTCACCGTGACTGTCACGGACCGAGTAGACGGATTATTTACCGACCAAGCGAAAGTCGACACGTTCCATTGGTCGATGGCCGTCAATTTTACCGCCAAATGGGATGAGGCAGGGAATTCAACGTTTGGACGACCGCCTGGAGACGCCACTCTAACCCTCTCACAGACGCCAGCGAAGAAAGGCGGATTACTAGCGTACGAAATAACTGGCGAGGCGAGACTAGTTGACGGACCATTCGCAAGAAAGTCAAAGAAGAATCCGAATTGCACGACCGAATGTTCTCGATATCAAGTGATCGTGCTGGTTTCTGCCAAGGATTTCACTCTCGACAAAGCGCTGGGCTTCTTCAAAGGAAATGTTGCTGAGCTCAGCAAGGAATTTGGAAAGGCTATCGAGCTCTTCGACAAGATAAACCAGGGCATTACACAGCTTGGTGGAAAAGACCTGAATGCCGAATTGGAGAAGATTCTTAAGAAATTTGGGATCACACCAGGCGAGGGCGCGGGAGGTTTCGTCGACGCTCAATACGTAATCTGCGCTGATGGTTATGCGGGACGATTGAAGAATAAGACGGCCGTTTTCATTCCTGTCTATCAGCTTGGACAACCTATTGGGTTCAACTTTGGAGCGGGCAAGAGAAAAGGTGGAACCAGCGAGAATTCCTCCCAATGATGTAAGCGGAGACCAGGAGGACGAGATGAAGGAACAAGATCACGAGCGATACTAGGGCGCGCCGACCCAACAATTTGGCTCTAGCATCTTTAGGATCGGTGTTCTGCTAGCTTGGTCAAGTTTCTTAGACTTCTTCTTTCTTGGAAGGAGTCTTGGATGCATGTATATTCACTTGATTTGCGGGAAGTGTTCTCGCCGGTTTTGACGCGGGGATGGGTAATAACGCGCTGGCCAGGAGGTACCGCGTCTCGTCACGTTGGGTTTACAAGATTCGTCGGCAACGAGCGGAAACGGGGGAGATCGCGCCGCGTCGAGGGAAAACCGGCCCCAAACCGATCGAGATGGCGTTCGCAAAACTCAAAGCTCTGCTTCGCATGGCAGCAACACGAACCGTCGAGTAACTCCAAGACACAATCGGATACCTGCTCGAACGATTCCAACCCAAGGAGTGCCTGGCCTACTTCCGACGCTGCGGCTATTCCGCATTCCGCACGACAAATCTAAAGGTGCTCTAGACGTAGATGTGGGGCATTTGATCTGATGCACTCGCGCAGCATGTATTATTTGATTGGCACAGAGAACTGCATGACGCGTAAAGTGAACTTGGGCGTCTCTTCCCTTTGGTGCCCCCCTTACATTCATTCGAGTTTCCACAGGCTCAGTTCTTGACGCGCGGAGCTCGATTGATAATTCAATTCGATCCAAAATGATGTTCTACAAATCTTCCGATGTCGACAGCCATGACCCGGCACCAAGAATCCATAAAACACTTCTTGGTATCTTTGTCGCCTGCGTGTTACTCGCTATTGCAAAGCCTGCCTTTGCTAACTGCAATAAAAACGATGAAGCGGCCGTCGTTGCGGCACTGGAGCAACTCGGTGTGGGCATCTCCTCGGATTGGATACTCGGACGCGGACGATACTGTGTTTCCGTTGGCGCTTCCGACTGGATAGGTACACCACACGATCTCATTGGGCTGCGGCAACTCGATCAAGTGTATTCAGTGCGAATTGATAACGTGGAGCGTGTAGACGATCTTCTGGAAGTGCTTAAAGGCAATAGAGTTCTCTCGCATTTGTCAATTTGCTCGAGAGATCTGTCGTCCACAGGAATCAAGAGTCTGTCCAATCTCGAGAAGCTGAGAAGTCTATCGATACGCGGCAGCGTAACAAGGGACATCGTCAATGCGATATCACGTCTTGCCGGTCTTGAGCGGGTAACGTTCTATCACGGTCCACCAGATCCGGAAGAGCCAGTTGTTTCCAAAGATCTCAGGCGACTTCTTGTTTCAATGAGGCCTGACTTAAGAATTCACGTCGCAGAGGGATTCGCGGACGCGTACGTATCTCAGATTGCAAGGGACATTGACCGGTATCTCGTCCTTATGGCAGCAAGCGGTGCCGTTATCAAAGATGTGACTCCAAATAGCCCCAGAAAGACGACTTTGATCATAAATCGCACGACGTGGAAAGGAAAGTCTGTGCTGCAAGGCCTGCTACCGCCAGAGCTCGGTGCGATTGAAATCGACGGAGAAGGCGATTTTTCCTGGGAAGCGCCTCGCGAATTCTATTATGGCATCAAGAATGGCGGCTATGTTAATCTGACTTCGCTTTCGTTCCATAGCGTTACCATCAATACTGACATGATAAACGCCATTAATAGGCTCGGTAATCTCCAAGCTCTTGGTTTGTCCGACTGTGAGATCGGTCAGGATGCGTTAGCACTGCTTCAGAGGCTTGACTCTTCGCGGCAGAGCCGTCTTCGTTTGTATCTTTCCTCAAGCGTGTCAGTTGATGATGAGACGCAAAGGGAACTCGCAGATACGCTGAAGAAAACTGATTTGTTTCACGTTGACTGACCAACGTCCTGTACAAAAACTATTCCAACACGAAAAGACCGCGTCCTTTACAAGAACGATACCAACTCAAAATGACGATCGGCGAAGGCCAGAATCAGCGTTGCATCGAGCCCGAATTGCCAATTCCGAGAGCGCAAGTCCAACTATTTCGATTCCAAAGTTGCAGTTGAGCGGCCGAGATACCAACACAGCGCACACCGTCAGCGCCGGCGGCTGTTTGACAGCCGAATAGAGACCACGCGACCGCCGCTAAGCCGCCGCCCGGTAGTAGTGCTTCAAGACGCCACCCAAGCGACGCTCGCACTTGGTGTCCGACGGCTTGAACGACGCCGACGCATCGCTCGCTTCAGCGCCGCTTCCGTTCGTTAGCTTAGTCGCGGCGCTCCAAATATCGTTGGTCGACCCGTTTGGATTGACACCGCTAAATTCAAAGCAGCCGGCGGAGTCATTCACACGACGGAAGAAATAATTGCAGAACTAGACCTAATAGTGAACGCAAATCGTGGCAATAGTAACACATTGTCTCAGCTTGCTAAACTAAAGCACGCAATAACGAATATCGAAGGAGAAGTTCTGCTGGAGGGCACCGTACCTGCTAATGCATGCAGGTCGGCAACTTCAATGAGATTGCTTAGAGGAGCGCGAGTTGCGGGATTCATTAGCCTCGCCGTGACTGCGTACGATGTGGGCAGCGCAGGATACGAGAGCTACGAGACTGGTTCGACCGCACCTATCGTCGCCGAGGGAGTTCGCCAGGTCGGGGGGTGGGGAGGTGCGGTCGCAGGCGCCAAGACTGGAGCCGTTGTGGGCGGTTTGCTTGGAATCGAATCGGGGCCGGGAGCCCTTGTAACAGGGGCAATTGGCGCCATTGGGTTTGGCATGGCTGGTTACTATGGCGCAGATTGGGTTGCGGACTTCATTCATGAGAACTAGTGTCGCGTGAAAAACGAAGATCACTACATCTTGATGAACGGGCAACGCGTTGCTCGTCTAGAGTTCCAGACAATCGATGACCCGTTTGTCCTTTTTCGTCTAGCAGACTACCGGAAAGACGTACCAATAATCATTGCGTCTCCACGTGGTTCCCTAGAGCACCAACTCATGCTGGAAGACTCCTCTACTGGAGAAACTATAGAAGGCACAGATCTTATTCTGACTCAGTACGCTGAGGATCGTGTCTCTGTGCGTGATTTGAGGGCACCGACGTGCCGGTCATCGGTGATCGGTCGTTTGATGGATTGTTTTCGACACCTTCGGAGCGAGCACGATCGCGTACGTCGCCCCGATTGATGAAACTACTCGCAGGCGGATCGAGAAGCGGCTCACCCCGCCGGGCGGGACGGCCAGCAACGTCGATTACTACTACAACGAGAATTGGCAGCTGATCGAGGAGCGGTTCACGGACACCTCGGACGTGCTACAGACGATGAACCACTACGTGTGGGACGTCACCTACATCGACGCCCCGGTCGTGCGGTTCCAGGACGGGGATGGTGACGGCACTTGGGACGACCCGTCGGATTCGGAGCGTTACCACACGTTCGACGCGAGTCGGAACATTACCGCCGTCATCGATCGCGGTACCGGAAACGTGATCGAGCGCTACGGTTACGATCCGTACGGGCAGGCGACCGTCTACGACTCCGCCTTTGCCAACGGGGCGGCACCCACGGTAGACGGCCTGCTCTATGCTGGCTACTTCTTCGACGCCGAGACTGGCCTCTACCACGTTCGCAATCGCCAATACGACGCGGCGCTCGGTCGGTTCATCCAACGCGACCCGATCGGCTACGCGGCGGGTGATAGTAGTCTGTACCGGTACGTTGGGAATAGCCCGGTCAACGCCACGGACCCGAGTGGGTTGACCGGCGAAGCAACGGCGCCGATGAGTAAGGCCGAATGGCGCGAACATGTAATTGAAGAGGCCGGGCTTACCAATGACCTTGGCGCGGACGGAACCGGATGGACGGGGGGCGAGCCGTACGGATGGCTTGGTCTTGAAGCAGCAAGGTCCCGCCTTCAAAATCGTCAAATTCTTGCCCGGATATATGTGACTTACGCGCGTTTGTACTCTGCCGATCCAGATCGCCTGCTCTGGGCAGGAATCGCTTCACACGCTGGATCGCTAGTAGTAACCCAGGGCTTAGATCGACTGGAACGCGAGATGGTTGATCTTCTTAGTCCCACATCGAATGCCATGAATCTGCTCTCCTACCCGCTGCACTATCCTGCGATCGCGGCTCTTGCATTAGATCAAGCGCTCGTCCGAGATGAAATGAGTCGAATTCTCACCGGTATGGGCATCGCCATCTTTCTTGATTTGGCGTGGCAGCATGAAGCCTATATTCATGGTGGTATTTGTGAAATACAACGACTGCATGAAGCGGGAGAGTTGGATGAGAAAATGTACGACGCCTGGAAGAACATCGACAGCGGTGAGCCAAATAGGGTGAAGCTCGGCAACATCACGTTTGCTGAAGTTGAACAACTTCGAATCTTGAAACCTGGCTACGAGCAAATCAAGGGCTTGGCAATCGAGCCCATTACGATTGGATGGCGAATTGCTCAGCACATGTCCGACGAAGCATCGACACAGATCGACGGCCAGCCCACGTTTCGAGAAGCGTACCCCGACGGAGACTTCACCAACACAAATGAAGATCCAGACCAGAACGAGCGCTGGCAGTATATTAAAGATTCCGGGCTAACGCCTTTTGCCGATCTCTCTGCAGAAGAGCGGTACAAGATCGTAAAGAATGCAGTGGATAGCGTTACCTCCAGAGAGCAACTGGAGCGACGGTATACGCCAAAACCGACAGCTCCGTTCTCGTTCTGAACGTGTAATCGCTGAGCAAGAATGAGGTGACCTATGAAAAGCTGTTATGGCCTCCCACAGTGCGTGATTGCCGTCGTGTTGATCGGCTTGGCGTCGTGTAAGGAGGAGCCGATGGCTCCTGACCTCCATTGGGATCTTTCCCGTAGTCGCTCGATTGATCAGATCGGCTGGCCCGCCAACATGACTGAAGATCGGCTCGCGCAACTGTCCGGCGGAAGAAGACGTGTCACGGTGCAGCTTCCCAGCGATCAGGTGTTCGATGCGATTGTACAAGGCGTTTACGCACAAAAGCTGGGCAATGAAATCGATTATCTTACGTTCGAGTACGAAAAGTCGAGTTTGCACGACAGCACACGCTGGGCTGCGGACCTAATCGCTCAATTCGGGTACGAAGACACAACACTCGGCGAATGGAAGCAGGAGCAATTATCCCGGCCCAACTCTCTTCATTCCTACCAACGCTCGTTTTCTGGCAATGATAACACCATAGACATCGAGATTCGAAACTCGTTCAACGATTCAAGGCCTTGGAAGTTGTGGTTCGATCTGCATTTCTGACGTACTGCAGACGATGAACCACTACGTGTGGGACGTCACCTACGTCGACGCCCCGATCTTCCGCTACGACGGCACCGATACGTACTATTACACGAGCGACGCCAACATGAACGTGACGGCCCTGGTCGATGCCTCGACCGGTCTGGTCGTGGAGCGTTACCACTACGACCCGTATGGTCGGGTCGAGTTCCTCGTGAGCGTACGGTGAATCACGCTTTCTACCCAGGGGGGGTGACGCGGCTATCAGGCGAGGAGGTCCAGGTCGCCGTCGCCGGTTCGCTCGGCGTATTCGAGCCGGCCGCTCCAATCGCTCGAAGGG
>QQVP01000065.1 GCA_003389215.1 Planctomycetota bacterium | reverse complement strand
CCTCTGGCAACGGCCAGCCCCGCTTGCTGGGCACCGCCACCGCGGGCCGTATAATGTCAGCATGTCCACTGCCGCCGACAGTACGCAACAGCCCCGCGGCAAGGCCGAGCGGCTCGCCACCCCGCTGCAGTTCGTCAAAGGCGTCGGGCCGCAACGGGCCGCCACGCTCGCGCGGCTCGAATTGCACTACGCCAGCGACGCCCTGTTCTTCTTTCCCCGCGGCTACGAAGACACGCCCGAGCTGGCCGACGTCGCCCGGCTCGAAGAAGATCAGCTGGCCAGCATCCACGGCGTCGTCGAAGAAGTCGACATGCGCAACACCGCCCCGGGCAAGTCGATGCTCGGCGTGCTGGTCCGCCAGGGCGAAGACTACGTCCGCGCGCTGTGGTTCAACCAGCCGTACATGGTGCATCGCTTTGCCGAAGGGCAGCGGGTCTTGCTGTCCGGCAAGGTGCGACTGCGGGGCATGCGGTGGGAGATGGCCCATCCCCGTGTGCAGGTGCTCGGCGACGAAGACGAACCGGCGGCCCTGACCGGCGAGATCCTGCCGGTCTATCCCCTGACCGAAGGCATCTCGCAGCCGCAGATGCGCAAGGTCATCGCCAGTTGCGTCGAGCTCTGCCGCGACGCGGTCGACGAGGTCTTCCCCCAGGCCTACCTGGAACAGGCCGACTTGATGCCGATTCACGAGGCGATTGGCGAGGTACACGCGCCGACCGATCGCGAGCGGCTCGAGCGGGCCCGCTACCGCTTTATCTATCAGGAGCTGCTCGTGCTGCAACTCGCCTTGGCTCTGCGCCGCGAGCGGCTGGTCAGCTCGGCCGTCGCCCCGTCGCTGCCGGCCACGGCGAAGATCGACGCCCGCATTCGCCGGCGGTTTCCCTTCGAGCTGACCGCGGGCCAGGCCCAGGTGATCGAGGAGATTGCCGCCGACATGGCGCTTGAGCGGCCGATGAATCGCCTGTTGCAGGGCGACGTCGGCAGCGGCAAGACGGTTGTCGCGCTGTACGCGACCCTGCTGGCCGTGGCCCACGAGCAACAGGTGGCCATCATGGCGCCGACCGAGGTGCTGGCCCGACAGCATGCCGAGGTGTTCGGCAAGTTTCTTGCGGCCAGCCACGTCCGCACCGAATTGCTTTCCGGTTCGCAGAGCGGCAAGGCGCGCGACCAACTGCTGGAGAAGATTCGCGCGCACGAGGTCGACGTGGTGATCGGCACGCACGCCATCGTCGAGTCGGGCGCAGAATTTGCAAAACTGGGGCTGGTGGTGATCGACGAGCAGCACAAGTTTGGCGTGCGCCATCGGGCCCGCCTGCGCGAACAGGGTGGCGAGCCGCACTACCTGGTGATGACCGCGACACCGATTCCCCGCACGATTGCCATGGGGTTGTTCGGCGACATGAACATCTCGACGTTGCGCGAGTCGCCGCCTGGGCGGCAGCCGGTCCACACCTATCTGGCCGACGAGGAGAAGCGGGCCCAGTGGTGGGACTTCTTGCGGCGCAAGCTGCGCGAGGGTCGCCAGGCCTATGTTGTCACGCCGCTGGTCGAGCAGTCGGACAACTGGCAGTTGGCCAATCTGACCGAGGTACATGAGACGCTCTCGGCCGGCGAGCTGCGTGGCTTTCAACTCGACACGCTGCACGGCCGCATGTCGAGCAGCGAGAAGGACGCGGCCATGGCCGACTTTCGCGCGGGCCGCACGCAGGTGCTGATCAGCACGACCGTCATCGAAGTCGGGGTCGACGTACCCAACGCCACGCTGATGACGATCGAAGGCGCGGAGCGCTTTGGCCTGGCCCAGCTGCACCAGCTGCGCGGTCGGGTGAGCCGCGGCAAGCAACCGGGCTTCTGCTGCCTGTTCTCGGACGCGGCCACCGACGAGGCCCGCGAGCGGCTCGAGGCCTTTGTCGGCACGACCGACGGTTTCGAGCTGGCCGAGATCGACTTCCGACTGCGGGGGCCGGGCGAGTTATTCGGCACGCGGCAACATGGCATTCCGCCGCTCCGGGTTGCCGACCTGGTGCGCGATGCGGAAGTGGTGTGCCAGGCCCGCAGCGACGCCGATCAACTGGTGGCGGCCGACCCGGGTCTGGCCTCGGATCCGCACGAGCGGCTGCGGCGGATGTTGCTGAAGCGCTACGGCGCGGTGCTCGACCTGGGCGACGTGGGGTAGCGTTACGCTCCCACCTCGATCGGCTCGCCGACGCGCCAGTCGGCCCCGTCGCGAATCACCTCGCGATAGATCGTGTCGCGTTCGATCGGCGTACGGCCCGCTTCTTCGATGAGCCGGCGGATGTCTTCGACCGAGAGAATCTCCGGCGTGTCGGCCCCGGCGTCGTGATAGATCAACTCGTGACGGACCGTGCCGTCGAGGTCATCCGCGCCATAGGCCAAGGCGGTTTGCGCCACGCCGATGCCGAGCATGATCCAGTAGGCCTTGATGTGGTCGATGTTGTCGAGCATCAGCCGACTGATCGCCATCGTCCGCAGATCTTCGACCGCCGACGGCCGACGGATGTGATCGAGCCCCGTGTTCTCGGGCAAGAAGGCCAGCGGGATGAAGGTCTGCAGGCCGCCGGTCTCGTCCTGTAGTTCGCGGAGCCGTACCAGGTGGTCGATACGGTGATAGGGCTTTTCGATGTGACCGTAGAGCATCGTGCAATTGGTTCGCAGCCCCAGCTCGTGGGCCGTGCGATGAATCTCGAACCAGTTGGTGGCGTCCGCCTTGTGCTCGCAAATCTGGTCGCGGACCTCGGGGTGAAAGATCTCGGCCCCACCGCCGGGCATGCTGCCCAGACCCGCCTCGACCAGGTCGGTGAGGATCTCGCGATAGGAGCGCTTCGTCAGATGGGCGAACCAGTTGATCTCGACCGCCGTCCAGCCCTTCAGGTGTAGCCGCGGATAGGCCTCGTGCAAAATGCGGACGACGTTCAGATACCAGTCGTACTTCATCTGGTGATGCAGCCCGCCGACGATGTGCATCTCGGTGCAGCCGTTTTCCGAGGCCTCGCGTCCGCGGTCGAGAATCTGCTCGTCGCTCATCAGGTAGCCCTTCTCGTCGCGCAGGTCGGCGCGGAAGGCGCAAAACGAGCAGCGATAGACGCAGACGTTCGTCGGGTTCAGGTGCGTGTTGATGTTGTAGTAGGCGAGGTTGCCGTTCTTGCGCTCGCGAACCAGGTTGGCCAGCACGGCCAGCTCGCCCAGCGGCACCTCGGGCGAATAGAGATAGAGCCCCTCGTCGAAGGTGAGCCGCTCGCCGGCGTGAACCTTGTCCGAGATGCGCTGAAGCTGCGGGGCCGCCGTGGAAATCATCACCGAGCGTTCCTGTCGAGTTCGTCGCGAGTTGTGGGTGAGCCGAGTTTCAGGGTTGACTGCGTCGTTTCAGGGTCGACCGATTGGTTTCAAAACCGAGCGAGCCAAAGGTCGAGCGAGCCGACCACGAAGATGCCGATGCTGACCGCCGCGTTCACGTTGAAAAAGGCGATGTTGACCCGCGACAGGTCGTCGGGCCGCACGAGCCAATGCTCCCAGGCCAATAGCCCGGCGATCAACACCACGCCGCCGATGTAGATCCAACCGAAACCGCCGACCACCGCTAACAGGGCCAACAGGCCGACCGTGCCCAGGTGGCAGACGGCCGCCACCCGCAGGGCCGCCGGCACACCGAGTCGACTCGGCACGCTGAACAGTCCGGCGCGGCGATCGGCCTCGACGTCCTGACAGGCGTAGATGATATCGAAACCGGCGACCCACAGCAGGACCCCGCCGCCCAGGACCAGCGATGGCAGCAGGTCGGCCGGATCGGCCAGCACCTGTTGTCCGCGAATGGCGATCCAGGCACAGATGGGCGAGAGCATCAGCGCCGCACCTAGCCAAAAATGGGCTAGCGAAGTGAATCGCTTCGTGAAGCTGTAGCCGGCCAAAAACGCCAGTACCGGCACCGCGAGATAAACCGGCAAGGGATTTTGGGGCAAGAACAAGAGCGTCGCCGCCACGAACGCCACGGCGCAGGCCACCGCAAAGGCGACGACCGTCGAGAGGCTCAGCAACCCGGCGGGCAAATGGCGACCCGCGGTCCGCGGATTGGTCGCGTCGAGCCGGCGATCGGCAATGCGATTGACGGTCATCGCCCAGCTGCGGGCCGTGACCATGCAGATCAGGATGCCGAGCAGTTCTCGCCATCGCCACGCGGGACCGCCTTCCGCGCGGCTGACTTCCCAGGCCATCACCGCGGCCAACAGCGCAAAGGGCAACGCGAAGATCGTGTGGCTGAAGCGAACCAGCTCGAGCAGTTTGCGAAGCGAGGCGAACATGTTCGATTGTCGATCGAGGTACGGCGGTGGTTAACTTCCCCAACGACGCACCAGACCGTGTTCGATCTTCAACTGGTCGAGAATGCGGCCCACCACAAAGTCGACCAGGTCCTGAATCGTGGTCACCCCGTGGTAAAAGCCGGGCGAGGCGGGCAACACACAGATGCCGACCTCGGACGCCTTCCGCATACACTCCAGCTGCAACGTCGAGAGGGGCGTTTCGCGCGGCACCACGACCAGCGGACGTCGCTCCTTCAGATGAACCTGAGCGGCCCGCAACACGAGATTGCCCGAGAGCGAATTGACGATGCCCGCCAGCGTGCCGCCGGAACAAGGGCAGACGACCATGCCGGCGGTTTGGTGCGAGCCGCTGGCGATCGGGGCCATGTAATCTTCATGATGGTAATACTCGATCATGCCGGGCGAGCCGACGTCGAACGACAGTACGTTGCTGTCGCTGGTCGAAATGCCGGCCGCCTGACGCAGCATGCTGAGTTTGCTGTCCGAGGTCCCGGCCGCGTCGCCGAGCAGCAGCTGGCTGACCTGAAAGTCGTCCAGATCGACCTTGATCTCGAGTTCATGTTCGAGCACCAGCTGCGCCGAAGGGCTGATCGTCAGGTGGACGTTGTAGCCCGCGGCCACGAGCACCTCCAACAGCCGCACGCCGTAGATGGCACCGCTGGCTCCGGTCATGGCCACGACGATACTCTTGCTCATAGCGGTTTCCTACCGAGGTAGAGGGTCGCCACGCCAAAGGTGAGCGGCCGATGGGTGACCTCGACCAGTCCCGCTTCACGCAGCCGCTGGCAGAGTTGTTCGCCCTGGGGAAACTGGCCGACGCTCTCGGGCAAGTAATTGTAAGCCGCTTCGCGATTTCGCGACAACATTTGCCCGATGCGTGGCAGCACATGGCGAAAGTACCAACCGTACACCGCGCGAAACGGTTGCCACGTCGGTGTGGAAAACTCGAGCACGGCCACGCGTCCGCCCGGCTGACAGACGCGGGTCATCTCCCGCAGGCCCGCCATGGTGTCGGTCACGTTGCGCAGACCGAACGCGACCGAGACGATCTGAAACTTGTCGGACGGAAACGGCAAGGCCTGTGAATCGGCCTCGACCCAGGTGATCTGTCGATCGGTGCCCCGACGACGGCTCTTCTGTCGGCCCAGGTCCAGCATCTCCGGACAAAAGTCGGACGCGACGACCGGAGTCTGCGGAGCGCGGCGGGCATAGGCAAAGGCCAGGTCGCCCGTACCCGTGCAAACATCGAGCACCGGTGCATCGCCCACCGGCGGCACACAGCGCACCGTGCGCCACCGCCAGTAGTGGTCGACGTTGAGCGACAGCAAGTGATTGAGGAAGTCGTAGCGGGGCGCGATCTCGCCGAACATCCGCCGCATGCGAACTTCCGACTTGTCGACCGGCTCTGTCGAGGCGTCGATCGGGGCGGCGGCGCGGCCATCAAACTCCTCTTGAGAGTCGACGTCCTGCGGTGCGGAGGTAGTCGTGCTGGGACTCATCAAAACAGGGCGCAACGGGGTTCGTGTAGTGCGGTTAGCGTAGTGTAGCAACCGCACCGCCCGGCGAGTATTAACCCCCACTCGTATTCGCCGCGGCGTCTGGCTGCGGCCGGGGCACTTTGCGGCGTCCGCCGGCAAATTCGTAGGCGATCCCTGCCAGCATGCCCCAGGTGAAATACCAGGCCGGCTCCAGCACCGGAATGCTACTGCCGGGCAGCGTCAGGTCGACCAAGGTGCCGCTCAGCTTGTTGTGCGACGGCCAGTAGTCGGGCGCGGCCACGTCGAACAACACGAAGTAGATCGGCAGCAGCACCGCGACGGTCAAGAACCCGGATAGCAGCGAAACCGAGAGCAGCTCGGGCCGCAGCGCGATCATGATCGCCGCAAAGCCGAAGAAGGCCACGCTGCTGGCGAGCATCGAGTTGACTTCGAAGGTGCGCGAGGTGATGGTCAGCCCGATCATGCCGACCACGAAGAACCAGGCGAAGGTGTTACGATAGCGGGGCACGCCACCAGTGAGTTGCGTGCAAAACACGACGTCGTACACGAGTGCTGCGATGCCTGCGATGCAGAAGCCGACCAGGGCGTCCTCGAGTGAGAAGAAATGCAGATCGAGCAGCATCGGCGGGCGCCAGTAATCGTCGAAGTACCAGAACTCGGCGAGCGGTCCGGCGACCGCGCCCACGACGCTGGTTCGCCACAGCTTCAGGTGCATGTCGGGTCGCAGCACGTAGAAGGCCACCCACACGACCAACAAGGCGACTCCCAGCAGGAGATAGATGTACTTGTGGTCGATCATAAGTCGCCGCACGAACCACCTGAACAGGGCGCAACCGTCCACCGCGCGGCGGCGCTACGGCATACCGTACTCGGACCAGCGGGCTGTTACCAGTTCGCGTATCTGCTCCACGGACGTCTGCCGGTCGCGACCGGCCCGATCGACCTCCGGCCACGGACGAGTCGCGTCGAATGCCAACATGGCCGGGACCTCGTCGCCGAGCGCGTGCGGCGAGCCGATCACGTCCGTCGTGGGACGGCATTCGCTGGCGACACGCTGCCACACCTGGCGTTCGTCGGCCAGATCGACGTCGTCATCGACGAGCACGAGGAACCGCAGCCTGACGAAGGTCGCGTCGCTCGCGATCAGGGCGGCCACCTCGCGCGGTTCGCCGGCGTGTCGTTTCTCGATTGCCACCAAGAGCACCTCACCCGCCGCCCAGTCGGGGCAGACGAGCTTGCGAATCGCCCGGTGGCCGGCTCGCAAGCGGGGCAGCGCCAGGCGGGCAGCCGTGCGGCGGAGCTGAGCCGGCTCGTCAGCGGGTCCGCCCGGCACCTGCGCGGTGAGCCGCGGCCCGGTGCGGTGGGTGATCATCTCGACTTCGAGCGTGGCGGTGCGGGCCTCGTGCGCGGCATCGGACGTGTCGAGCTGACCTTCGATCACCAGTTCCGACTCGGCCGGAACCAGCAGCGGATGCGTGCGGCAGGTGGCGACTTCGAAGGTGCCGTCGGCCAGGCCGCCGACCACCGCGTAAACGTCGCGGCCAAGCTGCCACGCCGGAGAAGCCAATAGCGCCAAAGCCGGCGGACCGCCGAAGAAGATCGCCACCGGCAGTCGCCCGCCGCGGCGCTGGGCCGCGCGAAAGTGGGCGGCGAGCGGATCGCGATCGCACCAGGTGATGATGAGCGCGCGACGATCTTGCACCAGGGCA
>QQVP01000030.1 GCA_003389215.1 Planctomycetota bacterium | reverse complement strand
GGCATCGACGCCCAGGTTGACTACGAGTGGGTCGACCGCTAAAAATACGGGTCTGCGCTGTCCCGAGGTCGAGGACAGGGGATCGAACGAACCCGCGGTGCGAGTTGGAGCGATGGCACACAAGAAGGGACAAGGCAGTAGCCGCAACGGTCGCGATTCGAACGCCCAGCGTCGTGGCGTGAAGCGATTTGGCGGTCAGGCCGTGCGGGCGGGCAACATCCTCGTCCGCCAGGTCGGCACCAAGTTCCATCCCGGCACGGGCGTCGGCATGGGCAACGACTACACCCTCTACGCTCTGGTTGACGGCGAGGTGATGTTCGACCGCAAGGGCCGCCGCGTGAATGTGGTGACCAGCTAGCGGCCGCTCGATCGGACAGACGCCGGTGACGGCGACACTGACAGCGCCACTGAACAGCGGCGGCGACCAAAACCAGAACTTCAACTCAGGGATGTTCCGCACCCGGTCGGACATCCCTGATTTCGTTTTTCGACTTTCGCGGCCGGCGGCGCGGAGGCGCCCGACGGTGCAGCGACGCGAACCGACTTCGCGATGGGTGATCCGATGTTTGTCGATCGCATCACGATTGAGGTGACCAGCGGCAAGGGGGGCGACGGCTGTCTCAGCTTCCGCCGCGAGAAGTATGTGCCGCGCGGCGGACCCGACGGAGGCGACGGTGGCGATGGCGGCAGCGTGATCATTCGGGCCGTCGAGGGAGTCGACAATCTCGCTCCCCTGGCGCATCGCAAACACTGGCGAGCCGAACGGGGAGCCCACGGCGAGGGAAGCGATCGCCAGGGCCGCAAGGGCAAGGATCTGACGATCGACGTGCCGCCCGGCACCGTCGTCAAGGATGCCGAGGCCCAGTACGTGATCAAGGATCTGACCACGGCCGGCGATTCGCTGGTCGCCGCCCGCGGGGGCCGCGGCGGCAAGGGCAACGCGCACTTCAAGTCGTCCACCAATCGGGCCCCTCGCGAGTTCACTCCCGGCGGCGCCGCGGAGTCGAGCAAGCTGATTCTCGAACTGAAGGTGATCGCCGATGTCGGCCTGATCGGCAAACCGAACGCCGGCAAGAGCACGATGCTCTCGCGGCTCTCGCACGCCCGTCCTCAGATTGCCGACTATCCCTTCACGACCAAGCACCCCAACCTGGGTCGCGTCGAGGTGAGCATGGACCAGGCCTTCATCATGGCCGACATTCCGGGCTTGATCGAAGGGGCCCACGAGGGTGTCGGCCTGGGTCACGAGTTCCTCCGCCACGTCGAGCGGACGCGGGTGCTGGTGCACCTGGTGGAGCCTTTGCCTATGGACCAAACGGACCCTGTGCAAAACTACCTGGCCATCCGCGGCGAACTCGAGCAGTACAGCGAGGAGCTGGCCCTGCGTCGCGAGGTTGTTTGTGTCAGCAAGTCCGAACTGGCCGAGGCGGACGCGGTGGCCGAGCAACTCCGCGAGGCGATCGACCAGCCGGTGCTGTGCGTCTCGGCCGCCACGGGCCAGGGGCTCCGCGACCTGCAGCGGACGATTGTCGAGGCCTTGGCCGACCGCGACGACCTGGCTGGCCGCGACGACCTGGCTGGCCGCGACGACCTGACCGACCGCGACGCTTTGGCCGGCCGGGAAGGGGGCGACAGGGACCTGCGGGACCGCACTTCGTCGGCGAGCGAGGACTCGGCCGGATGAGCGAGCTGCCGACGTTCCCGCTGATCGCCGTCGACATCGGCAACACTCAGATGAAGCTGGGTCGCTTCGATGAGCTGCCCTCGGACGACGGCCTGCCGCAGCCCAGCGCGACCCTGCAATTGGAAACGCAGCAGTGGGAGCCGCTGGAAATCGCCCTCTGGCTCGCACCGCGCCGACCGGCCGAAGTCTGTTGGCGAATTGCCAGCGTTCAGGCCGATGCCGCGGCACGGTTGGCCGACTGGCTTGCCGTCGAACGGGCGGACGAGCGGGCGAAGCTGCTGGCTCACGACGATCTGCCGCTCGATATCGAGCTGCTCGAACCCCATACGGTCGGCATCGACCGACTCTTGGGCGCCGTGGCCGCAAATCGATTGCGCGACGCGACAAGGGCTGCCATCGTCGTCGATCTCGGCTCGGCGATCACCGTCGACGCGGTCTCGGCGCGGGGCTCGTTCCTGGGCGGTGCGATCCTGCCAGGCATCGGGATGGCTTCTCGTGCGCTGACCGAGTTCACGCATCTGCTGCCCGATGTGGGGCTTACCGAGCTCGCCGACCCACCGCCTGCACTGGGAACTTCGACCCACGAAGCGATCGGCAGCGGCATCTATTGGGGAGCGATCGGGGCGATTCGCCTGCTGATCGAACGCCTGCGGCGGGAGCTCGAAGGCCAGCCGCAGCTCTTTCTCACCGGGGGCGCGGCCCCGCGGGTGGCCGCTGAACTCGGCGACGATGTCCGCTTCGAACCGCACCTCATCCTGGCCGGTCTGGTGCTGGGGTCGCTGGAGTGACGTCGGCCGCCAACGCTACGATGCCTGCATGGGAGCTTTGACAACCAGTTCGCGCGGGCCGACGCGCGTCGTGCGTTTGACGCCGGCGGGACGAGCCGCGGTCACGAGTTTGCTCGTCGACGGCCCCGTGGCGATCGAGTTGGTAGACCAGCATTTTCATCCGGCTCGGCCCCCTGCGCTTTGCGATACCCGACCGCGGCAAATCCGTTACGGTCGTTGGGGCGAACCCCAGCGAGGTGAGGAAGTCGTCGTCGCGGCGCTGGACCACGAGCGGGTCGAAATTCACTGCCACGGCGGCGCGGCCGCGGTGGCGGCGATCGTGCGGGAGCTGGAGACCTCGGGCGCCGAGGAGGTCCCGTGGAACGAGGCCCTGGCTCCGCTCGCAACGACGACCGGCGATCCCATCCGTTCCGCCGCCGGTGAGGCCTTGGCCCGAACCACCACCCGGCGCACCGCCGAGCTCTTGCTGGCTCAATACCACGGGGCGCTGCGGGCGGAGTTGGAGCAGGTCCTTCAGCTAATGGCCGACGAAGACGGCGGCAATGACGATGGCGCCAAAGACGGTAGCGCCCACGAGGGGGGCGAGGCGGCCGCGACTCGGCTCGACACGTTGCTCGCCGACGCTCCCCTCGGTCTTCACCTGACCGAAGCCTGGCGCGTTGTGCTGGCCGGGCCCCCCAACGCCGGCAAGAGCACGCTCATCAACGCCCTGGTCGGCTACGACCGCTCGATTGCCCACGCGGAGCCCGGCACCACCCGCGACGTCGTCCGGGCCGCGGCGGCCATCGACGGCTGGCCGATCGAGCTGGCCGATACCGCGGGGCTGCGCACGGCTGGCGATTCGGTCGAAGCCGAGGGGGTGGCCCGAGCCGAGGCGCTGCTCCGCGAGGCGGACCTGGTGGTGGTTGTCTTCGACCTGGCGGAGCCCTGGGGCGACGAGCAGGCGGCGCTCCTGCGAAGCTGGCCGGAGGCGATCGTCGTGCATAACAAATCCGACTTGGTTGATGCGTTGCTCGACCCACGGCCCGCCGGTCTGCGGTTGAGTGCCCAGACGGGCGAAGGATTGGACGCCCTGCGGCAACAGTTAGTCGACCGCCTTGTGCCGACCACGGTGGCGGCAAACCAACCCTTACTGTTCACGCGACAGCAGATTCGCTCCGTTTCCGCGGCACGCGAGAGCCTGCCCCAGGACCCCGCCAAGGCAACAAGACATCTGCGCGTGCTGATGTCAACCCCCCAGAGTCCGGACCGAATCTAATCGTTAAATCTTTCGCGAACCGCCTACTTGTTACCACGCGATGGCATTGCTAACATTGCCGATCCGTTTGGGTGGAAGGCGTCGCGATTGTTTCGATCGAGTGACGATCCCATAACCTGTCCGTGGAACGAATTTCGCTTTCGCAGGGAGGAGGAACGAGATGACCCGTTTCACATGGACCGGTACGAGCTTGCTGGTCGCTTCGATCTTTGTTTTTGGCCTCGGGGTCGCCGGCGCTCGCGCTGAGGAGGCCGTCACCTGGCTCGACGACTATCACGTCGCCAAGGCCGCTGCCATCGAAGCGGGCAAGAAGCTGCTGGTCGTGCTCGAAGATCCCAGCCAGGCGAGCCATACGGTACAGCAGGTCAGCGACAGCAGCGGCGCGGTCGAAGCGGAGTTGCTCAAGCCGTTCGTGCTCTGTCGAGTCGACGTGACCAGCGAGAAGGGCAAGTCGCTGGCCGAGGCGTTTGGGGCGACCGAGTATCCCTTTACGGCCGTCATCGATCGACGAGGCAGGTTCGTCGATTACAAACACAGCGGTGAATTCTCGAATACCGCGTGGGTGGCGATGCTCGTCGAGCAGGGCCAGGAAGAGCAGAGAGTCGAGACAGCTTCTCGTTCTCGCGGCATCTGCTTCACGTGACGGTAGAGCCCTGGCGGCACCGGTTCGGTGCCATTTCGCTCTTGAGTCTCGACGATCTTCCGTCTCGCGAAACGCGGTTCGCATTGGCGATTGTGGTTGGACGCGAGCCGGCGCGCGCCTAAGATTCAGCCAGCAGGTTCCACCTCGCGAGCTGGAGGCGCACTCCGACCGCGTGGCCTGCCAACGCCCATCGCCTGACGAGGTCGTGCTGACGTGCTCGGTCGCCTGCTACTGCTGTTCATTCTCGTTCCGCTCGCCGAGCTCTATCTGCTCTTCAAGCTGGCGGAGTTCACCTCGACCGAGTTGGCCTTCGGTCTGGTCATCATCACGGGCATCGTGGGCGCTTCGCTGGCCCGCTGGCAGGGAATGCGGACCTGGCAGCGGATTCAGACGGAGCTGGCCCAAGGCCGTCCGCCGGCCATCCCGCTGATCCACGGAATGTGCATTCTGGTGGCCGGGGCACTGTTGCTCACGCCCGGCATGATGACCGATGCGGTCGGCTTCGCGCTGTTGATCCCGCCCGTGCGGACCTGGCTGGCGAAGCGGTACTTGCGTCGGGTCGCGACGCAGTTTCAGCAACGTCCCGGCGGCTTCGAGTGGAGCTTCACGGCGCCAAGCCCGCCGCCGCGCGACGAAGTCATCGAGACCCGCATTCTGGAAGCGGACGAGGACAAAGAACTACGCGAAGTCGAATCGCCACGCCACGGAAGGTTCTAGCGCAGAGACGCTGCTAGCGGCGGAACACGCGCTTGGCCCCCGCCAGGGCCTCGCCGAAGACGTCCAATTCGGCCAGCGTGTTGTAGAAGTAGAAGCTCGCCCGACTCGTGGCGGCCACGCCCAGCTTCTTGTGCAACGGCATCGTGCAATGGTGTCCCGCGCGGACTGCCACACCGGCCCGATCGAGCAACTGGGCCACGTCGTGGGCATGCACGCCCTCGATCGTAAAGCTGACGATTCCCGCGCGTCGAGCCAGCGGCGGGCCGAAGACGCGGACCTGACCGATTTCTTCCAGCACTTCCAGGGCGCGGGCCGTCAGAATGCGTTCGTGCTGGGCGATGGCGGCCAGGCCGATCTGTTGGAGATAGTCGATGGCCGCCCCCAGCCCGATGGCCGGCACGATCGGCGGCGTGCCCGCTTCGAACTTGCTGGGCAGGTCGGCCGGCTCGAAGCCCTCGAACTTCACCCGGCGGATCATGCTTCCCCCGCCCAAGAATGGCGGCATCGCTTCGAGCAGCTCCCGCCGGCCATGCAACACGCCGACGCCCGTTGGTCCGAGCATTTTGTGTCCGCTGAAGGCGACGAAATCGGCCCCCCAGGCGGCCACATCGGTCACCGCGTGCGGCACCGATTGGGCGGCGTCGACGAGCACGCAGGCCCCGACGTCGCGGGCCTTCGCGACGATCTCGCGGACCGGATTGATGGTGCCCAGCACGTTGGAAACGGCCGTCACCGCGACCATCTTGGTGCGAGGACCGAGGAGCTTCTCAAACTCTTCGAGGATCAGCTCGCCGGCGTCATCGATCGGTGCCCAGCGAATGATCGCCTCGCGCCGTTCGGCCAGCTGCTGCCAGGGCACGATGTTCGAGTGGTGCTCCATTTCGGTGAGCACGATCTCGTCGCCAGGGCCGACGTTCGTGTCTCCCCAGCTGCGGGCCACGAGATTGACGCCCTCGGTCGTGCCCGGCGTGAAGATGATCTCGTCGCGATGCGCGGCTCCAATGAACTGGCGAACCTTCTCGCGGGCTTCCTCATACAGGTCGGTGCTCTGATCGGAGAGCCAGTGGATGCCGCGGTGGACGTTGGCGTAGCGCTTCTCGTAGACGTCGACGATGGCGTCGATTACCTGACGCGGTCGCTGCGTGGTGGCGGCGTTGTCGAGATAGACGAGCGGCTGATCGCCGTGAAGCACCGACTCGAGAATGGGAAAGTCGCCGCGCAGCGTTGCGGGATCGAGCGGATTGGCGATTTCGGCGATGCCCACTTTACGACTCCTCGGCCAGATGGGGTCCCGACGGCGTGGGCGGAGGTCCGTCGACTTCCGCGTCGCCATTGACCGGCGAGTAAACGGCCGACTGCAGCACGCGCCACGACAACAGACAGCACTTCTGTCGATTTGGCGTGAGCTTGGCCCCGAACAGCTCCAGCATCTCTTCGGCCGAGAAGTTCTTGACTTCGTCGACCGTCTTGCCGTCCATCCGTTCGATAAGCATCGAGGCGGACGCCTGCGAGATGCAGCAGCCGTCGCCGTCGAACCAGGCCTCGACGATCTTGCCGTCGCGGTCGATCACCAGCTCGATCTTCACCACGTCGCCACAGAGCGGATTGTCGTCCTCATGTTCGTGCGTGGGGTGATCGACGTGACCTCGATGGTACGGGTCTTCGTAATGGTCGAGCACGTGCTCTTGATAGAGTTCTTCTTCGTCGCGAGAGAACATTCGATTCGGTCGGGAAGTCGGGAAAGGGGCGCGGTCGGCCGCGCTGGAAGGGGCGGGAGCGGGCGGAACGCGGTCGGCGCGACGCCCTCTAACGTTAGTGTATGTGCGGTATTCGAGCGCGGCAACCGCGCCGGCGCCGCCCCGGCGAGACGATTGAAAGACCGTCCTTTTTTGCCAGATTGCCCTCGCCAGGGCTGCTAAAATCGGCTCAGATGATGGCGACTGATGGCGACGAAGGTCGGCCGGCGACGGATCGGCGGGACGACGCCAGACTGGGCCTCGTTGCCGTGCCTGTTGCTTCGTTGGCCTCCCCGCGTCGAGGTTCGTCATGAACAAATATCTCGTCGAGTTCATCGGCACGTTCTTTCTCGTGTTCGCAATCGGCAATGTTTCGCTCGGCGGTCTCGATGGCAACGTCGCTCCGCTGGCGATCGGGGCGACGCTGATGGTGATGATCTATGCCGGCGGTCACATCTCCGGCGCGCATTACAATCCCGCGGTGACTTTGGCCATCTTCTTGCGCGGCAAGTGCGAGGCGAACGACGTTGCCCCCTACATGGTGGTCCAGATCGTGGCCGCCGCGGCTGCCGCCTACCTGGCCATTTTCCTGCAAGGAGCCACCGAAAAGCCTCCCATGGAGCTCGACATCGCCAAGGCAATCGCGGCCGAAATCGCCTTCACGTTTGCCCTGGCCTTCGTGATTCTCAATGTCGCCACAGCCGCCAGGACCTCGGGCAATTCGTTCTACGGCGTGGCAATCGGCTTTACCGTCGTCGCCGGTGCGTACACCGTTGGTGCCGTCTCAGGCGGGGTCTTCAATCCGGCCGTGGCCGTCGGCGTTTCGCTGATGAAGCTGCAGGCCTGGAGCAACATCTGGGTCTTCCTGGTGGCCAACTTCGTCGGCGGGGCGTTGGCGGCGGTGGTCTTCAAGATCGTCAACCCGCCCGATGCCCCGTAGCGCGGCGTTGGCCGGCGCCCGAGGGCGAGTAACGAAGGAGCGTCGAACAACGAAGTTGACGAGCTAG
>QQVP01000006.1 GCA_003389215.1 Planctomycetota bacterium | reverse complement strand
CCGTCCGACAGATCGCTGGGATACTTACCATCCGTTTCCATGCTGCGGCTCCTCCGTCCTTGGATCCGAAAACCAAAGGGGGAGCCGTAGCAGTTTTTCTCATTTCACGCTATTCGGGACACGTTCTAAGAGAAGCTTGGCTTCGAGCTCTTGTTTTTGTCGAAGGGCCTCGTCTTCATCCCGAGTACCGGTGGAGATGCGGATTTCCCGCTTTTGGTCTGGGCAAAAGTACCGCAGCTGAATTGCCCGATTGGTGGGCCGAGCCAAGCGTACTTGGGGAGGGGCTTTTTGCCGGTGTCGTAGCCTAGCTTTGGTGTCGTCAGACTTCATTGGGCACTCACATTGTGACCATCATTCGAGGCCTCAGCAGGAATACCCGTGGGAGACACCGGTGCGGGTTTGGGTGCCCCGACGTAAGCAATCCAGTCATTTCCAAAGATGAAGGCGCGCCCAACTGACTATAGCGCTGCGAATGTTTTGACTGAGCTTTCACTTCAAATCGAGTTTGGCGATCCAGCGCAGCCGCACGGACGCGCTTCGCCGATTCGTGCACCGGACCATCGTCGGCAACCAAGTTCAGATACTCCCGAATCGCCTTGATTGAGGCATCAAATCTTGCCTCGGCGTCCGCCTCGAGAGCTTCGATGTCGAACTGACTCAAACGGCGTGCCCGTTCAGCCGCCGCCGCGACGACCTCTTGAAGCGTTCGCATGTTTTGGTCGAGTGCCGTTTCGGCTCCCGTGATCCTGGCCAGCCTATTTCTGCCGGACTTGGCAATCGCGGTCACCTGCTCTAACGACATTCGGGCCATTTCGCGCAAGGTTGGACTCGACGACGCTTCGTCAGAAGCATCCGAATCCGTCTTACCAACACTGCGCTTTCCGTCCGCGTCCTGCCCGAGAGCAGGGGCTGTCGACACGATAACTGCCCAACAGCACAAAATAAATTGAAAACTCGTACGTGTCCTAAACATCTGAAATACCCTCGCTTTACCGATTGTGATACACATCAAGGATTTCACGGTACGAAGCGAGAATGTGCATCTTCTCTCGCATCGCTTGACGTATCGACTCCCAGTGCCTCAATTCTGCACCGGCGGTCTGTTTGCGCTCCTCAAGGGTCTTTAGCATGCTCGACACCCGATCGCGCAGTTGTAACTGCTTCGTGTCCTCTAGCTTGTCGCTGAGGAGCTGAATCTTTGTGTGGGTCGTGCGTACTTTTGAATTCAGTGCGCCCATTTTCGAATCGATCTGTTTTTGTAGGTCTTTTGCCTGACGTATTAGTGCCTCACAGGTACGGACGGATGATTTATTGGGCTTGCGATCCAAAAACCCCGTACTATTCGTCTGGAATTCGAGATAGCGCTTCGAGATTACAGGGTCGATCGCTACGGGGCCTGTGACGACGGCCGTTTGCGCCTTGGGCTGCTCGGCTGGGGCCGCTGGAGTGCGCGCCGGCGCTGCTTCAACGCTCGAGACAGGCTGCCGTACCGGAACGAGGTCGACGGTTTGACGATCGGTACTCGCACGATCCGGCAACTTGGCTTTTCGTCGATCGAAGGGATCCTCAGCGAGTCCGTTGGAGTCTACGATCTGACCAAACGACAGGCCGGTACGGTCATCGATGAATTGACCGGAAACGATGCCGCGGCTACCGGTCGGAATCGTCGCTGAGCAGTTCCAAGCAATGTCTTTCAGGCCACCTCGTGTGAAGGAATGCCGGGGTGGCCTTTCTTATAGAACAGCCGAACTCCCCCTATGCGCCAAACAAGCCCGGCACAACGTCGACAACGCTTCACTCGTCCTCACTGGTCCTTCAGCCAGGTGGCCCAATACCAGCGATGCCCTTTGCAATACTACTTCGAGCGAATCGCTCGGCTGCCAAGACCATTCACACCCACTGGGCTCGCTCTGGGTTCAGCCGTCCATGCGGCCTTGGCCGCTTGCCATGAGCAGCTCATGCAAGGGGGACAGCCGCTGCGAGAGCCACATTGCCGCGGAGGCGTGGCTTATCTACCAAATGGCGTTCCTGAAAACACATTACCGGCGAGAGTTTCTCGTCGCGGTAGAACACGAACAAAAGAAAGTGAGGACAATTTAGAGTGTATTCTGGCGTAATGACGAATCTTCAACTTCCTTATGGCATCGGAGACTTGAGCAAAGATGTCGAGCAGATCCCTGGCCGTACGCGGCAAGTTCGGTGCTATGTACGAGGCTGCAATCACGTACTTCGAACCCCGACGCGGTCTCGGCGTGGGGACATCTGTCCAGAGCACGGAATTCGCTGCCACTATTCCACTGCGGGAGCGACATACTCCTATGCCAAACCGGCTCGAAATATCATTGCCTCTCCAGACCAATTCTCTCGGAACATCATCGGCAACCCTTTCAAATACGAAAGCCACCGACTGGGCCTGGAGAATTCGGAAGACAGCCTCAGTTGGAACGTCTGGCGATCTCTGCAAGAGGCGGGCGTGCTGCATAAGATCGTGGAACTCTTCACGGGCGAAAAGATCGAGGTCGAGCCGTTCTTGTATTTGTGGGGAATCTGCTCTACGGATGATGACTACCGGCCGTGGGATTTGTTGGTCGACGCACGTGGCCATTTCGAGTCCGATTTACCGGTCGACCGGCCACTCACGGAGCCGGACATTGCCCTGCACTTGCCGGGGAAATACCTGATCTTGATCGAGGCCAAGTTCACGAGCCCCAACACGTGCTACAGGCGAGGGCCACGAAAAGACTCCTCGTCGCTGACCTTGGACGAACTGCTGGCCATTTATCAGTTTCCCGACATGCGGATCATGAACCTCCGTCGATCTCTGGCCGCCGATCGGGTCCACTACCAGCTCTGGAGGAACGTCGTCTTCGCGGAGTGGATGGCCAGAAACGATCACCGGCAAACGAAAGCGTACCATCTGAATCTCGTCAGAGACGGGTACGAAGAAGACAGTGCGGCTGAATTCCGAAAGCTCATCCACCCCAGTCGCCGTGGTCACTTTCGCCGTGTTACCTGGGAACAGATTCACAACCGGTGTCGAACCGATCGCAGAGTTTCAGGACTGTGCCGATATCTGGAACGAAAGACCGCCAGGCTGCAGCCCGCTTTCAACATTCGCAGCCGCGGAAGTTAGCGATCAACTCAAACACAAACACATCAAGGAGAATGATCTGACTGACCGACTCATCGCAATTGGCGATATTCACGGCTGCTGCAAGGCGTTGTCCGTATTGCTAGGAACGATCGCCCCAACCCCGAATGACACAGTGGTAACGCTAGGCGACTACATTGACCGGGGTCCTGACACCCGGGGCGTTCTCGATCAGCTAATCGAGTTGAGGAAGCACTGTCGGCTCGTTTCAATACTCGGCAACCACGAAGAACTTATGCTGGCGGCCAGGGGTGGTGAGTCGGATCTCGAATCCTGGCTTCGCTGTGGGGGCGATACGGCCCTCGACTCATACGGAAACGGTAGAACGATCGGCCTGATTCCTAGAGAACACTTTGAATTCGTCGAATCCTGCCTCGAGTACTTCGAGACCGAAACCCACTTCTTCGTCCATGCGAACTATCGGCCCAACTTTCGTCTCGAAGAGGAGAACGGATTAACGCGAAGATGGAAACCGATCGATGAGAATGAGTGCACCGCCCCGCATTACTCGGGTAAGATTGCTGTCTTAGGACACACACCGCAGCCGGAGATTCTTGATCTAGGCCACCTGATCTGTATCGATACGGGATGCTGCGATGGGGGCTGGCTCACAGCAATGGACGTAATCAGCGGTCAGGTGTGGCAAGTCGATCAACATGGCAATCCGCGGAGTACTTCGGCGGGTAGCGTTCGAGTTGGTCTATAACTTTCGGACGCGGGTCGAGCTGCAGTAGGCGACTGTCCCAGATTCCCTTGACCTCAGCGAATACGACTCTTCCGAGGTTACGATCGAAATATGCAAGGTCAATGCGACTATCGGGATCCTCAGGCTCGTCTCCAGCAAGAGCGATTTGCTGGTCCAAAAGAATGTTAAATCTCGCTTCGTTGCCACGTCTGACGGGAACGGTGAGCAATCGATGGATAAGTTCGTCTTCTGGCCGTCGCTCGAATGCCATCAGCCGTTTGAAACCAGCCAAGCAATCGGGGCCAAGTACTTCAGGCTGCTGTATTTTCACTGACGATGCAAACTGAAGCGGTCCGCCAAACCTCTTTCGCAAACTCCTTGGTGCTTTCGGCAATTTGCCGAAGCTCCTCACGCTGGGTTGAGATGTCTTGTTGTTGGTCGGACGGACCATCAGTGATCACTTCGACGGTCATTCTTGATTCTCCTATTTGGGAACAAAAAAAGAGTACCTGCACACAAAGGAGCGGCAGTCCGAGCTTCCGTTGAGCCACATCGCTAGGTTCACTCAACCACGAGTTGCCTCGGGCAATGTCTGGCATCGCTCCCGTGTAACAGTTGTTACTCGTCGCGATGCTGTCTCTCTGAATCGTGGAGACAGCGGAGGGTGAGCATCAACTGAGAATGTCGATACAAGAAGACCAGATTGCAATGAAGCTGGTGATCGTCCGGATCACACGGAGCAACGCACCGCTTCACGCAGGCCCCGCACCTTCGCTCCAGACTCGAAGGTACTGTTGATCACCAGTCCGCTTGGCAGGTCGGCAGGTGGGCCGTTACGCAACACCCGAGGCATGTTGCCGTTCGCTGGATGATGCATGATTTCGCCGAAGCTTTCCCAGAGAAGTTTGGTCAGGGCGAATTCGGTCCAGCTTTGTCGCTTTGAGCCCATCACGCTCACGAATACTCGGCAGGCATCTAGCGTTCGGTCAATTTCAGGACGAGCTTGCGATAGTTCTTCCTTGGTGGGACGTTCGTTGACAACGACGCGAACCCCCTCGCTCAGGAAGCGGCCCCAATCGATCAGGGCATCACACGCAAACCGACCCTTTTCGGACTTGCCGTTGCGAGAATACCGGAGTTCAGCCGTAAACCGGTTGTGGAACGCTTTCGTTTTTCCGACGTAGTTGACTCGGTACTCATCGCCGAAACGATACGTCCAAAGGTATAGTCCCCCGGTGTCTCGGTATTCACTGTCTCGAAACCTTGGGGCATCATTGCTCTGGCCGAATGAATACGGGCCGTGCCACGTCAGCGATAATCCGGTTTCCGAATCTGAATCCGAATCTATCGCCCCCAAGACAGTCGTTACAAACTCTTGAAACGCACTGTCCAGCGTACGCAGCGATTGACGCATTGTCCGGATGGTTGTTCGAATCCGTTCTTTGGCTTCGTTGTCCAGCGTCACGAGTCACCTCACTTACTGCCACTTGGGCATGGGGCCGCCAAGAAGACCGATCGTACCACACCTTGTACGATCGCCGGATCGCGTGCAGCAGGTTTCCCTCAGCTCGCGATCATCGATGGAGGGTCCCGGGTATTGGGCTGGTGATGGAGAGAGCGTTGTTCGGCGATGAGAAAGGTGCGGCGGCGCTGGTGGTGCTCGTCCAGGTCGTGGGGGTCCGCGAGCAGCAGTTGCCGTTCACCCGGCGTACAGGTGGGGTCGCTTACGATATGTTCGATGAGCTGCAGAGTTCGTTGGAACGAGTCGGAGTCGTAGCCCTCCTCAGCAGCTCGATCACGTAGTCTCTGAAGCGCATTTGCGATGCGGCCGCGTTCCGACGAGCGTGACACCAGATGTGTTCCGGGACGTTCCGGATGTTGAGGTTCCAGGTCCGGATGGGGATGGTTGTTTCCTGTGGATCCTGGGGTCTTCGCTGCGACAACGGCCGGCTCTTCGCCAGCAGTCGAATGACGTAGGCCTGAATGGTCCGGCCGTTGGTCGGAGCGGTCTCGACGATCTTCCAGTACAGGTCGTTGGGCACTTCCCGAACGTTGATACTCCGGACCGTCTCGCATCTTGGATTGAGAGTTGCTTCCATCGTCTTGTTTGGCCGGTGAGGGCACGCGTTGGTTAGTGGATTCTCTTCCTTCTGATACTGAATCTGTTTCTGGTTCGCTGGCTGGACTATCTGGATGTTTCCCTTTCAGGGAGACAATCCTAAATTCCGTGTCACTTTCGGCACCAACGAGTTGCTTATCGCAAGGGCTGGCGTTCCACTTTTCAATCCGATCGTTGAGATAGTCTACGGCCTCGTTGTAAGACAATGTTTGTTCGGCCTCGGATACTCTGGAAAGATGCACGCCAAAGGTTCGAGCCCGTCCCCGTCCCCGTGGGTTGTGCCAGCTGTTCTTGACGACAGATATCAGCCCGGCTTCGCATGCAGCATCAAGCCTCTCTTTGTATCGCATCCCGCTACAACCTTTCCATGTGCGAAGTACTTCCTTCGTCGCCGCTCGGATTTCCCAGTGATCGCCGATGTACTCACCACACGCCTTGGCAAGCCGCAGAAAGTTCAGGCCGAACAACGCCTGCAGCTTCCGCAGACGTTTCTCGACACGGAGTGACACACTGGCGACCTTATCCAGTTCCGCTGGTGCAAACCGCTGCGGCGGTGCAGCCGGTTTCGAAGAGCTATTGTTCCTACGTAGAAGTTCGTACCACGCAACAATGTCACGCGTCTGCTCTTCCACACTGCGCGTGCCGCCAGCCAGGTCAGCAGCAACATCCTTGGAAAAGTCGCGACCTGTGCGGTAGACCCATTCGACCAGGAACTCTGTGGCGTCTTGCTCTCCCATTTTTCGCGCGAATATCAGATGACAGGCAATGTGCTTGGTCGCCTCTACCCGAGTTCCCGCCGCCTGTATGCCGAGTTGAATCAGCTCCTCGGCCTCTTTGGTATTCCGGATTCCACGTGCGAGCAGTTCGTGGTATCGGCCACCCATCGTTGCCGAAGAAGTTGCCCGATTGACGTTGCGAGAACTGCGTGGTTCAGTCGGCTTCGTCTTCCCGAGGCGACTTCCAGATTGTTGACTAGACCCAGGGTCGCGTCCTGCCCGGTATAGCCAGGCGGGAGGAATCCTCGAGTAGATCATTTCCGCACGGGCCACGCAGCGCTTCCAATTTACACGCGGAATGCGGCCTTGCATCAAGTCCCGCGTCGTGCGAACCCAAAGTTCGGGATCGAGATCCTGATGGGGAAGGTGACCGAATGGCAGCCGGATGGCGTTCTCCGTCGTGGGAAAGACTTCATGTTGGCCCGGCAAATGGTCGAGACCTGCCATGCTGAGCACGTTCCTGACATGGAATAGGCCGACCCTTTGATAAAGGAAGAAATAGTAATGCCTACCGCCGGAAGGTGACGGCGACTCAAGCACACACTCGTCGCGGATTCCAAGCCGGGCGAGGATCTTTTTCACCTTCCAGCAACGCGACTCGAAATCGGGCCGGTCGCCGCGAAGATCAACGTCGATGGCGACATACTTGGTTTTCTCCCAACCGAATACGCCAACCCACTTGGTATTCCCCGATGGAACCCGATCACCCAACAGGTGCCGGACGAGATCGTCATCCCGAAGGAAGTGGTGCACGGTCGACCATTTCTGGCGAGCCCCATCGATTTCTAGCTGGGAGATGTGTGGCTTACACTTAGGAACAAAAAGCTCTTTGAACCACTCGAATTCTTGCCCATGTCCGAGGAGCTGCCGCCGGTGGTCAGCAGCCCTCTGCGCCGGACCAGGCGACTTCACGGGTGCGATCATGATCTAACACTTTGGGTGGTGTAGCGAACGTGGATTTTGTTCGACTTGTTACACTACCCGGTCGGTCCGAATGCGTCTGAATGGCTTATCGCGGAATCGGGATAGGGGGGAGCCTTGCGGCTCCCGCCCTCCCACACCACCGGGCATACGGGTCCGTACCACGGCGGTTCGGCTGGTTAAACTTTCACTTCGGGTTGGTGGAGCAGAGGAAGTCCCAGTTC
>QQVP01000047.1 GCA_003389215.1 Planctomycetota bacterium | reverse complement strand
TGCGGATCCTTTGGTCCTTCAATCCTGTCATCCTGTGATCCTGTCCAACTCGCTGTCCGAGGCGTGAGCGAGGGACGCCTTGATTTGTCCTACAAGTCCCTCATTGACATTTCGGGCTACCTAACGCGGGGCACTCCTACACCTGCACCGGCAGAGCCAGTGCCACCCGGCGCGCGTTCGCGTGAATGCGCACCTTACCAAACGGGTGTCACATTCTGAAAAGATTGGCGGGTAGCCGCAGCCACGTCGTTAGGCAATGCCCGCAAACCTCAGAAAGTGATTCCTGCCGAGTTTGGGAACTCGCTCACGTTTTCCCAGTCCATCCAAGGCAATCTTACTAGACTCGCGAACCCAGTCCTTTAGGTCCTTTTCCCAAACCATTGGATACCTCAACCAGGCGTTCCAGGCGTCGTCATAAGTGACGCGATCGGCTGCTTGTAGAAGTCGTATAACGTCAGCTTTGGCAAACCCCAAATAGCGTTCTCGCAGTGAGAGATAGTATGTCGAATCTGGAGCCTCGTCAGCGTACAGGAATTCGCGCTGCTGCGATCGTTGTTCTCGCCCAGATTTCTGAGCCCGTGCTCGCAGTTGTTCCATCTCACCCATCGAACGCCTTTCGGCCTCTTTGAATTTCTCCAGTCCTCTTGGATGGCGTGAGAAGTACAGCAAATGGAAATGACTTCGGTCTCTTATTGGATTCAGAATTCCAGCGATACCCGCATAGTCAAAATTACCTACCTTGCTGACCGCATCGCGGTACTCGAATACCGCTTCGTCCACTCGATCTGATCCCTGGGTGCCCTGTAGCCGGTTGTAGAAATCGTCGGAACCGAATAGTCGCTCGAAACTCTCCTTAGATTCCTCGTTGTTCGCGAACCGGACAATGTAGTGGGTCATGAAGTTAATCAGTACTTCGCATGGTCTGAGGGTTAAGATTGGACGAATTACATCAAGCTCAAAACCTTTCCAACCAGTTGGGTCGATGAATACGAATGGGAACGTACGGTTTGCTTCTCGAACGAAGCAACAAATGTCGTCGATTGATTCTTCCAGTTCGGCATTACGCACATTGATTTCGACGCCCCTGATCTTCTGTGCGTATTGTTGTAGTCTACCAAAAGCGTTTCGATCCTTCTCGATAAAGAATGCTCGCAAGTCAAGCTGAATACCGTCTCGTTTCAGGCGAGCCCTGGCCTTTTTCAGCTGGCCTATCGCGATTGAGAACGAGGTGTCCTCGTGGGTTGTCGACGCTGACTCCCAGGGACCAGAGAAACAGTCTACGTAAGTGATCGACCCGTGGCCGCGACCGATGATGAGAGCAAACGGAAGCAAGTACTCCTGCAGAATCAGGTGCTTTACCTCGGATTGCTCACGTCCGACGTAGTGTGAGTCTTCCATAACTACCCCTTTTGTGTCGCAAAGCCCTCAAATTGCCAATGCCTCCAAGTCGATAATCGTGTATGATTACGTGCAGTGTACACAAATGTATACCTATTTCAAGGGGCCTTATAAGCGGGGCTAAGTTCATGGCCGACAATTCCTCCATCGAATGGACCGAGGCGACGTGGAATCCGGTTACCGGATGTACCAAGATCAGTCCCGGGTGCGCGAACTGCTATGCCGAGCGGATGTCGCGGCGACTGCACGCGATGGGCAACCAAAACTACCGCAACGGGTTTCAATTGACGGTCCAGCCGCAGATGCTCGAACGGCCCCTGCAATGGACAAAGTCGAAGTTCGTCTTTGTCAATTCAATGAGCGATCTGTTTCACCGCGATGTGCCGACGACGTACATCCAAGAAGTATTTGACGTCATGCGCAGAGCGTATTGGCACCAATTTCAGGTCCTCACCAAGCGATCGGGGCGGCTCGCTCGTGTCGCCGACGCAATCGATTGGCCAGAGAACGTCTGGATGGGTGTCAGCGTGGAGGACGAGAAGCACGCGTTTCGCATCGACCAGCTTCGTGCGACCGGCGCCCAGATCAAGTTTCTCTCCCTCGAACCGCTGGTGGGACCGCTTCCGCAACTCGACCTGACCGACATCGATTGGGTGATTGTCGGCGGCGAGTCGGGGCCCGGAGCCCGTCCGATGGCGGAGGACTGGGTCGTCGACATCCGTCGCCAGTCGCGGCGGGCGGGCGTCGCCTTCTTCTTCAAGCAGTGGGGCGGGGTCAACAAGAAGAAGTCGGGCCGATTGCTCCGCGGCAAGACCTATGACGAAATGCCGCCGTATACTCTGCACAAGAAAGCGGTCTAGCTTTCAGAGTCCTACCGGCGGGTCCGTGTTCTCTGTCGGCTGGGGGGCTCGTCGTACGACGCGGACAGAGCCCCGGCTAGTAGCCCGCGGTTTCGCGGCGGCCGAATTGCACGTACGGCTGCTGTTTCTTGTACAGCTCGAGCCGCGCTTCCATGTCGAGGCGTCGCTGGGGATCGAGCTCGGTCGCCGCCACTCGCTCGATCGCCTTTTCGGCCCTGGCCACCGCCTCTTCGAAGTGCCCCGCGGCGGCGTAGGCGACGGCCAAGGTGTCGAGCAGCTCGGCGTCGCGGTAGTTCGTTTGCGAACACGCCATCTCGGCAAACTTGATCGCTCGGACAGGATCGTGCTCGTCCGACCCGGGACGGGTTGCCATCGTCCAGGCCAGTTGGCCCAGGAAGTGCGGATTGGCAATACTCCACCGCTGGCTTCGTACGGGCGGGAGCGATTCCAGTCGCCGACCGGTTTCCTGCCAAGTCTGGACTGCGTCGGACTGCTTGTTAATCGTCAACAGCGCCTGCATCTCGACGAAGCTGAGCGCGGCGCGATGATAGCAAAACGGATCGCCCGTTCGTTCTCCCTCTTCGTACCAGGCGACGGCCATTTCAGCGAGATCGCGGGGCGACGCACTCTTGATGGGCACGAAGGGTACCTTGTACTTCATGGCCAGACGCTTCTGGCGCGCGACCGCGGCATAGTCGCCCTCGTCTTCAAGTCGCTCGACGAGGCGGTCCTGAATCTTTTGATAATCGATACCGGGCGGCAACCCGACAAAACGGAGCGACTGAAAGATGCCGGCCGCGATGCCGCCGAACAGCCCTACAAGGCCGATCCAGAACACGATGCGGTAGAGCGGTCGTGGCGAAGCGGACGTTTCCATCGAACCGTGTCGGGCCGTGGGGGTTGTGGGCGGTGCCGCGGATATGTCGGGTCTGACCGCGCGAGTGCCTGCGGAAATCAAGTCGGCGCGGTGGCGCCTGCCGCCGTGGTGGTTCCCTGTTCGACGACCTTCCGGTTGCTGTCGCCTTGCTTCAATCGCCAGATGTAGCCGTCGACAATGAAGTGGTGGACGTTGATCGCGGCCAAGACGATCCACACGCTCTCGACGGGTGGAAAACCGGCCAGGTTGTAACCGAGCGGCAGGCAGTTGAACAGCGCGTAGCCGAGAATCAGACAGGCACCGTAGAACCAAACGACGTGATAGAAGATGCCGTGACGGTTGTCCGGCTCGGACATGCGGTCGCGTACGTGAAAGATGATGACGATGGCCAGATACTGAATGCCGTGAAACACGGTCGCCCAGAAGAAAGCCTCGGTTGTATTCAGCACCGCGAACCAAATCACATTGGTGGCAACCGCCAGAATGCTGATCAGCGGCATCGGCCCGCTCTTGTTCGTGGCCACGAGAGTATAGAGCAGCGGGGGCGCAATGAAGGAAAGCAGCCGGAGCGAGCCCCCCAGCGTTTCGACCAACAGCGTGTCGACCCACAACGGCAGCGAGAGGTTGCCCAGTTCGAGTAACCAATGCAGGCCATGATCGCGCGCGGCAAGGAAGACCGTCAGGAACGGCAACATGCTGACCCACCAGAGCATCCGCTTGTCGGGCGCCGACAGGATGCAGCCGCTTCGATAGCTATACATGACCGCCAGGCCGTAGGCCTGCGCGGCGTAATGGTAGGGCGACCAGGTGAGATAGAGCCGGAGCAAGTTCTCGCCCAAGAGCTCGGGATAGATCATGCAGACCGCCAGCACGACCAGGCACACCAGCGGAAAGGCCATCGTGATGAACGGCAACGCTTCGAAGCTGCCACGCTTCGTATAGAGCCGCACTGTGGAAGCGGCGAAGTGGGCGGAGTTGCTGAACAGTAAGAAGTAGGCAAAGAACGCCTGGTCGATGATGAAGGGCGTGCCCGCGGCGAAAACCCACGCGGTGACGACCAGGCTGAGTCCGCCTCCGATGAACAGGTAATCGAAGATGGGGTGCACGAAGGTCCGCCCCAGCAGGCGGGAAGACGTGGCGCTAAGAGTCGCTGCCTTGTTCATGGCCGATACCAGAACGCGATCTTAGGGGGGGACGGCCGCTGCACGGCACGGGTTCGTCAGGAACGGAGCTGTCTCAGGATTGGAGCCGCTGTGGGGACGAAGTTGCCTCCAGAACGGCATCGCTGCCTCAGGATTGGGGCGCCTCGGGATCGGGGCCGCTCAGCGCGGATTATACTTGGCCCCCGAGGGCGCGACAACAAACGGTCTTTCCGATGCGGCGAGGTCAAAACGGCAGTCTGTCGAGCAGGTCTCCGAGCGTCGGATGCAGAACGAGATCGTAGTCGGACGCCTCGCCTCCGAATTCGCGTTGCAGGATCTCCGGCAGCAGGGCGACGCCGTCGTCGTACTCCCAGCCCCGCTTCGGCGCGAGTTCCACGGCAAACCGATCGCCCCGACGCAGTCGTCCCCGGGGCACATCGGTCTCGAACTCGACGAGTTCCAGAAATCGAATCACGCTGGCCGGGCTCCCGGCTTCCGCGTCGAAGGTCAAGACGAGTTCATCGTCTGTCAGATGGCGGCGATCGGCGAACCGCTGCAGCTTCTTCCTCTTCATGCGCCAGGTGGCAAGAAAGAGCACGACAAGAATCGCCGGCAGCGCGATCAGGAGGATCCTGGCTCGCCGCGGCGCTAGGCGCGCCGAGGCTTGGCCGACTTCGTCACGATCCCCCGCGGCAGATTTCCTGCGGCCGAAGCGGCACGAAGGCCGGCGCAGAGGCGGGCCAGCCAAGATTTCGCCTGGGGGCCCAGCAGCTTTGTGCTTGCCACAGGCGAGTGTACAATTGAGGTTTCGGGCCCTGGCCGGTTGCCGTCCCCTGTCGGACTTGGGTGCCCCAGGTGGGACGCGGTCCCGCCGGGCTCCGCTCGGTGGCGGTTGCCGGGCGAGATTCGCGTCGTCGCGTAGCAAGACCAGCCATCCGGCCGCCGGAGTGGATGGCATTTCCCAGGCGTTCACCTTCATTCGTTCGCTGAGAATCGTCACGACCACCATGAATCCGACCGTGGAACAAGCTGCCGAACGAGAAGCCAAGGACCAGGCGCTCTTCAATGAGATCGCGGAAGAGTATTGCCGCAAGGATCTGCATGCGGCTGCCCAACTCGGTCGCAAGCAACGGCTGCTCCGCACGCTGGCGGTCGCGGACCTGCCCGACGACCTCGACATCCTGGAGGCCGGTTGCGGGGCGGGCTTCACCGCCGAATACCTGGCGGGCCGCTTTCGTCGTTTTCACGGGATCGACTACGCCCAGGGGTTGATCGACTATGCGAACGAGCATATTCGCGTGCCGGGCGCGACCTTTGCCGTGGGGAACATCAAGGAGTTCGAGACCAGCGAGCCCTTCGATGCGATCGTGATGATCGGGGTCTTGCACCATCTCGACGACATGGACCTGGCCATGACCCGGCTCGTCGCGGCGCTGAAGCCGGGCGGATACCTGCTCGCCAACGAACCGCAGTCGGGCAACCCCCTGGTCCGCGCCGCACGCTATGTGCGAAAGAACCTCGATGCGTCTTATTCGGATGACCAGGCCGAGTTGAGTGCCGCCGAGATGCGGACGCTCTATGAGCGGGCGGGCTTGACGAACATTCGCATCGTGCCGCAAGGCATCTTTTCGACGCCGTTCGCCGAGGTGCCCCTGAATCCGACGCTGCTGACCCGTCCGCTGACGAAGTTGGCGTGCGGCGTCGATACGCTCATCGAATCGTGCGCGGCGCCGCTGCTGCGACCGGTGACATGGAATCTGATTGCCAGCGGCCAGCGCCCAGCCTAAGCGGCGGAATGGGCGGGGTGAGCGAGCGGGCGGGCGCACTCGGCGAGAGCCGCGTTGTTTTCGCGTGCCCTCGGCACAGGGACAGTTCCAGTCGGTTGTCCGGGCTACCCGCGACAAGGACCGGGATGGAAACCACGGAATCCGCCGTCGGAACCGCCCCCGCATACTCCCAGCCGGAAGGACTGACTGAGTGCGATGCCCACTCGGACGGCGAATCGAGTTGCGCGAAGGAACGGAATGACCACCGGACTAAGGATCATTGGGCATCGAGGCAACGGCGAAGTACGTCAAGCATTCATTAGGTATGCGAAGTGGTTGCGGGCGCGCTACGACTTTCCCGTCAGGTTGCCGGTCTATCTGTCTGGGAGTCGACGAATCGTTACTGTTGACGGAGAATCGGCGACAGCGTCCATCTTTCTTCCGTTTGATACGCGGAACAATCCCTACATTCGAATTCCAACTGGCGATTATCAAGACCTCGTAGTCCAGCATGGACGAGATAACGCCTTGGCCTCGATGCTTTGTTCCTTGTCGCACGAGTTGGTCCATTATTGGCAATGGCTTGAGACGGGCTCGACCACGGAGCGCGGCGTCGCTGTGCGCGCCGCCAACATGGTGAGGAGCTATGCGCTCGACATGGACCATCCGTAACTTAAGTGCCGCCGTACTCGTCGGATCGGTTCGCAAGCGTGACGCACGGTCCGTCGCCACGACGGGAAGGGCTCATCAACAATGCAGCCATCAATAGTCCCCTGTCCCCTGCCCTGCTTCGCTGACCGCTTCTGCAATGGTCGGCTCTAGCCTTGACATCTTGTCGACTGGTCGGCCACGCAGGACAAGAAATCCGTGAAGTCGCACAACTCGCAACCCTTGATGTGGCCTCCCTTTCGGATCAAGAAAGTTCGTGTCTTACGAACTTTGGCCTTGAAAGTTCGTATTTTGCGAACTATACTTGCCTTGGAGGCCGATAAGAAGAAAGGGCACGGATGCGAGTCATTTCCAAATCTCGGCTGAAGGAGTTCTGGGAGAGGCCCAACTGCGGCGACTCGGAAGGACCGCTTCGGGCTTGGTACACGCACGTCAACAACAGGAATGTGCAGTGGCAGAATTGGGGTGACGTAGAGGCGGAATTTGGCAGTGCCGACACCGTTGGCAATTGTGTCGTCTTTAATATCGCTGGCAACAAGTACCGGTTGATCACTCGTATCCTCTACCCAGGTCAAAAGGTCTTTATTCTCAAGGTCATGGCCCACTCGGAATACGACGAAAACAAATGGCAGGCTGACTGTGGGTGCTTCTCACCTCCCCCAAAAAAGGCAAGGAAAAAGTGAGTCGCAGCTAAGCCGCCGAAGAGAAACCGGGAAGGAAGATAGGCATGGCTACAAAGACGGTGCATCGCTTCAAGGGCAAGGTTCGAGACACGTATCTTGAATTGGTCCAGGTGTTTCCTCTTACGTCGATTCGCTCGGATGATGATCTCGAAGCGGCGCAGGAAGTTATGGACAAGCTTCTTGCCAAAGGCAAGCTTTCTTCGGGAGAATCACTGTACCTTGATGCGCTGAGCGATCTCGTTGCGGCATTCGAGGATGAGCACTACCCCATTGCACCGGCGTCGGATGCCGACATGCTTCGTCACTTAATGGAGGCAAAAGGTGTCAATCAAATTCAATTACACCGTGACACGAAGATTGCCAAATCAACAATATCAGAAGTTCTTGCCGGAAAGAAGAAATTCAGTCGGCAGATGATTCGGACGTTGGCAGATTACTTCGACGTAGCGACGAGCGTTCTAGCTGCAAATATCTAACCGGCGAATGCTAAGAGCCGCCTTGCGGCGGCTCTTCAGCACCCCCT
>QQVP01000002.1 GCA_003389215.1 Planctomycetota bacterium | reverse complement strand
GGCGACGTGATCTTTGCCGGCAAGGTCGGCGGCGTCGAAGCGTTTTCAGCCGTCGACGGCACGCCGCTTTGGTCGGCCGCCGTGAAAGGGGGCGTCCACGGATTGGCCGTTGCCGACGGAGCCCTGTTCGCGAGCACCGACGAAGGGGAGATTCTCTGCTTCCGCCCCGCAAGTTCAGCGGCGAGTGCCGACGAAGCGTCCACGGAAGCTGCCGCGGCCCCGGCCCGTGTCGAGTTGCCCCCGCCGACCGCGCCGCAGAGCTCGCTCGACTGGGGGCCGATCACGCAGTTCGACAGTCCGACTTCCGCCGTCGTCACGTGGGGCACCAGCGAGCCGGAACCGACAGAGCTGACATACCAGCTGGTGGGTCGCGAGGGAGCCGAGGAAAGATCGCTTGGCAACGCGGAGCCGAAGAAGATCCATGTGGCGCGACTGACGAAACTGGAACGGCTCGAAAACTATCGCTATACGATCACCGGCGACGGGCAGGAGAACACCTATCATCTCGAAATGTTCTTCAACTACGCCGTGCCCGAGGTGAGCGGGAGTGATGCCTATCCCGACGACGAGAGCCAGCGGCGTTACGCTCATTTTGCCAATCAGGTCGCCCTGGTTCATCCGGACGCGCACGGCATCTGTGTAATGATCGGTTGCGGCGAGGGTGAGCTGGCCTACGAACTGGCGCGGCGGTCGAAGCTGCGTGTACTCTGCGTCGAGTGGGACGCGGAAAAAGTCGCCCGTGCCCGCGCGAAGCTGCAAGCGGCGGGTGTCTACGGGGTGCGCGTGTCGGTGATGCAGGTCGATTCGTATGACGCGCTGCCGCTGCCGAGCCACTTCGCCAACCTGGTGCTCTCGCAGCATGTCTTCGACGGCGGCAAGCTCGATTTTTCCGCCGAGGAAATGACCCGCCTCGCACGTCCCATCGACGGCACGGTTTGGATGGCCCAGACGCGCAACGGTCCCTCGACCATTTCGCTCGACGAGGCGAAAGCGTGGATCGCCGACATCCCCCAGAAGAAGATGGCCGCGACGACGCCGAGTGGGCTCTGGACGCACATTTTCAAGAACACGCTGGTCGGCGCCGGCGAGTGGTCGCACCAATATGGTCGCGCGGACAACTCGTCGTACGGCAGCGAGATGCTCTCCTACGCGCAGGCGGCCAACGAGCTGGAAGTCCAGTGGATCGGCCGGCCCGGACCCCGTTATCAGCCCGACCGCCAGGGTCGCAAGACGGGTCCGCTGGCCGTCAACGGCAGGCTCTTCACCCAGGGGCTGCAGCGGCTCATCGCGCTCGATGCCTACAACGGCGCGATCCTCTGGTCGGCCGAGATTCCCGACATGGCCCGCATGAACGTGCCCCGTGATTCGAGCAACTGGTGCGCCGACAACCAATCGCTTTTCCTGGCCCTCAAGGGTTACTGCGTCAAGTTCGACGCTCAGACCGGCGCGTTTGCCGAACCGTTTGCGGTCGTGCCGGGGCAGCGTGACGACTGGCAGTACGACTGGGGCTATCTCGCCAGCGTGGGCGACAATCTGATCGGCAGCGCGGTGAAGCAAGGCTCCGCCTACACCGACTATTGGGGACACGATGCCTGGTACGACCAGCCCAAGGGCCCGGAGAGCTTCAAGGTCTGCAGCGACAATCTCTTTGCCGTCGCCAAGAAAGATGGCGGCGAGCAGTGGCGCTACGAGGGAGGCGTGATCATCAATTCGACGATCACCGTCGGCGACGGCCGCGTCTATTTCGTCGAGTGTCGTAACGAGAAAGTGACCGCCAGTGACGAACGTCGCCTCGGTGTGCCGGAACTTTGGCAGGATCAGTATCTCGTGGCCCTCGACGTGGCCACCGGCGAGAAGCACTACGAAGAGCCTCTCGACACGCACGACGGCGAAAGCGTCTTCTACCTGGCGCATCGCGGCAAGAAGCTGGTGATCGTCGCCTCCGGAGCCGGCGAATATGAGATCACCGCCTATCACGCCGAAGACGGCAGCCCGGCCTGGAGCGATCGCTTCAATTGGCCGGGCGGGGCCCACGACCACGGCAAGGCGATGTCGCGACCCGCCTTCTTGCGAGACTGGCTCGTCGTGCGGCCGCGGGTCTATCACCTCGACTCGGGCACGATCCTGCCGAAGACGATGCCAGGCGGGGGCTGCGGCACCTATGCCTGTAGCTGGAGCCACGTCTTCTTCCGGGCGGCAAACGTGGTGATGTGGGATGCCCGCTACGAGATTCCGTCGTCCTGGTCACGGTTGCGGCCGAGCTGCTGGTTGAGCACAATTCCGGCCTGTGGCATGTTGCTCTCGCCCGAGGCCGGCGGCGGCTGTAGCTGTGGCAAGTGGATGGAGACCTCGGTCGGCTTTATGCCCCGCAAGGCCAAAGCGGTCCCCCGTAAGGCCAAGGCAGACCCCGTCGAGCCGAAGCTGGAAGCATCGCAAGAGTAAGCCCAGCCAGCAGCCTGAGCGCCCGCCGCGTGGATGAAGTTCGCGTCCCGGCAGCGCCGCTTCGTGGGAGACACCGCCTCGATGACGCCGAGCGAAGAGAATCCTTACCAGCCGTCGGACGAGGTTGCGCCGGCTTTGCTGCCGGAGAGCCCCAGCGGCGCGACGGGCATCACCGCCTGGCTCGAACGGGCTCCTGGGGCGATCTTCGCAATCTACGCCATTGGTTGGTCCTTCTCGACGTACTTCTGCATGTACGCCTTTCGCAAGCCGTTCTCGGTCGGCCAGTTCCAGGGACTTCAGTTTCTCGGCACAGGCATCGATCTGAAGACCGCCTTCGTCATCAGCCAGATTCTCGGCTACACGACGTCGAAATTCATCGGCATCAAGGTCTGCAGCGAGGTCCGCCGCGAGCAGCGGGCCAAGATGCTCGTCGGCACAATCGCGATCGCCCAGGTGGGCCTCGTTCTCTTTGGCCTGGCCCCGAACAACCTCAAGGTGGCGGCGATTTTCCTGGCCGGGCTGCCGCTCGGCATGGTGTGGGGGTTGGTCGTTTGGTATCTCGAGGGACGCCGCACCTCGGAGTTGCTGCTGGCCGGGCTGAGTTGTTCCTACATCGTGGCCAGCTCGGCCGTGAAGGATATCGGCCAAACGGTGATTCGCGACTTCGGCGTCAGCGAGGCCTGGATGCCGAGCGTCGTGGGCTGGATGTTCCTGGTGCCGTTCGTCGTGAGTGTCTACTTTCTGAATCAACTGCCGGGGCCCAGTGCCGCGGATGTGGCGGAACGGACAAAGCGGGAAACGATGGACGCCACGCACCGCTTTGCCTTCGTCCGGCACTTTCTGCTCGGCATGATCGCCCTGATCGCGTTCTACTTCTTTCTGACCGCCTACCGCGACTTTCGCGACAACTACATGCCCGAGGTGCTGACCGAGTTGGGGTTGGCTGACAAAGAGGGGATCTTCAGTCTCATCGAATGGCCCATCGGCTTCTCGATTCTGTTGGTGATGGCCGCGCTCTCGCTGTTTCGTAACAATCGCTACGGACTGCTGGCGGTCTTCGTGGTCATGATTAGCGGGATGATCCTCATGGGACTCAGCACGCTGATGCTCGACGCCCAGATGATCGACGGCTTCTGGTGGATGGTCCTCATCGGTTTTGGGGCCTACCTGGCCTACGTTCCGTTCGGCTCGGTGCTCTTCGACCGAATGCTCGCTTCCACCCACGTGGTGGGCACGGCCGTGTTCGCCATCTACCTGACCGACGCGACCGGCTACACCGGCTCGGTAATCGTGCAGCTCTACAAGGACCTGTATCAATCGACGTCCACCCGGTTCGAGTTTCTCCATGCGTTCACGTACTTCGTAGCGGTGCTGGGCGTGATTTGCCTGGTGGGTAGTTGCGTCTATTTCCTGCAGCACGGCCACCGCCATCGCCGCCACTCGCCGCAGCCGAGCGAAGCAATTCCTGTCTCCTGAGGCCGCCGCGGGCGGAGACCGTGGCACTTGCCGAGGCCGCCCCGCGTGACCTATCCTGACGGATTCGAGACACCGCCGTCGCCCGGTTGAGGGCGGCTTTTTCGCCTACCCGCCGTCGCCCACCGTGTCGCAGACCCTCGCGTCAAAACGCTCCGCCCATCTCCGGCAGCTGATCGCGTCGCGCGTTCCGGGTCACGGGCTGCCGCGCCCCTTCTATCAGGAAGATGCGGTTTACGGGACGGAAATCGACGCCATCTGGCGACGGGGCTGGGTCTTTGCCGGCCATAGCTGCCAGCTCCGCGAGCCGGGCGATTACCTGACCCTCACGCTCGATACCGATCCGCTCGTCGTGCTGCGCGACGACGACGGCCAGCTGCGCGCCTTTCACAATGTCTGCCGCCACCGCGGCATGATCCTCTGCCAGGAGGAGGCGGGCCACGTCGGGCGCATCGTCTGTCCCTATCACCAATGGGTCTACGGCCGCGACGGGGCGCTGGTCAGCTGCCGCGGTATGCAGGAGGAGATCGACACGTCCGAGCTGGGACTTCGCCCCGTCCACGTCGCCGAGCTGGCCGGGCTCGTCTACATCTCGCTGGCGGATGAACCTTTGCCGTTCGCGCCCGCGGCCGAGCTCATGGAGCCCCTCATGCGGCCGCAGCGATTGGAGCGGGCCAAGATCGCCAAGACGGTCGATTACGAGATCGAGGCCAACTGGAAGCTCGTCTGGGAAAACAATCGCGAGTGTTTTCACTGCAACGTGAACCACCCGCAATACATCAAAGCGAACTACGACCACATCAACGCCGACGACGTCAGTCCGGCGGTTCAAGAGCAGATGACCGTCGCGGTCACGCGCAGCGAGGAGAAGTGGGCCGCCGCGGGCCTGGCCGTAACGCATCACGACACCGGCATGTGCACCTTTCCCGACGCGGAGCGAAACCTGTGGTATTCGGCCAATCGGACCGCCATGGCGGAAGGTTTCGTGAGCGAGACGCTCGAGGGTCGCCAGGTCGCGCCGCTGATGGGCGACTATCAAGACAGCGACGTGGGGACGCTTCGTTTGCGCACCATGCCCAACTTCTGGAATCACTCCAGCTGCGATCACGGCGTGACGACCCGCCTGTTGCCCGCCGGTCCGCGACGCACGCGGGCCCAGGTCACCTGGCTGGTCGACGAGTCGGCGGTCGAGGGTCGCGACTATCGGGTCGACGACCTGTTGCCGTTCTGGCAACTCACTTCCGAACAGGACTGGGACCTCTGCGCGTCGGCCCAGCGAGGCGTCGATTCGCGGGCGTTCGTTCCGGGTCCGCTTTCGACCTACAAAGAGTACAACGTCGAGGCATTCTTTCTGTGGTACCTGCGGCAGCTAACCGACTATTGCGAAGATAACTGATCGGAAGGGCGAGGCTCCGCTCGGCTGAGCTCGCGACCCAAGCCTGCCGAGCCGTACAGCGGCGCACTGACAGAGCGAGTGCCACCCGCTGGCCTCACGAGACGAACTCCATTCAAAGGACAAGACTCCCGTGACAACTGCAATCGAAACCGCCGACGTGATCGTCATCGGCGCCGGAGTGGCCGGACTGAGCACGGCCATGCAATTGGCGAAGCGTGGCCAGAAGGTCGTCGTCGTCGAGCGCGAGCGACTCGGCAATGGCAGCACCGGTCGGGCGGCGGGCCTGTTGGGTCAGCTCCGCGGCACCGAAGCCCACACGGCCATGCTCATGGACGGCGTGGAAGTCGTCAAAGAGCTCGAGCGCGAGGCGGACGTCGAGATCTTCATTCAGACCGGCTCGCTGCGCATTGCGGAAACCCCGGACCGGGCGCAGGAGATCAAGGATTTGGTGGCGATGGGCAAGTCGATCGATTTCAACATCGACCACGTCTCGCGCGAACAGGTCGCCGAGATGTTGCCCTACATGAAGACCGACGATCTGATCGACGCCTGTTTCTGCCCCACCGACGGTCACCTGCAACCGGCCGAGCTCGTCTCTGCTTATGTAACAGTCGGCAAGGCCCACGGCGTGATTTTCCACAACAACCTGCCGGTGGAGAAGATCCTCGTCGAGGGTGGTCGTGTGAAGGGAGTCCGAACGGCTCGCGGCGAGTTTCACGCGGCGGTGGTGGTCAATGCCGGTGGACCTTGGTCCTACCTGGTGGCCGAGCTGGCCGATCAGAAGCTAGCCACCGCGGCGCTGGGTCATTACTACCTTGCTACGCGACCCGATCCGGATCACGTGGTCGACCGCCTCAGTCCCGCGATTCGCAACCGCCACCACCGCATCTACGCGCGGCCCGACGCCGGCGGTCTGCTCGTCGGCATGTACGAGGCGGAGCCGGTCGAATACGACGTAGAGGACCTGCCCGTCGATTTCGACATGTCGACGATGAAGGCGGCCCGCGACGATTTCAACGTGGCCCTGCTGATTCACTCGGCGCAGCAGCGGTATCCCTGGATCAACGAGCGGACGCCGATGACGATCACCCACGGCATCATGACCTTCACCCCCGATGGCAAGCCGTTCTGTGGAGCCATGTCGGACGTCGCGGGACTGTTTCACTGTGCCGGTTTCTCGGGCCACGGCATCGTGCAGAGCCCCACGATCGGCGTGATCATGGCCGACCTGATTCTCAACGGTTCGACCAAGTACGATATTGAGGCGATCGAGGCCGATCGCTTCTTCGACATACCGGGCTATCAGACGCGGCCCGAGGTCAAGGAGAAGTGTCGCAATATGTTCGCCAGCTACTACGGTCGCGTCGAAGGCAAGACCGCCACCGCGAGCAACAGCTAGCCGCGCCGATGGCCACCAGATTTGCAACATGAAGATTCTCGTTCCGACAAAGCGCGTTCCCGATACCGAGTTGAAGATCCGCCTCACGGCCGACGGCAGCGGCGTCGACGAGGCGCAGCTCTCGTACATCGTCAATCCGTTCGACGCAATCGCTCTGGAAGAGGCGATTCGCATGCGCGAAGGAGCCCATCCGGATGCCGAAATCATCGTCGTCGGCATCGGCGGGGCCGATTACGAAAAGCAGCTGCGCACCGGCCTGGCGATGGGGGCCGATCGGGCCCTGCACGTGGGTTCCGAAGAGAGTCTCGATCCCTGGAACGCGGCGCAGCTGTTGTTGGCTGTCGTTCGCCGCGAGTCGCCCGATTTGGTGCTGCTCGGCAAACAGGCGGTCGACGACGATGCGAATCAGACGGGCCAGTTTCTGGCCGCGCTCTTGGATTGGCCGCAGGCGACCTTCGCCTCGAAAATCGAGTTTGCCGAAGACGCCGTGCGCGTCGATCGCGAAACGGATCTCGGCATCGAGACCGTGCAGGTGCGCTTGCCCGCGGTGATAACCGCCGACCTGCGACTGAACGAACCGCGGTATGCCTCGCTGCCGAGCATCATGAAGGCCCGCAAGAAACCGATCGAAGAAATCTCGGCCGCCGACTTGGGCGTTACGCTCGAGCCGCGGGTTCGCGTCGTCGGTTTCGAGATCGCCTCGGCCGAGCGGACCTGCCGGAAGGTCGCGACGGCCGACGAATTGATTGAATGTCTGCGTAACGAAGCCAAGGTGTTGTAGTCCTCCCGATGAAGATTCTCGTCGTCGCCGAACACGATCACGCCACGATCCGCACTGCAACGCGATCGGCGATCACCTTTGCCCGCCAGATCGCCGAGGCCCGCGGGGGCTCGGTCGCCTGCCTGGTTGTCGGTAGCGGACTGGAAAATGTGGCGGCCGACGCGGCCCGATTGGTGCCGGTCCTCGCAGCCGACGATGCTTCGCTGGCCGAGCCGACGGCCGACCGTTATGCACGGTTGATTGCCGACGTGGTCGAGCAGCGAAATATCGAGCTCTTGGTCGCGGCGGCCTCGACGTTTGCCAAGGACGTTGTCTCACGGGCCGGGGGCCTGCTGGGTGGCTGCATGGCCAGCGACGTAATCGGACATGAGTTCCGCGATGACGAGCTGTTGCTGAAACGGCCGATGTATGCCGGCGCGGTGACGGCGACGGTCACCCTGCACGGCGCTCCGCAGATCATTACCGTGCGCGGTTCGGCCTAT
>QQVP01000028.1 GCA_003389215.1 Planctomycetota bacterium | reverse complement strand
TACACGTCGACGCGCGAAACGAAGATGCTGTAGACGCTCTTGAACTTGTCGAGCGAGCCGCGTCGCTGTGCCCCGCGCCAGAGAGCCTCGCGGGCCAGTTGGTACTGGCGCGAGGTGAAGATCAGCGTCACGTTGATCGTCACGTCGGCGGCACAAAGCTCTTCGAGCGCGTCGAGACCGGCCGGCGTGGCGGGTACCTTGATCATGCGGTTGCGGTGACCGCCCGCCCACTTCTTGCCGAGCGCGATGTACTGGGCCACGCGCTCTTCATGGGCCGGGCCGAGCTCGGGGTCTTCCAGCAGCGGATCGACTTCGAAGCTGACATAGCCGTCGTTGCCAGCGGTCTCCTCCCACACCGGCAAGAACACGTCCTGGGCGCCGCGAACCAGCGAATCGGTCAACTGCCAGGCGATCTCGTCGTCCGAGAGACCATCGCGAATGAGCGACTCAAGCTGCTCGTCGAAGCGCCCCGACTTGATCAGACCGCTGACGATCACCGGGTTCGAAGTCGCCCCGGTCGCCCCCAGGGCGCGATTGGTGCGCACCAGGTCGGGATCGACCGAGTCGAGCCAGAGGCGGGTTCCACTGGCGATGAGAGATTCCAAAGGGGTGCCAGGCGACGAATTGCTCATCGACGATCGATCTCCTTGATGGGGTTAACCGTCCGCGTGCTTGTAGCGCCAGCGGTTGGGAAAGTCAGGCTTCGCTGGGCCAGCAACCGCAGAGACCGCGGCGGTGGTGAAGCCCAGACGCAATCGCCTTGCGACGAAGTGCAAGTAGGATAATCTGCGCTGACTCGGCAATGCAAGCGAGACTCGACGAGCGGTTTCTCCCAAGCGGGGCGGTTTACAGAGGATGCGCATGCACCGGCATATTTTCCAATTCTGGAAAGTATTCCTGTTGTGACGACTGCGCATCGCCGATTAACGGTTCTGATAACACATCTTGAGGGTCGCCCCAGCTACCGTGCCGGTGCGGCCAGACACAGATCACAAAGGGGGGCCTTATGTGATTCGGAGGACAACTTGGTGCGACGCATTGCTGGGCCACTGCCTGCATGGTTCACCGCTCTGGTCGGTTTCGCGGCGCTCGCTGCGCCGGGCGCCTTTGCGCAAACGCCGACCGAAGATGTGGAGAGCGTCGTGTACGAGCCGTTTCCCGAGGTGGAAACGGCCGCCTACCAAGATGACTCCCCGCTCGACGGCGAATCGATCGACGGCGAATCGATCGAAGGCCAGACTTTCAACGGCGAGACTCTCGACGGGGACATCCTTCCCGACCCCGAAAGCGGTGCTGGCAACGCTGTCGAAGTGATCGAGCCGGGCATGATCAACGGGGTCGAGATCTTCGATCCCGGCGCCGAGTATCTCGATGAGGGCACGTACGGCGAAATGGCGACCGTACTCAGCTCGGCCGACGACTTCGGCGTCTGCAATTGGTATGTCCGAGCCGATCTCGTTCTCTGGGTCCGCTCGACGCCCAAGGACCGCCTCTTGGCCGTCGACACCAGCGACGTCGACGACGCACTCGAACTGATTCAGCTGCCGAATCCGCTGTCGGCCCAGGCGACCAGCTTCCGCATCGAACCGGGCGCCCGGCTCACGCTCGTCCGCAACCTCGGTCGTGACTTCCAGAATCGCGATCACAACGTCGAGTTCGTCTACTTAGGCGGCTTCGACTACTCCGATTCGGTCGGCGTCAGTTCACGCGACCCGCGGATGCTCGATACGCCCCAGGCTCCCGAGAATGTAGGCGGCTTCAATCGCTCCGATCGGCAGGAGTTTACCCTGACGAGCGACTTCGACTCGGCCCAAATCAGCGTCCGCCTGCAGCGTCGCCCGAGTTCCGACAAGATGGTCCTCTCGCCCGATGGACGCTGGACCCGGCAGATGCAGCCGACTTTCCTTTCTTCGATCATGGGCGGCATGCGTTGGGTGCGGACGTCCGAGGAATTTCGTTGGGACAGCCGCCGGAACGGAGTCTCCGAAGCGGACTTCCGCGGCGACTACGATATCAACACGGAGAACAACTTGTTCGGCCTCCACATCGGAACCGATACGGCCTGGCAAACGTCGTCGTTCCGTTTCGAGATGCGGACGCAGTTCGGAGCCCTGGTCAACTTTGCCGAGCAGGCGAACACGGTCGTGATTGTCGACAGCGACCCGGCCACCACCGTCACCGGGACGTTCGTTCGCGGCGAAGAGGACGAGGCGCTCGCCTTCATCGCGGAGATGGGGTGGTCGGCCACCTACCACATCACGGAGTGTTTCTCGTTTCGCACGAGCTACGACTTCATGTGGATTCAAGGGATCGCCGAGGCTCCCCGCCAAATCGACTTCGACTTTCCGGCACCCTCGGAAATCAACGTCGGGGCGAACGCCTTCTACCAGGGCCTCTCGGCCGGCTTCGAGTTTTTCTGGTAAGCGCAGGCCACGTGTCTTGCTAGCAGCGCCCAACTTGCCTCGACAGGCGGGGCAATCCTCGCTACCTTAAGCATCTTCAGCCCTTGGCGGACGAGTCGCTTACACGAGAGTCTGCGTGACCCCGAGACTCGTTGGGCCGGGGGAGCCCTCCCTTTACGAGCCCTGCCGCGTGCCGCCAGCGTACCCGGTGGCAGCAGCCGTGCCCGTGCTTGCCGAAGACCTGCCGGCGGGCCGCCGAGCCCGCCGCAGCCCCGCCTTTATCCGCGAATTAACTCGACGATCGATCGCCCGGCGGCGACTGAGCATGAAGACCACTTACTACGCTCGCTTCGCGTTCGTCATCCTGCTGGTAGCCGTGTTCGTGCTGCCCATCGTCGCACGGGGTGCCCGCCAGGCGGTTGAGAACACGACCAACGACGTCAAAAAGTGGCTGCCCGAGGGCTTCGAGGAGACGCGGGTTCTCGATTGGTTTCGGGAGCACTTTTTGGGCGAGCAGTTCGTCCTGGTGAGCTGGAAGGGGTGCACGCTCGACGACCCGCGATTGGAGACCTTGGCCAAGAAGCTGGTGCCGGCCGAGGGTTCGCGACGTCGCGAAGACGAGCCGCAGTACTTCAAGTCGGTCATTACCGGACGCCGCGTGCTCGATGAAATGACCGACCCGGACGGCAGTCTGGGGCTCAGTCGCAAAGAAGCCATTCGTCGGCTCAGCGGCTCGCTGATTGGTCCTGACGGCGAGACGACCTGTCTGGTGGCGACCCTCACTCAAGAGGGCCAAGACAATCTCCGCCTGGCCTTGGGCAATACCTGGCCGCTGACCCGAATCCTGTTTGGCCGCACCGATGGTGTGATCTTCCAACTCGCCGAGCAGTCGGCCATCGACAAGGAAGACCTGATGATGGGCGGTCCGCCCGTCGACAACGTCGCCATCGACGACGAAGGCGAAATCACCCTGATGCGTCTGGCGGGACTTTCGGGGCTGGTCGGATTGATCACCTCGTGGTTCTGCTTCCGCAGCCGCAGGGTCACGGCCTTCGTGTTCTGTTCGGGCATCTACAGCGCCATGATCAGTATGGCGATCGTCTGGTACAGCGGCGGCGCCGTCGACGCGGTGATGATGTCGATGCCGTCGGTCGTCTATGTGCTGGGACTCTCCGGTGCGATTCACCTGGTGAACTACTACAAGGACGCCGTCCGTGAGAGCGGACTGGCCACGGCCCCCGGCACTGCCGTGCGTCACGGTTGGGTTCCCTGCACGCTGGCCGCCGTGACGACCGCACTCGGTCTCGGTTCACTGGTGATGAGCGAGATCATGCCGATCCGCAACTTCGGCGGCTACTCGGCCGCGGGCGTCTTGGCCACGCTGTTGCTACTTCTGGCACTGCTGCCGGCGCTGCTGCAGATTTGGCCGCCCCGTCAGCAGAAGGAGCCCGAGAAGGTCGACGATCGGCTCTACCGCACGGGCAACCCCCAGCCGACCAGCGTCTGGCATCAACGAATGATGGCGGTCGGCAATTGGATCATCCACCACCACGGGCGCGTTAGCGTCGCCTGTACCGTGCTGATGGTGACGCTGGCCATTGGACTATACAAAGTGCAAACGTCGGTGCAGCTTCTCAAGCTGTTCGACTCCGGTGCGGACATCATTCAAGACTACACCTGGCTGGAACACAACATCGGCAACCTCGTGCCGATGGAGGTGGTCGTCCGCGTCGATCCGCGACGCCAGCGGGAACTGTCCGACCCTGAGCTGTTTCAGGACGGCTTCTACCGGCTCACGTTTCTCGAGCGACTGGAGCTCGTCGAACGCGTGCAGAAACGCATCGAGGCCATGCCCGAGGTCGGCCGCGCACTGGCGGCCACAACGTTTGCCAAGCTGCCCGGTACGGGAGCCACGCTCGGCATGCGAAGCGCCTACAACTCGGCGCTCGAGCAGCACGTCGACGAGTATCTCGACGGCGACTACATGCGCAAGACCGACGAGGGCGAAGAACTGTACCGCATTAGCGCCCGCGTCGCGGCCTTGCCTGACGAATCGGTCGGCGACGTCGATTACGGCGAGTTCGTTCACGACATTCGTGCGGCGATCGAACCGATCGTCAACGCCTATCACCAGCGCGATCGAATCCTGGCCGCATTGACGGCCGACGGTCGCCCCCATCCGGGGCGACGCGTGGTGCTCGTCGGATTGCCGCGCGGGCAGCCACCGGCCGTTGTCGACGATCCCGAAACCGAAGTCGACGAGACGTTCGTCCCTCGGCCGCTGCCCCAGGACGTTCAGGCGAAGCTCGACATGGGTGAAACCCTGGTCGAGTTGCTGGAGTCGAACAACGTCAAGGTAAACTGGCTTCACGACGCCGTGCCGGCCGAAAAGGCCGCCAGGTTCGTGCGGGTGGCGGACAAGGTCGATCTGGTCGTCAACCTGGCCGACCATCCCGCCATCGATCCGGCCGCCCTGACGGCGGCAGCCCCCAATCTACTCGACCTGCGCGACCTCGATCCGGTGACGCCGGTCGAGAGCGAAGCCAAGCTGGCGGCCGTCTACACGGGCGTCGTGCCGCTGGTCTACAAGGCTCAACGTACGCTGCTGACCGGATTGATCAATAGCATCGGCCTGGCGTTCGTGTTGATCTGCGTCGTGATGATCGCGATTCTCCGCTCGCCCACCGCGGGTCTCTTGTCGATGATTCCCAACGTCTTTCCGGTGGTGGTCATCTTCGGAGCCATGGGCTGGCTGGGCGTGCTGATCGATATCGGCACGATGATGACGGCCAGCGTGGCGATGGGCGTGGCGGTCGACGATACGCTCCACTTCCTCACCTGGTTTCGCCGCGGCATGCTGAGCGGCCTCGATCGCCGCGCGGCCATTTCGCTGGCCTACGAACGCTGCGCCTCGGCGATGCTGCAAACGACCATCATCGGCGGACTCGGCCTGGGCGTGTTCGTATTCAGCACCTTCACGCCGACCCAACGGTTCGGCTACCTGATGACGACGCTGCTGGCGGCGGCCATCCTGGGCGACCTCGTGTTCTTGCCGGCGCTGCTGTCGGGTCCCTTGGGGAAGTTCTTTGCCCGCGGTCTGCAAGCGAGCAAACCGAAACGCAATCACGACCTCACGCTCGACGAGCAGGTCGAACAGGTCCGCAAACATCATGCGAGCCCGCCGGCTCCGCACTTCGGACAGGCCCCGGGCGTGTCGACCCGTCACGATCCGCCCCAGGAAACCTGGCAGCGCTGACCGCGCTCGAGTCAGTCACGGACGATCGCCAGCGACGCCGCCTGGCCCGTCGAGGCCTGGTTCAAGGCCAAAGCCGTCGGCTTCGCATCGGGCAGCGGCCGATCGTGAATCACGTTCACCGGGCACTGGGGGTCGGGCTCATCGTAATTGAGCGTGACCGGCACGCGGCCGTGCTCCAGGGCCAGCACGCTGGCGACCAGTTCGACCGCACCGCCGCCGGCTCCGAGATAGCCGAAGTAACTCTTGGGTGCGGTCACCGGCACGTCGCCCAGCACCTCGCGAATCGCGGCAGCTTCGATCGGGTCGCGTTCCACGGTGCTGATGCCGTGGGCATTCACGTGGCCGATGTCCGACGGGTCGAGTCCTGCCTCGCCGAGGGCCTGGCGAAGCGAGCGAACGATGGCTCCCGCGGTGTCGGTATCCGCGCCGCGCTGCGGGGCAAAGGCATTGCCGTGTCCGACGACACGAGCCAGAATCTTGGCGCCCCGGGCTTCGGCGTGCGAGCGCAACTCGAGCACGAGGGCCCCGGCACCCTCGCCGAGCACGACGCCGCCGCGACCGGCGTCGAAAGGCCGACAGGCCCCGGCCGGATCGCCCGCGTAGTGCGAAAGATGGGCGTCGCCGCGCGAGATCAGATTCATCGGGTGCAGCGGCGTGCTGGTGCCGCCGGCGACCATCAAGTCGGCCTGACCGCGCTCGATGACCCGCGTCGCTTCGGCGATGGCCAGCAAGCCGGAAACCTCGCCCAGCGTGATCGAGTTGTTCGGACCGTGGGCATCGAGTGCGATGGCGATGTGGCAGGCCGGCATATTGGGTAGATACTTGAGCATCCAGAGCGGATACATCTGGCTAAGCGCCTGCGATCCCCACAGCGAAAAATCGAACTCGCCTTCGGGCATGCAGCTGTTATAGGCGTCCGACAAATCGTCCAGTTCGCAGTACATCATGTCGGCGCCGAAGACGACGCCCATGCGATCGTGGTCGATCGCACCTTCGCTCAGCTCGGCATCGCGAAATGCCAGGTCGGCGGCGGCAAAGCCGAACTGGATTTCCCGGGACATGACCTTGAGGCTCTTGCGCGGGCGGACGTACGCCTTGGGGTCGAACTCGGCGACCTCGCCCCCGAACTTCACCCGCAGCGAGTCGATGTCGAGCCGGGTCAGCGGTCGGACTCCGCTTTGCCCCTCGATCAGGCTATTCCAGAAGTCGGCGCGACCGATGCCGATCGGCGTGACCATGCCGACTCCGGTAATGACCACCTCGCGCGCGGAGTCGGCGGAGTCATCGGTTCCGTAAATTTGCAGGTCCGGCATCGTGAGCGCGACGCATGAGGGGTCGGGAGTAACGCGGCAGGGGGGAGGCTACGCCGCTCGGTCGGCGCCCGGTACTCGCGAGAGTCCGCTCATCCTAGCGGCAACTCCAACTGCCATCAAGGAATAGCCCCCGTGTGACGAAGCCGCACAGGGCACGGTCCGGAGTTGTTTTTATCCGCCTGACAGCAACGCTAAAATAAAGACTCATTCTCATAATCGGCATCCAGGCCATCCGATACTGATTTCATTCGGCCGTGCCGTTGCCATCGTTTGTTGGGCGGAATCGATCTCTCCTCATCTCGAAGACGCGCGCCGCTGGGCGCTGCCACGGCAATGAAACAGAACTCCACGCAGCAGCGGATCGAGACCTTTTCGCTGGCCGAGGCCCGCGGACTCGTCAAAGATCTGTTCCAACCCAACCCGACCATTTACTGGGCCGATTTCCTGATCACGATGGCGATCGGCATGACCGCCTTTCCGCTCGCCACCCACGCTCCAGGCTCGTTCGCCTGGCGGGTGCTAGCGTTCGTCGTCTGTGCGCTGGCCTATTACCGGGCCTCGATCTTCACGCACGAACTGGTCCACTTGCCCAGCAAGAGCTGGAAGGCCTTTCGCATCGTCTGGAATTTGCTCTGCGGCATTCCCTTTCTGATGCCCTCGTTCACCTACTACTGTCACGTCGACCACCATCGCCGCAAGCATTACGGCACCTTTCAAGACGGCGAATACATGTCGCTGGGTGCCAAGCCGGCCTATCACATCTTCCTCTACCTGCTGCAGCCGTTCTTCGTCGGACCGCTGGCTGTGATTCGCTATGCGGTGCTGGCTCCGCTGTCGTGGATCTGCCCTCCGCTGCGGCGTTTCCTGATTCAACACGCCTCGTCGCTGGTGATGGATCCGACCTACATCCGGCCGCTGCCGCCGAAGCGAACGCTGCTGATCTGGCGACTCCAGGAAGCCCTTTGCTGCGCTTGGGTGTGGGGCATCGCCTGGGTGGTCTGGCGCG
>QQVP01000117.1 GCA_003389215.1 Planctomycetota bacterium | reverse complement strand
GCGGGCACCAATGCCTACCCCATCGCCGGGGCCAAGATTACCGCCACCTACGAGTCGCGACTCAACTCGAACGCCCGGGCCGATCTTCCCGCCGTGCCCGAGGGAACCTATTTGACATACCGCGCGGATCTCGGTTCCGAGTCGATTTCGATTCCCGGTCGTGTCTGGCGGTGGGCCACCGGACCCGACTTTGGCAAGCTGCCGCCCGATTTCAATCCCAACGTCGTGATTCCCTCCGATTCCTTTCAGCTTACCTGGCACCGCGTCGCCGCGCCGAACTGGGAAGTCCTTCGTGACTTGCGTGGCAAGGTCAACAGCCAGGTGTTTCTCGGCGCGCCGGCCGGCACCGTACTGTTCCTGGGGGCCGAGATTTCGCGGCAGTTCGAGTTTGTCGGCGACGATGGTTTCTGGCAAGTTGACTTCGCCTTTGCCGAGCGGGCGATCGACCTGATCGGCAGTGGCAAGGCGGGCTGGAACTACTTCTTTCGCGAGAACAGTTTTGGCGGCGACCACTGGACCGAGGTCGAAGATCTTGACGGCAACCAGCCGTACGCGTCGGCCGACCTGGCGACGCTGTTCACTTTCGCAACTTGTTGACGCGGCCGCTGGAGCTCGCGAGAAATTATGGCAAGCAGTCCATCAAGTGGCGGTCGTGGCGGACGCCGTCGACGCGCCCAGGTTTCGGCGACCCCGCCATTGGAAATGCGGCGGCAGGGCGCGACGACCCATATCGCCTTGTCGCGATCGCCGAGGCTCTCGTACGTCGAACTCAACGAGGACCTGGCCAGTGGTGGAACCGGCACCACGGGCACATCGCTCGATCGGGACGACCAGCCGTCGACCGACCCCTGGATTCCCGACTCGGAAGCAATCGAAAACGTCACCGATCCGCAAGGCGGAACCTACCTTGCCGGCGAGCGACACCTGTGCCTGTTCCACGAGCGTTCGGGGAGCTTTCTTCCCGTGCCCGGCGTACTCTGGCATCTCGGGCGCGCGGACGAGGATATTTCGCCCGAGAGCGACGGTGCGGTCGTCGTCTGGATGATCGATGGCGGTGGCGACCCGGCCGCCTCGGCCCAGACCGTGATGGCCTACGATTGGAGCGGCAGTGGAGCCCGCCGCGGCGATCCGTTGTTCGTCTATCAGCATCTGCAATCGCGGCGCTGGTACTTTTTGCTCACCGGGCCGAGCATGCTCGCCTTGGTGGCCTGTGTGGCGGTCGAAGGCTGCCTGAGCGGCTCGGCCAGTGCGGTCGCCCTCAGCGGCACGGCCACCACGATTCCGTACGACGTGACGTCGGCGAATCAGGGAAGCGGCCTTTCTTTGAGCACCAGCGGCCCCACGGCGGGCGAGATCACCGCGAACGCCTCCGGCTTTGTCGAGATCTTTCATCAAGTCACCGGCTCGACGTCGGGCAGCCCGAGCGGAGAGAACGTTTCCGAGTGGTTTCTGCAACACCGCCGTGCGGGAGAGTCGTTTGTGACGCTCGAGGAAACTCGGCTGCTGGTCAATCATCCAGGCAGCGGCAGCGGGCGGGAGACGAAGTTTGCCAAGCTACCGTTTCACGTTGCCTATGGCGACTCGTTTCGGCTCCAGGCGCGGCAACTTTCCGGACCCGACGCGCTGGTGGCGGACTCGCTCGCAGGCGGCGGCCCGACCAACAAGCTGGGAATCAAGTTCTGCTGCCCGCCCGACACGACCGACTACACGCCGGAATTGACCGATCCGGCGGGCGGCACGACGTCGCCGAAGCTGGGCGGCTACTACCGGCTCGACGAGTCGAGCGGCAGTCGGCAAAGCCAGGCCGGAGCCTTGGTTCCACTTCTCGACACGGGAGGAAACTCGACCGGCAGCAGCAGCGGAGTCGCCGGCAATACGGCCCACTTTTCCCAGGTCGATAACGAGCTCTCGCAAAGCTATAGCGGCGTGACCGATTTGCGGCCGGCTTCCGAGCAATTCAACATTGCCTTTTGGATCTATCCGGAGGATCTCTCGAACGGCGATCCGGCGAATTTCCACCAAATTGTCGGTCTGGCAGGAATCACTGGTTGGCAGGTCCACCTCGACAAGACCGACGGCATCCGCTGGCGCGTTACCGGTCCTGGATTCACCACGACGACCACCGCCTACGCGAACCTGGCACCTGGCAAGTGGTACTTCTTCATGGGTCAGGTCGACGGTCCCCATCAGAAGATCCGCATGCGGGTGCGCGCCGCCGACTGGAGCCTGGACGAAACGCACCTGGCCACCGGACCGGCCAGCTACGACTGGGCCACTTCGACCGGCAATTACACCCTGTCGATTCGCAACTCGATTGCCAGCGCCTTTGTCAATTTTCGAATCGACGAAATCGGCGTCTGGAGCGATCGGATCTTGACGGCCGGGCAAGAGAACTTCCTCTTCAGCAGTGGCCGTGGTCGTCGTCTGCTCTGAGTGAATGTTCGGTTTGCCAGTGCAACGAAGCGTCGAATCAAAAAGTGACATCCGCTTGTCACCCCGGCGTTCCGTTGTCCGACTCGACGGCAATTCTGTGATAGAGTAACTGGACGAGTTCCACGAGAAACTCCGCCTCACCACTCTCCAGGATGAGCGCAACCCTGCGATGCACGATGCGATTGCGGTTCATCGTCTCGACCACCTGCGAAATCGATTCGGCGGCCAGCGCCCCGCCCGTTCCGAACCGACTGTAGAGTTCGTCGAAGTCGGGCTCGGTCCAGTTCGCAAACCAGTCGGGGTGTTCGGCAATCGCTTGCTCGATATGCGGATTTGTTTCCCGATCGAACAGGCGGTGGGCCAGCGAGGCGGGGTCTTGAAAGAACTCGTCGGGCGAACAACCCAGACCCGCCGCAAGCCGATGCAGGGTGCGGGCCCTGGGGGTCGACGTCTGCGAGAGAATGCTCTTGACGGTCCGTTGATCGAGCCCGCTGCGCTGGACCACTTCCTCCAGCGTGAGGCCCTCGCGCGCCATCAGCCGCCGCAAGTTCGTTCCGAAGTGGAACATGTCCCCTACGCTCCGTCGCGAAGCGCCCCCAGGATCGAGTGGCCGGAGCCAACCTTGAACCGAATACTATATATATGTATACTATCGCCGGCGTCAAGCCGGGGACCGGAAAATCCGCCCCCCATTGCGGGCGCCCGCCGCCGGCGAGGTGGCATCGCCGGGGCTGTTCCGGCCAGGATCGCGACTGGCCATCCTCCCGATATCAGGAGATTGACCATGACCGACTCCCGACTTGCGACGGAGCAGGGACATCGCGTCTGGATCGTCCAGGTCGACAACTGGCAACCGCGGGCCTGGAGCGAAACACCGCCGCGGGCGACGACGGTGGAGGTTGCCATCGACGGGTGTGTCTCCGCCGAAGATGCGGCACTCTTCGTGGAAGGCTTTAATCGGCGCATGCTCGCGGAACGTCGCGATCTCTGGGCCGTCATCGTCCCGGTCGAAACGCGCTATCAAGGAGATCTGCTGCCGGGGCAGCACTGCGACGACACCAGCTACTACACGACCCCAGACGCCCTGACATGATCGGCCAGCACGTTCACATCAATCCGCATCGCGCCACATATTCTGCCAGTCGCCCCAATTCTGCAGATACGAAGCATAGGCCGGCACCTCGTCAACCCGCTTCGTAAGCCAGGTCTTCGTCTCGGCGATGATGCCCTGCTCTTCGTCCAGATCGAGTTCGCCCACCAGCACCCGACTGCGGAGAAAGACGAAGTAGGTGTCGAGCACGTCGCAGCGACAGTAGTCGTTGATTTCCTGGATGCGGCCCTCCTCGTAAAGGTCCTGCACCATGTCGCCTTGCACATCGGTCTTGCCCGGCTTGCCGATCAGGTTGGCCGCCAGATTCAAACCTCCGGTGAACCGCGTTGCGCCAAAATTCGTGAGGAGCTCCTGGAGATCGAGATGGGCCTCGACGTTGTAGCGGTTCCGCGGTTGGTCAAAGCTACGGGCCGCGAGGGCATACCAACGTGGCAGCCGCAGCCCATAGCGAAAGGCCGCCAGCTCCAACAGCGGCACGTCGAACGTACGGCCATTGAAGCTGACGAGCGTCGGCTGCTGGTAATCTCGCCAGCCCCGCCAGAACAGGTCGGTCATGACGTGCGGTCGGGCCTCTTCTTCGTCGAGGCAAACCAGGTCGAGAAGACGAAAGTCGGGCGCGATTTTGGCCACCGCAATCGAAATCGGCAGCTGAAACGTGTACGGTATGAAGTCCGACTCGTACTTCTCGAACAGCTCCGCTCGATAACTGGCGACGGCTTTCTTGGCGGAAGGACGCTTGTCCGGATAGCGCAGCTTGGCAATCAGCTCGCCATCCGCAACGCTCTCCACGTCGAAGACAAGAAAGTGAACCTGGTTCTTGGCCATTGCCGTACCTCGCTGCTACGGTGGAGAACGCCAGACGATTCGGCAAGCCAGCCTAGCAGATTAGCCGCGCGACGCGAATGCAAGCCATGACTATCAATCAAGATCGTCTCTTGGAACGACTTCTCCGCTACGTCCAGATCGACACCACCGCGCGCGAAGAGGTGGACGACTATCCCAGCTCCGCGGGTCAATTCGAACTTGGGCGACTCGTCGCCGAAGAACTTCGCGCGGCCGGCGCCGTCGATGTCGAACAAAGCAAATTTGGCATCGTCACCGCGACGCTGCCAGCCAGCGGCGAACGAACCGCACCCGTCGTAGCCCTCTGTGCGCACTTCGACACTTCGCCCGAGACATCTGGGAAGGGCTGCCGCCCGCAGGTGCTACGTGACTACGACGGTCAAGACATCCAACTCCCGGGCGACGACGGGCGGGTCGTGCGCGTCGCGGAGTGTCCGGAATTGGCCGAGATGGTCGGGCGAACGCTCGTCACGACCGACGGCACCACCCTGCTGGGCGGCGACGACAAAGCCGGCGTCGCCGTGATCGTGGAGACGATCGCTCATTTGGCCGAGAACCAGGACATCGACCACGGCACGGTCCGCGTCTGTCTGACATGTGATGAAGAAGTCGGACGAGGCACCGACCACATCGACCTGGCCGCTCTCGGTGCCGATGTCTGTTACACCCTGGACGGCCAGGGACAGGGCGAACTCGATGTCGAAACATTCTCGGCCGACCTGGCAACGGTGCGGATCGAGGGCGTCAACATTCATCCCGCCATCGCCAAGGGAAAGATGGTCAACGCCGTGCGTATCGCCGGCGACTTCTTGAGCCGATTGCCGGCCGCCGGTCTTTCGCCCGAGACGACCGATGGACGGGACGGGTTCATGCACCCCTACACGATCGAAGGCGGGGTCGCCGAGGTCACGCTGCGGATCCTGCTGCGCGACTTCGATACGGCGAAGCTGGCCGAGTATGCCCGCATCCTTGAAGAGACGGCCCACGAGGTGGCATCCTCGCACGCCGGCTCGCGAATCGCGGTCGACGTTCGCGAGCAGTATCGCAACATGGCCGCCGGCCTGCGCGACGAACCGCGCGCGGTCGGCCTGGCGGCCGAGGCTTACCGCCGCTTGGGGACGGAGCCCAAGCTGACGATTGTCCGTGGCGGAACGGACGGCTCGAAATTGACGGAGTTGGGATTGCCGACGCCCAATCTCTCGACAGGCCAGCACAACATTCACTCGCCGCTGGAATGGGCGTGTCTCGAGGAAATGGAGTTCGCCGTCCGGCATCTCGTCGAACTCCTGCAGTTGTGGGCCGCCGAAGAGAAACGCTGAGCCCTGCTGATCGTCGGCGCCATGCCGAGTCTATCGAGCAACGAAATTGCGTTGGCACCGCCGGCGTGCTCGTGCTATACCGACGGACGCACCGAAGGTAACGTATCCGTCGCGACGCCTGGTCCATCGCCGCGAGAACGTCTCTATGGAAGAACCGATCGTCGCCGAAGTCGCATGCCAGCGCGAGGTTCCGTTTCACGAACGGCGCTGGGTCGTGGTCTGCGCGATGCTCTTCGCGGCTCTGTTTCTCGGCTTTCCGCTGCTGTGGCGAAGTCGAGCGTTCTCCACCTTGGAGAAGATCTTCTGGACAATCGTCGTCAGCCTCGAGACGGTCGTCGTATTCTGGGCGTTTTGGCGAATCATGCAGTGGTGTTACGAGCGGCTGCAGAACAGTCTGCCGCTGTAGTTCTCGATCGCGTCTGACGACGGCGCTGTCGACACGGACGCTCAAAACTCGAGTTCCAGTTGGTCGCTGCCCAGAATCGTCTCGGGAAAGATGGCCCGGGCGGTCTCGAGTCCGACCGGGTCGGCAGCCTGCGCCGAGGGATCCATGTGGACCAAAACCAGTCGCCCGACCTTTGCTTCTCGAGCCAACTCCGCGACCGGCGTCGTGCAGCTATGCCCGGTCAGCTCCGCCAGCTCCTCGTTGCCGTCAGGAAAGTAACACTCGTGAACGAGCAGGTCGACACCGCGGATATGTTCCAGATAGTCGGCATCGGGACGGGCCGTGGTATCGGTAACGTACGCCAGGCTGTGACCGGGCCAATCGAGCCGATAGCCTCGTGATCCTCCCGGGTGGACCAAGGGGAAATGAGTCAGTCGACCATCCGCGGCCAGGGTCACCTCTTCGGCCAGCGGGACCCACTCGAACTCAGGGCGCACCGGAAAGATCGCCTCGGCGAAGAGATGCTCGTCGATTGACAGCAGCTTTTCCGCGAGGCCATGGACACGTACCCGGGCGACGGGTCGCCGGTGGAGAATTCCCAACAGGTAGGTCAGCCCCACAATGTGGTCGGCATGCGCGTGCGAGAGAAAGATGTCGAGCTGATCGGTGGCAAGATGCGCCTCGATACGGAACATCGCGGTACCGGCGTCGAGCACGATGCCCACTTCGGGTAACATCATACAGGCGGTGTGCCGTTCGTCGTTGGGGTGATACCCGGTGGTGCCCAGCAGCAGTAGACGCATCGTCGCCTTTCGGAATGCGGAAGGAAAGCAGGCTACTAGTCTAACGTGACCGGGCAGATGGTGACAAAGCGATCGCGGACGCGACGGTCGACGGCGCTCTGGGACGGGGATAGAATCAACGGGACTCCGATCCACCAGGAATCGTCAGCCTGACAACATGAAATTCCCCCAGTTCGTGCAGATCCGTCAAGCGTTTCGCGGACCGACGATCGAGGACGTGGCAGCCGAAGTCGAACGGGAACTCGCCTCGCTGCAGCTCGGTGGAAAGATCGCCAAGGGACAGTCGGTCGCCATCACCGCCGGCAGCCGCGGCATCGCGAACATCACGACGATCCTGCGGGCATTGGTCGCGCACCTGCAGGGAATCGGGGCCGAACCCTTTTTGGTACCCGCCATGGGCAGCCACGGCGGCGGCACCGTGGAAGGCCAGCTGGACGTGCTGAAGACGCTGGGCATCACGGAAGCGTCGATGGGCTGCCCGATCCGCGCCAGCATGGAGACGGTCGTCGTCAGCGAGGCGCCCGAGGGCTTTCCGATCTATTGCGATCGCCAGGCGTACGAAGCCGACCACCTCGTGGTTTGCAATCGCGTCAAGCTGCACACCATGTTTACCGGCAACATCCAGAGTGGTCTGTTCAAGATGATGTTCACCGGACTGGGAAAGCACGACGGAGCGCGGACCTATCACCAGGCGGCCGTGAACTATCCTTTCGCGCAGATCGTCCGGGGCATCGGTGCCGCGATGATCGAGAAATGCTCGGTCGTTGCGGGCCTGGCCATCGTGGAAAACGGCCAGAATCAGACGGCCCAGATCGCCGCCATCGCCCCCCAGGATTTCGAGAAGCGCGAGTCGGAGCTGTTGGCGCTGTCGGCCGATTGGATGGTCAAGCTTCCTTTTGACGACGCCGACGTGCTGCTACTCGACGAAATCGGCAAGACGATCAGCGGAACCGGCATGGACACGAACGTCGTCGGCCGCAAATTCAACGACCACGCCGCCGTCGAAGGCGAAACGCCAAGGATCAAGCGGATCGCGGTTCGCAACGTCGTTCACGGCAACGCGAACGGCCTGGGCATCGCCGAGTTCTGCACAAAGCGAGCCCTCGAGGCCACGGATCTGGCCGCCACGAGAATCAACAGCCTCACCTCGAATCACCCCGCCGCCGGCATGTTGCCGCACGATTACGAGACCGATCGCGAAATGCTCGAGGCGGCGCTGGCCACCATCGGGCTCACCCCACCCGACCAAGCCCGCATGGTGTGGGCCCGCAACACGAAAGATCTGGAACAGCTCGCCTGCTCGGTTGCCTATCTAGACGAGATCGCCTCGCGCGAAGATCTCGAACTGCTCGGCGATCCGTTCGAGCTTACCTTCGACGACGCCGGTGATCTGCCCGAACACGTTGACGACTAGCAGGCCACCGGGCGGACAACTCCCTCGCCTTTGCATTCCGCGTTCACCAAGTCCCTGAAGCCAATCTGCGTCGCCCCGACGATCCTGCACGATGAGCAACCGACCCGACGACATCTGCGC
>QQVP01000018.1 GCA_003389215.1 Planctomycetota bacterium | reverse complement strand
TACCGGCATTCTCACCGGCCGCGGACCACCACCAGCGAGGTGGTGGCGGACGGCGACCTGCCGCGCGCGGAGGTAGCCCACCCGGTGTGGCAAGATGTCTCGGTGCTCACCCGTTGCGGAAAGGTGCTGACCGGGACCGCAAACTCCAAACCGCTCCCGGTCAAGCCGGTGTCGTCGAAGGTGAAGATGCTAATGCGGTCGATCAGATTCTGGCCGACGAGCAGGTCACCACGCTCAGCAGTGCGGGCGACGTCTACTGGCCGCTCACCGACAACCAGGGCACGGTCCGGCAGCTGGCCTTCTACGACGCGGGCAGCGGCGACACGACGATCCAAAGGTACTGGGAGTACGACTCGTTCGGCAACGTGACCAGCGAGACGGCCGCGGCGGTCGATCATCTGTTCGGTTACACCGGCCGCGCCTTTGATGAGGCGACCGGCCTGCAGAACAATCTCCACCGCTGGTACGACCCCGTCACGGGCCGCTGGGCCAGCGAAGACCCGATTGGCTTCGCCGCCGGTGATGCGAACTTGTATCGGTACGTGGGCAACGGACCCACGAACGGCGTCGATCCGACGGGGCTGGAGGAGCCGACCGGCGATCCCATAGCGTTCCTTGATGGTGGGACGCCGCTCCTCACGGGTTTGTCCAGCTACGATTCCGCCCCGAAGGGTCCCCTGAACACCGACGTCTTGGAGCTCTTGCCGCTCGTGGAACATGCGGTCGATCCGAGTGGGTTGGAGCCGCCCGCTCGGATTTCGGTTGCATTTCCATCTCGCGATTGGTTCGCCCAAAACGATCCGAAATACCAGCACCGCTGGTTTCGACGCCATTTCGATGATTGGCACTTCGGGGTCAGTGGTGGTGAGGAAATCTGCGAAATCCTAGGCCTCGATCCTGACACGGTCACCGCAAGCACGCAGCTCGTTACGGTCTACGGCGACTACATGCCATACCTGCACGTAAAGGGTCAAGACAATGCGGGCAATGAGCGGGAATGGTATGGCATGTATGAAGGAGTCTACAACGGCCGGCCCCTCCGCGGCTATTCGTTCTACCGAGATCAACAAACGCTGCAGTACAACCTTACCGGAATGAACAAACTCGCGGCACTTGAGTTGCTCACTCAGTACTATGGGCTCGGTAGCGGAGCCTCGTTCGTCAAGCTGGCGGGACGGCCCGTTAGCATATCACGATTCCGAGTGGGACGGTGTGCGAGCGCTACGTCTTGCTCAAACCACCTGGGCGCTATGGGTGAACTGCTAGGTGGCGTTTCGAAGGCCAAGACCAGGATAACTGTTGACGGTCGGCTTCGGATTCCTGATATGCTAACTCGCGAGATTCTTCGGGAGGTCAAGAATACGCAAAGGCTATCCTACACGCGTCAGCTGCGAGATTACTGCAGCTTTGCTCGCAATAACGGATTAGAATTTCAATTGTACGTCCGCAGATCAACGTACCTGACCAAGCCTTTGAGGGCCGCAATTGATGCTGGCGACATCAATCTCTTCTATCTCCCGGGAAGGTAGCTATGAATCGTGAATGGCAAACGGCCGAGGACTTCATGAACGAACTTCGCGCCGATCCGGACTATCAACGGAGGCGAGCCGAGAAGGATCGCAAGCGACGGGAGTTATCGGCACTGCTTACTGAAGACGAAAAGACGCTCGTTGCCGACCTAGCGGCGGTTGGCGTCCAGGTCGCTTCGGTTTGGGACCTCGTCAACACCTCGGACCGATATCCGGCGGCGATTCCGGTACTACTGCAGCATCTCAAGATGGATCACCACCGACGCACGCGTGAGGGGATCACACGCGCGCTGATCACGCCCGATGCCCGTGGCGTGGCAACCCGTCAGCTCGTCCGCTTGTTCCAAGAGCTGGACGACGCGGAGGTGGATTACAAGTGGGTGCTGGCGATGGCAATCGCAGAAACGACGACGAAAGATGCGATTGAAGAGGTTGTCACCTTAATCGGGGAGCGACGACACGGATGGGCGCGGGGGCCCCTCTTGGACGTCCTCAAGAAGGTCGACAAGGATCACGCACGACCGCTCCTAACGTCATTGCGGAATGATCCTGATCTGAAAAAGGACGCCAACGCCGTTCTACGGGCGATCGGTTCCACATGCAGGAGAAGCTGAACATTGCCTGGGATGGCACTGGCAACATCACGGACATTAGCGCAATGCTGATTCATAAGGGGTGGGGCAGCAAATCGAAATGTTCTACCGTGAGGGCGAATGTACGCGGGAATGTTCCAAAGGGGCCCATCGAGAAGCTTCTCGTCGGCGCAACTCTCGGCGAGGTGGGAAAGAGTATACAATTTTCAAGGCCCGATAGTGCGAACAAGGCATTTGACGATGCCGTCGGAAATGCTCCGATTAAAGATCACGGTGGAGGAATACGATCGTCAACACTACCAGATGGTTCGTCAATTAGTGTCCGACCTGATAGCACTCAAGGTCCACCGACGATTCAGGTTAACCCGCCGTCTGGAAAACCGATCAAGATTAGATTCGGAAAAAATTGAAGAAACTGAGATGCACGACTTGAAGAACAAGATTTCGAGTATTGTCGATTCAAACTTTCGGCTTGATGCTGATTACATTCAGTCGCAGCAGTGGTCGGCGGTACCTGTGGAGTCGGGGTCGCACTTCGACGATGCGGATATGAATAGGCTTGCATCGGCAATAGGTAAATCTGGCGCTCAGAGATTGAACGCGTTCTTGCTCGAAAACATTCGTGATGTGCCTGAGCACCTCGTGTTGGAAGCGAGCGTCGATGGACTTCAGGAGTTCAATCGAACTTGCGCACATTTCAACTTTGCCATTTGTCCCGACGATCTATCATTCCTAGTCATTTGTACGACATACGACTACTTCGTTATTGCTGGCAGCAGAGACTTCGTCGAGTCTGCTTTGGGAACGGCGATTTCAACTGCAAGAGACCGATTCGATGATTTTGCCAGCGACGAAGGCGATGAAGAACCAACATCCGTGCTTCACCAAATTGCGTCTCGATACAAGGAGGCAAGTCTAAGCTGATCGTTGTCACGGCGATGCCCCAAGTGTGCATCTAGAACAATCAGCAGGATTGGTGATCGATTCAAAGCCGGGGGGCGGGCTCTGAAACACCTTGACGAACTAGAAGTACATGTGTTGAGCCGATTGTTAACCGAGCATCCTATAGACACACTTGCCACTGCAGACGTGTCGGTCAATCCATACGATCCGCCGCCTGGTCCTGACAATCGTACTCTCCAGTTGCCGCAGCGCGACGTGGCTAGGGCCTCGACCGCCGTTCGGCAAAGTCGTGTCTGGATGATTGTGCTTGCGATTTTCTTTGCGATATTGTCCATAGTCTCGCTGCTGCAGTTCTACCTGATTCGGCGTTACCTGAACTGGGTTTGGGAAGACTCGGCTGGCATGGCCGAAATTCCCATAAGCTATTACGCGGCGAAGGTCATTCCTTATCCTCTGTTTGCGATCGGATATGCCATTGCGGCATATCTTGCATGGATGTTCTCCAGGTCACTCAAACGCTTGACAGATTCAGGCGATCCAAGTCTGCATTTGGTACTCCGCGCGCAAAATCGAGTATGCGTGGCTGTGGTGATTATCCTGTCGATCTTGGTGATTCAACGTCTAATCGACGTCATCTACGTTCCATGATGGCGGTCGTAGAGAGCCGTCTTGCTGGATTGAAGTGGCGGAGCGGCAATCATAAGGTGACCACGCTCAGCAGTGCGGGCGACGTCTACTGGCCGCTCACCGACAATCAGGGCACGGTCCGGCAGCTGGCCTTCTACGACTCGGGCAGCGACGACACCACGATCGAGAAGTACTGGGAGTACGACTCGTTTGGTAACGTGACCAGCGAGACGGCCGCGGCGGTCGACCATCTGTTCGGCTACACGGGCCGGGCCTTCGACGACGAGACCGGTCTGCAGAACAATCTCCACCGCTGGTACGACCCGGTCACCGGCCGCTGGGCCAGCGAAGACCCCATCGGCTTCGCCGCCGGCGATGCGAATCTGTATCCTGTACAAAAACGATTCCAATCGAAAACAAGAGCGAGTGAAGGCCAGAATCAGCGTTGCATCGAGCCCACCTTGCCAATTCCGAAAGCGCAAGTCCTACGGTTTCGATGCGAAGAGAGCAGCTCAAAGGTTAAGAAACGAATACGGCGCACACCTTCCGCGCCGTCCGATCTTTGACAACCGAATAAGAGCGAAGCAGTCCGCAGCTACGCCGCCGCGCGGTAGTAGTGCTTCAAGACGCCGCCGAGGCGGTGCTGGCATCTGATGTCGGCTAACGTGAACGCCTCAGCCGTTTCCGAATCGTCGGTACCGCCATCGGCCAGCTTGTCCCGCGCCTTGGGCAACAGCACGTTGCCCACGCCCTGGTGCGGGCGGCAGTCGTGATAGTACGACACATACTCCGACACGATGTGATCAAAGTGCTCTCGCCCGAAGACGATGAAGTGATTGAGCGCCTCGTGCTTGAGCGACTGAATCCAGCGTTCGATGTAGGCGTTCAAGTTCGGCGCTCGCGGACCGACCGGTATGACCTGAATGCCGCGATCTTTGAACACTTGGTCGAACGGCCGCGAGAACTTGCCGTCCAGGTCTCGGATGAGAATCTCACACGCTTGGCCTTCGCGGTCGACATGCTCAAGAAACGCCTGAGCCTGACAATTCATCCAAGCGGCATCCGGCTTGGCCGTACAGCTCGTGACAAACACCCGTCGCGTGGCGACGTGCAGAAACGCCAGGGCGAAAACCTGGCGTGGCCCCTGCAGGGTCCAGATCCGCTTGCTGAAGAAGTCGCATTGCCAGAGCGTTTCGGAGTGGGCGGCCAGAAACTCCTTCCAACTTCCCTTCCCACGCCGCGGACCCGGATCAAGTCCCTGCTCGAGCAGGATGTTCTTGACCGTCTGCCGCGAGATGCGGCCGACACGGAGCTTGCGCAGCTCGCCGAGGATGCGGCTGTAGCCCCAGCCCGTCTCCCGGGCCAGCTGCACGACCAGTTCACGAATGACGTGGCTGATCCGTGGACGGCCCATCGACTTGGACGTCTCGTCGCCACGAGCTTTTCGGACCCAGCGGCGAAAGGTCGAATAATCGACGATGGTGATGATCTGGCGAATGCCGGGCCCCAGCGCCAGTCCGAGCGTGAGCAGCCGTGCTCGTTCGTCGTCTTTGAGAAAGATGCGTTGCTTCGGAACGCGGCGGCGGAGCATTTCGTTCTCGCACTTGAGGAATTCGACCTGATGGCGGAGCGTTTCTTCGGTCGAGCGGGCGAGCAGGAACAGCAGCGGCTGGAAAATCCGATTCACGGCGGTTACAAAGGGTTAAAGTAGCGTAGAAGCGGGAGTTGGCAATTTATTTGTACGGCTTGGTGCGGGCGGCGAGCGGCCATTTTAGGGCTTCGTGACCGACCGACCCAGGACCGCCACAGTGCTAACTTGCCACGCTGCCGGCGAGAAAGAGGGCGCGGCGATTCGCGCGTCTGTTAACCGGGCTTTCGAGAGTTCGTAGCGCGTCGGATTCGCTGCGCGGGCGACCGAATCGGACACGAACTCGGCAACCTCGTGCTCCTCAGTCACTTACGCGATTGGCAAAAGAGAGAATCGTTACGAAGACGGTTCTGTACGGGGAGCGCCTTTGCTGTGGGCGCCGCACAGCCACCGGCCATCCGCTGACTGGCCTCGGGAAGTCGCCCCGCACGGCTCACCCTTGCGGGCACCGCTGGCAAGCGGGGCCTGACACCGCGTGTCGCGCACGTCCAGACAGACGTAGCGCTCGGGCTCCAGCGCGCGGAGGTGCAGGAGAGACCCCAGCCGCATGGCTGGCGTGGGCCCGGGTGGTGACATCGTTCTCGTGACGAAGCGGTCGCGATATCGCTGCCGCGACTGCCGGAACACAGACAGCATCGAGTTGCTCACTGCCGAATAGTCGGCGTGATACTCCGCTGCGGATTGCTGCTGGGGGTCAGTTCGTGTGATCATCGCTGTCTCCCTCGCCGGGCACCTCGCTACGCCAAATCGCGACGTCCTGCGGTGCCTCGATGCCTAACTGCACGCGACCCGCTCCAATCCGCGTGACCGTCACCGTGATCCCGCCGTCGATTTCCACCGTCTCTCCGAGCTTCCGTGACAAGACGAGCATGGTTCCCTCCGTGAATGAGACAGGTGCGCCGCACGCTGGCCGTGTGGCCGTTGCGTCCCCACGCGCAGCGCACCCGTGTAGAAAAAACGTGCGCGACGTGAGTCGTGGTCCCTGCGGCGAGAAATGCTCGCCTGGCCACCGGGGCGCCGCGTCGCTGTCTTCCTGATAAAAACCGGCGGCAGCCAATTTGTTGCGGCGGGTGCGATCGCCGACTGCCAGGGCTCGCTAATCAACGGACCGCTGCTCCCGTCCCAACCTATACCGTGCTCAGTTGGGCCGTGCCTCCCTTGTCGCCGTAGCAGGCACAGCGCGCTAGCCAACGCTACGGTCTCACCGGCGGCACATGATGCGATTACGAAAGCGCTTCCATGATCGGTAGTGTCGCCACCGCCTCGGAGAGGATTTGCAGGTCGTAGTAGTGCCGAATCGTGACGTCGATCGATCCATGGCCCGCCGCCTTTTGAGCGGCCGCCGGCCCGCCGCGATTTACGAAAGAGCCGGCAGCCTGGCCCGAAGGCCAGGCCACCGGTCAGCAGCCCCCGCACGGGGCCGCGGCAGCAATTCTGCCGAAGCGCTTCGAGTTGTTGAGTGCTAGAGAGCATGGTTGCTGCCGCTGCTCGGGGCTATCCGTGGTTCCGTCGCCTCTGTTCGCGCGTGTATTGCCAGGGCTGCGGGATCGAGTCGACGACCTCCCGCAGCTCCTCGATAGGGTTGATGTAAGATTGGCCGGCCACGTCGGTCTGAGCGTGATCCAGCATGTAGCGAATCGCCCAGACAGAGACGTTCATGCGGGCCAACGTGGTCCCGCAGGTCGCCTTCAGGTTGTGGAAGGTGCAATTGAGATTGGCGGCCTTGACGATGGCGCGAAACTGCTCGTACCATGCATGCTTGCCATGCCTCCAGCAGAACACGCGGGCCTCGCCCGTGCGAATCTTCAGCAGATGCTCGCGCACCGTGCCGTTGAAGGGCTTCTCGCGCTCTTGCCGCTTTTTGTCGAAGCTCTCGTCGCACCGCATCGTCATGGCGCGGAGATTCGTGTCGTCCCACGCGATGGACAGGAGCGCCTTTCGGCGGTAGCCGAGGTTGTAGGCGGCGACGATCTTCGCGCGCCAATAGTCGGCGGGGCTCACGCCATCGAGGTGCGGCTTCACCGCCACCTCGGTCGCGTCGTACAGCTCGCGCAGCTCGTCTTGGCTCAGCGGCCGCGGCAATCGCTTCGAGGTCACAAGCGGTTTGGCCCAGGGAACGCGCTTGATGAGATGCAGCGCGTCGCGATTGTGGCGCGCCGGCGGCCCGATCTTTTCGAGCAAATGATTTAGGTGGCGGCAGTGCTTACTGACAGTGGCCGGCCTGAGGCTCTCGGCCAGCTTAGCGCGAAAGAGAGAAACCTGCGCCTGGTCGATCTGCGCCAGGGGGAGGTTGTCGGTGTGCCGCTCCCAGTGCTTAAGCGTACCTTCGTACGCCTCGTGGGTGCGTTCGCGCACGTCGCCATGAAACAGCCGCGCGAACCACTTGTCGTGGAACTCGCGCAGCGTGATGGAATGGGGGTCCATCGGATTGCTGCCGTGTGTTGGTATTTGTTGATCACCCGACACTGTAGGCGAACGGCGTGGCGGTGTCAAGGAAAAACTGACGACATTTTTTTGATTCGGCGGAACTCGCCAGCGCGCCAAGAGATAGCGCACGTGCGCAAAGGGGATATTGCAACACGACTCATCGCATGGCGGGCGCGGACTCAGTCAGCGCGCCACATCGCGCGCCTGCGACGATGTCAGCCGAATGGAGTCGCCGCCGCAGTGCGCAAAAAAACGTGGAGAATTTTCGACGCGCGTTCTTGACAGCAGACATCAATCGTGTACAAACGTGTACTCATCGTGCGTCGCGCTGACACGCGCGTCACAAGGACAACTGAGTGTCCTGTGCTCGCACGAAATTTCTACTGCGACCGAAGCGAAGGGAGCGTGACGGCTTACGGGAGGACAGGGCAGGACCACAACTGGACGTTCCTACTGCGTCGCGAGAATTGCCGACGCAGGGGGAGACCCGTTTCTTGTGCTCGGGCAGGGTTGCAGCATGGCTGGTGCAATCACGAGCGTTGACACGTGAACCAAACGGCTACCGGTCTGCGCGCAGGCAGGGTTGTTATTTCACAACCCCCTTGTCAGCGAAGAGGCTGGCTGCTGGGATGGCTGCGCCACAAAGGGTGGGTCAAGGCTGATCGTGGTCTACCAACACTGGGGAAGAATCCCCGGAGAACCACCTTGCGTGGTCACCCATCGCAAGGACCTTGGCCCACCCTAGCGCAGCCAAATCGCACGCGATTTGAGAGCTTCCTCGTGGCAACCTAGAGAAGACGGGAAGCGAAATATAGTCCGGTACTCGCGTGCGACGTAACTCGTTTCTACGCCTAGACAAGCGAGGCCGACGGGACTCGAACACGCACCCACCGG
>QQVP01000109.1 GCA_003389215.1 Planctomycetota bacterium | reverse complement strand
CGGGCCAGCTGCCCCTGGAGGAGGTCGTGGTCCACGATCGCTTTCGCTAAGGAACTCCAATCGGCCACATCCAGATAGCCCTACGATATTGGAATTAAATGACTTGCGACGACACGCATGCGGAATGTGATTCCTTCCGTGAAGCTGCTCCAGTTGCCATTAACCTGACGCTCGAGAGGCCGGAATCGCCACCATCGCATGCGCCGCGGATGTACCAGCGCTGATCTGAGAAATCGAGATCACTAATGTCCGGAAATAGATTCCAGAATTTGTCGGCGCTGTCCCTGAGATCGTCAATGTGCCGCCGGCCACCGCCGTACTCTTCATTGAGCGTCACGACACCGTCTTGCCCCAGTGAGCCGATCTCGTGTCGTGCGCGATCCGGGTTGTAGATGTAGCCGTCTTCCTCCGTCTGCCAATAGACTTTTCCACCTTTGGACGTTACGTAATCCAACCCCGTCGGATCGACACCGTTCGTGGGTCCGTTGCCCACGTAGCGATAGAGATTCGCATCGCCGGCGGCGAAGCCGATGGGGTCTTCGCTGGCCCAGCGGCCGGTGACCGGGTCGTACCAGCGGTGGAGATTGTTCTGCAGACCGGTCTCGTCGTCGAAGGCCCGGCCGGTGTAGCCGAACAAGTGATCGACGGCCGCGTTGGTCTCGCTGGTCACGTTGCCGAACGCCAGACCCCAGCAGGGTCAAGCCGCCCGGGATGCATTGATGAAGCCGTGCGGGAAATCAGGTCACTGCTCAGCCTTTACGGCATCATCGAAACCAGACGCCGCCAGCGATCCACCTAAGCCCATTATGTCGGCAAGTTGCATAATGCTAGAGTATTGAGACGCTGAGATTCGCTTGTCCTCTTCCATAATGATCGCGGCCACGGTCTCCAGAGCGACTCCGTATTCGCCTACCGCGATGAATTCATCGACTTCACCACGCTCCGATTCCGTTAGAACGTTTTGGAGTTGAGCCACAAGACTCGTCAGTTTCTGATGTAGCAGCGTGTAGTCGGGACGCGTCATCATGGATTTCTCGGCACATTTGTGGGATATCCTGTAACGATATCACCGTTTGCCTCTTGGATGACCCGGATGTCGATCCCGTCCCTTGTACCCTCGACGATAGTCCGTCCGCCACGCCCCGGGCGCGGAGTCAAACTAGGATCAGTCGCCACATCCGATATCTCATGCATGATGCGGTCATCTGACCAACCGACAGGGAATTCACTCTTGCCCGGATTTCCTGTCCCTGGACGGTGTCCACCACCCGTCGCATCGCCATCCAAAATATGGCGACGACGCTGCGGCGAGGCCAAATCCACGTAGTCACTTGCTCCCCTAACTGGGGCGCCTCCTCGCGGATAGGGACATTGTCCACTCACTCTCCTTCCGATGCTAGAGCGGCCCATGAAGGCCCCGCCCATCGCCATGTCGGCGACAAACTCGACCATCGGAGCGGCGTCGTTGCCGCGCTCGTGGCTAGCGGCGTTCAGCCAGGTGCCGAAGCGGCGCATCTTATTCTGCGCCGGCTTGGCTCGCAGGAGGCCATACTGCATTGCCCGTGCTTCGGCCGCCGCGATCTCGGCGTCCGATATCTGCTGCCCCGTGACCAGCTCGGCGGTCGCCATGCTGATGTCGACGAGCAAGGATTCCCCTTGAGCAGGTACGTTCATCAAGGACGAGTTGTCGACGATGCCAATGTAGTAGGCGCCTTGGCGATCCAGTCCCAACTCGCCGTTCATATACGTCTCGGTCATGTCGGCCATGTACCCTGCGTGCGCCACGCCACCCTTGTAGAGGCCTCCCGCCGCCGACAAGCCCCCCGTATCGCAGATCTCGGCCATCGTCCGTAGATAGCGGCTGCCAAGCTGCGTACGGCGGGGATTATCCGAGACACCCGCGGCCGTCAGATACTCGTGGAGACTCGTATCCGCAGCCCCCATATAGACGAAGAGCTGACCGCCCGGCACGGCCGACATCATCCCTCTGCGGTTCGCCCGCTCGGCCCACTCTGGCGGATCTTCGAGCCACTCACCAACCTGCCGGCGATGGCTGTCGAGTTTGTCGCGGACAGCCCCCGCGGCGGCGCGGGTAGACCGCCAGGCAGTGGTCATCCAACCTTCCAACCCGGTCGGATCGACGCCGTTCGTGGGGCCATTGCCGACGTAGCGATAGAGGTTCGCATCACCGGCGGCAAAACCAATCGGGTCTTCGCTGGCCCAGCGGCCCACGACCGGGTCGTACCAGCGGTGGAGATTGTTCTGCAGGCCGGTCTCGTCGTCGAAGGCCCGGCCGGTGTAGCCGAACAGATGATCGACCGCCGCGGCCGTCTCGCTGGTCACGTTGCCGAACGAGTCGTACTCCCAGTACTTCTCGATCGTCGTGGTGTCGCTGAGAGAGTCGTAGAAGGCCAACTGCCGGACCGTGCCCTGGTGGTCGGTCAAGGGCCAGTAGACGTCGCCGGCACTGCTGAGCGTGGTGACCTGCTCGTCGGCCAGAATCTGATCGACGGCGCCCGCCCACAGGTAGCGGTTGGTCAGATCGGCCGCCGCATCGCCGTCGAACTGCAAGACGATCTGCGCACCGTCGCGCCGAGCTGGCCGAGCAACTTGCCGAAACGCGTTTTCAAACGTTGATCGGGAAACTCACACCCTTCAATCTCTCGTTCGACCCAGACTTCCATGTCGATGGCCTCCGAAGGTTCTGACGGCAGCAAGCAACGCTCGCGCCACCAAATCAGATTAGCCTCGACTCAAAGCCAGGGATACGGCAATGCTTGTGGGTAATTGAAAGCTTCACCGAACGGACACGTTCGATCAGTCCTCGAACTGTTCCAAGAAGCGGTCTTGAAGTTCACCGCTAAGCTCGTCGGGGCCGCATTGGAGGCGAACTGAACCGTCTTGGCCATCGAGCTCCGTGACACCATCGACGATGGCAAAGACATTTGAGACGGAGTCGACGGTCACTTGCCGAACGATCTCAAAGAGTACTTCCTTCTGCTCATCATCGAGAGCTTTGTACAAACCCAGCGCACGAATCCAATATGGGTCCGTCGCGCTCGTTGTGTTCTCGAAAAGGTCTCGGTAAATCCCTGTGTTCTCTTCGACAACAGATTGTCGGACTTGAGCAACGAATTCTTCAGTTTTCATCGCTTCTTCTACTTCCTCATTTCGGGGAACATTCTCTTATTCATCTCGATCAGTTCTTTGAGCTTGGAGTTCGGGACGCCAGGATAGACTCGTCGCAACTCCCGCAGGTCCCGTGCAAGAATGTCTCGCGCGTTATCTAGGCCCTTCGTGCTTCTGGATACGATGCCCCTGGGACCCTTGATCGTGTGCCCAACCTTCGGCACTAAAATCGTTGGTGCGGTGTTGTGATCGTACCCCTTAACAACCTTCTTCATCGCTGCCGATTGACCGGCATGGTGAGCATTCATCCCCGGAACCTTACCCTTCATTTGGTTGTAAGGTCCAACGTCGAACTTCCCGACTGTTCCCTTTGGGGCAGCCTTCCCATACCCGCTCCCCACGACACACTTCCGGCCGGAAGTCGCTGCCTGCAGCGCACTCGTGCCCGTGGACATATTGTACACATACGCGGCCGGGGCCATCGTTCCCGTCATAGAGACGACCGTGGCCTCAACGTACAGCGTCGCCGGAACCGCTTGAAGTGGGACAACCCCCGCGTTCGTGATTCCCAGCAGGCCACCTGCCTCGGCCGTCGCCGCGACCTGGAGCCCGCCTGCAGCATAGGCCGCAGTCGCGGAGACCCCGGACGAAATATCACTGACCTTCTGCACCCAAGTCCCGTGGAGGCCAGCGGTTTCCCACGCTTGCTCGTAATACTCAGTCGCCCCGAGGTCGTAGCCTGTGATGTAGTAGATCGGGCGCGAATAGGCGTAGCAGATGCTCGAACCTCCGGCATCAAGCCCCTGATTCAACGCGATGAACGCCCTCTGGTAGTCTCGAATCGAAGAGCGCAACGAGGAGTTCGCTAGGGCGCCGCGGATGTACCAGCGCTGATCTGAGAAATCGAGATCACTAATGTCCGGAAATAGATTCCAGAATTTGTCGGCGCTGTCCCTGAGATCGTCAATGTGCCGCCGGCCACCGCCGTACTCTTCGTTGAGCGTCACGACACCGTCTTGCCCCAGTGAGCCGATCTCGTGTCGTGCGCGATCCGGGTTGTAGGTGTAGCCGTCTTCCTCCGTCTGCCAATAGACTTTTCCACCTTTGGACGTTACGTAATCCAGCCCCGTCGGATCGACGCCGTTCGTGGGACCGTTGCCCACGTAGCGATACAAGTTCGCATCGCCGGCGGCGAAGCCGATGGGGTCTTCGCTGGCCCAGCGGCCCACGACGGGGTCGTACCAGCGGTGGAGATTGTTCTGCAAGCCGGTCTCGTCGTCGAAGGCCCGGCCGGTGTAGCCGAAGAGATGATCGACCGCCGCGGCCGTCTCGCTGGTCACGTTGCCGAACGAGTCGTACTCCCAGTACCTTTGGATCGTGGTGTCGCCGCTGCCCGCGTCGTAGAAGGCCAGCTGCCGGACTGTGCCCTGGTGGTCGGTGAGCGGCCAGTAGACGTCGCCGGCACTGCTGAGCGTGGTGACCTGCTCGTCGGCCAGAATCTGATCGACGGCGCCCGCCCACAGGTAGCGGTTGGTCAGATCGGCCGCCGCATCGCCGTCGAACTGCAGCACGATCTGCGAACCGTCGTAGACGAAGTAGGTCGCTTCCAGCGGATCGCTGCCCGCATCGCCGTCGGGATCGACGACGCGGCCGATCCAGCGATTGTAGACGTCGTAGCTGTGGGTGACTTCCAACTCGCCGTCTGAGATTCTTCACCCTACCGCATCTATGCGGTCTCGTAGTGCAATCCCACTGCGCGATCCGCAATCTTGATCATCCCGTCTGCTACGGTCTTTCTTGCGTGATGGCCCACTAGGTAGTGCTTGTCAATCTTTCCGTCGGGCCTAACGACGCCTATTTTCCCAACACTCCTTACGCACCTCCAAACTCTTGATACAAAGTCGCGCATATGATCGTCGTCATCGTCGATGCCGACCGCGACCCTGCCTGACAGCAACACTTCGTCCTTCACGATCGGCCGCAACACCTGAATCACGCAACCGGCTGTTGGGCCTTCGACACGGCCGTCCTTTCGACGCATGGTTGGAAGTTGCTCCAGCGACCCGAAGTACAGATAGACAATTCCCGTCTCGCAGTATTCGATGCCGTCACGGCAGTCTGGATATTCCTGCCACAGGTTGCCGTTGAGGAATTGAATGCCTGGAACTTCTTCCTTCAAGATCGCTGAGAGCTCCACTTCGTCGTCGGGCGTCAAGAAAAGCTGCAGTTGTTTTTTCACAGTCGTTTCGGTTTATGTTGGCGTGGCTTCGGAACTGTGATGATCGGCTCACCGGTCTGTTCAAAAATCCGATCGCGATTTATCCTCTCCGTACTCGTCAAGGTACCGTCAGCGAGCGTGTCTGTTGTGTTGAATCGTACCCGTCCACCATCTGGGCCCTGGAAAGTCAAGTCGGGATACGACCCTCCTCGCCGGCCTCCATCGAGGGGAGGCAGATACTCTTCCGGTAGTTCTGCACCCGTAAGTCGGTCACGACCGCCGGCAACGTGCTGATAGTCTGGGTTCGCGTCCAAGAACTCGTCACGAACCTCATCCAAATGGTCGCGAGTTGCTTGATTTCCGCGACGGCCTCCCTTCTTAGGGGCGCCCTTAAAGCTACTTGGATTATACTCACACGACCCTCCCCTGGGCTTCCCGAGCGGGATCAGCGGCACGCCGCCGGTCAATTGGTTCCAGGCCTCGTCGCGGAGCATGTCGGCCGCTTCCCCTGCCAAGGCCCTGGCAGCGTTTCTTCCAAAGAGCGCTCGGCCAGGAGCGTAGATTGCTGCAGCCTGCAGAAACAGAGCGTCACTGCTGGGCACGCCCGCCGTGCTGAATACCCGTTTTCCGTTGCGGAGATGCACATAGTATTGTGGATTGGCGGGGGCGAACGTCCTCCATATGCTCACGGCGACATGCTCGCAGAAGGTGAACTGATCGGGATAGCGGTCCATTGTCGTAAAGAGCATTTCTCGGTCGCTCATTGGCGCCCGCTCCCAGGCCACAATCTCGTTCATGTGCTCCGCGAACTCCTCCAACGTCATGTCGGCGTATTTGGCATACTCCTCGGATTGCACCTGTCGCATTGCCTCGGCTTCCGCCTCCGCATCGAAGATCGGCTCCAAGGGTCGGTCTAGGTCGCTTGACGTTAAGAAGGTGGAGCCAACGGGAGGGGGCGTCCAGTCGTCGTGCTGCGAACTTGTGTTGCCGAACGTGTCGAGCAAGGAGCCGAGCCCTAGCGGATCTTCCAACCCCGTCGGATCGACGCCGTTCGTGGGACCGTTGCCCACGTAGCGATACAAGTTCGCATCGCCGGCGGCAAAGCCGATGGGGTCTTCGCTGGCCCAGCGGCCGGTGACCGGGTCGTACCAGCGGTGGAGATTGTTCTGCAGACCGGTCGCGTCATCAAACGCCCGGCCGGTGTAGCCGAACAGATGATCGACCGCCGCGGCCGTCTCGCTGGTCACGTTACCAAACGAGTCGTACTCCCAGTACCTTTGGATCGTCGTGTCGCCGCTGCCCGAGTCGTAGAAGGCCAGCTGCCGGACCGTGCCCTGGTTGTCGGTCAAGGGCCAGTAGACGTCGCCGGCACTGCTGAGCGTGGTGACCTGCTCGTCGGCCAGAATCTGATCGACCGCATTCGCCCACAGGTAGCGGTTGGTCAGATCGGCCGCCTCTTCGCCGTCGAACTGCAGCACGATCTGCGAACCGTCGTAGACGAAGTAGGTGACGTATTTCTACTTTCGTTCGATCTCGATCCGGACATTCTTCACGCGCTGCAAGCGATCGACCGTTGATTCTGAAAGCTTCATGTTGACAAGTTGCATGTACTTTAGCGATACCATCTTCGTCAACTGCAAGATGGCGTCCTCCGAAATCGCCTTGCACGAATCCAGGCTAAGCTTCTCGAGATTTGGAAGTTCTCGAATCGCAGCAACGCCGTCATCTGTTATGTCGTCTAAGCACGCCATCGCCAGCTCTCGGAGCTTTGGCGCATGAGTCTTAAGGCGTTTGCAGGTGACATCGGTGATCTCCGGGAAATCCGATAACAGCAAGACTTCCAGTTGTGTTGACTCGGTGATTGCGTTGATTCCCGCATCTGTTATTTTGGAGCAACAGAGCAAGGAGAGCCCAATCAGCTCACGACAGGCCCGCAGTTCCTCGAGCACAGCGTCCGTTGTGGCATATACGTAATTCAAGTTAAGGTACTGCAGATTCTTGAGCCGTCCGAAGGGCTCGACGTTGGCTCCCGGGTACTCGATTAGCGAAGTGCAACCCGAGACGTCGAGCTTCGTGAGTGTCTCGATGCGGCTGATCGCGTCGAGCTCGCGTGAGCCGAACTGCTCGCAGAATGATACGCTTAACTCTTCGAAGTGTGGCAGAGTCGCCAACGCCTCGAGTCCTACGGCCGAGATATTATTACACGCGGCCAGGTCCGCTGACTCAAGTTGGGGTGCACGCTGGCAGATTTCCTGAATGTCGCCATCGGTTACCTGCGTTTCGGATCGCAAGCGTCGGATCTCAGCAGAGAGCGTCTCGATATTCGACGGCGAAATAGTTAGTTGGGGCGCCTTGAGTTCAAGCGCCTTTCCGAATTCCGCAAGAACGATCATGATTACTGTGCGCAAGCGTTGACAAGGGTTAGGTTATTGTCAATGTACTTCATCGTCACGGTGACCTGCTGGCCCGCTACGTCAATCGTTGCCTCTACTGCATTGCCCGCCTTTCTTGCATCCGCCAACAGCCTTGGTCGTTCTCGAAAGTACCTTGTTGCGGCATCTAGAATACGAAAGTACGCGTTGACTTTGTCCGAACACCTATTTACCAGCGAATCGAGATTGTGCTTCTGCTGGAAAATATGATTCATGTGATTTGGGTCAATACTTACCAGCCTTCGCATATATTCGACGCTCTGTGTGGCACCCCGCACGAGCCTATCCGATCGAGCCAACGTGTTCTGTGCGTCAGCGGCTCTTTGACTGCCTCTAGCGAGCTCGGGGGCGCCGGCAGGAAGATTATTCCTAAATTGAAAGACGGCATCACGTGCAGCAGTCGCACGTCTTGACAGCTCTGTTAGGGCCGTCCGCATATTCTCACGCGCTCGGTTTGCCTCATCGAAGGCCCGGCCGGTGTAGCCGAACAGATGGTCGACCGCCGCGGCCGTCTCGCTGGTCACGTTACCAAACGAGTCGTGGACGTGTACGCCGTGTTGGTTTTTCGACCTCTTGAACGTGCTCTTCGCATCGAAATCGTTGTCCTTGCGCTCTTGGAAATGGCAATTCGGGCTTGATGCAACGCTGATTCTGGCCGTCGCCTGTCGTTATTTCGAGTTGGAATAGCTTTTTTTACGGACGCGCTACCCTTGTTTGTCGTAACGTCCAATTGGTCAATGAACTATCTGCGAGCTGAGTTTCCGCACTCTTGAGGCTCAATCGCCGCGAAGAATGGAATCGACCTGCTCACGAAGAGTTGCTGGCAGTGGAGTCAAGAGAGAAGGGTTAGACGGGCACCGATACGCTATGTATTCGAGAAATGACACAGAA
>QQVP01000098.1 GCA_003389215.1 Planctomycetota bacterium | reverse complement strand
AAATCTCCCAGAAAGAAAAAACCACCAGCAAGCATCATAAAACGCCGCCCTGTTGAAGGCGGGCACACTTCAATCCACCGCATCCTCCAGGCCGCCAAACAGAAAGCCTAGATGTTTACAGCAGTGGGGCGAGGCTCTCGTCGCAATCGGGCAGCAACACGAGCCAGCAGGGATCGTCGGGCACCAAGAACGCATTGGGCCACTCAAAGGCCTCGGCAATCAGACTCAGGAATTGCTGGACAAACTCCTCCGGGAGCGCCATCGTCGACCATTCCTCCAGGACATCTTCTCGCCGTTGTGACAAGAGGTGCTCCACGGAGAGGCGACCACGAGGAATGTGAGGCGACAGCAGAAGAGGAAGTCGGTCATCGAGCCACTTCCAGACGGAACCGAAGAGGGTCTTCGGTTTCCGTTGGGCCTCAATCTCGTCGACGACGTGCAGGGGGGGGAATCGACATCCAGATGCCCGGCCTGGCGTTACGGGTTTGCCAAGGTTATCGCGGTTCCATCATACATATTGCGGTTCCATCATATTACGGCTCCATCATGCAGCCCTTGGGCGGCACTGGCTCTGCCCGTGCTTCGCGCCGCGCATGGCCGCGCGAGCTTGGCCATGGCACCCTGTATACGTTCATCGGCGTTGGCTGGCTAGCAGGTGAGCACCACCCGTGTAACGAGATCTCCCCGACCCCGTGCCCAGAGACCCGCCCCTAAAGATACTGCTGGTACGCCGCCACGGCCAGCTCGTCGCAACGCTCGTTCTCTTCGTGGCCCGCGTGTCCGGCCACCCACTCGTAAGTGAGCGTGTGCCGCGCGATCAACTCGTCGAGCTGCTGCCACAGATCGACGTTCTTCACCGGCTTGCGGGCGCCCGCCGGTCCCCGCTTCCAGTTGTTCCGTTTCCAGTTGGGCATCCACTCGGTCAGGCCCTTGCCGACGTACTGGCTGTCGCTCACCAGGCAGACGGCCGTCGGTCGCTTCAGCGCCCCTAAGCCCTCGATCACCGCCATCAGCTCCATGCGGTTGTTGGTCGTCTCCGGCTCGCCGCCCGAAACTTCCTTCCGCTGCCCGGTGGCCAGGTGTTCGAGGATGAAGGCCCAACCGCCCGGCCCGGGATTTCCGCTACAGGCCCCGTCGGTGTAGAGCCGGACTTCGACATCTTGTTCGGTGGCTGACATGCTTCGGCGCGGCGGGACCGCGGGCTTGGGTGGGGCAGTTGTAGGGGGAAAGGGCGGAGATGCAGTAGGCGGGGATGCAGGCGGCGGGGCAGCAGGGCAGGGGGGCGAGCGGTCAGACCGGCTCTTCGGTCGATTGCACGCGGATTCGTTGCGGATCGAAACGGAGCGGCCGACTTAGTTCGTCGAGTTGGCTGGTGAGCGTCGAGTCGAGGCGCGGCTGCTCTTCGCGGACGATCGGAATCGTGACCGTAAAAGTACTCCCTTTGCCGAGCTCGCTTTCCAGACCGATCTCGCCGCCGAGCAACTTGCAAAGTTCCTTGACGATCGACAGCCCCAGGCCGGTGCCGGAATACTCGCGGGTCATCGCGTCGCCGGTCGACAGTCCGGTCGGTCCCTGGCGGAACTTCTCGAAGATCGCCTGTTTGTCGTCCTCGGCGATGCCGACGCCGGTATCGGTCACGACGAGCTGCAGCTCGTGCCGCGTCGGCTGTCGGGCCGCGACGGTGATCTGGCCTCCCTCGGGCGTGAACTTGATGGCGTTGGAGAGCAGATTGCTGAGCACCTGCTGCAGCTTCGACTGATCCTGGTGCAGCTCGGGCAATCCTTCGGCGACGTCGGTCGTGACGTCGATGTTCTTCTTTTCGGCCAGCGGACGGGCCATGTCGCATTGGGCGGAGACGACCGGCTCGATGGGGAAGTCGGTCAGGTTCAGCTCCATCTTGCCGCTTTCGATCTTCGCCAGATCGAGAATGTCGTTGATCATGTCGAGCAGCAGCCGGCCCGAACGCTGAATGTTCTGCACGTAGCGGCGTTGCTTGGCGTCGAGCGAGTCGATCGAATCGAGCACGTCGGAAAAGCCGATGATGCTGTTCAGCGGGGTCCGCAGTTCGTGGCTCATGGTGGCCAGAAAGTCGCTCTTCAGTCGGTTCATCTCGAACAGCCGCATGTTCGTCTGGGCGAGCTGATCGACCTTGGCGTCCAGGTCGTCGTTCAAATCGCGGAGCTCCGTGGCCGAGTCCAGGATCTTCTGCAACATGCGATTGAAGGCCACGGCCAGCTCCTCGAACTCGTCGCCGGTCTGAATCTCGGCGCGCAGGGCGGTGTTGCCCTGGCTAATCTCGTCGCTGACGTCGCGGAGGTGCCGCAGCGGCTTGACGATGACATAGCGCACGATGACGTACAGGGCCACCATCGCCAGGAAGACGGTGATAAAGGCGATGGCGATCAGCCAGGCGTAGTTTTCGCTCAGCGCCGCCTCGACTGCCGTGGTGGGAATCTTGATCTGGACGATCGCCTGCAGGTCGCCCTCGGCCAGATTCTGATTCAGGTTCATCTGCTTGTGGCAGTTTACACAGAGCGAGCTGCTGAGAAACTGCGGCTCGTAATAGACGTACTCGTCGTCGTTGCGAAAGGCGTAATAGGCCGGTTCGGCGAAGTACTTCTTGGCCGGCAAGCTGGTGCGCAGTTGGGTCTCGATGTCCTTTTCGTCGGCGCCCTCGGCGCTCTCGCGTTGCATAGCCAGAAACCGCTGCTTGTAGGCCTCGATTTCTTTGGCGGTCAGTTCGCGATCCTCGGCCCATGTCCACCGTTCGAGCAGTTTCTCTTCCAACTCGTTTTGCGGAACGCGCTCGCCGCTGGGGTCGTTCTCCGGCAGGCGAATCACGCGGCGTTGATAGTTCTCTTCGTCGATCGGTGCGGCGACCCCTTGCACGTTAAAGCTGGGATCGAGGGCCTTCCAGTGGTCGGTCAACACGGCCGTATCGACCAGCAGCCGACAGGTGTCCGGGTTCTGCTTCCAGACGATCTCTTCGGTCACGCGGCCGTACCAGAGAAAGCAGCCGGTGATCAGAAAGAACAGACAGACGCCGAACAGAATGCGGCACTTCCGCTCCAGGTTCGTTTCGCCCAGCACGCGTTTGACAGATCGATAGGACATGGTGAAGAGTTCGTGGCTCGCCTCGGCGGCCCAGTGCCGCGGCCAACCCGCTTGTTGCTCTGGCCGAACGTGCGAGGCGAACGACACCCCCCGTTCTTGTTACCGACCGCGTCGGCCCTCTTTCGCCACTTCTTCCCAGATTCTAAGGCACCCGCGCACCGCGAGCCAGGGCAAAGCCGCAGCCACGGACCCCCGATGTCGGCCGATAGCAGCCGTGGGAACTCGTGCCCGCTGCGAAGAATACGTGGCGATGCCGTGGCGATGCCGCGGAGAAAACGACGCGATTCGACCCGGCCGCCGCGCGGACTACAGCATATCGAGCGGGTCGACGTCGACCACCAGGTGCACATCGTCCGGCGGTGCTACTTCGGCGGTGGCGCCGGCGACCACCTCACGGAGCGCGGCCGCTTCGACGCCCTGCAGCTGGATCGCGAAGCGATACTCGCCCCGCAGCTTTGCCAGCGGCGCCGGGGCCGGTCCGACGATTCGCGCGCCCGCCGCCAGACGACCGTCCTCTTCTTTCAAACGGTTGACCAACTCCGCGGCGAAGGCGGCGGTCACCGCCTCCAACGGACCCCGCGCCACCAGGCGAATCATGTGGGCAAACGGCGGATAGCCCAACTTCTTGCGCAGCGGCAACTCGCCCGCCGCAAAGGCCAGATAGTCGTGACGCACCGCCGCCACCAGCGCCGGGTGATCGGGGTGGCCCGTCTGCACCAGCACGCGACCCCCTTTCTCGCCGCGACCGGTGCGGCCCGCCACTTGGGTGATCAACTGAAATGTTCGCTCCGCCGCGCGGAAGTCGGGCAGGTGCATCGCCACGTCGGCGTTGATCACCCCGACCAGCGTGACGTTGGGGAAGTCGAGTCCCTTGGCGATCATTTGCGTGCCGAGCAGAATCTGCACTTCGCCGTGGCGAAAGCGATCGAGCGCCGCCGCGTGACTGCCCGGTCGCTGCATCGTGTCGGCGTCCATCCGCAGGGCCGCATACTTGGGAAACCGCGCTTGCACCTCCGCCTCGAGCCGCTGCGTGCCGCGGCCAAAATGCTCGATGCCCTCGTAGTCGCACTCGGGGCAGCGGTGCGGCGTCGGCTGCTCATAATCGCAGTAATGACACAGCGCGCTGCGGTGCTGGCGGTGAAACGTCAACGCGATCTCGCAGTGCGGACACTCGAGCACGAAGCCGCAGGCGGGGCACTGAATGTGCGTGGAAAAGCCCCGCCGGTTTAGCAGCAAGATCACCTGGCCCCCTTCGCGGAGTGCGGTCTCCATTGCCGTGGCCAGCGGCCGACTGATCGCACCCCGCGAAGCGCGATCGTGGCGCTCGGTGCGCAGATCGACGGTCACCACCGCTGGTAGCGGCCGGTCGTAAATTCGCCGCGGCATCTCGACCAGCCGATCGTCTTGGGCCTGCGCCCGTGCGTAGCTTTCCAACGACGGCGTCGCCGAGCCCAGCACCAGCGGCACGCCTTCACGCCGCGCGCGCTGCCGGGCGACCTCGCGGGCGTGGTAGCGGGGGGCCGACTCTTGGCGGAACGACGACTCGTGTTCCTCGTCGATTACGATCAGGCCCAGCTGCGGCGTTGGGGCGAACACGGCGCTACGCGCTCCGACGACGACGGCCACTTCGCCGGCGGCAATCTTCTGCCACTGCCGATGCCGTTCGACGTCGCTGAGGTGACTGTGCAGTACTGCGACCTTGCCAAAACGGCTGCGGAAGCGGCGTTCGGTCTGCGGTGTGAGGCTGATTTCCGGCACGAGCACGATCGCCTGTCGCCCAAAGCCGACGACTTCCTGAATCGCCTGGATGTAGACCTCGGTCTTGCCGCTGCCGGTCACCCCGTGAACCAAGATCGTCTCGTGCTCGCCGGCGTTCAGCGCCGCCAGAATGTGATCGAGCGCCGCCCGTTGATCGGGGTTCAGCTCCAGCGGGGCTTCGATCTCCGTGGTCGCCGCGGGCGATTCTTCTAGGGCCACGCGGCGGGTCTCGCTGCGGACCAGGCCTTTGCGCCGCAGCGCGGTGATGGGGGCCTGGGTACAGTCGGCGGCGGTGGCCAGTTCGACCGGAGTGAGCGGTTGCCGGCTGGCCGCCAGATGGTCGAACGCGACCGCCTGTTTCCGCGCCAGCTTCAGTTCGCCACGTCGCGCGGCAATCTCTTCGGGCACGTGCAAGAACGTCGTGAGTCGCCTGCCGGCCTCGGCCCGCACGCCGGCCGGCACCACCGCGTCGAGCACCTGACCCCAGGGGCAGAGATAGTAGTCGGCCATCCACCGCGTCAGTTCCAGGATGGCGGGCGAGAACAGACTGCGGGCGTCGACCACTTCGTCGATCGCTTTCAAACGGCGCTCGGCCGTGCGATGTTCCAGGGCCACACAGTAACCCGTCGCCGCGCGATTGCCTCGGCCCAAGGGAACCCGCACACGACAGCCGACCGCCAACCGCTCGACGAGCTCCGCCGGCACCGTGTAGTCGAGCGGCCCGATGGGTCGCTGGGGAATGACGACGGTGGCGACGCACTGCTCGGTCGCGTCGTCGACTTCCCAGGCGGGCTCGTCCGTGTCGAATAGCGTGCGTTGCGGCTGGGCCATGCTGTGTCGTGCCGATCCGTCGTCAGCGTAGAAGACGACCGCGACCAGTTCCAACTGGCCCACGATGACGACGGCGAACCGTTGCGACTGGGGCCAGCTCCAACTGGCCGGCGGTGCCGTCGACCGCTACGATAGCAATCGCCTCACCCGATCAACAAGTTCCCCGGCATTCCGGTTCCACCCCGACCTCGCGAATCTTGCGTCCCACGATGCGACTCGGTCTCTTTGGCGGCAGCTTCGACCCGGTGCACTACGGCCATCTGCTGCTGGCCGAGTGTTGTCGCGAACAGTGCCGGCTCGACCGCGTGTGGTTCGTGCCCGCGGCGGTCGCCCCGCACAAGCGAGACCAGGCGGTCTCGACGCCGGACCAACGAGTGGAAATGCTCAAGTTGGCCATCGCCGGTCACCCCGGCTTCGAGGTCTCGGACATCGAGCTGCAGCGGGGTGGCGTCAGTTATACGGTCGACACGCTGCGCAGCGTCGCCGCCGAGCAGCCCGCGGCGGAGCTGTTTCTGCTGATGGGAGCCGACACGCTGGCCGACCTGGTCAACTGGCACCAGCCCGACGAGGTCTGTCGACTCGCGTCGCCGGTCGCGGTGGCGCGGGCCGACGAGCCCCCGCCCGACTACGACTTGTTGGCGAAGTTGGTCGACGCCGAGCGGTTGGCCAAGTTTCGCGAGCTGTTGGTCTCGATGCCCCAGATCGAGCTGAGCAGTCGCGAGCTGCGGGCCCGCGTGGCAGCCGGCGGCAGCATCCGCTATCGCACACCGCGCGCGGTGGAGAAGTTCATCGAGGCCGAAGGCCTCTATTGTGACTAGCAGCGGCGTGGATGTGTCGGAACAACGGTAGCCCGAAACGTGAGTGGGACGCGGCGTGCCACTTCTGGCTGCTTGTCAGCCAGTGCGGTGAGAACGCGTGTCTTGGCACGCGCATGGCCACGCGAGCGTGGCCATGGCACCCCGGGGCCACGAAGGGGTCCAAGTTTTCGGTCAGTGCGCTTTCCGAGAGGAGGAATCGAGCGGCCGAAAATTGGACCAGACCCCGGGATGGCGCCGGGGCATCAGGCTCGACCAGTGCTTCGAACCGGCATGGCCACTCTGCGCGTGGCCAGGGCATCCCGGGCAGGTACCTGCCCCACCTACGCCGACTTCCGCACGCCCAGGTAGCGGGCCAGCTCGGGCACCAGCGCGAGCTGGTGAATGTTCGGCTCGCCCAACAGGGCCGCCGCCACCAATTCCAGTTGTTCCGACGCGTCGCTGGCCACGTCGAGGAACAGCCACTTCTGGCCGGCGACGGTACAGGCGCCCCCACCGCCGTCCAAATGTTCCTCGCGAATCTGGTAGCCCAACTGCGTCGCCACGGCGCGGGCCGCCTCCAAAAGCTCGACGGTATGCATCCCAGCTTCTCCAAGCGCCAAAGTTCCCGACCGAACTCCTTTCGGCCGCGGGGATTGTAGTCGGAACGGCTATAGCGGCACAGGCAGATTCGACGATATCTCCATTGCATCTAAGTGGCTCCGCCGTAACAAGTTAAGGCGTTCGCGTCGGGCAAGCCAGAGAGACCAACAGCAACCAGGTAATCTAGAGCCAACTTGCGGAGTAGGTGATGCAGTCGGGCGGCCCCCAACAAACCCCCTCACTGGCCGAGCAGGTCGAGCTGCTCAAGCAGCAGCTCGCCGATGCGCAGAAGATGGCCGCCCTGGGCGAGTTGGTCAGCACGACCACGCACGAATACAACAACGTGCTGATGACGGTCATCAACTACGCCAAGATGGGCCTGCGTCATAAGGACGACGCCACGCGGCAGAAGGCCTTCGAGAAGATTCTCAACGCAGGCAATCGGGCCGCCAAGATCACCAACGGCATCTTGGGCTTTGCCCGCAATCGCAGCGGCGACTTCGAACCGACCGACATGGTCAAGCTGGTCGACGACGCCCTGATTCTGCTCGAGCGCGAGATGAACAAGTATCGCATCTCGATCGAGCGCCGCATCGAAGAGAACCTGCCCGAGGCGGTCGTCAACACGAATCAGATTCAACAGGTGCTGCTGAACCTGTTGATCAACTCGCGTCAGGCGATGGAGCGGGGCGGACGGATCGTGATCAAGCTGGCCTTCGACGAGCCAGGCGGCATGATCGAGCTGACGGTTCGCGACAACGGGGCCGGCATTCCGGCCGAGAAGCTGCCGCACATCTTCGATCCCTATTTCTCCACGAAGTCGGGCCCCGACGAGACCGGCAAGGGAGGCACCGGCGTGGGTCTCTCGATGTGTCGCGAGATTATCGAGGCCCATCGCGGCAAGATCCAGGTCGCCAGCACCGTGGGCAAGGGCACCGCCTTCACGCTGAAGCTGCCGGTCGCCAAGTCGACGCCGGTCACCTCGCAGCCGACCGTGACCCTGGGCATTCAGCAGAACACCTAAGTCGCGCCGCGGTTTGCCCGGGCCGCTGGCTTTGCCAGTGCGCCGGGTGCCACTAGCTGCTTGTCAGCCAGTGCGCCGGTATCGTGGTGCGGGTGGCATGGCCACGCTCGCGTGGCCATGCAGATGGCGAATCGGGATCGCTTGGATCGTACATCGATCCTGTCCCGCCAGTGCCCTAGTGCACGTGCGCGACCTGGGCCATGCGCTTCTGCAACCGACCCAGGATCTCTTGCTCCAGGGCAAAGTCGCGACCCTGCGGAATCCAACCCAGCGAGTCGGGCGAGACATTCAGTTGCTGACCACGGCGGTTGAGGGCGTCATCGTTGCGCAAGTTGTTGAGGCTGAGCGTCGAACCCTCAGGCGCGAGCACGTCTTCCAGCTCCTTCTGCACCTGCACGTCGACCAGGAATCCGAACTCGACCGGAATGATGCGGATCTGCGCCGTGCGGCGCATCGACTGCAGCGTGCTCTCCAGCCGTTCGTAGGTCGTCACCGTGTCGCGCCGCCACGGCTCGAATTGCGTCGCCCCGGTCAGCGGATAGGTGTCGATGCGACCCTCGGTCACCACGTCGGCCACATAGCGGACGCGTTCCTCGCGAGCGATCTCGAAATAGTCGTCGACGATGTCGACCAGGTTCTCGTAGAGGAACTCGGGATCGCTGCAGGCGACGTGGGCCGGGTTCTCGCCGAACTCGACGTAGCTCGGCGCGAGCATCTCTTTGGGCGGTCCGTGCAGCAGCTTGGGCGGGTGTTTCACCAGCGGCGGCAGACAGGGCACGATGATGCCGCAGCAACCGCTCGTGGCCAGCGTCGCGCAGAGCACCACGACTGTCCACAGCGTGCGCAGGTCTATCGCGTAGGGCAAACCGGCGGCGCGCGGCGTGGCACGCGAGGCGCTCGAACTGACGGGCGAGGCGGACATGGCGATGTTGCGTGGCCGAACGGCCGGGTAACGAACGGAAGCGGTCCGCGC
>QQVP01000072.1 GCA_003389215.1 Planctomycetota bacterium | reverse complement strand
CGGCGCAAACCGTGTTGTCACCGCTGTATTTTGGAACTTGCAATGGATCGCAGCAAAAGCCTTGCCGTGGGGATGGCACTCGCCACCTGGGTGCTCTTCGCAGCCGCTTCGGCGCTTCACGCCCAGTCGACCGAGCCGTTCGACGTCGCGGTCTCCGAGTCGTACGAGGGCAACTTCCAAACCAGTTGTTCGTCCTGCGCGGAAGCCGCGTGTCCGGTCTGTGACTCCGGCTGCCTGACCGATTGCGGTTGCGGAACCTGCTGTTGGGGCCACTGGGTCGATTGGTCCGTGGTTCCCGAGAGTATTCGCCCCATGCCGCGTCCCGGCAACTTTCCCTTCCCCCGCCAAGGCTGCGGCTACTACACACTTTGTGATCAGCTGCGGGGAATCTGTCGCGACAAGCCGCCCCAGAACGGGTATCCGCCCTTCGCCTTGATGGCGTCGCCCTTCTATGACGCGGACTTTCGTTACGTCGAGAACCTCGACGTTGCCGAGCAGTCGCTCGCCGAGCGACTCAAACGAATTCCGCTCAACGACTGTATGACGTTCAGCACCGGCGGCCAATTCTGGGCGCGGTTTCACAACGAACACAACAGCCGCCTGACCGAGACCGACAACAGTTACACGCTGGCCCACGTCCGGATCTATGGCGACCTGCTGATTGGCGACCGGGTGCGCCTGTTCGGCGAGTACCTCTGGGCGGATAGTTTTTCCGAGGAGTTGGCCCCGCTGCCGATCGACGTCGATCGTGGCGACGCCCTGAATCTGTTTGTCGAGCTGAATCTGTTCGACTACGACGGCAAGCCGGTCTTTGCCCGCGTCGGTCGCCAGGAACTGCTATTCGGCTCGCAACGCCTGATTTCCCCTTTGCCATGGGCCAATACCCGACGCACGTTTGACGGCGTCAAACTGTTTCGCAATGGCGAGAAGTGGGACGTCGACCTGTTCTACACGGCCTTCGTCCCACCCGCTGCAAATGACTTCAGTCAAGCGGACGACGACCGAGAGTTCGGCGGTGCCTGGACGACGTATCGGCCTCAAAAAGGCCATTTCGTAGATCTCTACTATCTCTACTTCGATAACAGCAACGCGGTGACTCAGCAGAGTATCGTTCGAGCGCCGACCGAATCGCATACCGTCGGTTCGCGCTATGCCGGCGACCGCTGCGGATACCTGTGGGACGTGGAAGCGGCGCTCCAATTCGGCGATCAGGGAGGACAGGATCTGTTCGCCGGGATGGCCACCGTCGGCGTCGGACGCAACTTCAAGGAAGCTTGCTGGTCACCGACCGTCTGGTTTTACTACGATTACGCCAGCGGCGACTCGGACCCGACGACGGGCGATGCCCACACGTTCAATCAGCTCTTTCCGTTCGGACACTATTTCTTGGGCTGGATGGACCTGGTCGGTCGGCAGAACATCCATGATGTGAATGCCCATCTGATCTTCTACCCCCAACCGTGGCTGACCGTCTGGCTTCAATACCATCACTTCTGGCTTGATCAAAGCCAGGACGCGCTCTACAACGCGGGCGGCGTGGCGTACCGCCGCGACCCTTCAGGAGCCGCCGGCACGCATGTCGGCGACGAGTTCGACATCGTGTTGAATTTTCATTTGACGAAGAACTCGGACATCCTTGTCAGCTATAACAAGCTCTACGGGGGTGGCTTCCTGGAGGCGACCAGTAGCCCGACCGAAGCGAGCGACGCGGAGACGCTCTACCTGATGTTCCAGCAGAAGTGGTAGTCGCGCGACGCGTCGCCGGCGACCTGCGGGCGTGTCATCCCCATGGTTGCTCGAGCCCATGACTGCGAACCCGTGAACAGCGCATCCTGTCGTCGCTGGTTGCATCACTTGGCCAGACTGTCGCTGGCGTTGGTCTTTCTCAGCGCCGGCATCAGCAAGCTTGGGGATATCCCTCAGTTTGCCGGCCGCATCGGCGATTTCGGCATCGTCTACGATTCGCTCGTCGTTCCCGCGGCCTGGGTGCTTAGCATTCTGGAATTACTCCTCGGAGTTGGCCTGGCCTTGCGTGTGCGGGGCAGCCTGGCCGCCGCATTGGTCCTATTGGGTATCTTCATTGGTGTCCTGGCGTATGGTATCTACTTGGGTCTGGACATTGAGTGCGGTTGCTTTGGGCCGGGTTTCCATGTGAATATCCGCACGCAACTGATCATCGATCTCGGGCTCGTCGGTTGGTGTGGCCTCGTCTATTGGAGTCAACGGCAGTGAAACGCGACAACGTTGTTCATCGAGTCGACATCTCAACCCGCCGGAGGTTTCGCAACCGCTGGTTACAAACGTCGTGCTGCGGCTATCTGGTGCTGGTCCTGCTGGTGACGGGTTGCGGCACGAATCAATTCCAACGCGAAGTCGAGACCGAAGCAGCGGCGATCCAGTTGGTCAATGAGACGCTGAAAGGTCGGTACTCCCTCATCGCCACCGACGAGCTGCGAGAGCTGATTTCCAGCGGCGACGAGTTCGTGCTGATCGACGCGATGCCCGCGACGGCTAGCTACGAGAAGGGACATCTCGAAGGCGCGTTGAACTTCGAGTTTCCCAAAGAGGTGCTCGAGACATGGGACGACAACGTCATCGTCGGTGGCAGCAAGTCGGACTACGAGAAACTCCTCGGCGATGACAAGGAGCGCAAGATCGTCGTGTATTGTGGATTCGTGAAATGCGCACGAAGCCACAATGCGGCGATCTTCGCCCAGCAGCTCGGCTACACGAACGTCTCTCGATATCCCGGCGGCATCTACGCCTGGCGAGGCGCCGGCCACCCACTGACGGCGCAGTAGTCCAATCCGCGGTGGCCCGGAAGACGGCGGCGGCCCGGGCAGCCATCGGGACCCCCACGTAGGCGCACTAGCCGCGGAAACCCCCGGCCCCCTAATCAGATTTGCCGTGGCCGCCGGCGCTGGGCCACAATGATGGCATTCCAAAACTCCTGGGAAGCCCGCTCGATGACCGCGCCCGAGAAACCGCGCCGCCGCGGCGGAGCCACCGCCAGAGAGCGCGTTGCGATCTGCTAGCACGATGGGCGGCGGCCGCTTCGCCGTTGACCCGCTCGCGGCCCTTTCCTAAGCTCCCGCCGCCGTCCCACGTCGACCACCTTCACTCACCTGGCAAGCAGCCAGAAGTGGCACCCGACGTGGCCACGCCTGGTCGCAGCACTGGCGAAGCCTGATGCCACCCCAACCCACTCCACAAGCACGCGTCGGCCAGCAAGTCCGTGGCAGCCAGCACGCCGTCCCTCCCCCTGAAGCGGTCGCCGTCCCCTCCATGACTCCCCTCGCGCCAGCGAACACGCCGAATCGCGATCAACGCCGCCTGCTCCGCGCGGCCCTCGGTCCCGACGCCCAGGCCGGAGACGCCTGGCGGGCGTGGCGGGCGCGCTATCCTCGGCCGCTCGTCGAGTGCGAGCCGGCGGCCCGCAGCCTCTTCCCGCTCATCTACACCAACCTCTCGCGGGCCGGCTACGACGGCCCCGACCTGGCCGAGCTCCGCGAGCTGTACGAGCGGACCTGGATCGCCAACCAGGTCCGCGCCCGAGGGCTGGTCGAACTGCTTCGCGCCTTTCGCCAGGCAGGCATCGTGGCGATGCCGATGAAGGGCATGGCCCTGGCCCTGTTCTACTACGACGACCTGGCCGTGCGTCCGATGGGCGACGTCGACTTGCTAATTCGGCCCGGCGATCTCGAAGCGGCTTCGCAGATCCTCACGGCGAGCGGATGGCAGGCCGATCAGGAGTTGCCGCCGGAACACCTGCGACCCTACCTGGTAGCAACCGGTTGGGACCACGCGCGTTTCGGGCCCCTCGATCTGCACTGGAATCCGTACACCGTCGACGTGACGGACGAAACGTGTCGCGGCCTTTGGCAGCGGGCGGTCGTACGTTCGGCCCTGGGTGTCGAGATTCTCGTGCCCGACACGACCGACCTGCTTGTGCACATGGGCTTTCACAGTCGCAAGGCCGACCCGCAGTCGGCCGCACGGTGGGTGGCCGATCTGCTGCAGCTCGTGGCCGACAAGAAGGCGCCGGTCCGCTGGTCGGAGCTGGTGTCGCGGGCCACGGAGTTCGGCATGGTCGGTCCGGTGCGCGACGCCTTGATCTATCTGCGCGAGCAGTTCGCGGCCGATGTTCCGGACGACGTGCTTTGCGATTTGATTGCGCGGCCGCTGTCGGACGTCGATCATCGCCGCTACGAAGGACTGGCCCGAGATAGTAGCCCCGCCTCGGTCGGTGCGATGATCTCGCTGCACTGGCAGCACTACACGGCCGGGTGTCGGGGGGCCGGTCGCTGGCCGACACCGTGGGGCTTTGCGCGATACGCGCTTTCCTATGGTCGACATCGCTACGGCTGCCACACCGTGGCCGAGGTAGCCGACGGTGTGCTGCGACGCCACGCCGCCGAGGGGCCTTCGCTGACCGTCGGCAATTCCGCGACGATACGTTCTTAGGGTCCTTTCCATCACAGCGCCATTCCACGCAAGGGCGAAGGAAACCGTGCACGCCGCGAACCGAACCGTGGTTCCCTGGACATCGGAGTGCACGTCGGGCCAGACCGCCGCGCCGCCGCGCCGATTGCTCATCTGGAGCGACGGCTTTCCGCCCGACGTGAACGGCGTTTCGGTGTTTGTGGCCGGACTGGTCGAGTCGCTCGTCGCCCGCGGCTTCGAGATTGGCGTGATCACGAACAACGACGCGGCCGCGGGTCTCGCAGAGACCGAGTTCGCCGGAGCGACCGTGTGGCAATTTCCCTTTTGCCGCGCGCTGGCCGATTTGAACCTGGGGGCGATTCAGCAGATGTTGCCCCAGGTGGCCGACATCAAGCGACGCTTTGCCCCCGACCTGATTCATCTGCACTCGTTGCGACCCAGCCTGATGTTCCATCTGCGAACCGCCGAGGCAGCCCGGGTGCCGACGCTCTTTTCGCTGCATCTGATGCCCAGCGAAGCGATGGCCGGACGTGACTCGGTGATCGGAGCGGGTCTGCGGTCGGCCGACGGACTGACGACCAACTCGCGGGCCGTGAAGCGCGGCCTGGTGCGGCGGTTTCCGGAACTCGAGGAGCGCGCGGCGGTGGTGCCGCTCGGCCTGCGAGATATGGACGCGGTCGCCGCGCCGCTGCCGTGGGATCCGCCGCGGCTGTTGGCGTTTGGTCGGCTGGTCGAGGACAAGGGTTTTGATCTGATCCTCGCCGCCTTGCCTGCGATTCGTCGCCAGATACCGGACGCCAACTTGATCATCGCGGGCGATGGACCGGAGCGTGAACCGTTGGAGCGTTTGGTGGCCCAGCAGCAGCTGCAAGACGCGGTGGAGTTCACCGGCTGGGTGGACCGCGAAGCGCTGTCGTCGTTGATCAACCGCGCCACGGCGGTCGTGGTGCCCAGTCGTTGCGAAGAAGCCCTGGGGCTGGTGGCCATCGAGGCCGCGATCATGGAGCGACCCGTGATCGCCAGCGCTACCGGCGGGCTCGTCGAGGTCGTGCAGCCGGGCCAGACGGGCGAGCTCTTTACGCGCGACGACCCGCACGACCTGGCAGCGAAAGCGATCGCCCTGTTGTCCAATCGTTCGGTGGCCGCGACCTGGGGGCGGCAGGCCCGACGTCTTGTGCAGACGGAGTTCTCCTGGGAACGGTCAATCGACGCGTTCATCGCCGCATACATAGACACCGTAATCAGCCACGCTGCCGCCAAGTCACAACGGGCGGACGCGTCGGGCCGAGCCGCAGCCAGCTAGCATCGCTGGCAATTCGACATCGACGCGTCGTATCGCCCCCGCGATCGCCAGGGCTGGGCGGGCGAGCAGGACGGGCGAAAGTGATCTTACGTCACCCCGCTCGGTTCCCTAGAATCCCGCCGCGTTTATGGGCCGTCTGATTGGCCCGATACGGCGCGCGTTTTGGCACGCGCGGCACGAGACTCGCGAACGCGCCCACTACCCGCGGGCGTGCCGGCGGGTCTTTCGATTTTGTATACCAAACCCCGGACACGAAGAGCCATGCGCATTCTGATGTGGACCGATTTGTATTGGCCGCACATCGGCGGCATCGAGGTGCTCGGTCGGCAGCTGGTTGCCGAGCTGCGACAACGCGGCCACGAGGTCATCGTCGTGACGGGCCAGGCGGTCGAGCAGCTTCCCGACGTCGATGAACTCGACGGAGCGACGATTCATCGCTTCAACTTTCGCGCCGCGATGGGCCAAGGCGACGTCGAGAGTTTCGTTCGGCTCAGGCGGGGCGTCGCGGCACTCAAACAGCAGTTCGCACCCGACGTCATTCACCTCAACGGCGTGGGTCCCAGCGTGCTGTTTCACCTGGCGACGAAGGACGCCTATCGCGCGCCCGTGTTGACGACCATGCAGCAGAACATCCAACCGACCGAGCCAACCGGGCCGCAGTCGGTCATGGGCCGCACGCTGCGGGAAGCCGATTGGGTCAGTTGCGTTTCCGACGAACTGCTGGAACAAGTCCACGAGCGCGTGCCCGAGGTGATCGGCCGCAGCTCGACGATCTACAACGTGCTGCAGCTGCCCGAGGTGACGCCGCAGCCGTTGCCGTTCGACCCGCCCGTCTTTCTCTGCTTGGGCCGGATCTGCGCCGACAAGCGGTTCAACGTCGCGGTCGACGCCCTGGCGCAGATCGCGGGGGAGTACCCGGACTTCCGCGTGCTGGTCGCTGGCGACGGCGACCAGCGGGCGGCGCTCGAGGCCCAGGTAGCGCGACTCGGCCTTTCCGAGCGGGTGGAGTTCTGTGGCTGGGTCCCGCCCGACGACGTGCCCCAACTGATCAACCGTTGCACCGCCTTGTTGATGCCCTCGCGACGCGAGGGGCTGCCGCTGGTCGGGGTGCAAGCCATGATGATGGGTCGCCCGATCATCGGCTCGCGAACGACGGGCCTGACGGAAATCATCGTCGACGGACAGACCGGTTCGATCGTCGCGGTCGACGACACCGACGGCTTCGCCGCGGCGCTACGTGCCACGCTGGCGAATCCCGAGGCAACCCAGCGCCAGGGAAAGGCCGCCCGTCAGCGGGCACTCGAACTGTTCGACTGGAATCGCGCGGTTAACGCTTACTGCGATCGTTATCGCCACTTAATTGAGGAGTTCACTCATGGACGAGTTGCAATGTGTGCGTCCTAACTCGCAGGACGTGGCCGCCAAAGTCATCGACGACGAGGCGATTCTGATCAATGTGGCCACCGGGGCCTACTACAGCATGGACAACGTGGGCGCCTTCATCTGGAAACAGATCGACGCGCAATGCCCGCTGGAGGCGATCGTCGCCGCGGTCGTTGCCCGCTACGATGTCACGCCCGAGCAGGCGGACACCGACGTGCAGCGCGTGGCTCGCGAGCTGTTCGAGGAGAATCTCGTGGTGGCCTGCGATCTGGCCGACGCGAAACAGGCGGAGCCCTGTGGCAACGGCGACGCGAAGAGCGACTACGTCAGTCCGACCTTGGGTATCTATCGCGATATGGCCACGCTGCTGGCACTCGATCCGCCGTCGCCCGTGTTGATCGACGGGGCCTGGAGCAGCTCGGACGGCGAAGTTGCGGCGGACGAACAAAGTTCGGCCTGAGGGTCTTCACCATTTCGACGATCGCCACCCCAGCCTCGGCCACGTCGTGGACCGACGACCCCGCGACGCTTTGGCGGCAACTGTGCGACGGCTTTGACAGGGCAAGCCGAGCCGGCGTCGCGCCGACGTCGCTGCGCGAATATCGGGTGGCCGGTCGCTGTGCGCAGGTTTACTCCGTAGGCGGCCAACTGGCCAGCCACATCGACGCACCGCTAGCAGCTTTGCGACGAACGGACACGAGGGAAACGACTTCCTCGCCCGCGGACGAGCCGTACTTGCAGGTGCAACTGTGGGACGTCGGCGCAGCGAACGTCGCGCCGCCGCGGGTGACCCCGCCCGCCTCCGGGAAGTACTGGCGCTCCGACGACGGCCTCTGGGTAGCGCACTTTCAGCCACACGGGATGACGCTGCTCGACGTGGCTGGCGGTCGCGTCGTCGGCTGGGTTGCCGGGGCCGACCGTATTTTGCCGTGGGAACGGGCCAAGCCGCTGCTGGCCGAGCTGACCGTCTGGCTGATGTCGCAGGGCGTCGTCGGCACGCACGGCGGCTTTGTCGGTCGCGACGGCGAAGGCGTGCTGCTGGTCGGCAAGGGCGGGTCGGGCAAGACGACCACGGCCCTCTGCTGCCTCGACGCCGGGTTCGAGTTTCTCGGCGACGACCACGTGGAACTCGAAGAGCGGGCCGCGGGCGAGTTCATTTGCCACGGACTGTACGCGAGTACCGCGTTGTGGCCGGAGCACGCCAAGCGATTTCCGCGGCTGTCGACAAGCCAGATGCAGGATGTGCCCCAGACCGATCGACCGAAGCCGTGTTTCCTCTTGCCGCCGCAGGTGGCCGCGGCGCTCGCGCGACCCTCGCGGGTGAGGGCCGTGGTGGTCCCGCAGGTTGACGGGCAAGAGGTGACGACGTTCGAGCCGATCTCGCGGCTGCCGGCCCTGTTGGCGATGGCGCCCCATTCGCTGATCGCGCGGTTTCCGATTGCGGCCCGCGATGGTCTCGACTTCATGGGCCGAGTGGTCGAGCGGGTGCCTTGTTTCCGACTCAACCTGGGCAGCGACCTGGCACAAATTCCGGCGGTGATGAGTCAACTCTTGGATCGCGTGAGGAAGTGAGGACGAAAAATGGCGGACCCCAGCATTGGTGTGATCGTTCCGGTCTACAACGGCGAGCGTTATCTGGCCGCGGCGATCGAGAGCATCTTGGGCCAGACGCACCTGCCCGACGAAGTCGTCGTGATCGACGACGGCTCGACGGACGACTCGGCCGCGATTGCCGAGAGCTTCGGCCCGCCGGTGCGTTGCCTACGTCAGGCCAACGCCGGGGTTACCGCGGCCCGCAATCTGGGTGTTGCGGAATGTCGCTGTGAGTTGCTGGCCTTCCTCGACGCGGACGACCTCTGGCACCGCGAGAAATTGGCGGTTCAGGCCGCGCGCTTCGCCGCCCGCGCGGAACTCGACATGAGCTTCTCCCACATTGAGAACTTTCTTTCGCCCGAGTTTGCCGGACGGGAGTCGGAGTTTGACCTGTGGAAGTTCGGCCAACCGATGGCCGGAGTCATCACCCAAACAATGCTGGGACGCCGAGAGCTCTTCGAGCGGTTTGGCGATTTCGCACCAGACATGCCCCACGCGGGCACGCGCGACTGGTTATTGCGCGTGGTCGAAGGGGGTGCGACACAAGAGTTGCTGCCCGAGGTGCTCGTCTACCGCCGCATTCACGATACGAACCTGAGTACCGAGCGAGCAGCCGATTCGATTGATGAGTACCTCCGACTCGTCAAGGCGTCGCTCGATCGGCGTCGCGCCGCGGGCGGCACGCCCAAGACCCTGCCGTTCGCGATGGCAGATTCCGGGTCGTCGGCCGAGAGCAATGCCGCGGCCTGCGAC
>QQVP01000083.1 GCA_003389215.1 Planctomycetota bacterium | reverse complement strand
TGTTCGAGACGTTGAGATGCGTCTCGATCGTGATACGTTCGTCATCACCTATGATGTGTCCAGCGTCGGCATCGATACCTTAATCACCACCATCAAGGCGGCAGGTTTCAAGTCGTGGCTCGCAACGGATGAAACGCCCCTTCTGGCGTCCACCGACGCGGCGGTGGGCAAAGATCCTGCCTTCCTTACCGAGGCCCTGGCGCGTGCTGAGCAAGAAGGCAAGCCCGTCGTGATTGACTTCCACGCCGAGTGGTGCCTGCCGTGTAAGCGGATGTTGAAGGAGACTTTTCCCGACCCGAAAGTCGCCTCACTCTTGCAGCGCTGCATCTTCCTCGAAGTCGACACGGACGAGCATCCGGCGCTGGCCAGACGATTCGGCGTGGCGGGACTTCCCGACATTCGCCTCCTGACTCCAGACGGCTCAGAACACCGTCAGCTGACAGATTTTCAGGATCCGACTACGTTCGCCGCGGCACTGAACGAACTCATCCGCGTCGCTGATCGAGAATAATTGCATGCGAACCAACTGGATCGGCCGAACGGGGCAACGGCTTGTTTGTCGCAGCAACTCGTCGATGTGCGTGGTGCTGATGTCAAAGGATTGATTCTGTTTCGCACTGCTGTGACGTCATTGAGGTTCTTTCCGGTTGGGAGCAGGCTAGAAATCCACTTGGACCGCATGAGGTGGCGCGCCGGTGATCTCGCCAATTACGGCGGCAGCCGGAACCTCTGCACTACCCAAACGATTAAGGAGCTGATCCAGATCGTTTCGAGCGACGGCGATGAGCAACCCGCCGGAAGTCTGAGGATCTGCCAAGACAATCTTCGTTTCCTCAGGCATTCCATCTACCCAGTTTACAGACTGGTCGAACCGGTCCAGATTTCGTTGGGCTCCGCCCGGATACACGCCCTTGTGTACCAGTGGCCGCACCTCTTCGAGAACGGGTACGTCCGTCGCAATGAGCCGAGCCCCGACTTGTGAGCCGGTGAGCATCTCGACTAAGTGACCAAGTAGGCCGAAGCCGGTGATGTCCGTCAGGGCGTGAACGTCCAACCCATCCAAAGCCTCGGCGGCAGCGCGGTTGAGCGTCGCCATGACATCTACGATCTTGTTCCTCGTGGTGTCCGCCAACAGACCCTTCTTCAAGGCCGTGGTAAGAATGCCAGACCCGAGCGGTTTGGTAAGCACCAATACATCGCCCGGCTGGGCGCCGGCATTGGTCAGCACTCGATCGGCAGGCACGACGCCGGTGACAACGAGCCCGTACTTCGGCTCGTCGTCATCGACCGAATGGCCGCCGACAATTTCGATTCCCGCCTCACGCGCTTTGTCGCAACCGCCCTTCAAGATTTGGCCGAGCACTTCCAGCGGCAGTTTCTTTGAGGGGAAGCATACAATGTTCAACGCAAATAGCGGCCGTCCGCCCATCGCGTACACGTCGCTGATCGAATTGGCCGCCGCGATCCGACCGTAGTCATACGGGTCATCGACAATCGGCGTGATGAAATCCACGGTCTGAATGATCGCGCGCTGATCGTCGATGCGGTACGCTGCCGCGTCGTCGGCGGTTGACGTTCCTACCATAACCGCCGGATCTTCAATCGGAGGCAGTTGGCACAAGACCTGTGCCAGGTCCTCAGGACCAATCTTGCACGCTCAGCCACCGCCGTGTGTCAGTTGAGTTAAAGCGATATGTTCCGCGGTCATTCCTTTCCCTTTCTTAGATCAAGACGTGATACCACATCCTCATGGCGCTAGCGCCGATCAGCACCGCAAGCACGTACCGCAAATACGTCGCGCCGACGCGATGGCTTAAAGTGGACCCCAGCTGACTGCCCACCAGCGAACCGGCAACCAGGACGGCAACCTGCGGCCAGATGATCGGGCCACCGCCAAAGAACTTGCCGAAGCTCCCGGCCAGCGCCGCGCAGAACGTGATCCCTAACGACGAGCCAATGGCCAGCCGTGTTGGCAGACGCAGCACATGGATCAACAACGGAATCGTCAAGAACGCTCCGCTCTGCCCCACCATCCCACCGAGAAACCCGACACCTAAAGCGAGGGTGGCCGCGCGCGTGCGGCTGAATGATACTTCGTTCGACGCGGCTCGCTTATCTTCTCCCTGTGAGTCGGGCGGGCAACAAGACATCAACAGGCACGCTGCGATCGCCATCGTGGCGAACAGGCCGAGCAGTAACTCGGACGATACCAGATGAAGCTCCGAGAAATATGCTCCGCCCAAGCTAGCCGCGGCGATGGTCGTTCCCATCCACACTACCAGAGGCACATGCACTTGCTGCGCGCGGCGATGAGCCACACCAGCGGCTGCCGTGCTGCACAGGCTTTGAATGATCGTCAGTCGTGCGACCTCCTTCATGTCCAGCGGACTTAGGCCGAGCACTGGCGGCACGCACAGCAGTAGCGGCGCAATGATGATTCCGCCACCAAGGCCGACCCAGCCGGCGAGAAGCCCGCCAACCAGCCCGACCACGGCCCACAGCAAGTACAATTCCACAATCGTATTCTCTGCTCAGTGCACAAGCGCTCGTTGACGCAAGCCTGTAGCAATCGTATCGGTTTCTCGAAACCGCCAGAATCGAACGAATCGTGATATCTGCAAGGTCCATGACCAAGCGCCGCTTATAGCGTCTTAAACAGAGCTGCAATGTGCGTGTGCCTGAGCGCCGAACACGGGTATGATTCACGGTATGGAAATGCGTCATCTGCAGACATTCGTGATTGCGGCCGAATCGCAGAGCTTTACCCGCGCCGCGGAACTCCTGGGGCTGACTCAGGCGGCCGTCAGCCAGCACGTCGCGGCGCTGGAGAAGGGTCTGCGCACGGCGCTGTTTGACCGTGGCCCGAGATCCGTTGCCCTGACCGATACCGGTCGGCGCGTGTACCAGCACGCCAAGAAGATTCTGGATCTGGTCGAAGACATTCAGCAAGAGTCGGGACAGCAACCAGCTACGGTAGGCGGAACCATTAGGATCGCGTGCAGCACAGTCCCTTCCGAGTGGCTACTGCCCGAGTTGTTGGTGAAATTCCGAGAACTCTATCCCGAAGTTCAAGAGTCGGTGTCGGTCTCCGACAGCGCCGCCGCGATCCAAGCCGTCGAGGCGGGCAAGGCTGAAGTGGGCCTCGTCGGTGAATTGCCTCGTGCGGCGGAGCTCTGCGCGAAATCCATCGCCCAGGATGAGTTGGCGTTGGTCGTTGCGCCGGACCACGCCTTTGCGCAGGCGCGGAAGATTAACCCCGATGACCTGCGCGGTCAGCCGCTGATCGTACGAGAGTCTGGGTCAGGCAGCCGCCGTTGCGTTGAGCAGGCGCTGTCAAAAGCCGGTCTGGCGACAACGGAGCTGAGATTCTCCATGGAAGTGAACTCGAACGACGCAATTCGTGCCGCCGTCGAACGCGGCGTCGGCATCTCCTTTCTTTCCACGCGGGCGATCAAGCGAGAACTCGAAGATGAGCGTCTGGTTGCCGTCGAAATCGAGGGCGCCAAGGCCGTCCGCAATCTGTACTTGATCACTGATCCGCAACGCCTGCCGACGCGCGCCGCCCGCGCTTTCATAGATTTGTTGGAAACGATTCGTTTCGAGTTGTGACGGGCGAGAGACCGGCGGACTTCGGTTCGACGCGCACCGCATGACGGCATCGCTCTTGCGCAGGACGCAAAAGCGGCGCTCAACGAGTTCCCGAATGTTCTGTCGATGTCTGTTCAAAATGACGGCTTCGCCGATCTGGGGACGTTTCGAGACTCGACGCAATCTGTGTCCATCGTCGCCAGCAGGTCTTCCACCTCGTCTAGCTGCTGCTGAATACGTTTCTGCACGTCCGACAACAGCCGAGACAAGACACCTCCATACTCAATAATCACGTCGACCCCGCAAAATTTCCTGCTAATCTGATAACGAGGTGGCCGCGGGCCGTAGAGCCATACGGGGCCATTGTACTGGGCAAGTCGCACCTTGTAGGTGATCAGCCAGCCGCTTCCGTACGGACTGTCTTCGTTGATCAGAATCAGGTCCGGGACGGTGCAGTTTAGAGTGCTTGCTATCGCCAGGCCATCGATCGCTCGTTTCACGATGATTCCTGCTTCTTCCATTACGACTTTCAAGCCGGCGTATACCTCGTCACGAAATTCAACGACCAGCGCGGTCCGCCTTGGTCGTGACGATCGACGATCGCCAGCTACTGCGAGGTGCGGCTTCGCGACGCCATGGGCAGTCGAATGAATGTATGCCTGGAAGGCCTGCAGAGTTTTGGTATTCGTCGACATGATTATTTCCTCTCCACTCGTAATAGCGATTAAAGATCTTTCGTTCGCAGATTGACGTTCACGCAGCATTGAGCTCGATCATTCATGAAACGTGCTCCAATTGAGGAGCGGCATTGCACAAGCGATGGTCGAGGGTTCCGGTGAGGCCCGACCGGGAGAGAGCCCGCGGGTGGCTACCCTGAAACCGTGTGAATCAGAGAGCGAATCGTGAGAGGAAGATACAACGCTGGAGTGATGTGACGAGCGTCGTTAGATCTGGCGGATGGTAGGTGTACGACGAAAACACTCCTGGCACGACGATTGGTGGCGATATTCCTGTCGTGTCGGGGAATTCCACTACACGCCTGATCTTGTCATCTGATTTAGGTGGACGGACCAGAAAGGCTGACATGTCGCTGTCGTGACAGACGCACGCGCACCCACATGGACATAAGGTGTCCGGCAATCCCAAACACTTGCCAACCGAACAACAGCGACAACCAAGTTCAAGTTCTGGCTGATCGAAATCCCGCCGTTCGGCGGAACGGCGTATCGCCCCCGCATTACTCACCGAACAATGACAAGTGAAAGCTGATAGTTCGGCAAGAGGTAGGCACGCCGCGAGCAACCAGATGACGGGCTGGACCACACATTGGTTCAATCGTCTAAGCATAACGAACCTCTTATTCATCGGTATTGGGCCATGGAAGGCACGGGCGAACATGGTCGTAAAGCTCTTCGTCCGACTTCAAGTCGAAGAGGGCACGATATTTCAAACCACACTTAACACATTGCCATACGTTTGCAGATGCCACGTTCCTCGGACGCCTCAACGGCAATTGCAGTCCGCAGCCATCGCAGATGATGTGGTCCGACGAGTCAAGCATCTGACGACCTCGTATCTGGACGAACATCCTGCAAGTTCACTCGTAGGTTGTCGATTACCATGTCCGCGTATCGTGTTCGACAGTCGCCTAGAAACAGCAAGGACAGGGCATCGAGCCTCTTGAAGCACATGTTGCGTGATGCCATCTCGCTACCTCGCAAGAAGTCAGTAGGTCCCAGAACGCTGGCTGGTATGATGTCTCGAAGGATCGATCGAAATTCAGGGGGTCAGAGCCTAGTCCGCTGTCCCTTTTACACCCGTCCGGATCTTCACGGTAGCTTCCACATCGGTCACAAAAATTCGGCCGTCGCCGGGATTGCCTGTACGCGCCCCGGTTTGAATGGCTTGGACAACCGCGTCGACCAACTCGTCCGGAATCATCATCTCCAGTTTCGTTTTTGGCTTTGGCGTGTACTCTGGATGCACGACGCTGTACCCGTCCACCTCCGACACGGTGGCGGCTGGAAGATGATCGACTCTTTCCAGTGCTTCCAGCACCGGTTTGAGCATGAACGGCTGGAAGATGGCTTTGACTTCTTTCATGGGATCGTTTCTCCAAACAAAGCGAGGCGCTGCCACGCACGGCGCTGCCCATGAGTTGCGGATGTCATCTCCGCAGCAAAGCGAAAGCGGGCAGCGCCCGACGGGAGTTGAGATAAAACGTCGTCATAGTATTTCAGCAGTACGGGGCCCGAAATCATCCTGTAATCACGATTGGAGATTGGTGCCAGGAATTCGACACGTGGATGCTCGTCGGTGTTCAGACGAGACAGATGGCGCCGCAACCAGTCGCCCTGATAGGCGCTGTAAAGACGATCAACCGTACGCAGGGTGCTATCAGATGAGTCCGTGATTTGCCGAAGCGCGTCGAGACGCGTCGCGAGCCGGTCGGCGTCAAGTTCGATGGGGCCATCGCTTCCTATAAGAGCAATTACCGGTTTGGCTGCGTCCATCTTTCCCCACCAGATCGTCGTCACGGGAAACACACTGGCGATGCTGTCCGCGATCAATCCAAACTCGCGCGCGCCAACTTGGTACAGCGGCAGCCATTGACAAAAGAGGCCGTCCGGCTTCAGGCGCTTGCGAGCCACTTGGTAATGCTCGACGGTGTACAGGTAGCCGGATTCGCTCTCCCAGGGCACAAACAGGTCGGAGACGATAACGTCGAATCGGCGGTCGGTGGCCAGCAGGTAGTGCCGTGCGTCGTCAACACGGATATCGACCTTGGGATGATCGACAACTCCATAGTTGTGCTGCGCAAGCAACCGGGCCGCCTCGACGACTTCGGGAATCAGTTCCACAACGACGATGTTTTCCACGTCGCCGTGTGGAATCGCGGCGCCCGCGGTCAGGCCAGTCCCCAGTCCCAAAAACAACACGTCCCGCGGCCGCTCGTGCAATAGTAGCGGGATGTGCGCCTGGCGATACTCGCGAGGGTTGTCGCCAGTCTCGCCGAACCGGTAGTGCAAGTTTTGCCGTACTTTGAATGATTTCGTCCTGTCAAGCCGCACCACGTCGATCCAGCCGTACGGCGAACTCCACCGCTGTACGAGCTGCTCGCCCAGCCGCATGCGGCTGAGGTTCGCTTCGACGGGACTACGCAGCGCAAGTAGCGCAAGACTGCTGAAGACCACCGCCCCGGTACACGCCCAGATTGGGCGGCCGTTACGCACGAGCAGGATAAAACCAGCAACGCAAAAGAACACGGACAGCAAGACAAAGGACTGCCATAATCCGATCCATGGCAACAGCAGAAAACTCGCGGCGAGTGCGCCGGTCGCGCCGCAAATCGTGCTGACCGCAGTCAGGCGGCCAACGACGATACCCGCGCTATAACCACGACCCGCGGCTTTCCACGCCAGCGGTAGCACCATGCCGAGCAGCGTGATCGGCGGAGCCACTACGAGAACCACCAGCAGGAATGCGCCGCCTAAGTATTGGGAAAACGATTCACCGTACGAGTAGTAGTTGAGACCCGTCAGCGCGACAAACGTGAGCACAGAAAACATCGTTGCCAATGCACCCGACCCGGCCGCCCAACCGGCAAGACCTTCGATGCTGTAGCGCCGTTGTAGCCACGCCGCTAGGGTGGCACCTGCTGCGAGTGACGCGAGGAAGACAGTCACCACCGCCCCGAAAGTGTATGTACTATTATGGAACACGAGCGAGAACATTCGTGTATAAAGGACTTCAAAGGCCAAGATGCCGAATCCGGACAACGCGACCAGTACGAGCCAAGAGAATGACGGTCGAGAGCTTAGCATCGAACGTCCAGAGCCAAATTCTTCGCTTTTCACGGTCCGCCCTCTCTTGTCTGCTTTCCACAAGCTCAGCATAAATGCGGCAACGGCGCATATCGTCGAGACGCCGGCCGCCACATAGCTGCTGGTGCGAACGCCGACGACGACCAGCAGAAAGTATGTGGCGAACAGTACGCCCACCAATGCACCAGCCGTATTCAGTGCGTACGCCAGCGAGACGCGGGTGGCATTTGTCACGTCGGTCATGCCTCGATTTCGCTGTAAGGTGACAAACTCGGCCATCATCGGTAGCGTCACGCCCAAAGCAGTTGTCGCCGGCAAGAAAAGCAGGAAGCAGAACAGAGCTCTCGTGGCCATCTGCCAGCCGATGGAGGAACTACTCAGCCATGCAGCGATCGCTGGCGATTCGGACCAACGCAGCAGTACCGGAATCAAGCACGCCCATGCCGCGACCATTAACTCCGCAATGCCATAGCCGAGCAGCGGGGGAAGGCGTGACGACCATTTCGCCCCGACCAGATACCCAACTGCTAGGCCGGCAAAATAACTGGCCAGGACGATCGCCGCAGCGTGTACCGTGTGGCCAAACAATAGCCCAATCTGGCGTGACCACGAGATCTCATAAATAAGGGCCGCTGCGCCAGAAAGAAAGAAGATCAGATAGCTGGGAACGGAGAGCGAAATGCGGTGTGCTGGAGCGGTCACGACTGCTGCCTCCGTGATCGAGGGTGCCGAGCGCGAGAAATCCCGGGCTCGCGACTCTCTGCTTTTCGGTATTTCATTGTTGTGCATGAGATTCACATCCGGACTCTCTTGCTCTGACGTATCCGTACGACTAATTGTCAGTAACCGGCACCTGCACCTTTCCGTTTTTCAAGAACTGGTTTCGCTCTATATCCAACCGTTTGATTTCGGATAGCCCGCGGGTCATCACCGTCTCGTTCTCCGGTCTGAAATTATCTCGCTCTGCTTCGCTCATACTTCCACGTATTCTTCGCCTTTCGGCTCGAACCAACGGTAGATGGCCGGCAAAACGACCAGCGTCAACAAACTCGATGTGATTACGCCGCCGATCACGACCGTGGCCAGCGGTCGCTGGACTTCGGCTCCAGAACTGGTGGAGATGGCCATGGGAATGAAACCCAGCGCATCGGTCGTGGCAGTCATCAACACGGGACGGAGGCGGTCGAGTGCTCCTTGATGCACCGCATCGTTGATATTCATTCCGCGGTGCCTTAGGTGGCGCACATGTTCGATGAGCACGACACCGTTCATCACTGCCATGCCGAACAACGCAATGAAACCCACGCCAGCTGAAATCGAGAAGGGCATGCCGCGAAACCAAAGAGCCAGAATGCCGCCTGTGGTTGCGATGGGAACGTTCAGGAAAATCAGCAACGCCAGCTTGCCTGATTTGAAAGTCATGTATAGGAGAGAGGCGATCAGGAACAACGCAAATGGAACAGCAATGGCCAGACGACCCGCCGCCTCCTGCAGGTTTTTGAATTGGCCTCCCCAGGCAACGCGGTAACCGGGAGGCAGGCTGATCTCCTCGTCGATGGCTTGCCTCGCTTCGCTCACAAAGCCGGCCAAGTCCCGCCCACGGACGTTGACCTGGATCAAGAATCGGCGGCGGATTTCGTCGCGGCTTATCTGAGCAACTCCCGGACCGACACTGATGTCGACAAGTTGCTCCAGCGGGATTTGGCGACCACGGGGATCTGCGATCTTGATTCGCGTGAGTGTCCCTAAGTCTTTGCGCCAGCCTGGCCCCAGGCGAACCTGGAGAGGAAATCGTCGTTGGCCCTCGAAGACTTGTCCGACTTCTTTACCGCCGATCACCGCGATTGTGTCCAGAACGTCGCCAGCGTTGATCCCGTAACGAGCGATCTGATCGCGGCGAATGCGCATTTGGATGTAAGGCAGACCACCGGTCTGTTCCGCCTGAACATCGGCCGCACCGGGCACTTTATTGATCACCGTGGCGATTTTGTTGCCCAATTCCTTCAGTTTTTCGAGGTCGTCGCCATAAAGGCTAATCCCAACATCTGACCGTACGCCGGCAACCAATTCTTGGACGCGCAGCTCGATCGGCTGAGTGAAACTGAAGTTGTTCGCAGGAATCTCCCTTTCA
>QQVP01000038.1 GCA_003389215.1 Planctomycetota bacterium | reverse complement strand
GCCTCGCCCTCCCGATGCCGGGGCCACAATAGGCCGCGTCCCCACACTGGCTGACAAGGAGCCTGATGGCATCCTGTCATCCTGTCTTTATCTCTTCCTGTCTCGTCCCTCGCTGACGCATCGGGCTACTTAGCGTGCCACCCGGCGCGACCAACAAAAAAACCCGGTCGAGTGATTCGACCGGGGTCTGGGTTGCGTCAGATTTGCTTCGCGCGGGCGGGGTCGCCCGCGAGGGACATTCGCGACTTACGTGGTACCGCCGCCGGTGGTCCCACCCGTCGTGCCGCCGGTTGTTCCGCCGGTTGTTCCGCCCGTGGTACCGCCCAGCACGTTGCCGTCGTCGTCGACAACCTCGCGGCCCGCGGCGGTCCCCATCGCACGCCACGTCGGTCCAGCGATTTCGACGCCAATCTCCTTGACGGAGGTGTCGGCCATCACGACATTGACGGTGCCGACGTGAAAGCTGCTAGCCGTACCCGTCGCATTATCGAGGGTGCCGGTCCCCGCCTGACTGGAATCGGTTCCGGCAAAGCTCCCCAGCGTGCCCGGCACCGGCGCACCGTTCACAGGAGAACCCGCATGAGTGTATCCGCTGGTGCCGCCGCCGGCCCACGCCCACACGCCTGAAGGATCGGTTCCGGTTCCGCCCGAGCCGGAACCCGGCGAGGCAATGACCTCGCTGAACAGGGCCGTGGCACTGACGCCATCAATGGCCGCCGAGGTGCTCGTCCCGACGTTAATCTTCCAAATGCCCGCTTCCGCCGGGCCAGCTCCGAACGTGGTGGCCCCGAAGCAGAGGACCAGATTCGAGAGGGCATAACGGTCGCCACCGCTTGGCTGATAGAACAACTCGGCGCTACCCGAGTCGCTGGGGCAGTTGAAGATCTCCACACGTTTCGCACCAATACCGCCCAACGATTGAATGCTCTGGGAGAAATCGCCGAAGGCGTTGTGCAGGGCACCCTGACCGACGGCGTTGAGCATCCGGGCCTGGCCCGTGATGCCGGTGCGGTCGTCGACACCCGCCGGAAAGGCCTTCATCGTCAACAGGCCTTTGGCGACTTCCTTCATGTTGCTCTGGCAATTCATGTTTCGGGCGCTTTCCAGGGCACCGATCGCCACCGGAAAGATCATGCTCACCAGAATGCCGATAATGGCAATCACGATCAGCAATTCGATCAGGGTGAAGCCGCGGTGGCCGGCCGCACGCCCTCGGGGTCGGAAACGACGCATGGGATTAGTCCTCCTCTTCGAATCGAAGCCCCTCACGAAGCTCACTCTTAAGACGAAAATAAACGGAATCAATGGGCATCACGGGGTGCCGCAACGCGACGTGAAAAAAGATGGGTCTGTTCCGGTCGGCCGCCTAGGGGTTCGCACTGGCACAGCGAACGATCCCTGCCGCCGGCTTCAGTCTAGCAAAAAGGGCTCGCCAAGTACAAGCAATCCTGCCGAAAAGGCCTGAAATAGAAAGGGTTGCGGCCACTCGCCGAGCCCTGCACGTAGCGGATCGGCGCGGCCGTGGGAGGGAGCTTCCCGGTCGCCGTCTGCCTGGCATCCCGAGGGGAACATCAACCGTGTACCCGGGCGAATCAACTGTGTACCCGGGCGAATTCGTCGCCCTCGGCGAGAATCTCCGCCTCGGCCGCGGCCAATTCCGCGAGGCGCTGTGCGACCGTATCTTCCGGGGCCCCGCGGGGCAGGAAGCGCCTGGCCAGGCGGACGTAGGTCGTGTGGTGACGAGCTTCCGACTCGAACAGGCTGCCGTAGAACTCCGCCAGTTCCGCGTCGCTGTTGGCCAGGTGATCGCGGAGCTGGGCAAAGCGTTCGCAACTGCGGGCTTCGATGAGACTGGCCACCAGTAGCCGGTCGATCGCCCGGTGGGGTTCGTCGCCGCGAATCAACTCGTGCAACCGGCGTCCGTAGCTGCTCGGCTTCAGACGACGAAAGCGGATTTGCCGCTGCCCGAGCAGATCCAACACCAGGCGAAAGTGCTCGAGCTCTTCGACGACGATGTCGGACATCTCGCGACAGAGTTCCTCGTCGTCGACGTAGGCGAAGAGCAGATTCATGGCGGTGGCGGCCGCCTTCTTTTCGCAGTGAGCGTGGTCGATCAGCACTTCGTCCAGATGGGCGTCGACCTGATCGAGCCAACGCCGCGGCGTATCGGAGGCGAGATTCAGCATGGTCGTCAATATAGCGCGCGGGCCAGGGGACCGTCAGGCGGCGAGCGTCAGGGGTCGAGCGGCGGTACGGCGGTACGGCGGTAGCGATTGTAGGGAATCGAGGCACGGCCGACGGGCGGCGGGCGGCACACGGTCGAATCATGGCGAGGGGCGCCGCAGCCGCGAGGATCGCTCGGCGAGATGGCGGGCCTGCCGGTCGAAGCCGCTTCACACAGCCGATGCCTGCCCGTGCGGGACGGTCGCACCCGGGTGATCGCTGCCCGCTCGCCGGTCGCGCGCGGAGGAGTGGGGCGGAGATGAGCGGAGAATCGCGACAACCGTTACCAACGTACCCGGAGTCGCGGGGTGCGAAAATTCGCCCGATTCCGAAGTCGTTCGACCGGCCCGGGGAATTGCGTGACCTACATTTTTCTAGGCATATTCGCGGGAAAAAGCGCGCGCCGCCGGGAATGCGCTACGGCCCGAAGCCGTGCGACGGGGTCGACGAAACGTGGGCCCCGACGTTTGAAACCAACGCCGACGAGCGTAACGAACCACAACGACTCGCCTCTCGACGCCGCAACGGCAGCGCGGGGCGACCGAACTCGATTGCAACTGCAAACATCAACTTGATGTCGAACCTGCCACCCCAATCCACGCCGCACGAGATGCCGACGACGCCCGACGGGTCGTTGATGACGCCGACCGGTGCGCCGGTCGAGATGTTGCTGGGGGCGTTGGAAGGTCCGGGCGAGGCGTTCCACAGGACCGCGCAACTGACGCACGAGAACCAACTCGCGCAAGCCCGGTTGGGCATCGCCAGCGGGCTGTTCACGGCGTTGCAGTCCAAGCATGCCGCCACGGCGGCCCATAGCGTGCGAGTGGCGCTGAGCTGCTCGAGCTGGGCGCTGGCCTTGAAACTGCATACGGGCCAAAAAGACGAGATCGAAGTCGCGGCGTTGTTGCACGACGTCGGCAAGATCGGCGTGCCGGATAACGTGCTGCTCAAGCCGGGCAAGCTGACCGCTTCCGAGGCGGTGCTGATGAATCGCCATCGCACGCTGGGCCTGACGATTCTGCGGAGCTGCTGTTCTTCGCAACCGGTGCTCGACATCGTCCACTACAGTCCCGCCTGGTACAACGGCGGCCGGGGCGACTACGACCGCTCGGGCGACGACTTGCCGCTGTGTGCCCGCATGCTGGCCATCGTCGACGCCTTCGACTCGATGACGACGGATCATATCTATCGCCGCGGGATGCCCCGGGAGCGGGCGTTGGGCGAGCTGTTCCGCTGTGCCGGCACGCAGTTCGACGCGTCGTTGGTGAGGGACTTCGCCCAGCTGCAGCAGAGCGATCACGCGGAACTTCACCAGCGCGTGGTCCATCGCTGGCTGGAAGAGCTCGAAGAGAGCGCCACGATGTGGGAGCGGGACGCCGTGATGGCTCCCACGGGCCAGGTGCAGACCGACGCGTTGTTCCACCAGAAGCTGCTCGACAATATGCGCGACGGTGTCGTGTTCATCGACAGCAACCTGCAGATTCAATTGTGGAATCGGGGTGCCGAGCGACTCACCGGCCTGCCGAGTTCCAGCGTCTTCCAACGCTCGTGGCAGCCGAGCCTGATCGGCCTGGCCGACGAAAAGGGCAAGATGCTCGTCGACGAAGACTGCCCCGTGCAATTCGTGCTCCACTCGGGGGTGCAGTCGATTCGCCGCTTGATCCTGGCGAATCAGAAGGGTCGCCAGGTGTCGATCGATCTGCACGTGGTGCCGGTCATCGGTCACGACGGCACGACCTACGGCGCCAACGTGCTGTTGCACGACGCCTCGCCCGAGGCCTCGCTGGAAGAGCGGTGCCAGAGTCTGCACGAGCGGGCCACCCGCGATCCGCTCACCCAGGTCGCCAACCGGGCGGAGTTCGACCGGGCGCACAAGCGGTTCGTGGAGACGCACCTCAAGCAAGGTCGGCCCTGCAGCCTGATCATTTGCGACATCGACCACTTCAAGAAGGTCAACGACACCTACGGTCACCAGGCGGGTGACGAAGCGATCAAGACGTTTGCCCAACTGCTCAAGCAGATGTGCCGGCCGGGCGACCTGGTTGCCCGCTATGGCGGTGAAGAGTTCGTGGTGCTGTGTGCCGATTGCGACAACGCCACGGCGGCCCGCCGCGCCGAGCAGATTCGCCGTTCGTTCAGCGATCTACCGCTGCCGATGTTGGGCGGAAACCGCATTTCGGCCAGCTTTGGCGTGACCGAAACGCAGCCCGGCGACACCGACGCGACGATGTTGCGGCGGGCCGACCGGGCGCTGCTGATGGCCAAGGACAGCGGTCGTAACGCGGTCGTGCAGCTCGGCACCGGTTCGCAGGGCGAGAAGGCGAAGAGCGAAAGTGGCTGGTTCCGCTGGGCCAGTTCGGCCGCGCCGAGCGCCGTGGTCGAGTCGAACCTGGTGACGCCGGTGCCGCTGAAGGTGGCGGTCGAGAAGCTGCGCGGCTTTGTGGCCGATCACCACGGCGCGATCGAGAAGATCGACGGCAACTGTGTGATCGTACGGGTCGACGCCAAGCGGGTCGGACTGCTGCGACGTTCGAGCGACCGCCCGGTCGGATTCATCGTCGAGATCGGCTTCGCGGAAGAGCAATTCAAGAAAGACCCCAAGGCGAGCGGCCGCAACCAGCGCGTCGTGCGGACGAAGGCCCACGTCTCGATTCGCCCCCAACGACATCGCGACCGCCGTCGCAGCGAGACCGGGTCTCACGCGCAGCATCTGTTGGCCAGCGTCCGCTCGTACCTGATGGCGACCGAAGCGGACCACGAACCCGAAAAAAACGTGCTCGATCGGGCCACCGAGTTGGTCTCGACCTGGCTGCAGCACGACGAGTAGCCGGGACCGGGCGCACCGGCCGCCGGCTCCGGGCGACTTGCCAGACTCGTGCGGCAGCGGGCCCGTGCGACATCGAGACCCGTTACGACATCGAGAGACGCGCAACCGCGGTAGTGAGTCATGGGACGCATTGGAGCCAGCCTTTCCGGCATCGAACGGGCCTTGCTGAATCAGCTGGCCGCCTCGCAGGAAGCGGTCGAGATCGGCGGGTTTCGCCTGGCCACCGGCAAGAGCATCAACGCCGCGGCCGACAACCCGTCGCGGTTCGTCGCCCTATCGAACTTCGAGACGCAGTTGGTGGGTGTGAATGCGGCGCTGTCGAACGTGACGGTCGCCTCGAGCGTCGGGAGCCAGACGCAGCTCACGGTCGACCAGATCCGCACCGAGCTGAATACGATTCGCACCAAGGCCCTGGCCGACGTCGATCAGGCGCTCACCTCCGAAGAGCGGACCGCCAATCAGGCCGCCATCGACGCGGCCATCACGGCCATCAACGAGCTGACCCGCACCGAGGTCTCGGGCCGGCGCTATCTCGACGGCTCGGCCGACTTTCAGTATGCGGACGTCGTGAATAGCGAGGTCTCCGACGTGCAGGCGTTTACGCTGGGTGGAGCCAGTTCGCTCTCGGTCAGCGGCACGGTCTCGGTCGCCGCGGAGCAGGCCACGCTAACCCACACCGAGGGAACCGGCCTGATCACCAACGACGCCACGATCACGATTACCGGCAGCCGGGGCAGCGCCTCGGTGAGCGTGACCACCGGCGAGTCGCTGGCCACGGTGGCCACCCGCGTCAATCAGGAGGCCTACCTCACCGGCGTAACGGCCACGGTCGACGGCAACGACCTCGACTTCACGACCATCGACTACGGCTCCAACGCGTCGCTTTCGATCACCACGTCCGATACCTTCAACGGTGCGGGGAGTGCTACGGGGGTCGATGCCCAGGCGACGATCAACAGCCAGTCGCTTACGGGCGACGGCAATCGCTTCACCCTGGCCGACAGCGGAGCCAACGTGGCGGTCGAGTTTGCGGCGGGGCATAGCGGCGCCTTCACCACGTTCACCATCTCGGGCACGCCGCCGTTGTTCGCGCTGACCACGGATCTGTCGCGAACCACCGAATTCGCGGTCCGCGGAGCTCAGGCGGCCCGACTCGGGGGCTTGAGCGGCACGCTCGATCAACTGGCGACCGGCGGCACCGCGGCCGGACTCGATACGAACTCGTCGCTGGCGGTGCGAATCGTCGACGAGGCCCTCGACGATCTCGATCTGATCGAGGGACAGGTCGATGCTTTCGCCGATATCGCGGTGGCCTCGGCCGGGGCGCTGCTCGACGCCATGCAGGACTCGCTGGAAGATACGATCGACGAGGTCGGCGGCATCGACGAGACCGCAGAGTCGGTGCTCCTGGCCAGGAATCAGGCCCTGGCCGACAACGCGATCGCGGCCTTGGCAATTCTCGATCAGCAGCGATCCAGCATCGTGGGCCTGATTCAGCAGATCGCCGGTCTGGCTCATTGATGGCTGCGTTGTCAATGAGCCCTTCGCCGCGGCGATGATAGCTGGAATGCCGGCCTCCCGCTGGTCGGCCTGGTTCATTGGCTGCGCAGGGCTCAATAGAGCAAACTCGCTGCGAGCGTGCGGGGCTTCGGGCAGGCTCACCGCAGGCGTGCGAAAAGCCGGCTCAAAAACAGGCGCGCTCAAGAAGAAGAAACCGAAGGCGGGCGAAGGCCGCCCGAAGGCGCGGTAATGACGCCCTAAGTCGCAGTCGCGTGCCGCCGCTGGCCGCCCCACGAAGTCGCCCTCGACCTGGTCACGACCTCAGGCTGCCGGCCCTTACTTGGCCCACTGCACGTCGATCTGATTCTCGATCGACTTGACGCCGCGGACGCCCCGCAGCAGTTCTTGGGCCATCTGCTTCTGAAAGTAGGTGTGAACCTTGCCGTGCAGCTTCACGTGGCCGTCTTCAGTCTCGAAGTCGACGCTGCGGGCTCGCAGGTAAGGATTGCCAGCCAAGGCCATCGCCACCCGATCGGCGAGTTGGGCCAACTCGTTGAGGTTGCTAAGCGTGGTCGACATTTGCGCGGTTCCACCTGTCTCGTTGTGACGTGTTCCGGATCGCTTGCCCGGAGATTCCGGTCGTAGCCGTCGTGCCGCGCGGCGGCGCTCGCAAGCGAGCAGTCCGCGCCGGCCGTGAGTAATATCGGTCTCGCCGCGCGACGAGCCGCGTTCGAAGAGGGCGGAAGATAGAAAACTTTGGTCGTCTTGTCCGGCTGTATCGATTTTCCGCACCGTGCCGCAGTTGGCCGAGTCCGTGGGCCGAGGGATCGCCCTAGAAGCGAGCCGCGAGGTTGGAGAGAACCGTGCCGACGACGAACGTGAGCAGCAACAGGCCCACGAAAAACCGCGCCAACCGGCGCATGCGCACTTCGAAGTGGCGGCGATCTGCGGGGGCTTCCGCTGCGCGGCGGAGAAAGGCGACGCGGTCGGCGACCGAGGGATGCAGCCAGCTGCGACGATCGAGCCGCTGCCCCGAGGCCAGCGTCAGTCGCACCAGCGTGTCGGCAAACGGCTCGGCCGCGGCCGCGGAGAACGAATCGCGGGCCGCCGTTTCCTGGCAGGCGACCAGGTCGGCCTCGTGCTCCATCAGGCGGGAGTAGCGGCTCATCACGGTGGCTGCGTACAGGGCCATCAACGTCAACAGGCCCAGCGGGGCCGTGGCGTTCCAGGCCGAAACCGATGCGATCGCGGCTTGGGCGATTTCAGCGGCTTCGCCGGCGTCGGCCACCGGGCTGCCGAACCAGGCCGTCAGACTGTTCGTGGCCACGATCCAAACCGCCACCGGCAGCAGGGCGGCCGCCACACGCAGCGGCAAGTGGCGACCGCGAATGTGTCCCAACTCGTGCGCATAAATCGAGGCGATCTCTTCCCGACGCAGCTGTCCCAGCAATCCGTCGCTGAGGAACACGTAGCGCAAGCGCGGCACGAAACCGGCCACCGCCGCATTCGTGATCATGCGATGCGTCTTCCAGACGAGAATGTCGCGGATGCCAACTCCCAGACGCGTATGGACCGCGACCAGGCATTCGCGAAGCGGGCCCGCGGGCAGCGATTCCGTCGGCCAGATCAACCGCAGCAAGAGCGGCACCGACAGGGCCAGCAGCGCCATCAGCGGCAGGTAGCCCAGCATCGCCAAATCGTCCGCGGCATTCTCGGGCAGCCACCAACGCGTGGCGTCCTGATAGGCAACGACCAGGAACAAAGGCAACAACAGCAGGCCCAGGTGATGGCGGGCATGGGTGAGCACGTAGCGAATCCGTCCCTGCCAGGGCCCTACCAGCGGTTCCGCCGGGGTGAGACAACGCTCCAGCGTGCGATCGACTTCGTAGAAGGCCGCCCAGGAAAAGAACAGCGGCACCAACAGCGGCACCAGGATCAGGGCTTCGTCCAGCAGGAACGTGTCGGCCAGCTGCCAGTTGCTGCGGACCAGCTGGGCCCACTGGAAGCCGAACAGGATCGCCACGCTGACGATCGCCCACAGACCGAGATGCAGTGCCTTCCACTGCGCGAAGGTGTCCATCCACACGGCGCGACGGGCGAAGTCCTGACGAAGGCGAAACAGGGTGATGCCGGCCGCCGCATGGGCAAACAGCATCACCATGCTCACCGCGGCAACGGTCATCAGCAGGCGGAGGCGATCGTGGGCCACCGGTTCCGCGGTCGCCAGGTCGCCCGCGACCATGGCCGCCACGATCACTACGATGTAGAGCAGCTGCATACGAGTCTCGGCGAACTGGAAAGTAGCCTGTGCCGGCGAGCGCCGGAAAGCGAGGGGACGGGAGGGCGCGGGTCGGCGCCACGTGCTGGCGGGCCGCGGCCGGTTCGACGGGTACGACCAAGTGGAAGGCGGCGCCGCGGCCCCGCTTTCTAGCCTAATTGCCTCGGCGGCGATCGCCTACACTCGGGCAATATGGGGCATTCCGCGGCGGCTGTCTGCGGAATTCGCGTGCCGCCCCTTACTCGACCGGGTGGCCCAACTGGCAAAGCACGTCGAACTCGTAGATGCCGGTGTTGTGGCCGTCGCTGAAGTCGATGCTGTAGGCGTAGCGCCCCACCGGCTCGACGGAGACGATCTTTACGGGCGCGGCCTCGCCCGGCTGCAATACGTTTAGCAAGGGTGCCGGCTCATCGGCCGCCTTTCGCTTCTCGCGACACGTGGCACACGGGCAGCCGTCGCGGAGCTCGCGCGGCAGGTACTCGCGAACTTGCCCGTCGCTCCAGGCGATGCGGAGGTGATCTTCGGCGGTCATTTCCAGTTTGGTCGGCAGCACGCTCATTGCCCGTCTCTCTACTTCGTTACCCCGTCACCTCGTTACCCCGTCAACTTTGTCGCGTCCCTGCTCAGGAAGATGCGTCGACCGTGCCGCGCTGGTCGACGAAACGTTTGCCTTTGGCCTCGTAGCGGGGCAGCGAGCCGAGCGGCACCGACTGCACGGCCACTTTGAGACTCAGCCGCAGCCGCAGCTCCTCTTCGAGCCGTTGCGGATTGTCGAGTCGATCCTCGACTTCGATCAAGAGCCGGTCCATCTCCTGCTCTTTGAAGACGGTCATGCGGTACTCGACCACCTCGGGAAAGCTGCGCAGGATCTGCTCGATGGACGACGGATAGATGTTCACGCCGCGGATGATCATCATGTCGTCGACGCGGCCGAGCACGCCCCCCTCGAGCAGCACGAAGCGATTCTCCCCGTCATGTTGCCAGGTCGGTCGCACCAGGTCGCC
>QQVP01000080.1 GCA_003389215.1 Planctomycetota bacterium | reverse complement strand
CGATGCGTACGACAACCTGCTCGACACGGACGATCTGCCGCTGTAGGTCGCCGCTGCTGCAGCGTCCCGTTCTGCGGCCCGCGATTCGCTCTAGGAGCCCTCGCGGGGCTTTCCTATAATCGCGCCCCAAGTGCCGAGATTGCCCAAGTGCCGAATTCGGCGGTCGCGGGCGACTCCAACGTTTCGCGAGGTTCCTAGCGTGCGCTCGTTCGCCATCATGAATCAGAAGGGCGGCGTGGGCAAAACCACGACCGCCGTGAACCTCAGCGCCGCCCTGGCCGACGCCGGCGAGCGGACGCTGCTGATCGATCTCGATCCGCAGGCTCACGCCTCGCTCCACCTGGGCATTGCGCCGCACGACACGGCGGCTTCGGTCTACGACGTTTTGACCGGCGAGGCCAGCCTGGCCGACGCGCGGATCCGCGTCGCCGAGAATCTCCACCTGGTCTCCAGTCACATCGACCTGGCCGCGGCCGAAGTCGAGCTGGCCGGTGTGGTGGGCCGCGAGTTGATCCTCCGCGACAAGCTGCGCGAAGACGAGGCCGAGTTCGATTACGTGATTGTCGATTGCCCGCCGTCGTTGGGCATTCTGACAATCAATGCCCTGACCGCCGTCGAAGAGGTCTTGCTGCCGCTGCAGCCGCATTTTCTCGCCCTGCACGGGCTGAGCAAATTGCTCGAGACCATCTCGCTGGTTGCCCGGCGGCTGAACGACGGACTGCGACTCTCGGGCGTCGTGTTCTGCATGTACGAATCGGCCACGCGACTGGCGAGCGAAGTGAGCGGCGACGTCGAGGCCTTCTTTGCCCGCGCTCGCGACGAGGGGGGAACCTGGGCCACGGCCCACATGTTCCAAACCCGCATTCGCCGCAACATCCGCCTGGCCGAGGCTCCCAGCTTCGGGCAGTCGATCTTCGTCTATGCCCCGTCGTGCAACGGCGCGGAAGACTATCGCAGTCTGGCGAAGGAACTGATGCGGATGCCGAAGCCGGCCCAGTTGGTCGCGGCAACGCACTAGCCGATCGGAGCCGTCCTTAGACGATCACGCTGGTGAGCGCCAAGAAGTCGGGATCGCTGCGGAGCGGATCGAAATCGGACTCGGCGTCGATCAGGTCGCGATAGCTCGAGTCGATCTCCAGCGCGGTGGCCAGGAAACTCAAGGCCCGCGTCTTGTTCTCGGCCAGGCTCCAGTAGCAGGCCAGGTTGTAGTGCACCAAGGCCTCACCCGGCTCGACGATCAGGGCGTCTTCCAGCGAATCGATGGCCCGCTGCAGCTGCCCGGTCCGCTTGTAGCACCAACCGAGCGCGAGCAGGATGTGAATATCGTCGGGAATGAACCGCGAGGCCCGACGCAGTTCGCCAATCGCCTCTTCGTAGCGCTGGAGCGAACGGAGCGTTTCGCCCTTGAGATAGATCGAGTGGGCATCGAGCGCGCCCGACTCTTCCAGCTGCATGAGCGAGCCGAGGGCATGCTCGTGCATGCCGAGTTCTAGATATCCTTCGGCCTCGAGGGCCAAACGACGACTTCGATCACGCGACTGCTTCATGGCCGTTTCTCCAGGCATTCGACCCAAACCATGGGATGAGAAACAGCACTCCGTTTGCTGGCACTTCTATTCTACACGCCCGTTTCTGCGGCGACAGAAATGCGCTCGATTTCAACGCGCAACTCACCCCGGGGCAAGGGCTAACGCTGCGAAAAAGACTTTGTCGGCCGCACCGATCGCACCACGAGGGCAAGCCGCACGGTCCAGCAAATGCCCACCGCCAGGGCGTTTCGAAGGCCCGCAGCGGCAACGAGGTCCGCGGCCGACGCTATAGTCCGGGCCCGGTCTGGCAACGGCCACTGGACACGACCCCGCGGTGTGATGGCGTGTTAAGATGTGACGACGTTTTCCGCCGGCCCCGGTCCGGTTCCTGTCGCTGCTGGATTCCCATGAAATCGATAACCCGATTCGGAGCGCGGCTGGTGGTGGTCGTGTGCCTGACGATGACCCACGGTGCCGCGGAACTTGTTGGCGAGGAGTACGATCGACCGGACGGCCGCAGCCAGAGTCGCTCGGTCGTGGTGGCCCGACATGGCATCGTGGCGACCAGCGAACCGCTGGCGGCACAGACCGGGCTGCGCATCTTGCAGGAAGGGGGCAACGCGGTCGACGCGGCAATCGCCACCAACGCCATGCTCGGCCTGACCGAACCGATGAGCTGCGGGATCGGCGGCGATCTGTTCTGCATCTACTGGGACGCCAAGACCGAGAAGCTCTACGGACTCAACGCCAGCGGACGCAGCCCCGCGCGGCTCAATCGCCAGGTCTTCGCCGACCGCGGTCTCGATCACATTCCGCTGTTCGGCCCGCTGACCTGGAGTGTGCCGGGCTGTGTAAGCGGCTGGGACGAACTCCGCCGGCGTTTCGGCACGCTGGGGTTCGACAAACTGCTCGCGCCCGCCATCGCCGCGGCGGAAGACGGGTTTCCCGTGTCGCAGATCATCTCGGCCAGTTGGCAGGGCAGCGCCGCTAATCTGCGCAAGTGGCCCGACTCGGCCGCCACGTTCCTGGTCGATGGTCGCGCCCCGCGGTTTGGCGAGGTGTTCCGCAACCCGCGTTTGGCCGCCACCTATCGGGCCATTGCCACCGACGGCGCCGCGGCGTTCTACCACGGCAGCGTGGCCGAGCGGATCGTGGCCTTCAGCGAGCAGAACGGCGGCTACTTTTCGATGTCCGACTTCGCCGAGCACCGCAGCGAGTGGGTCGAGCCGGTGTCGACGAACTATCGCGGCTACGACGTGTGGGAACTTCCGCCGAACGGCCAGGGCATCGCCGTCTTGGAGATGCTCAACGTGATCGAGGGGTTCGATGTCCGCGCCATGGGACGCGGCAGCGCCGACTGGCTGCATCTATTCGTCGAGGCCAAGAAGCTGGCCTTCGCCGATCGGGCCCGCTACTACGCCGATCCGGCCTTCGGCGATCTGCCGATTTCCGAGCTGATTTCGAAGTCGTACGGCACGCGGCAGCGACAACGGATCGACATGCAGCGGGCCGCCGTGGTCGTTCCGCCGGGCGATCCGCGACTCCGCAACGGCGACACGGTCTATCTGACCGTGGTCGACAAAGATCGCAACTGCTGCTCGCTCATCCAAAGCAACTTTCATGGTTTCGGTTCGCACATCTGCACCGGCGACGTCGGCTTCGCCATGCAAAACCGCGGTGCCCTGTTCACGCTCGAAGACGATCATCCCAATCGACTCGAACCCCGCAAGCGACCCTTTCACACGATCATCCCGGCCATGGTCACCAAGGACGGCAAGCCCTGGTTCTGCTTTGGCGTGATGGGGGGCGACATGCAGCCCCAGGGCCACGTGCAGGTGCTGGTCAACCTGATCGACTTCGGGCTCAACGTTCAGGAAGCGGGCGACGCCGCCCGGGTCCGCCACGACGGCAGCGCCACGCCGACCGGACGCGCGGCCCAGGGGAGCGGGGTGGTCATCGCCGAGCGGGGCGTCTCGGACGACGTCGTGCGCCAGCTCGAGGCCCGCGGTCATCGGGTCCGCCGCGGCGGCAGCGGGGGCGGCTATCAGGGCATTCTGATCGACCACGAGCAGGGCGTGCTCTTCGGCGGCACCGAGTCCCGCAAGGACGGGCTGGCCGTGGGATACTAGCGCCCCCTCGGGCAAGCAAGCTCGCCGGCTCCCTGCGGGGACTGCCAGCCGCCGCCGCGCACGGCGAGAAAATCTGGTTTTTTTGTCATTTTCCTGCACGGATTCCGACACCCACCGCCACTAATAAAGGGTAGGAACGGTCAGAGGCAGGGTCATCGCTCCGGCAATGGGCGACGATCGCCGTATCCCTTTTCATCGGGCCAGCACGCCCTTGCACCGGGCTGACACGCCCTCGGGCAACCCTTCGCGGCCCGCGTCCAGTTTGGGAGCCAATCGCCATGCGTCTTACCCTCCGCACTCTGCTCGCCTATCTCGACGGCATTCTCGAGCCGGCCGATCAGGAGGATATCGGCAACAAGATCAAGGAAACCGAGTTCGCCACGCAGCTGGTCCATCGCATTCGCGAAGTCGTGCGTCGCCAGCGGCTCGAGGCGCCCGAGACCTTGGGCACGGGCGTCTGCCAGGATGCGAACTCCGTGGCCGAGTATCTCGACAACACGCTGGCGCCCGAGCAACTCGAAGAATTCGAGAAGATCTGTTTGCAGTCGGAAGCGCACCTGGCTGAGGTCGGCTCGTGCCATCACATCCTGACGATGATTCTGGGCGAACCGGCCACGGTCGACCCGATGAGTCGCGAGCGGATGTACCGGCTCGGTAGCGAGAAGACAGAGATGGCCGCGGCGGCCGCACCCGCGCCCCCGGTGCAGGGGGCCGACGACGATGGTCGCGCGACGCCCGAGGTGCCGGAGTATCTGCGGAAGTCGAATCGCTCGTCGCTACGGCCCTTGATCAACGTGGCGATGACGGTCGCCGCCGTTGTCGTGTTGATGGTGATTTTTGCGCCGGAGATCATATTTGGACCGAGCGAACCCAGTCCCCCGAACCAGGTCGCCGAGAACGAGGCGGCCGACGGCGGCGGCGCGCCGACGGAGCCGGCCGCCACGCCCATCGCAGCGGAGAGCCTCGAGCCGGAAGACGAAGCGGTCGCCTCCGGCGCGCCGGCCGAGCCCGGGTCGACGGACGCGACGGGTGGCGCGGCGGGAACGCCCGTACCGGAGAGCATCGATCAGGTGAGCGGAGTGGCGACCGATGTTCCTGGTGCTCCCGCAGCGGCGGTCGACGCGGCGGCCACACCTTCACCTGAGAATCCGCTACCTCCGGCCGCCCCGCCTGACGTGGCGGGCACCTCGGCCGTGCCAGGACCCGCCGCTGCTGCCGGCGATCCATCCGGAAGCGCCGCGCCTCTGCCGCCGGCGACGGCGTCCGCCGACCTGACGGCGACTCCGGAACCTCCTGGCGGTGTTCCAACCGAGCAGCCAACGCCGCCGGAATCGTCTACCGCGGCCGCCACGCCCGAGTCCTCCGCGGAGGCGCCCGAGTTCGATGACGAAGAGGGCGACGACGTCGGCCCGGGGCCGCCGCAGGTCGACCATCCCCCGGCCCGTAAGATCACCTTCGGGCGATTGCTTTCCAGCGATGCCCTGTTGCGGTGGGGGTTGCCGTTGACCGACCCCGCCGAGGAAGCCCCGGCGGGCGAGGCGTCCCAGCAAGTCTGGTCCCGTTTGCCGGTGCGGGCCACGCTGCAGCTGGGCGACCAGTTGTTGGCCCTGCCGACGAGTCGCCCTTTGATCACGGTCGGGGGCACCACGATCGAACTCGACGGGCCGACGCGGATCGAACTGAGTGACATGAGCGCCGATGGAGTACCCGAGCTGACGGTGCGTTACGGACGCATCGTGATCCTCTCCGCCAGCAATCCGAATCGCCGGATCCGTTTGCGGTTGCACGACCGGGTCGGCACGGCGACGTTGCGCGACGCGGCCTCGGTCTTGGCCGTCGAAGTTCAACCCTATCGCGAGCACGGAACCGATCCGGCGAAGGTCGCCTCGCGGGCCGCGATCGATCTTTACGAGGCCAGCGGCGAGGTCGTCTGGGAACAAGGCGACGTCCGGACCGTGCTCGCCGGGCCAGTCCATCGTCGACTGGCCGCAGCACCCGACGCGACGCCGGCCGACCCCAACGAAATTCCGGCCTGGGTCGAATCGCAACAAATCTCCCCGCTCGATAGCCGGGCGACGTCGCAGGTGGTGGATCGGCTGCGGGTCGATCGGAGCGTTCGGCTGAGCCTGTTGGAAATGACGAACCATCGTCGCATGGAGGTCCGCAATCTGGCGATTCGCTGTGCCGCGCAGATCGACTACTTCGATCCGTTGGTCGCGGCGCTGAGCGACGAAGATTACGACGCCGTCTGGGAAGAGCTGGTCCGCGAGCTCCGCGATGCGGTCAACCGGGGTTCGGAATCCAACGCCAGGGTGCTGGCCAGCCTCGCAGCGGCCCACGGCGAGGCCGCCCCCGACCTGCATCGTCTGCTTTGGGGTTATAGCGATGAACAACTCGTCGGTGGCGATGCCCACAAATTGGTGTCGCAGCTCGACGACGAGCGACTGATCTTTCGGGTCCTGGCCATCTGGAACCTGAAGGATATCAAGGGCCCAAGCTACGGCTATCGCCCGGACGAGTCGGAACGCGGTCGTCGTACCGCGGTGAATCGTTGGCGAAAGGAAGCCGACAAGAATACGGTCACCCATGCCTGGCGGCGTAGCAACGAAGCCGGCACCTCGCGCAAGCGCGGCTCCCCGCCCACCGACCAGGCCCCGCCCACCGACTCGGCGGCGCCAACCGACTCGGCGGCGCCGGGCGACGGCGACGTGAACGCTGCGGACAGCGAAGCGGGCGAATAGTTGCCGCGGCGCCGCTCGCCCAACGTCGACCACGTTCGTCAACGACCATCGTGATCGTCGTCGCACCGGAATCGGGTCGCGCGGTGTCGCCTTGCCGTCCGCGTCTTGCTCCCACGGGCGTCGATACTGGTCGACTCTTAACAAGCCGGTAGGCTCTGTGGTACGCTTCTCTCCGTCGGCTGGCGATTTTTGGTGTTGCTGGTCGCAACAATCGAGACTCCGCGAACCGCTACGTGAGACGAGCGATGGCTACCGCGACCCCGACCCTTCCCAAGAAGAAGCCGAAACGCGAAGAGCTCAAAGAAGGCGAAGTCCTTTGCGAGTATTGCACGGCCAAGTGCTGCCACTACTTCGCCATGCCGATCGAGGTTCCCGACGAGAAGCAGGACTTTGAGTTTATCCGTTGGTACATGATCCACGGCGAAGTCTCGATCTTCTGCGAAGAAGACGATTGGTACCTGATGGTGCATAACGTCTGCGACCATCTGCAGCCGGACAATCGCTGTGGCATCTACGAGACGCGACCGCAGATCTGCCGCGATTACACGACCGACGAGTGCGAATACGACGACGAATGGACGTACGATCGCTATTGGGAAACGCCCGAGCAAATCGCCGAATATGCCGAGGCGGTCGCCCCCCGCAAGCGCGGCCAGAGCATCCGCAGCCCGGAGCCGGCCTTGCTGCCGGTGATCGGCTAGGCAAGACCGCGGCACCCACCCGCGCAGGTCGGCGACCGCAGCCGCCGGGCAACCTGAGGATCCGCAAGGCGTGGCCGAATCTCGCAAGCACGAACTGATCCAACCCCGCACGCTCAAGGGGTTTCGCGACTTTCAGCCCCGCGAGGCAGGTGCCCGCGAAGAGCTGATCGATCGCGCGCGGGCCGTCTTTCACAGCTATGGCTTCGCCCCGATCGATACGCCGGCCCTCGAGTATCTCGAAATTCTGCAGGGCAAGGGGAGCGAAGAGACCGACAAGCAGATGTACCAGTTCGAAGACGCCGGTGGCCGGCGGGTCGGCATGCGCTTCGATCTCACGGTGCCGCTGGCTCGCTTTGCGGCCCAGCACATCGGCCAGCTCGGCACACCGCTGAAGCGCTATCACGTCGCCACCGTGTGGCGCGGCGAAAACACGCAGCGCGGTCGCTTTCGCGAGTTCATGCAGTGCGACTTCGACACGATCGGCACCGACAATCTCAGTTCCGATATCGAAACGGCCCTGGTGATCCACGATCTCTTCCTGGCCCTTGGCTTCGAGGACTTTCGCATTCACCTCAACAACCGCAAGGTCCTCACGGGCCTGCTGGAAACGCTCGGCCTGGCCGAACATGCCACGGCCATCCTCCGCGCGCTCGACAAGCTGGCCAAGATCGGTGCGGAAAAGGTGCAGGCCGAAATCGTGGCCGCTACCGGCACCGAACCCCAGGCCGCCGAGCAAGTCCTGGCCCTCTGTCAGTTGACCGGCACGAATGCGGAAATTCTCGACGCGGTGACGGAGTTGGTCGCCGACAGCGAAACGGGGCGTCGCGGGGCGGAAGAACTTCGCCGGTTGCTGGCCGCCCTCGACGCGGTCGGCGTGCCGGAAGCGCGGGTAAAGCTCGACGTGGCCATTGCCCGCGGGCTCGACTACTACACCGGCACGATCTTCGAGACCTTTCTCGGCGCCTTGCCCGACATCGGCAGCGTCTGTAGCGGGGGTCGCTACGACAACCTGGCGGAGCTGTATACGAAGCAGCAACTGCCGGGCATCGGGGCCTCCCTCGGTCTCGACCGGTTGCTGGCCGCCATGGAAGAGCTCGACATGCTCACCTCGACCGAGACGCCCGCGGTGGCGTTCATTCCGCTCTTCGACGAGGCGCGGCTGCACGACTATCTGCGTCTGGCGGCGCAGTTGCGCGAGGCGGCAATCTGTGTCGAAGTCTATCCGCTGCCCAAGAAGTTGGGACAGCAATTGAAGTATGCCGATCGTCGGGGCCATCGCGTGGCGCTGATCCTGGGCGACAACGAGTTTGCCGCCAGCGAGTGCCAGGTGAAGGATCTTGCGACAGGCGAGGCAACGGCGGTGCCGCTCGAGGAGAACGCGGCCAGTTTGATTGCGGCGATTCGCGGTCTCGTTGAGTAGAGGTCGCGGTCATGTTTGCCAGTCTCATCTACGATCTGCTCATCATTCTGGCCGCCGGCCTGGTGGCAGGCGTCGTCTGTCGTTGGCTGCAGATTTCCGTGCTCGTCGGCTATCTCGTGGTGGGAGCGATCATCGGCGGCAACGCGCTCGGTTGGGTCGTCGACCAGGGACACCAGGTCGAGCACATTGCCGAGGCGGGCGTGTTCCTGCTGCTGTTCTCGATTGGGCTCGAGTTTTCGCTGGCCGAATTGCGCCGGCTGGCTCCTTTTCTGGTCATCGGCGGCAGCGTGCAGATGACGCTGGTGGCCGTGCCGGTGGCCATTCTGATGCGAACGCTCGACGCCGCCTGGCCGGTGGCGATCCTGGTGGCCGCGGCGACCTCGTTCAGCTCGACCGTACTCGTTTTCAAAGCCCTCTCGGAATGGGGCCATACCAGCCTGCCGCACGGTCGCCGGGCCATCGCCATCCTGTTGTTTCAGGATGTGTTGCTGGTGCCGCTGCTGTTGGCGGTGCCGATGCTGACCGGCGGCGACAACGCCCCGACGACCTGGGACTTCGTCGAATTGGGCCTAGTCTCGGCGCTGTTCGTCGTTTCCGTGTTGGTGCTTCGCGAGCTGCTCTCGCGCTGGATCGTGCCGTTGTTCGCCACCATGCGAAGCCTCGAGCTGATCGTGCTTTTCACCCTGGTCACGCTGAGCGCCGTGACGCTGGCCGCCTCGTCACTCGGTTTGCCGGCGGCGATTGGGGCCCTGGCCGCGGGCTTGATCTTCGGCGACAACCGCTGGACCCATCAGATCGATGCCCTGGTGTTGCCGCTGCGGGAAACGTTCGCGGCGATCTTCTTCGTCAGCTTGGGGCTGTTGCTCGATCCGTCGCTGTTCTGGACCGAGCCGGGCTGGATGCTCTCTTGCCTGGCGGGCCTCGTCGTACTGAAGGCGGCCGCGGCCACGATCGCCCTACGGCTGACCGGGCTGACGTGGCAGGTCTCCGGGGCCACGGCGATGGGGCTGGCCCACGTCGGCGAGTTCGCCTTTGTGCTCGTGCTGCTGGGACGGGTTCGCGGTGTGATCAGCCCGGAGATCTACACCCAGTTCATTACGCTCGCCATCGGCTCGCTGGTCGCCACGCCGCTGCTCTTGAAACTCGGACTTCGCCAGGCGAAGGCGGAGAGTCCTCGCGAAGGACCGGAGAGCGCCACGGAACAGACGATTCCGCCGGGCCATCGGGCCATCGTGATCGGCGCCGGGCTGGTCGGTCGACGCGTCACGGCCCATCTGGAAACAACCGGCCACGACGTGTGCCTGGTCGATCGCAGTCCGATCAATCTGCACGGCTTTGCCCAGGCGGGCTTTCGCACCATCGCCGGCGAGGCGACCGACCTGGAAGTGCTGGAGTTGGCCGGCGCGGTCAACGCCTCGCTGATCGTCGTCTGCATCGCCGACGATGTGGCCGCCCTGCGAATTGTCCGCCGGTTGCGGGTCGCCAACCCGCACTGCTTCATCCTGGTCCGCGGCCGCTATCAATCGAACACGCCCCGCTTCACGGCGGCGGGTGCGAGTGCGGTGGTGAGCGAAGAGGCCCAGGCCTGCGAAAGCCTACTCAGCATCCTCCGCGAGACGTCGATCGGGGAGGAGGTCGGGATCGGAGAGTAGGCGGGGCGGGGA
>QQVP01000014.1 GCA_003389215.1 Planctomycetota bacterium | reverse complement strand
CGGCTTGTGAAGTCTGGCACGATGTCGCGCGGCCGTGGCGGCGGCGCGGTTGCCGGGGGAGCGGCGGCACCCCGGGGAGAGCACGGCAACCCCTGTTGGCAAGGGCTGACAGATTGTGGTTCAATCACGTATGCGGAGTTGATACACTCCGTGATAGAAGGCGATCAGCAACAGAGAATCGAGCGGGGAAGACGGCCACCACGCCGCCAGCACGTCTGGCACAGGCCGCGATGCGATCAAGTTTGAGGGCCCTCGTCGTCCCATGCCCGCGGGGGGCTCCGATAGTGGAAGCCAACATCGACCTCCAGTCCGATACCGTCGAGCGCGCGCTGTCCAAGAATACTCTGACCGTCGAACCTCAAGTGACGGTTCGCGAGGTCTTCAGCTTGTTGCAGGCGCACAGTCGGGGAAGCGTCTTCGTTTGCGAAGAGAACCGCCCGGTGGGGATCTTCACGGAACGCGACGTGTTGAAGTTGATGGCTTCCGGAGCCGATCTGGACGTGCGCCTGGAAGACGTTATGATCCGCAACCCGGTCACGATCCGTCGCGATCAGTCGCTGAGCGAAGCGTTGCGTGTGATGAGCGAAGGCGGTTATCGACGTCTGCCCGTTGTCGACAAGGACGGCCTGTTGGTCGGCGGCGTCAAGGTAACCGGCATCGTTGATTACCTGGTCGATCACTTTCCCAATACGGTATTCAACCTTCCGCCGCAGCCCGAGCCGATGATGGCACAGCGCGAAGGTGCGTAACTTCGAGATTCGTTTCCCTCCCGCCGCCAGCCTGCGTGCTTCCCACCTGCCAACGACTTCCCTCCCACCCGTTGTTTGCCCCCGCACCGCGTTGGTCAAATAATTGACTTGAAGGACCTTTCGCGATCATGGTTACCTCGACAACTTCCGGCGATCCCGCTTCCGTCGAGCCCCGCAAACCGACCGTTTCTCTCGAATCCGCGACCGTGCGATTCTGCGGCGACTCGGGTGACGGTATGCAGTTGGCCGGAACCCAATTGACGAACACGTCGGCTTTGATCGGCAACGACGTGGCGACCTTTCCCGACTACCCGGCGGAGATTCGCGCTCCGCGCGGCACCAAGGCGGGCGTGAGCGGTTTCCAGATTCACTTCGCCTCGACCGACATCTACACGCCGGGCGATCAGGTCGACGCCCTGGTGGCGATGAACCCGGCCGCCCTGATCACGAATCTGGCCGACCTCGTCCCGGGCGGCATTCTCGTGGTGAATCGCGACAGCTTCGACGCCAAGGAGCTGAAGAAGGCCGGCTACGAAGCCAATCCGCTCGAGGACGACAGTCTCTCCGAGTACAACCTCTTCACGGTCGACATGACCCGGCTGACCCGCCTGGCCGTCGAAGGGCAGGGCCTGAGCCAGAAGGAAGCCGACCGGTGTCGCAACTTCTTCGCCATGGGCCTGGTGTTCTGGCTGTACGATCGGCCGCTCGAGCCGACGCTCCGCTACATCGACGAGAAGTTCGGCAAGCGCCCCGCCGTGGCCGAGGCCAACCGACTGGCCCTGACCACCGGCTACAACTACGGCGAGACGACCGAGGCGCTGCCCAGCCAGTACATCGTGCCCCAGGCCAAGCTGACTCCGGGCCGCTACCGCAACGTGACGGGCAACCAGGCTCTGGCCTGGGGATTGATCGCCGCGTCGAAGTTGAGCGACTGCCAGCTCTTCTTCGGCACCTATCCGATTACGCCGGCCAGCGACATCCTGCACGAGCTGTCCAAGCACAAGAATTTCGGCGTCAAGACATTTCAGGCCGAGGACGAAATTGCCGCGGTCACCAGTGCCATCGGGGCCGCCTTCGTCGGTTCGATGGGCGTGACCGCCTCCAGCGGACCGGGCATTGCCTTGAAGGGCGAAGCCATGGGCCTGGCCGTGATGACCGAGCTGCCACTGTTGATCATCAACGTGCAGCGCGGTGGACCGAGCACGGGCTTGCCCACCAAGACCGAGCAGGCCGATCTGCTTCAGGCGCTCTTCGGGCGCAACGGAGAATGCCCGCTGCCGGTGATCGCCGCCCGCGGACCGGCCGACTGTTTCGACGTCGCCTGCGAGGCGTGGCGAATCGCCACCAAGTACATGGTGCCGGTCATGCTGATGACCGACGGTTACATTGCCAACGGCAGCGAGCCGTGGCAGATTCCGCGGGCCACGAGCCTGGCACAGATTCCGGTCGAGCATCCCGGCGCGGCGACCAACGGCGACGACTTCATGCCGTACCGTCGCGACGAGAATCTCGCGCGGCCTTGGGCCATTCCTGGCACCGAAGGCCTGATGCACCGCATCGGCGGCCTGGAAAAGCAGGACATCACGGGCAACGTCAGCTACGACCCGGAAAATCACCAGCACATGGTCCACCTGCGTCAGCAGAAGGTCGACAACGTGGCCAAGGACATTCCGCCGCAGGAGGTCTACGGCCCCGAGTCGGGCAAGCTGCTCGTCGTTAGCTGGGGCGGCACCTACGGAGCCTGTACGACCGCCGTGCGTCGGGCGGTGGCAAGCGGAGCCTCGGTGGCCCACGCCCACCTGCGATACCTCAATCCTCTGCCGGCGAATCTTGGCGAGTTGCTCTCGCGTTACGAGAAGGTGCTCGTGCCGGAGCTGAACATGGGTCAGCTCAACATGCTGCTGCGTGCCAAGTATTTGGTCGACACCCACGGCCTGAACAAGGTCAAGGGTCGGCCGTTTACCGTTACCGAACTGTCACGAAAGATCAACGAGTTGTTGGGCTAGTCGTTCGTGTGGCCCCCGCCGCGGCAACGCGGCAACGGCTCGTTTCACTGAAGAACCGAGAGCTGGATTCGCGACGAGAATCATGAGTACCGAGACCGCGCTGCCCGTATTGAAAGCCAGCGATTTTGCCAGCGACCAGGACGTCCGTTGGTGTCCCGGATGTGGCGACTATTCGATTCTGGCACAAATGAAGAAGGTGTTGCCGACCATCGGCATCCCCCGCGAGAACACGGTGTTCGTATCGGGCATCGGTTGTTCGAGCCGCTTTCCCTACTACATGAACACCTACGGGATTCACTCGATCCACGGTCGGGCTCCCGCCGTGGCCACCGGCGTGAAGACCGCGCGGCCCGATCTCTTCGTCTGGGTCATCACCGGCGACGGCGACGCGCTGTCGATTGGCGGCAATCACTTGATGCACGCCATTCGTCGCAATCTCGACATCAACATCGTGCTCTTCAACAACCGCATCTACGGACTGACGAAGGGCCAGTATTCGCCCACCTCGCCGCTGGGCAAGGTCACCAAGAGTACGCCCGCCGGCTCGGTCGACAATCCGCTGCACCCGCTCTCGATCGCCATCGGTTGCGAGGCGACGTTCGTGGCCCGCACGATCGACGTCAACATCAAGCATCTCGGCATGGTGCTGACACGCGCCGCCGAACATCGCGGAACCGCCTTTGTCGAGGTCTATCAGAACTGCAACGTCTTCAATGACGGGGCCTTCGAGTACGCCACCGACAAGGCGACCAAGAACGACAACACGCTGCAGCTGGAACACGGCAAGCCGCTCGTGTTCGGCGAGAATCGCGACAAGGGTATCCGGCTCAACGGCATGGATCCCGAAGTCGTCGAACTCGGCAAGGGCATTACCGAAGACGATCTGCTCTTCCACGACGAAAAGGCCACCGAACCGAGCCTGGCCTACCTGCTCAGCCGGATGCGGCATCCCGACTTCCCCGAGCCGATCGGCGTGTTTCGCGCCGTCGATCGTCCGCTCTTCGACGTCGAAATGGATCAGCAGATTTCCGCCGCCGTCGAGAAGCAAGGCGAAGGGGACCTCGACACGTTGTTCAACACGGGCGATACCTGGCTGGTCGAGGTCGAAGAGGCCTACGACGATCCGGTCGAGGCCTCGGCCACGGCGAATCACCTGGAACAAGACATCCTGAACGACGATATCGCTTCGCTGCAGCCGCGCGAGCATCCCGTCGTGAGCCCCGACACACCGGTCGGCGAGGTCCTCAATTTGCTGGTGGCCAAAGGCGTCGGCTGCGCCGCGGTGGTCGACACCATCGACGGCCAGTCGCAGCTGGTCGGCATCTTCAGCGAGCGCGACGCCCTGATGCGGCTCAACACCGAAGCGGCGACGCTCCGCGATCGGCCCGTCTCGCAGTTCATGACGGCCGCTCCGGAAACCTTGAAGGTCAGCGACAAGATCGCCTTTGCGATGCACAAAATGTCGGTCGGTGGCTTCCGCCACATCCCGATTCTCGACGACGATCGCTTCAGCGGCATGGTCTCCGTACGCGACATCGTCCGCTACGCCACCGGGAAGCTGCAGGGCAACGGCGCTAGCTAACAACGGGGCCAGCTAACAACGGGGCCAGCTAACAACGGGGCCAGCTAACAACGGGGCCAGCTAACAACGGGGCCAACGAGCCCCGCCTGCGATACCCCGAATCGTAGCGATGCGGCCGGTCACGGGTCGCCGACTTGCGATCGGCTCTCTGCCCGCGAATAATGAGGTCGTCGACGACGGCCTCTTTTCTTGTGCGCAAGCGCGGGGTTCTTCGACCCAGCGACCGATGGCTTCCGGGGCGACGGCGAAGTGGGGCGACGGCAAAGCGGGGCAACGACGAAGTAGCGCGACGACAGAGTTGGGCGGTGGGGGAGCGAGCATCCGATGACCAACGGCCGATCGCAGCTCGACACGACGATCGAGGTCGTGACGCCGGAGAACGTGCTCCTGCAGTATCAGGTGTGCGGCCCCTTTCGGCGGCTGATCGCCTTTGCCCTCGACATCGGACTCCGTATCGCCGTCTTCTTTGCTCTGTGGATGGTCGTCGGTATCTTCTTCGGGTTCCTGCAGATCGCCGTCATTGGCGTGGCGATCATGGTGCTCGTCTACTTCGTCTTCAGCTGGTTCTACGGCGGCCTGTTCGAGGCCTATTGGAATGGACAAACGCCCGGCAAACGGGTGATGGGGATTCGCGTGCTCACGCTCACCGGCGAGCCCATCAACGCCTTACAAGCGATCCTGAGAAACGTGCTACGGGTCGTCGATGCCCTGCCGCCGTTCCTGCTGCCGCTCTCGTGGTTCATTCCCGATACGCCCGCCTACATGCTGCTGCCTGGCATGAGCTACCTGGCGGCACTCGTCTCGATGACCTGCACCGAGCACTTTCAGCGGCTGGGCGATTTGCCGACCGGCACCATGGTCGTTGTCGAGCAGCGCCGCTGGCATCACGGTCTGGTGAAGATCGACGAGCCGCTGGTCGTGCAACTGGCCAGCGAGTTGCCGGCCAATCTGGAAATTTCCCGCAGTCTCGGCAAGACCCTGGCCCATTACGTCGAACGTCGCCGTGTCTTTCCGCCGGCGCGGCGGGCCGATCTGTCGCGGCATGTGGGAACCCTGCTTGTGAAGCGGCTCGGGCTGCCGGAGGATACCAGCCACGACCTGTTGTTGTGTGCGATCTACTATCGCACCTTCATCTCCGATCAGCTTGAGGATCCGCTGGTTCCCGAGGCCCAGGTGGTCGAGCCGCCGCGGATTCCCTTCGACGACGAAGCTCCCGACCTGCAGACGACACCCACGGCGACACCCGCTGCGACATTCGGGCCGGGTGCGGGAGGAACGCAATGAAGGTTGCCGAACTGCTCGAGGCTCGTCGCGATCAGTGGCAGGAGCTGGATCATCTCTGCGGCACCATGGAGAACCGTCGCAAACGCAAGATCGGGGCCGCCGGATTGAGTCGCTTCGCGGCACTCTACCGGGCGGCCTGCGCCGACCTGGCCCTGGCCGAGTCGCACCAGTTGCCGCCGAATACGGTGGCCTATCTGCATCGCCTGGTGGGCCGCGCCCACAATCAGCTTTATCGCGCCCGTTCGTTCGACTTTGCCGCCTGGCGTGTCGAGCTGTTGGAGCGAATTCCGCAGCGGATGTTCACCGACCCGGCATTGCGGATGGCCTTCGGCATCTTCTGGGGCCTGTTCTTGCTGTCGTGGTACCTGGGGGCCGAGTATCCGCTGCCCGGGGGCGAGCGGGTGCCGTTTCCCGGTTTCGCCGAACAGGTGCTTGGCGAAGCCGGCGTGGAGCAATTCGACAAGAGTTTTGCCAACTGGCACAAGACTCCGATCGAGCAACGCGTCCTGATGTCGTCCATCTATATTTGGAACAACGCCGGCATCGGTCTCACGGTATTCGCCTTTGGGCTGGCCTTCGGCGTGGGGGGCATGTTTGCCACGGGCTTCAACGCCGTCTACCTGGGGGCGGTGTTCGGTTACATGATGCGCTCGACGCACGGCGACAACTTCTTCAATTTCGTGACGGCGCACGGGCCGTTCGAGCTGACCGCCATCGTGCTCTCGGCGGCCGCGGGCATGCATCTCGGCTTTGCCATCATCAGTACCGACGGCCTGAAGCGAATCGACGCCCTTCGCAAAGCCGCCGTCGAGGCCATGCCGACGATGGGAGCGGCCCTGATCCTGTTCTTCCTGGCGGCCTTCGTCGAGGCCTTCATCTCGCCGATGAATCTACCTTACGTCGTCAAGGGTGCGGTGGCCGTGCTGTCGAGCGGAATGTTGCTCTACTACTTCGTCCTGCTCGGACAACGCGAGACCATCGAGGAGGAAGCCGCAGAGGACTCCGAAGCAGAAGGACCCGTCCTGCTGCCACCCACCACCCGACCGGCCATCCGTTTCGAATCGTCGTAATCCCTCATGCAACTCGACCGTACCCGCATCACGATCCGCGAACGCACAACGTTCGAGCTGTTCGACCTGGCCCTGCGGGTCGTCCGCAGCTTTGTGGGACCCTTGTTCCGTTGGGTGCTCGTGGGCGTGTTGCCCTTCGCGTTGCTGAATCACTGGGTGCTGGCGGGAAATCCCTTCATCTACGAGCCGGAGCAGCTTGGCGCCACCTACACGTGGTGGCTGTTGTGCCTGGTCGTGTTGGAGATGCCGCTGGCGACGGCCCCGGCAACGCTCTATCTCGGGCAGGTGTTGTTCCACCAGACGCCCACCCGCTCACGCATTTTTCGCGATCTGGCCCGCTCGCTACCGCAGCTATTGGTATTGCAAGGCTGGCCACTGGCAGGCCTGTTGTTCTGTTTCTGGATCGATGAAGCCTCGATCACGGGCATGTACGTCGTGCTGGCGATGGTGCCGTTCTGCTTCTTCCGCTTCGGCTTTCGTCCCTACATGAACGAGATCATCTTGCTCGAGCGGAATCCGCTCTCGACGAGCAACGCGGCCCGCATCAGCACCCCGCGTCGGAGCAAGGCCTTGCATTCCTGGAGCCAGGGGGAGCTGTTCGAGCGATTTCTCGCCTCGCTACTGTTCGGCGGCGGACTCGCGTTGCAATTGTGCGCGGTCGCCTGGGGGGCCAAGACCTGGCTGACGGGCAACGCGGAGCTCTCGCCCAAGGTGTTTGCCATTCTGCTCCAGGCTTCGCTGTGGGCGGTTGTCGGGTTCTTCGCGGTCGTTCGCTTTCTTTGTTACCTCGATCTGCGGATCCGTCGCGAAGGCTGGGAAGTCGACCTGCGGATGCGGGCCGAGGCGGCACGGCTGTCCAAGGAGCTGATCTAGCATGCAGTCGTTCTCCGGCAAACGATGGCACCGCGTCGCGATGGCGCTGCTCGGCTGCGCCGCGCTGTTCGCCGTGCTGCTGCCCGCCGGGCGGCTCGGGGCAGAGGAAGAGCTGCTGGGCGACGAGGAAGCGGTCGAGTCGGCCGGGCGCGCCCTGGGGGGTTGGAGTTCGTATCCCTGGTACGACCGCGAGACCGACTCGGTGCAGCCGCTGAATGTGCGGCCGCCCAGCAAGCCATGGAATCCACCCAATCTCGGTTGGCTCGGCACGATCATCGGCGGGTTCTTGGAAATCATGAGTTACCTCGTGATCTGGGTCATCGCCCCGCTGATCGTCCTGGCCATCATCTACTACTTGATTCGCGCGTTTCTCGATAGCGAACGGAACGAGATCACGACCGATAGCGAAGAGACCTTCTCGATCGACCGCATCGAGGCCCTGCCGGCCAAGATTCGCGTGCCGGTGGACAGTCTGCTCAGCGAGGCCCGCCGTCATTACGAAGCGGGAGATTATCGTCAGGCGATCATCTATCTCTACAGCCATCAGTTGCTGGAGCTCGACCGCAAACAACTGATTCGCCTGGCCAAGGGCAAGACGAATCGCCAGTACCTGCGCGAGCTCGCCTCGCGGAAGACGCTGCGCGAGCTGTTCGAGCCGACCATGTTCACCTTCGAGGACGTCTTCTTCGGCGGTCGTGAATTGACGCGTGCGGCCTTCGAGGCCTGTTGGGAGCGCCGGCGTCCCTTCGCCGGGCAGCTGGAGGGAGTTCCCCTGTCATGACGCATTTTGCAAAGCCCCGCATCGCCGTCTGTTGGCTCGTCGCCTTGGTGCTTCTGGCCCTCGGCGGCTGCATGGCGCAAGACGAGGAGCTGAATCGCGCGTACGGTCAGCGCCGTGGTCTCGATGCTCGCGATAGCGTCAACGGGACGGCCGTCTTCGCCGAGATGTTCGAGCGGGCCGGACATCGTGTGGTGACGAAGCAGAAGCTGACGCCTTCGGCACGCGACGCCGATGCTATTGTCTGGGTTCCCAACGACTTCGCGCCGCCCAGCCCGGAGGCGATCGCCTGGCTCGAAGATTGGCTTCAGGAAGAGGACGGCCGCGTGTTGATCTACGTCGGCCGCGATTTCGACGCGGCGATTCCCTATTGGGAGAAGGCCCTGCCCAAGGCGAAACAGCGACCGGCCCCCGTGCGCCAGGAAATGCGACTCCGCGCGCAGTTCGACAAGACCGCCTTCGGCAACCAGCGCACGCAGAACATGAGTCCGCGCGAGTGCGCCTGGTACGCCTACGATCCGGGCCATCCGCGTCGCCAGGTCACGACGCTGGACGGTCCTTGGAGCCAGGGGATCGACGCTACCAAAGCCGAGATCGAGCTATACGGCAAACGCAGCGAAGGTTCCTTCGGGTACGCCGATCGAGACGTCCTGCTGTCCAGCGACGGGGACGTGCTGGTCGATCGTATCGAATTCGAAGTCGCCGAGTATTACTACGACCGCTATGACGACGAATGGTATGTCGACGAGAGCGCGCCGGTGGGCAGCAGCGAAGCGATCCTGGTGACCAACGGCTCCTTTCTTCTGAATGAACCACTCATCAACCACGAGCATCGCAAACTGGCCGGCAAGCTGATCAACCGCTGTGCCGGACAGGATACCGTCGTTTTTCTGGAGAGCGGACCCGACGGCGTCCCCATCCTCGATCGCGATCCTCCGCCCGAGGTGCCCAGCTCGCTGGCGATCTTCAAGGTCTGGCCGCTGAACATCATCCTCGTCCATCTGGCCGTGGTCGGCGTCGTGTTCTGCTTCGCGCGCTGGCCGATCTTCGGTCGACCACGCAAGGCCAAGCAACGTCGACTCACCGACTTCGGACACCACGTTGCCGCGCTCGGCGCGATGCTGGAACAGACCCAGGATCGCGGGTATGTCCGGGCGCAGCTAGCGGCCTATCGGCATGCGGATCACGGCGACGCGGCGGCGGGGAACCAGGGCCAGGAACCGCGACAACTCGGCCGCGACGAGTTGCCCGGCGGTGGCCCGCCTGCGCTGCGGTCCGAATGACGCAGGGGGCAACGGCCGAAACGTTCGCCCACCTGCACCGCTTGCACGAGCCGTCTGTGGCACACAATGCCTCGGTCAGGCGACCAACGCGGCGCGTTTCTCGCCGATCAAGGCCAGGAGACCTTTCTGGGGATCGGCGAACTTCTTGACCCCTTCCTCCATCAACACCTGCTCGAGCTGCGCGACGTCGACCTTGGCGTCAATTTCGTCGAGGATGGCCTGCGCCGGCAGCACGTCGACCTGCCGGGTGAAAGTGAGTCCGCTGGCCTGCACCCGCTCGTTCGTTTCCGGAGGATTGGTTTGGATGTCGCTGCCCGCGAGAGCGCGGACGTACTTCTCCGGCGGATCTTCGGGCTTCTTGGTGCCGGTGCTGGCGAAGACGATTTCCTGAGCGAGCGGCGTGGGGTGTTTCGACCAGAACTCCTGATTCTCGGCCCAGATCCGCTGGGCACCGACGATGCCGACCAGACCCTGCGCCGCGTCGGAAAGCTCCGGCACGTGCTTCTCGGTGTACACGTCGACGCGCGAAACGAAGATGCTGTAGACGCTCTTGAACTTGTCGAGCGAGCCGCGTCGCTGTGCCCCGCGCCAGAGAGCCTCGCGGGCCAGTTGGTACTGGCGCGAGGTGAAGATCAGCG
>QQVP01000115.1 GCA_003389215.1 Planctomycetota bacterium | reverse complement strand
CGCTGATCTTCACCTCGCGCCAGTACCAACTGGCCCGCGAGGCTCTCTGGCGCGGGGCACAGCGACGCGGCTCGCTCGACAAGTTCAAGAGCGTCTACAGCATCTTCGTTTCGCGCGTCGACGTGTATACCGAGAAGCACGTGCCGGAGCTTTCCGACGCGGCCCAGGGTCTGGTCGGCATCGTCGGCGCCCAGCGGATCTGGGCGGAGAATCAGGAGTTCTGGTCGAATCACCCCACGCCGCTCGCTCAGGAGATCGTCTTCGCCAGCACCGGCACCAAGAAGCCTGAAGATCCGCCGGAGAAGTACGTCCGCGCCCTCGCCGGCAGCGACATCCAAACCAATCCTCCGGAAACGAACGAGCAGGTGCAGGCCAGCGGACTCACTTTTACCCGGCAGGTCGACGTGCTGCCGCCGCAGGAAGTTTTGGACGAAATTGACGCCAAGGTCGACGTCGCGCAGCTCGAGCAGGTGTTGATGGAGGAAGGGGTCAAGAAGTTCGCCGATCCCCAGAAAGGTCTCCTGGCCTTGATCGGCGAGAAGCGCGCCGCGTTGGTCGCCTGACGAGAGCGTGTTTAGGATAGGTGTCGCGTCGTTGGCGCCGGCGAGGCAAGCACAGCCGTAGCTAGCCAAGACGCTAGAGATAAACGAGACGCGCGCTAAAGCGTCGCGTGCCGCACAGGGCTCGTGCACGTGGCGCAGGGCGGTGGTCGTTCTTGCTGTCGCCCCCCTGCCCCTGCGTCACTGGGACGGCAGCGCAGGCGGACCGCCGCCGGACGACACGTCGCGGCCGAGTTGTCGCGGTTCCTGGCCCTGTTTCCCCGCCGCCGCGTCGGCGTGATCCGCATGACGATAAGCGGCTAACTGCGCCCGGGCATACCCGCGATCCTGGGTTTGTTCCAGCATCGCGCCGAGGGCGGCAACGTGATGTCCGAAGTCGGTGATTCGACGTTGCTTGGCCTTGCGTGGTCGACCGAAGATCGGCCAGCGCGCGAAGCAGAACACGACGCCGACCACGGCCAGATGGACGAGGATGATGTTCAGCGGCCAGACCTTGAAGATCGCCAGCGAGCTGGGCACCTCGGGCGGAGGATCGCGATCGAGGATGGGGACGCCGTCGGGTCCGCTCTCCAGAAAAACGACGGTATCCTGTCCGGCACAGCGGTTGATCAGCTTGCCGGCCAGTTTGCGATGCTCGTGGTTGATGAGTGGTTCATTCAGAAGAAAGGAGCCGTTGGTCACCAGGATCGCTTCGCTGCTGCCCACCGGCGCGCTCTCGTCGACATACCATTCGTCGTCATAGCGGTCGTAGTAATACTCGGCGACTTCGAATTCGATACGATCGACCAGCACGTCCCCGTCGCTGGACAGCAGGACGTCTCGATCGGCGTACCCGAAGGAACCTTCGCTGCGTTTGCCGTATAGCTCGATCTCGGCTTTGGTAGCGTCGATCCCCTGGCTCCAAGGACCGTCCAGCGTCGTGACCTGGCGACGCGGATGGCCCGGATCGTAGGCGTACCAGGCGCACTCGCGCGGACTCATGTTCTGCGTGCGCTGGTTGCCGAAGGCGGTCTTGTCGAACTGCGCGCGGAGTCGCATTTCCTGGCGCACGGGGGCCGGTCGCTGTTTCGCCTTGGGCAGGGCCTTCTCCCAATAGGGAATCGCCGCGTCGAAATCGCGGCCGACGTAGATCAACACGCGGCCGTCCTCTTCCTGAAGCCAATCTTCGAGCCAGGCGATCGCCTCCGGGCTGGGCGGCGCGAAGTCGTTGGGAACCCAGACAATAGCATCGGCGTCGCGTGCCGAAGGCGTCAGCTTCTGCTTCGTCACCACACGATGTCCGGCCCGCTCGAACATCTCGGCGAAGACGGCCGTCCCGTTGACGCTATCGCGAGCATCGAGACCACGGCGCTGACCGTACGCGCGATTCAGCTCCTCGTCTTGCGCCATGCAGCCGCCGAGGGCCAGAAGCACCAAGGCGACGAGCCAACAGACGGCGATGCGGGGCTTTGCAAAATGCGTCATGACAGGGGAACTCCCTCCAGCTGCCCGGCGAAGGGACGCCGGCGCTCCCAACAGGCCTCGAAGGCCGCACGCGTCAATTCACGACCGCCGAAGAAGACGTCCTCGAAGGTGAACATGGTCGGCTCGAACAGCTCGCGCAGCGTCTTCCGCGAGGCGAGCTCGCGCAGGTACTGGCGATTCGTCTTGCCCTTGGCCAGGCGAATCAGTTGTTTGCGGTCGAGCTCCAGCAACTGATGGCTGTAGAGATAGATGATCGCCTGACGATAATCTCCCGCTTCGTAATGACGGCGGGCCTCGCTGAGCAGACTGTCCACCGGCACGCGAATCTTGGCCGGCAGGGCCTCGATGCGGTCGATCGAGAAGGTCTCTTCGCTATCGGTCGTGATCTCGTTCCGTTCGCTATCGAGAAACGCGCGAATCAAGTAGTAGATGATGGCCAGGACGATCAGCGGGGCGATGACCCAGATCACGAGGTAACTCATGATTTCCAAGAACCCGCCGATGATCGTGCCGAGCCAACCGAGATTGGGTGGATTCCATGGCTTGCTGGGCGGCCGCACATTCAGCGGCTGCACCGAGTCGGTCTCGCGGTCGTACCAGGGATACGAACTCCAACCCCCCAGGGCGCGCCCGGCCGACTCGACCGCTTCCTCGTCGCCCAGCAGCTCTTCCTCTGCCCCAAGCCGTCCGGCGGGCAGCAGCACGGCGAACAGCGCGGCGCAGCCGAGCAGCGCCATCGCGACGCGGTGCCATCGTCTGGCGGGGAATGACCACATGCTAGATCAGCTCCTTGGACAGCCGCGCCGCCTCGGCCCGCATCCGCAGGTCGACTTCCCAGCCTTCGCGACGGATCCGCAAATCGAGGTAGCAGAGAAAGCGAACGACCGCGAAGAACCCGACAACCGCCCACAGCGACGCCTGGAGCAGAATGGCAAACACGTTGGGCGAGAGCTCCGCGTTGCCCGTCAACCAGCTCTTGGCGCCCCAGGCCACCGCGCACAACTGCAACGCGAGTCCGCTGCCGAACAGCAGCGAGGCGAGAAATCGCTCGAACAGCTCCCCCTGGCTCCAGGAATGCAAGGCCTTGCTCCGACGTGGGGTGCTGATGCGGGTCGCGTTGCTCGTCGAGAGCGGATTCCGCTCGAGCAAGATGATCTCGTTCATGTAGGGACGAAAGCCGAAGCGGAAGAAGCAAAACGGCACCATCGCCAGCACGACGTACATGCCCGTGATCGAGGCTTCATCGATCCAGAAACAGAACAACAGGCCTGCCAAGGGCCAGCCTTGCAACACCAACAGCTGCGGTAGCGAGCGGGCCAGATCGCCAAAAATGCGTGAGCGGGTGGGTGTCTGGTGGAACAACACCTGGCCGAGATAGAGCGTCGCCGGGGCCGTGGCCAGCGGCATCTCCAGCACGACCAGGCACAACAGCCACCATGTGTAGGTGGCGCCAAGCTGCTCCGGCTCGTAGATGAAGGGATTTCCCGCCAGCACCCAGTGATTCAGCAACGCGAAGGGCAACACGCCGACGAGCACCCAGCGGAACAAGGGTCCCGCAAAGCTGCGGACGACCCGTAGGGCCAGGTCGAACAGCTCGAACGTTGTGCGTTCGCGGATCGTGATGCGGGTACGGTCGAGTTGCATGAGGGACTATGTCGATTCGAAATGGATCGCTGGTCGGGTGGTGGGTGGCAGCAGGACGGGTCCTTCTGCTTCGGAGTCCTCTGCGGCTTCCTCCTCGATGGTCTCGCGTTGTCCGAGCAGGACGAAGTAGTAGAGCAACATTCCGCTCGACAGCACGGCCACCGCACCCTTGACGACGTAAGGTAGATTCATCGGCGAGATGAAGGCCTCGACGAAGGCCGCCAGGAAGAACAGGATCAGGGCCGCTCCCATCGTCGGCATGGCCTCGACGGCGGCTTTGCGAAGGGCGTCGATTCGCTTCAGGCCGTCGGTACTGATGATGGCAAAGCCGAGATGCATGCCCGCGGCCGCCGAGAGCACGATGGCGGTCAGCTCGAACGGCCCGTGCGCCGTCACGAAATTGAAGAAGTTGTCGCCGTGCGTCGAGCGCATCATGTAACCGAACACCGCCCCCAGGTAGACGGCGTTGAAGCCCGTGGCAAACATGCCCCCCACGCCGAAGGCCAGCCCAAAGGCGAATACCGTGAGACCGATGCCGGCGTTGTTCCAAATATAGATGGACGACATCAGGACGCGTTGCTCGATCGGAGTCTTGTGCCAGTTGGCAAAACTCTTGTCGAATTGCTCCACGCCGGCTTCGCCAAGCACCTGTTCGGCGAAACCGGGAAACGGCACCCGCTCGCCCCCGGGCAGCGGATACTCGGCCCCCAGGTACCACGACAGCAAGAACAGGCCCCAGAAGATGCCGAAGGCCATCCGCAATGCCGGGTCGGTGAACATCCGCTGCGGAATTCGCTCCAGCAGCTCGATGCGCCAGGCGGCAAAGTCGAACGAACGGGCGCGATAAAGCTGATTGTGGGCGCGGCCCACCAGGCGATGCAGATAGGCCACCGTATTCGGCGGCAGCTGATGCGACTCGGCCAGGGCCAGGTCGGCGCAGGCCGCCCGGTAGAGTGCCGCGAAGCGACTCAATCCGGCGGCCCCGATCTTGCGTTTGCGACGGTTCTCCAGGGTGCCGCAGAGATGATCCAGCTCCTGCCACTGATCGCGACGAGCCTCGAGCAGTTCGGCAACCTTCATTGCGTTCCTCCCGCACCCGGCCCGAATGTCGCAGCGGGTGTCGCCGTGGGTGTCGCCGTGGGTGTCGTCTGCAGGTCCGGAGCTTCGTCGTCGAAGGGAATCCGCGGCGGCTCGACCACCTGGGCCTCGGGAACCAGCGGATCCTCAAGCTGATCGGAGATGAAGGTGCGATAGTAGATCGCACACAATAACAGGTCGTGGCTGGTATCCTCCGGCAGCCCGAGCCGCTTCACGAGCAGGGTTCCCACATGCCGCGACAGATCGGCCCGCCGCGCCGGCGGAAAGACACGGCGACGTTCGACGTAATGGGCCAGGGTCTTGCCGAGACTGCGGGAAATTTCCAGGTTGGCTGGCAACTCGCTGGCCAGTTGCACGACCAGCGGCTCGTCGATCTTCACCAGACCGTGATGCCAGCGGCGCTGCTCGACAACGACCATGGTGCCGGTCGGCAAATCGCCCAGCCGCTGAAAGTGCTCGGTGCAGGTCATCGAGACGAGTGCCGCCAGGTAGCTCATGCCAGGCAGCAGCATGTAGGCGGGCGTATCGGGAATGAACCACGAGAGCGGCAGCAGGAACGGCGGCAGGGCATCGACGACCCGTAGCACGTTTCTCAGGATCGCTTGTAAGGCGTTGATGGGCTCGCCGGTGAGCGTGAGCACGCGAATCCCCATCACCCGTTTGCCGGGCGTTTGTCCATTCCAATAGGCCTCGAACAGGCCGCCGTAGAACCAGCTGAAGACGAAGTAGACGAGCACCATGATCGCCACGCCAATGACGGCGATCTGCAGGAACCCGAAGAAGATACCGACGACCATCCACAGAGCAAAGAAGACGGCGATACGGAGTCCGATGTCGAGGGCAAAGGCGATCAGCCGCCGAAAGGGGCCGCACACCTGATACTGCAGGAGCACGTTCTCCGGCGTCACGACCTCGATCGTCGTGTCGAGCTGCGATCGGCCGTTGGTCATCGGATGCTCGCTCCCCCACCGCCCTACTTCGTCGTCGCCCCGCTTCGCCGTCGCCCCACTTCGCCGTCGCCCCACTTCGCCGTCGCCCCACTTCGCCGTCGCCCCACTTCGCCGTCGCCCCGGAAGCCATCGGTCGCTGGGTCGACGAATCCGGCGCTTGCGCACAAAAAAGAGGCCGTCGTCGACGACCTCATTATTCGCGGGCAGAGAGACGATCGCAAGTCGGCGACCCGTGACCGGCCGCATCGCTACGATTCGGGGTATCGCAGGCGGGGCTCGTTGGCCCCGTTGTTAGCTGGCCCCGTTGTCAGCTGGCCCCGTTGCCCTGCAGCTTCCCGGTGGCGTAGCGGACGATGTCGCGTACGGAGACCATGCCGCTGAAGCGATCGTCGTCGAGGATCGGAATGTGGCGGAAGCCACCGACCGACATCTTGTGCATGGCAAAGGCGATCTTGTCGCTGACCTTCAAGGTTTCCGGAGCGGCCGTCATGAACTGCGAGACGGGCCGATCGCGGAGTGTCGCCGCTTCGGTGTTGAGCCGCATCAGGGCGTCGCGCTCGCTGAAGATGCCGACCAGCTGCGACTGGCCGTCGATGGTGTCGACCACCGCGGCGCAGCCGACGCCTTTGGCCACCAGCAAGTCGAGCACTTCGCCGACCGGTGTGTCGGGGCTCACGACGGGATGCTCGCGCGGCTGCAGCGAAGCGATATCGTCGTTCAGGATGTCTTGTTCCAGGTGATTCGCCGTGGCCGAGGCCTCGACTGGATCGTCGTAGGCCTCTTCGACCTCGACCAGCCAGGTATCGCCCGTGTTGAACAACGTGTCGAGGTCCCCTTCGCCCTGCTTCTCGACGGCGGCGGAAATCTGCCGATCCATTTCGACGTCGAAGAGCGGGCGATCGACGGCGCGAAACACGCCGATCGGCTCGGGGAAGTCGGGATGCCGCATCCGGCTGAGCAGGTAGGCCAGGCTCGGTTCGGTGGCCTTTTCGTCGTGGAAGAGCAGATCGTCTTCGGTAATGCCCTTGCCGAGTTCGACGACTTCGGGATCCATGCCGTTGAGCCGGATACCCTTGTCGCGATTCTCGCCGAACACGAGCGGCTTGCCGTGTTCCAGCTGCAGCGTGTTGTCGTTCTTGGTCGCCTTGTCGGTGGCGTACTCGAAGGCCCCGTCATTGAAGACGTTGCAGTTCTGATAGACCTCGACAAAGGCGGTTCCGCGATGTTCGGCGGCGCGTGTCAGCACCATGCCGAGATGCTTGATGTTGACGTCGATCGTGCGGGCCACGAACGTCGCCTCGCAACCGATGGCGATCGAGAGCGGGTGCAGCGGATTGTCGACCGAGCCGGCGGGCGTACTCTTGGTGACCTTGCCCAGCGGCGAGGTGGGCGAATACTGGCCCTTCGTCAGTCCGTAGATGCGGTTGTTGAAGAGCACGATGTTGATGTCGAGATTGCGACGAATGGCGTGCATCAAGTGATTGCCGCCAATCGACAGCGCGTCGCCGTCGCCGGTGATGACCCAGACGAAGAGATCGGGCCGCGCGGTCTTCACGCCGGTGGCCACGGCGGGAGCTCGACCGTGGATCGAGTGAATCCCGTAGGTGTTCATGTAGTAGGGAAATCGGCTCGAGCAACCGATGCCCGATACGAACACCGTGTTCTCGCGGGGGATGCCGATGGTCGGCAACACCTTCTTCATTTGTGCCAGAATCGAATAGTCGCCACATCCGGGACACCAACGGACGTCCTGGTCGCTAGCAAAATCACTGGCTTTCAATACGGGTAGCGCGGTCTCGGTACTCATGATTCTCGTCGCGAATCCAACTCTCGGTTCTTCAGTGAAACGAGCCGTTGCCGCGTTGCCGCGGCGGGGGCCACACGAACGACTAGCCCAACAACTCGTTGATCTTTCGTGAAAGTTCGGTAACGGTAAACGGCCGACCCTTGACCTTGTTCAGGCCGTGGGTGTCGACCAAATACTTGGCACGCAGCAGCATGTTGAGCTGACCCAGGTTCAGCTCCGGCACGAGCACCTTCTCGTAGCGCGAGAGCAACTCGCCAAGGTTCGCCGGCAGTGGATTGAGGTATCGCAGGTGGGCGTGGGCCACCGAGGCTCCGCCCGCCACCGCCCGCCGCACGGCGGTCGTACAGGCACCGTAGGTGCCGCCCCAACTAACGACCAGCAGCTTGCCCGACTCGGGGCCGTAGACCTCCTGCGGCGGAATGTCCTTGGCCACGTTGTCGACCTTCTGCTGACGCAGGTGGACCATGTGCTGGTGATTTTCCGGATCGTAGCTGACGTTGCCCGTGATGTCCTGCTTCTCCAGGCCGCCGATGCGGTGCATCAGGCCTTCGGTGCCAGGAATGGCCCAAGGTCGCGCGAGATTCTCGTCGCGACGGTACGGCATAAAGTCGTCGCCGTTGGTCGCCGCGCCGGGATGCTCGACCGGAATCTGTGCCAGGCTCGTGGCCCGCGGAATCTGCCACGGCTCGCTGCCGTTGGCAATGTAACCGTCGGTCATCAGCATGACCGGCACCATGTACTTGGTGGCGATTCGCCACGCTTCGCAGGCGACATCGAAACAGTCGGCCGGTCCGCGGGCGGCGATCACCGGCAGCGGGCATTCTCCGTTGCGCCCGAAGAGCGCCTGAAGCAGATCGGCCTGCTCGGTCTTGGTGGGCAAGCCCGTGCTCGGTCCGCCGCGTTGCACGTTGATGATCAACAGCGGCAGCTCGGTCATCACGGCCAGACCCAGAGCTTCGCCCTTCAGGGCAATGCCCGGGCCGCTGGAGGCGGTCACGCCCATCGAGCCGACATAGGCGGCCCCGATGGCACTGGTGACCGCGGCAATTTCGTCCTCGGCCTGAAATGTCTTGACGCCGAAATTCTTGTGCTTGGACAGCTCGTGCAGAATGTCGCTGGCGGGGGTAATCGGATAGGTGCCGAAGAAGAGCTGGCAGTCGCTCAACTTCGACGCGGTGATCAATCCCCAGGCGAGGGCCTGGTTGCCTGTCACGTTGCGGTAGCGGCCCGGCGTCAGCTTGGCCTGGGGCACGATGTACTGGCTGGGCAGCGCTTCGGTCGTCTCGCCGTAGTTGTAGCCGGTCGTCAGGGCCAGTCGGTTGGCCTCGGCCACAGCGGGGCGCTTGCCGAACTTCTCGTCGATGTAGCGGAGCGTCGGCTCGAGCGGCCGATCGTACAGCCAGAACACCAGGCCCATGGCGAAGAAGTTGCGACACCGGTCGGCTTCCTTCTGGCTCAGGCCCTGCCCTTCGACGGCCAGGCGGGTCAGCCGGGTCATGTCGACCGTGAAGAGGTTGTACTCGGAGAGACTGTCGTCCTCGAGCGGATTGGCTTCGTAGCCGGCCTTCTTCAGCTCCTTGGCGTCGAAGCTGTCGCGATTCACCACGAGAATGCCGCCCGGGACGAGGTCGGCCAGATTCGTGATCAGGGCGGCCGGGTTCATCGCCACCAGGGCGTCGACCTGATCGCCCGGCGTGTAGATGTCGGTCGAGGCGAAGTGAATCTGGAAACCGCTCACGCCCGCCTTGGTGCCGCGCGGAGCCCGAATCTCCGCCGGGTAGTCGGGAAACGTCGCCACGTCGTTGCCGATCAGGGCCGACGTGTTCGTCAATTGGGTTCCGGCCAACTGCATACCGTCGCCCGAGTCGCCGCAGAATCGCACCGTCGCGGATTCGAGAGAAACGGTCGGCTTGCGGGACTCGACGGAAGCGGGATCGCCGGAGGTTGTCGAGGTAACCATGATCGCGAAAGGTCCTTCAAGTCAATTATTTGACCAACGCGGTGCGGGGGCAAACAACGGGTGGGAGGGAAGTCGTTTGCAGGTGGGAAGCACGCAGGCTGGGGGCGGGAGGGAAACGAATCTCGAAGTTACGCACCTTCGCGCTGCGCCATCATCGGCTCGGGCTGCGGCGGAAGGTTGAATACCGTATTGGGAAAGTGGTCGACCAGGTAATCGACGATGCCGGTCACTTTGACGCCGCCGACCAACAGGCCGTCCTTGTCGACAACGGGCAGACGTCGATAACCGCCTTCGCTCATCACACGCAACGCTTCGCTGAGCGATTGATCGCGACGGATCGTGACCGGGTTGCGGATCATAACGTCTTCCAGTCGCACGTCCAGATCGGCTCCGGAAGCCATCAACTTCAGCACATCGCGTTCCGTGAAGATCCCCACCGGGCGGTTTTCTTCGCAAACGAAGACGCTGCCCCGACTGTGCGCCTGCAACAAGCTGAAGACCTCGCGAACCGTCACTTGAGGTTCGACGGTCAGAGTATTCTTGGAGAGCGCGCGCTCGACGGTATCGGACTGGAGGTCGATGTTGGCTTCCACTATCGGAGCCCCCCGCGGGCATGGAACGACGAGGGCCCTCAAACTTGATCGCATCGCGGCCCTTGCCAGACGTGCTGGCGGCGTGGTGGCCGTCTTCCCCGCTCGATTCTCTGTTGCTGATCGCCTTCTATCACGGAGTGTATCAACTCCGCATACATGATTGAACCACAATCTGTCAGCCCTTGCCAACAGGGGTTGCCGTGCTCTCCCCGGGGTGCCGCCGCTCCCCCGGCAACCGCGCCGCCGCCACGGCCGCGCGACATCGTGCCAGACTTCACAAGCCG
>QQVP01000091.1 GCA_003389215.1 Planctomycetota bacterium | reverse complement strand
CCTGGCTGGCTCGCTACCGCCGCCACAGCAAAGACTACGAGAAGACCACCGCCTCCGCCGAAGCCTTCACCTACATCGCCATGATCAACCTGATGTCAAAGCGCCTCGCCAACCAATAAACACCTATCGGGACACGTTCTTAGGCATCGAAACGAAGGCAAAGGCCCACCGAGAATTCGGACCACAGATGGCGTGGGAAGTATTTCGTGAGGAGTATCGCACGCTCCAACTCGCAACGGTCGGTGATAGTTCTGCCGCCCACGCCGAAAGCCGTCTCGACATTGCGGAACGAGTGTTGTCTCCACGGGTACTCGCGGACGTCGCCGACCCCGGTGCGCTGCATCGCCTCCAGGCGCAGCTCCTGGCCGGCGCGGAAAGTCGTTTCGCCCGCCGTCGATCGGCTCACACTGTCAAGAGCTACATGACAACGGTCCTGACGGCCATGAATTGGGCGCATCTGCAGGGTTGGCTGCCCTCGTCACCGAAGATTCGCAAGATCCGAGTTGGCAAGCTCAAGAAAATGAAAGGGCGACCGCTCGCACCAGACGAATTCGAACACATGCTTGCCGCCGTTCCTGATGTCGTTGGGTCCGTGGTGGCGGAATCCTGGCGACGGGTTCTACGCGGGCTCTGGGAATCGGCGCTTCGTCTTGATGAGCTGATGCACGTGTCCTGGGACAACCCGGCGATGATTCGGCCCGTTTGGCGGAAGAGATCACTGCCGACGCTTCAGATTCCGAGCGGCCTTCAGAAGAATGCCACTGAGGACGAGATCCCGCTTCTTCCCGGCTTCGAGTCCCTACTACTCGAGACGCCACCGGCTGAGCGCCGCAGTTGGGTATTCGTGCCAGCGGGGATGGGTCGGAAGTCTCAATTAGCCGTCCCACGTCGGCGTCTCTCAACCGAATGGGTCGGGAAGGTTGTATCACGCATCGGAAGGAAGGCTGGGGTTGTGGTCGAACCCGCAGACGACAGGATCGGCAAACCGGCCAAATATGCCAGCGCTCATGATCTTCGCCGCTCGTGTGCGGAGAGGCTGCTGGAGGGGGGAGTGCCGCCCCTCATTGTGAGTCGAATCCTTCGTCATACCAGTTGGGACACAACTCGGCAGCACTATGCCCCGGGCGATGTTCAAAGAGAAAGTGAGATCATTCGTGGTCTCCTCCAAGCCGAGGTCAAATGAGAGTGCCAACTTCGTTGGTTTTCACCGAATTGGGAAGTACAAATGGCAACAATAGATCGGCTCATTGCCATGCGGATGGGCAAAGAAGAAATGCGGAGGCGCTGTAGGGTCGTTGGTCTGGCCATAATGCGTGAGTCCGGTGTTCAAGGAGTCACCCATCGTAACCGGTTGACCGGGAGGGCCTATGTAAAACAACGATACATCGATGCTCCGGAACCGACGACACGTCGGCGGCTGTATGTCTTTGCCCACGAGTGTGGCCACGTCGCATTAGCACACAATCGGTCGACTCCGGCGTACATTAAGGAATACGAAGCCGAACAGTACGCGCATGCCGCCCTGCGAAGACATGGTATCGCCGTCCCTCGAAAGGAGACCGATCGGGCGAAACGATACGTCGCGTTGAAGATCCATCGCGCGGTACGCCGAGGGCAGAAAAAGCCACTTGATAAGAAGATCTTAAAGTGGTGTGGGGACCATTTGTCGAAGGAGACTCGACAGTGGCTTGCCGCTCATGCTAGGTGGCAACCGCGATGTACCTAGGTACATCGACAGTGGGTCGTCGACGTAAGTAAAATACACCCCTCAGGATTCGAACCTGAAACCTTCGGTTCCGTAGACCGATGCTCTATCCAATTGAGCTAGGGGTGCGCGAGCCAGGTCGGCCGGGCGGCCGAATCGGACCCTGCGTAATTCAGAAATGTTAGCAACGAGCCGGGAAATTGTATAGAGAGGCATTCCGCAGCGTGGCGAGTGCCAATGTCGGCCACGGCGACGCCTTCTTGTCGGTACTTTTGTCGGCACCCCTTGCGAGCCAGACCCGTTCTCCTGGGACGTCGGGCTAGATGAATCAGAGGACATTGGGCTACATGAGTCGATTGGCGGAGAAACGCGACAGACGCGCGCGTGCGACGGTCGGTGTGCGGCGACTTGTGCGGTGGTTGCTGCTCGTTGTGCCGGTCGTCGTCTCGCTCGTCAGCGGCTGCCAGCGCGAGGACGGCGCGGCGGAAAATTCGGTGAGGGGGCAGGGAGTGGCAGGGCAGGGCGAAGGTGCCGCGCGCCAGCAGAGCCCCTCGGACGCCGCGCCGGCCGTCGATGCGTCACCGGTGGTTGCCGCTGAGGATGAGGAGCGGCTCGTCGACGAGATGCTCCTGCCGGGTCACGCCGAGCGCGACTTCGCGCGGCTCTATGCGGACGAGAAGCAGCGGGCCGCGCCAGAGCGCGACGGCTGGGACAGCGAAGTCTTTCAAGACGCCGCCACGGCTCAATTGAAGAAGTTGGCCTACCAGATGGCCGCGACGAGTAGCAGCGCCGCGCGACTGGCCGACATCGCGGACCCGAGCTTTCGCACGTCGCCGCTACGGCCGCCGCTCGTGGAGGTCTATCGCGATCAGGTTCTGGTTGTGCAGCGCGGCGCGACAGACTCCGCAACCAACCAGAAGCGCGCTGACGTGGCCGAGCCGGACGTCGCCGGCGGCGATGCCCTGCACGCGGCCATAGAGAACCTGGTAGCCCCGCTCCGCGGTGGTCGTGCCGTGCGGGCGAAGCTCAAGGTTGTGGGCGTCGGCCTCGATCAGGAGCGGGCCGAGGCGCGGGTTCTCTACCAGGCCAGCGCCGTCCACGACACACGGCGGGTGCAACAACGTGCGACTTGGCTCTGCACCTGGACGCGGCCTGATTCTGCGGAGCCTCGCCTGCAGTCGATTCGCGTTGGCGATTTCGAGGAGGTCGCGACGCAAACGGGCGGCGCGCCGCTGTTGGCCGATTGCACCGAGGCGGTGTTTGCCAACGTGCCGGCGTATCGCGAGCAGCTCGCGCACGGGGTCGATCACTGGCGGGCCCGGCAAGAGCGCGTGGTGGCTCCCTACATCTCGGGCTTGAAGGGGCTCGCCGTGGGCGATGTGAACGGCGACGGACGCGACGATCTTTACATCTGTCAGGGAACCGGCCTGCCGAATCGGTTATTGGTGCAGGAAGCGGACGGCACGCTCCGCGACATTTCGGCGGCCGCGGGCGTCGACTGGCGCGACACGACCAACGCCGCGCTGCTGGTCGACTTGGACAACGACGGCGACCAGGATCTGCTGGTCGGCACGGCGCTGGCCGTGTTGGTGCATCGCAACGACGGTGGTGAGCGTTTCGCTTTGGTGGCGGAGCTGCCGGTGACGACGCTGGTGACCGGAATGGCCGCGGCCGATTACGACGGCGATCGTCTCGTCGATATCTATGTGCTGGGTCGCACGGGCGAGGACGACGACAGCAGCAGCGTGCTGGGCGTGCCGATTCCGTATCACGATGCGAACAACGGCGGACGCAATGTTCTGTTTCGCAACCGCGGCGAGTTGAGCTTCGCCGATGTGACCGAGAGCGTCGGCCTGGAGCAGAACAATCGTCGCTTTTCCTGGGCGGCGGCCTGGGAAGATTACGACAACGACGGCGATCTCGATCTGTACGTTGCCAATGACTTCGGCCGCAACAATCTCTATCGCTACGACGCCACAGCACAGCAGTTTCGCGACGTCGCTGCCGAGGCGGGCGTCGAGGATATCGCCTCCGGCATGTCGGTCGCCTGGACCGACTACAACGACGACGGCCTCATGGACTTGTACGTCAGCAATATGTTCTCGGGGGCCGGCAACCGCATCACCTATCAGCGAAAATTCCGCCCGGACGCCGACGCCGAGACCATCGGACAGATTCGCCGCATGGCCCGGGGCAATTCGCTCTTCGAGAACATCGGCGACGGCCGTTTTCGCGATGTGAGCGTCGAGTCGGGTTTGACAATGGGTCGCTGGGCCTGGGGTTCCAAGTTCGTCGACCTGAACAACAGCGGACGCGAGGACCTGGTGATCGCCAACGGTTTCGTCACGCAGCCCAGCGCCGATGACTTGTGAAGTTTCTTCTGGCGACGCGTGGCGTCGCAGGCACCCGCGACGGCCGGCGGACGCGCGGCGACGCGCGACTATCGCAAGGCCTGGCTGGCGGTCAACTCGCTGCTCAACGACGGTCGCTCGTGGAGCGGGCACGAGCGGAACTGCTGCTACTTGAACATCGGCACGCGGCGGTGGGTCGACGTCTCGGCCATCACGGGACTCGACCTGGCGGACGACGCGCGGGCCGTCTGCGCTAGCGATTGGGATCACGACGGTGACCTCGATCTTTGGATCAGTAATCGCAACGGGCCGCGGGCCAGATTTCTGCGCAACGACGTGCCGTCCGGCAATCGTTGGATTGCCCTGCAGCTGGTGGGCGTTCGCTGCAATCGCGACGCGATCGGCGCTCGCGTGACGGTGCAACTGAGCGGAGCGAATGGCCGTTCGCTTCGGCGTACGATCTACGCGGGCGATGCCTTCGTGTCGCAGTCGAGTCGGCGGTTGCACTTCGGGCTCGGTCCGCAGGCGACGATCGAGCGGCTCACCGTCCGTTGGCCCGACGGGCAGGTTGAAGACTTTGGAGCGGTCGACGTCGACGCGGCGTATCGGGTAGAGCAGGGTAGCGGACAGGCAGAGCCACTGCCCGGCGTGGCTCGCGCGGTGAGCTTATTGCCTTCGTCGCCGCAGCTGCCGGAGGCGACGGCCAAGGCGCGGATTCCGATCGCCAGCTCGCTGTGGCTGCCGCGCATCGACTTCGAGACGTTTGCCGGCCAGCGGGCGAGCGTGCCCGAGGCGGACTCCGGCGCGACGCTGATCGCGCTGTGGTCGCGGAGCTGCCGGCCTTGTCTGGCGGAGTTGTCCGCACTGAAGCGCGAGGCCGATCGGTTGCGTGCGGCCGGCGTGAACGTGGTGGCGTTGTGCGTCGACGCGGCAGACGGCGAGTCGACTGCGGCTGCGCGGCAGCATATGGAGAAGCTCGGTTTCCCGTTTCGTGCCGGCTGGGCCGACGGGGATACGCTCGACAAACTCGAGGCGGTCCACCGAACCGTGCTCGACATGCAGCGCCCCCTGCCGCTGCCGGCGAGCTTCCTGATCGACAGCGATGGCCGGCTGATTGCGATCTATAAGGGGCCCGCATCGGTCGAGCAGGTGTGCCAGGACGCCCCGGCGGAGAAGCTCGATGTCGAGGCTCGCCGCGCGTGGGCGGCGGCGTTCGATAGCCGCTGGTCGACGCGACCGGCGATGTTGGATTCGATCGAGATTGCCTACACGTTATTCAACGGCGGTTTCAACGCGGCGACGCGTGAGTACCTCAAGCAGTTGGACGAAGTTGCGACCGAGCGTCGCAAGGGTTACGAGCGGCTCGATCACGCCGAGGTGCTCTACTTCCGGGGCGCGATGCGACGGGCCGAAAAGAAGCTCGACGAGGCGCTGGACTTCTGGCAGCGGGCAATCGCGGTTGCTCCGGCTCACGTGCGGGCCAACCGCGATCTGGCTCAAGTCTATTTTGCCCGCGGCCAATATTCCGAGAGTGCCCGGCGTTGGCAGGCCCTGGTCGCAGCGGCTCCCGGCGATACGGTTGCGCGCAACGAGTGGGCGCGTTCGCTGCAGCGGGCCGGCGACGTAACGGGGGCCGTGCAGCAGTGGCGCGAGACGCTACGTCGCGATCCGAGTCGCGCGGAGGCGGCCAACAGTCTGGCCTGGATTTTGGCCACGCATCCCGATGATGCGATCGCCGCGCCCGAGGAGGCCATTCGCTGGGCTCGCGTGGCCTGCGAGGAGACGGCGAATCGTTCGCCGCAAGCGCTGCGGACGCTCTCGGCGGCATTGGCCCGCGGGGGCGACTTTGCCGCGGCGATCGAGGTGGCGGAGCGTTCGCTGGCTTTGGACCAGGCCGCGGGGGCGGCGCAGTCGGCGGCGCTAACCGAGTCGGCCCTCGCCCGCTATCGTCAGGGAACCGCGCTGATCGTGCCGCAGCAGGACGCGTCTCGGTAGCCACCGTTGCGTCCATCCCAGCGCGGAATTCGGCGTCCGCCACCTACGCCACCGCAACCGGGCGCATCTGCATTTCCAGTTCGAGCAGACGCTGCTTCGTTTCGCAGCCGCCAGGGGCGGAAAAGCCGGTTAGCTTGCCGCCGCTGCCCACGACGCGGTGGCAGGGGATCACGAGCGGGATACGATTCCGCGCCATCACCCGGCCGACGGCGCGGGCCGCCGCGGCCGAACCGGCGCGGGCCGCGAGTTCACCGTAAGTGAGCGTTTCGCCCGGCGGGATCTGCCGGCACTGCGACACCACGCGGCGGCTGAACTCGCTCAGGTCGGTCGTGTCGACGGTAACATCGCAAAAGTCGTCAAACTCCCCCGCGGCGAATCGCTGCAAGCGGACGACCAGGTCTGTGTTCCAATCGTTCAGCTCGGGGAGGTCGCCATACTCCTCGCGAAGTCGGGCCACGGCCGTCCCCTCGCTGGCAGCGCCGAACTGCAGTCCGCAGAGGACGTCGTCGCGGCCGCAGACGATCATCCAGCCGAGTTTCGTGGAAAAAACGGCGATCTGGTTTGGTGGGGTTTTTGCGGGCATGATTCGGTCCTCTGGCGGCAAGCGACGGTTCTTGTTAGCCTACTAGAGCGCGTCTAGCTTATCTCTAGCGTCTTGGCTCGCTGCGGCTGTGCTTGGCTACGTCGACCTGCATCGACGAATCTACCAATTCGTCTGCTTCGGTCTGGTGGCCAAACTTGCCTCGCGGGCGCCAAGGACGCTACACCTATCCTAGATACGCTCTAATGGATGTTCTTAACAGACTTTGGGCGGTTCAGCGAGTAACAGCGAGCAACCTCGATGACTCCGTATACGTCCCTCGCGGATGATTTTTACGTCAACATGACGCTCTCCACGGAGATGGATCTCCCCGATAGTCGGGAGACCGTGCTCCATTACTTCGAGCGCGTGCAGAAGTCGTATCCCTCGATGCGCAACTTCTACTGCCGCGACAAGGGCGACTTCGTGCTCGAAGAAGAGAAGGGCCGCGGCCAATACCGCTGGACGACCATCGAGTCGCGGCGAATCTGCTCGGGCCAGGTCAATCCCGAGTCGCTCGACGACGCCATGACGCAGCATCGGCTGATTCTCGATCTGGCGCCGTTCATGCTGTCGGTCAGCCCGATCGATTGCGAGGCGCTCGATTTGCTGTTTGGCTTCGACTTCACCTATCGCGGCAATCACAGCCAGTTGGTGGCCGAGGCGTTGGGCGTCAGTCCCGCGGTCGAGCGGCTGCTCGATCACAGCGGCGCAACGCTGATCAGTCACGAGCCTTCGGTGACGATGGCCCTGGACGAGGATTGCCGGGTGCAGTGCCGCATGAGTATCGAGACGCGGACGAACGCCTACCAGGTTCGCACCGGCGAATTCCCCGAAGAGCAGCTGAGCGTCTACTTCACCGCCCGGCAGTATGGCAGCCTGGGCACCGACATGAGTTTTGTCGACGCCCTGACCGATCTGAGCAAGATCTGCGAGGACATGGTCGAGAACTACGTCGTCGACCACGTGCTGCGTCCGCTCGCCCGCACGATTGCCATGCGGTAGGCTCGCCCCGCGACCACTTTCTCGACCGTGGAATATGCCCCTTTGCCGTGCGCACCGCGGTGTGCCGCTGCCCCGAGTTCGGCACACCTGGCGAGAATAAGCTAGGCTTGTCGGGCCCTCCGTCGCGTGGGGGCCCCGATCTCTCTTGCCGCAGGGGCGTAGGTTGATGGCGCAACGGCGGAACCAGGAATTTGTCGATCGACCGGTCCAAAGCCGGCTCGTCACGCGAGCCATCGTGCAGTGGGTCGTTTGTGTCGCCTGGATCGGTCTGCTGCTGATCGGCTGGCGATGGATCGGAGGTGCTGAGGCGAGTGGGGCCGAGCACGCCGCGGCGATCTGGGAGTGGTACGCGATCCCGCTTCTGGGCGGTTTGCTGCTTCTACCGCTGGTGGTGGTCGACGCGGTACGCACCAGCAACCGGTTCGTCGGGCCGGCGGTGCGGCTGCGGCATGCCACGCGGCGATTGGCCGCCGGCGAGCGTGTCTCGCCCTTACGATTTCGCGCGGACGACTTCTGGCACGGCTGGGCCGACGATTTGAACACGGTGGCGGCACGGCTTGAAGCCGCTGCGGCCAAGGCGGCCAGTGTGGAAATGACGGCGGAAGCCGCCGCGGCAGAGATTCTCGCCCAGGAAGCTCCTTCCACGACCGACGCCGCGTCGGAAGACGCCGCCGATGACAGAACGGCCGAGGCGACGCTGCGGCTGGCCGCCGATCTGGCGGGTGAGATCGCCGTGGCCGCGACCGATGCGCCGACGCCGACGCCATAGGCCGGGCGGTTCTTGCGTCGGTGATTATCTGGCGTCCCTTCGCTCATGCCGCTCTCGCTGCCGCTTCAGTAGGTTTCGAGTCGCGTTTGTCAGGGCAATCGGCTCGTTCTTTCGACCGCGTAGCGATAGTGTACAAAAATACATTTCTTGCTGTCAAGCAGAAAAGTCTCGCTGCGCGAAAAAAACGGACGCTGCCGCACGGACCTCGATGAGCGAGACGCGGACCTTGCACTCCGCGCGAATCCGCCGCTGAGCGCAGGCCACCATGGCTCGGACGCTGCCCGTCGTGAATAATCGGGGCTTAGCAGGGCAGATTTCTGGATCGAATTCGAGTTTCCTGATGATCCGTCAAGTTGCCAAGGTGATCGTCGGCGCACTGGTGGCGGCGGTGCCAGGAATCCTCATCCACTTCTTCGTGCACCCGCGCGCCGGTATCGCGGTGGCGTCGCTTTCTGCACTGATCGGAGCGTTGTTGGCGCTGCCCGGGGTCTCTCTCCGTCGTACGGCGAAGCTCTTTCTGGCCACGATGGTTGATTACAACCTGCCGGTGTCCCACCGCATTTACGATTGGGTGGATGAAGGGACGGAAAGCCCGCCGTCCTCCTTCGATGACCGGTTCATGGGTTGGATTGTCGCCGTGGATGTCGTTGACCGCAGACGAAGATGGATCTTCGTCGCGCTCGCGTTAGGTGCCGTGATCGGTGGAGTGATTGCCGGCCGCGACTACGTTGCCATCGGCGAGGGTCGGACGGGAGTGGTGTTGCCGATGAGAAACGTCCGGGATTCGCTTGAGTCTCAGGTCGTGATGATTGCCGGGCTCTTCTCCGTTTGGACCGCCTCGGCCTTCGCCATGCTCGCGGCCCCTGCCTTTCGTCGACCGATTCTGGTTTGCGCCGGGCTGGGTGGTTTCATCGGTTTCATGATCGCTTACACCGTGCAAGGGCCCACGGGTCCCCGGCCAATTAGCGGCGTCCTGATCCTGGGGACCGCCGGCGCGGCATTCGCAATTCTCATCGCGACTGTCATATCGTCGCCGTCTCCGGACGATTTCTCCCAGGACAAAGCGGAGCCGCCCGAGCTGCCGTAGCCCCGGCGCGGGTCGCTGCGAATAATGGGGCGGGATGTGGCACGAGATGTGAGGAGGGAGGGAAGCCTGAAATGACGGGCGAAGAACGCGACTGGCTCGATCCGGAAACGCGGGCGATCTTGCAGCCTACGCCGCCCCTGGAGGCAACGGCGGTGGGGACCGAGTCTTACGCGCTGTTGCTCATCCAGCGCGGCGGTGACCACGGTCGGATCGAGCAGACTTTGGACCGCCTTGCGGAGTCGAACGAGCTGGAAGCTGCCGACACCAGTGACCCGGATCATGTTGAGGACGCGCACGCGCCGCAGATCGTGGCTCGCCACCTGTCACTGGACGAGGCACTCGAAGCGCAATTTGACTTGGCCTCCTGCGATTGTGTGACGGCTTTCGTGGCCGATGAGGTGGTTGAGTCGGCCGACGTCGAGTACTTGAGCCGGCTCTGTGAGGCGGTGCTGACCAGTCCCGAATTCGCACCCGTGGAGTTGAAGGTGCTGGAGATTCCCGATACGGCCGCAGGTCGTCGCTTCGGTTGGCAGTTCTTGGGCATGGCGATGGCGTTGGCTTCGCCCACGACTGTGCGAGTCTTGCGCAAGAAGGCCCGACTAATGTCGTACTGGGCGGCTAAGTGCGGCGTGCGCGTGGAGGGGCTGTTCGATACAGGGTAGAGCGGGTGTGTGGTCAATTCCATGACGGCGAAGAAAGACAATTGCCCGAGTCGGCGAACGCAAGTTAATCTGCAGGGGCCTCTGGTCGGTCATGAGAACGATACCGTCATTTGACGGTGCCCTTCGTCCAATTTACCCGATTGATTGTTCGGAGCGGGCATCCGTGAGCGGCCATGCAATGGATGAGAACCGCAATTCGACGCTGAACACAGTTTGGCAATTCCTTAGAACGTGTCCCGATAGGTGTTTATTGGTTGGCGAGGCGCTTTGACATCAGGTTGATCATGGCGATGTAGGTGAAGGCTTCGGCAGAGGCGGTGGTCTTCTCGTAGTCTTTGCTGTGGCGGCGGTAGCGAGCCAGCCAGGCAAAAGTGCGTTCGACGATCCATCGCTTCGGCAGCACGAGGAACCCATGGACGCCCACCGGTCGCAACAAC
>QQVP01000097.1 GCA_003389215.1 Planctomycetota bacterium | reverse complement strand
AAGCGGAGGGCAGGGGACTCGAACCCCCAACCCCTTGCGGGGCACCTGATTTCGAGTCAGGCTGCTAGCCAATTCGCGTACCCTCCCGGAATCGCCCGAGACGCCCGCGCGAGGCGTCCGTCTCAAGCGTCACGCATCGTACCGCAGGCCCGTTCGCCGCGCCAAGCGCGAAGGTCGCTACGACCGGCACAGCCGGCCTCGTCCCGGTCCGCCGATCGAGTCGAAATGGTGCCAGCGGGCGAGCCGCACAAGCAGCGATGGTTTGCCGCGTCCCAGTTTGCCGCGTTGCAGTACGTGAACTAGGTTTTCCTAAGCGTGCCCGGTGCAGTCCGTAGTTCGCTGCCGGGTTGCTCGCCGCGCGCGTCGGGACCGCACGGTGGAGTAAATCCAGACTACCAACGCCGTTGCCCACGATTGCGCGGCACAACCAACGCGAGAGACGAACGATCATGGAAAATCGCATCGACATGAAGAAGGTCGAGCTGTCCGAGGCCCTGAATCAGCTGCGGAACGCCAGTGGCGGCGATTCGCTCCTCGTTGCCCAGGTAATGACACAGGACCCGATCTGCATCAGCGACAACACGACGGCGCTCGATTTGGCGAAGATGTTCCATTCGAAGCGATTTCGCCACCTGTTGGTTTGCGACGGCGGAGGCCGGTTGGTCGGCCTGGTTAGCGATCGCGACCTGATCGGCTGCTTCTCCCCGCTCGATCCCCCCACCCAAGAGCAACTGGCCCAGATCGCCACCTCGGTGCTGATGAGCACCGATCTTTTGACGGTCCAGCCCGATTCCACGATCATCCACGCGGTGAACCTGATGCTCAAGCACGGCATCAATAGCTTGCCCGTGATCGAGGAAGGCCGCCTGCGGGGAATCGTCACCACCACCGATTTGAAGATCTTGCTGCAGGTGTTCCTGGAACGGGCAGAACTGGAACGGGCAAAATCGGACGAATCGGCGCGGGCTGCCGAGGCCGTGACGGCCAACTGACATAACCGGCACAGCCGGTCGCAGCGTGGTTCGGGCTGATCGGTCGCGCGCCGTGGCGCCCCTTATGCCGATTCTGGCGCAGTTGCGCGCTCTACCGCGGCCGGAAAATTTCTTGCCGGATCGACCTCCATCGCGTCGATTCCACCAGCAGCCCACGCGAAGCCCCAACGTCGCCTGCCGTGCGTATCGCGGAGCAAACGGAAAACGTGCGACCGGGGTGCGCGGGAACCCGGTTCGGGTTCCTGGGTGAGCGGCTTGGCCAGTGAAGTGAAACGGGGCGGCAAGAGGTCGACACAAAATGAAGAAAGACACCTATCGGATTGTCACGTGCGGTGCCGACGGCGAAGTCCAGGTCCGTGACTATGCCCAGGCCGAATCGATCATAAAGATGCACACGCAGATCGGCGTGGACGACTGCAGCACCGATTTGGATCTGCGCGGGATGCCGGTCTTTCGCGGGCTGATCGGTCCGATTCCGGAAGGGAAGAACATCGTGCGCTACGAATCGCCCGAAGTGTTCGAATCGTTGACCAAAGACTGGGGCGCCTCGGCCAAACCGAAGCGTTCACGACGCCGGGTGCGGTAGCTGCGAACCGTCCTCCACACCTTCATTGCTCTCGCGAGGAGGGGCCGCCTGTTCGACCGTGGTGCAACAGGCGGCCTTCTCTTTTTCTGAGGCGGCTTCTCGTGCCGTTATTTGCGGCGAGGTCTACGCGGCCAGCGACGGGCCGCCTGCGCTCGCCTATTCGTGAATGGGCGAGACGAAGCCGTCGGGCTTGATCGCCAGCAGCGAGCAGTTGATCCGCGGTAACAGGCGCTCGGCCGTGTTGCCGACCACCAGGCCGGGAATCCCGGTGCGCGACACGGTTCCCATCACCATCAGATCGATGTTGTACTTCTGGAGATGTTCGACGATCACGGCGTCTGCCTGGCCTTCGACGACATGTACGTGCGGTTCGGCAGCGGGCGAGATCCTGGCTAGCTGGGCGGCGATCTGCTGTTTGGCCAATCCGTGAAAGTCCTCGTCGGGGCGCTCCGTGGCCACGACTGTGGCCAACACTTCCGCCTCGCGGGGCTGTACGAGCGCATGCAGGACGTGCAACTCGGCCTGGTGCATGTCTGCCAGCGAGCAACCCAGCTCCATCGCCTTGTCGCTCACCGGTTCCAAGTCGTTGGCCACCAGCACCGACCGGAGTTGGTTCCCGTCGTGCGCTTTGACGACCCAAACGGGACAGGGGCACTTTCGAAACAGCTTCGTTCCCGTGGTACCTAGAAAATACTGCTCGAGCGATCCGTGACGGCGCGTGCCGATGATGACCAAATCGTGGCCATGGCGGAGGACACGATGGATCAGATCCAGCCACACGCGCCCGATCCCCACCACGCACTCGACCTCCAGGCCCGCGGCGCGAAAGGGCTCGGCCCGCCTCTCCAATATCTCGCGAGCTTCGTCCAGTACGCCGTTGTTCGCCTGCTCGATCAGATACCGGGCCCGTTCGGAGACCTCGAGAACGAATTGCAGCGTCACGCGGGCCGAATTTTGGGTCGCCAATTCGAGCGCTCGGTCGAGCGCAACCTGGCCTGTGGGAGCGACGTCGTCGCCGACAAACCGATCGGCCGTCGAGAGATCGACGCCGACGAGTAGATTCTTGAACCGCTTCATGGTCCCGAAATTCCTTTCCCCTGAAGTCCCTGTCAGCTCTGCTCCACATTGTACCGCTGGCTGTGCGTCGGCGAATAGCAGTATGCTGCCCTGGCGGGACCTTGTGTGGCAGCACGGTCGTCCGCGGCGACGGCAGTCCCTGCACTTCGGAAGTCGACGTCAGCGCTGCCGCGTCGCAGAACGCGTCGCTCGATGGTGGCCTGGTGTGTCAGGCCCGCCCATCCCGGTGAGCGGACGGCGTGGGGTCGTTCACATGTAGGCTCTGCCGATCCGCATACACGACGTCGGTGATGCGATTGGCCAAGTGCACTTCCGTAACCGTGTGCCAATAGAGCAGGGGGCTCAGCCAGAACGGCAGAAAGAACAGCGTCACCACCGCCGCAGTGAAGCAAGCCGCCACCGGGCCGAGAGTCGACTCGCGGGCGATCACCACCGCCAGCGCCACGAACAGCACGGCGATCGTCACCGTCACGGTGTACTTGCGGAGTTGCCGGGGCGCGAAGCCATAGCTCACCCAGGGCAGGAAGATGTACGAGAGGGCCAGTCCGCCGCTGCGCCACAAGCTGAAGGCAATCGCGGCACCCGTCGTGAGGATCAGCAGCGAGGCGATGCGAAACTGGAGACGGCCCCCACGCATGGCGATTTCACTCCACGGGTGTCTCATTCGACGGACTTTCTCACTCCACGGGCATCGGCACCGCGCGTAGCTTCACGGCCGTGCCATAGGCCAGCATCTCCGACATCGTCTGGGCGACCATGCTGGTGACGAACCGCACGTTGACGACGCCGTCGGCCTCACGATGGATCGCCGCCGCCAGCATCCGATCGATCGCCTCATTGCGGGCTTCGGCCAGAAGCTCGGTGTAGCCTTCAATCTCGCCTCCCACGATCCCCTTGATGCCGGCCATGAAGTCACGACCAATGTGTTTGGCGCGAACCGTGTTGCCCTGCACGATTCCGAGTGTTGCCGTGATCTCGAACCCGGGAACGGACGCCGTTGTGGTGACAATCATGGAGAGGCTCCTGAGAGGTCGTGGTGTATCTCCCGCAAGCGTCCGGTTGCCCGCAAGGGGCCGGCGAGCCCGGTCGCCGCGTGAACTCGCGTCAACTCGATCGCCGCCGCGGTTACCGGAACGAGGGAACGCGCTCCGCAGTCATCCGCGGCGGGCCTCGTGGTTCGGAACTGCCGTGTCCGGTGTCATCATACGCCGCCGCGGAGGCGAGTCCAGACAAACCGTGTCCCAGGTGACTCGTGCTTGAAGTTCCGACGCGAATTGATATCGTCAGGGCTGATCGCGTGTCGACGGGCCGGGCCGTCGCTGGCCAGGGAGCGGGTAGATCGCGCCGTCGGAACCCGAACCGGCCGCTGCGTTCGCAATGGTCGTTCCGTTGCCCACACGTCATGAATCTGCCCGCGCAATCGACTTACCCTCGTTGAGTATGCCTGCGTCATGAGTTTGTCGGACGAACACGTTGAGGAGGCCGACGACGCGCTGGTGCGTCGTGCCGAAGTCCTGTTTGGCAAGCGTTTCGGGCGGCCGCCCCGCTGGATCGTGGCCGCGCCGGGACGCGTGAATCTCATCGGCGAGCATGTCGACTACAACGATGGCTACGTGCTGCCGATGGCGATCGAGCGTCATGTGGTCATCGCCGCCGATCGCCCTCAGGCCTCGGACGAGGACGCCGAGTCCAAGATCTCTCTGTTCAGCACCGCGCTGCGCGAAACGGCCGACTTCGCGCCGCACGACGACACACCCAGCGAGCAGCCGACCTGGCATGACTATGTGCGCGGGGTTGTGGCGGAATGTCGAGCGGCCGGCCTCGAGGCGGGGCCGTTGGACGTGGTCATCGATTCCAGCGTTCCCTTGGGCGGTGGATTGTCCAGCAGCGCGGCCTTGGAGGTTGCCACCGCCACGCTCCTGGAAGCGGTCAGCGGAGACACGTTGGACCCGCTCGCCAAAGCGCTCCTCTGCCAGCAGGCCGAACATCGCTTTGCCGGCGTGCCGTGCGGAATCATGGATCAGTTCAGCATCACCTTCGGCCAACGCGACCACCTCATGTTGCTCGATTGTCGCACTCGGCAGATCGAACAGGTGCCGATGAGCGAGGGCGACATTTCGGTGCTCGTCATCAATAGCAACGTGCATCATGAATTGACCGGGGGCGAGTACGCCGAGCGTCGTCGGCAGTGTGAAGTGGCGGCCAGCCGGTTGAAGGTCGAGAGCCTCCGTGACGTTTCCCCTGCGGCCTTGGCCGCTGCTGAAGATCGTCTCGATGCGACCCACTTGCGTCGTGCCCGACATGTCGTCAGCGAGATCGCGCGCACAGCGGCGGCGGCCGAGGAGGTCGCGGCCGGGGATTGGGTCTCGGCGGGTCGGCGGATGCTCGAAAGCCACGTCTCGCTGCGCGACGACTATGAGGTGAGCTGCAGCGAGCTCGATCTCTTGGTCGATCTGGCCAGCCGCAATCTCGGCCAGGGCATCTTCGGTTCGCGGATGACCGGCGGCGGCTTTGGTGGCTGTACGGTGACCCTGGCCGAGGCAAGGCGTGTCGACGAGTTGGCGACCGCGATTGCCCGCGACTACGAACGCGAGACGGGAATCACCCCCAGCTGGTTCACCACGCGTCCGGCCGCGGGGACCAGGATTCTTCGCGAGAGTGGCTGAGCGCCCGCTCGGCGTGACCGGGATCGTGGTCGGCGCGCTGCCCCCGCGTTGCCGCTAGAGCGTTTTTCAGATCGATGCAGGTCGACGACGTCATGCGCGGTCGTAGCCCGCCGAAGACGCGACAGGGAAATGAAAAGCACTCTAGAAGTTGCGGACGCCCCGCTTCCACTCGCTGCGGGGCGGACCGTAGCCGAGATGATAGGGGCGATCGAGGCGGAACAGGTACGGACCGTGATAGACGTGGTAATAGGGTCCGCCGTGAAAGATCGTGTTGCGCTCGTAGTGGTATCGCAACGCGTAGTCGCGGTACCGGCCAGGGTAGGGAGGCGGGATCAGCCGCGGACTGGCCACGTGGTGTTGGTAGTAGTTCCCCGCCGCCCGATCGGTGTGACGCCGGTCGGCCCGCACCTCTGAAACGGCGGCGATGAGGCACACCACCGCGAGTAATCCGAGCATCCGATGCATGGCCTGACGACTCCTTTCCCTTCGCGAATCCCTGGGCCGACTCGCGGCCGGCAACGCACCAACTATTTCGGCGCGCCGCGGCAAGCCACCGTAGACGAAGGTGAAGGTGCTTCGGGACTGGCCGAGGCGTTAGCCGGCTCATAACACCTGGTCCGGTTGTGGGGATTACGCGAGGTCCCCCGCGGGCGGGAAAGTCGCGTCCATTTGGCCGCCGGAACCGGGTATAATCACGGTCTCGCCCGTGCCTCCGTGTCGTGCCCCCTGGTCGAACAGGGCGAGCCCTCCCGCTCCTCGACTAACCCGCCTGCCGTCGTCATGCCCCGTCGATTTTTGCTGCCGCGGTCCTTCTGCTGGGCCGTCATCGTTCTGCTGCTGCCGGCGACGAGTCGACCGGTTGCCTGGGCTGAGGAACCCGGCGCCGCGAGGACGTCGTCCTCGACGTCTCCATTCCCATGGCCCACCTACGCGGGTGACGAACATCGCAGCGGAACCACGCCGGCCGAGATCACGCCCCCGCTGGTCGAGACTTGGACCTATCAGGCCCGGCACGCCCCGCAGGCGGCCTGGCCGGCGCCGGCGAAGCAGAACTTCTGGGGCGGTAAGTCCAACCTGCGAGCGCGGGTCATCTTCGACCGCGCGTTCCACCCCAGTTCCGACGGCCAGCGCGTCTACTTCGCCTCCTCGGCCGACGACCAGGTTCGCGCGCTGGACATCGCGACGGGCCGGCCGCTGTGGAGCTTCTATGCGGAAGGACCGGTACGGCTGGCACCGATCTACGCGGACCAGCGCCTCTACTTCGGCAGCGATGACGGGTTCGTCTATTGCCTGGAGTCCGCCAGCGGCACGCTCCTCTGGAAAAGGCACATCGCACCGAGCGAGCGACGGATCGCCGGCAACGGCCGGATTATCAGTGCCTGGCCGGTGCGGACCGGGGGAATCTTGGTCGACGGCAAGCTGAGAATCGCCTGCGGGCTGTTCCCGACGCAAGGCACCTATCAGGTGCTTCTGGACGCTAAGACCGGCGAGGAGCTGGAGCGTTCTCGAATGTGGATCTCGCCTCAGGGTTACATGCAGCGACGCGCCGATGGCCAGGTCACCGTCGCCAACGGCCGTGCCAAGTCGATCACGCTGGCTCGGTTACCGACGTCGAGTCAGCAGGGCGGCGCGGCGAACTTGCCCTTGCCGGCCGAGTTCCCGTTCTCGGTCATTCGGACCGGCAAGGTTCGCTACGCCGGCGGTGAGAATCGTGTGGCGGCCCTGGCGAGTCCCCAGTCGGGTGAAGAAGCCGGCGATGGCAGCGCCGTTCTGTGGGAGGCCGCCGTGAACGGGCGTGTCTATGGACTGGCGGCGGCCGGGGGACGCGTCTTCGTGAGCACCGACCGTGGCACGATTCACTGCTTCTCGCCGCAGCAGGAGATCGACGCGGAGGTCGTGACGAGGGAAACAGGTCCGCTCGCTGTCGATCAGCGCGATGGCCCCGCGAAGACGCCGACGGACGTCGAGCGCACGGCGAACTCATTAGCTCGGCAGATTCTTGAGCGCAGCGGCGTCGAGCGCGGCTATTGCCTCGTCATCGGCGACGACTTGCCGCTCCTGGCGGCGCTCGCGCGCAGCAGTCGGCTCCGCATTGTGGGGCGAGTTGGCGATGCGGCCGCGGTCGAGGCGGCGCGTCGGGAATTGGATGCCGCAGGTCTGTACGGAGGCGGCGAAGGCCGCGCGGTCGTTCACCCGGGCTCTGCCGAAGAGCTGCCGTATGCCGACTGTCTCTTCAATCTCGTCATTCTCGCCCGCACGCCGACCTCCGCTCGCGAGGCGGTGCTCGTAGAAGCCCGTCGCGTGTTGCGGCCCCAAGGTGGCGTGCTCATCGCCGCCACGGAACCGCGGGTGCTCGAGCGACGCGGAGCGCTGCCCGGAAGCGGTTCGTGGTCGCACATGTACGCCGACGCGGCCAACACGATCTGCAGCGACGATACGGCCGGCGGCGAGCTCCAGTTGCAGTGGTTCGGCCGGCCTGGACCGCGAGATATGATCGACCGCCATCATCGCACGATCGCCCCGCTGTCGGTGGCGGGTCGCTTGTTCATCCCAGGCAACGATCGGCTGTTCGTGGTCGATGCCTATAACGGGGCGCCGCTCTGGACGGCGGCGCTGCCCGGATCGCGACGCATCGGGGCCCACAAGGACTGCGGCAACCTCGTCGCCACAGGAGACAAGCTGTTCGTGGCGGTCGGTGCTGCCTGTCGCGTGTTGGCGGCCGGTACCGGCAAGGAAACATCACGCGCGGAACTTCCCAAATCAGAAGGCGATACCGAGCGGCGCGATTGGGGTTACCTGGCCGTGGTGGACGATCAGCTGTTCGGCAGCGCGACCAAACCGAATGCCTCCCGCAGCCGTCTCGGCAAGGAGGCGATCTACGATGTCTATCTCGACCGTCGCGCGGTCGTGACCAGCGATTGGCTGTTTGCTCTCGACAAGCAGTCGCACGAACTGCTCTGGCGTTACGATCAGAACCGCGGTTCGATTCTCAATCCCACGATCACCGTCGGCGACGAACACATCTACTTCGTCGAGAGCGACAGTGGCGAGTCGCTCAATGAACCGACCGGTCGCTTGTCGGTGCCCGCGCTGATTGGTTCGGGCGCCCGCCTGGTCGCGTTGCATCGCCAGTCGGGGGAAGTCGCCTGGCAGCACGCGGTCGAATTCACCGACCTCGAGCACAACGTCTACTTGAGCTACGCGGACGGCCGGCTCTTTATCGTCGGCTCGCGAAATCAGGACACCGGCGAGTTCGACGAGAAAGGCCGCAAGATGGCCAACGTCTGGTACGACATCTACGCCTACGATGCCGCGCGTGGCGAACTGCTCTGGAGCCAGAAACAAGACAACCAGCGTCGTGCCGGTGGATTCCACGGCGAGCAGGACAAGCGACCCGCCATTGTCGGTCAGACCATCTATGTGGAGCCGTTCGCCTACGACGTTCAGAGTGGAGTACGACGCGACGAGTGGCGTCTCACACGAAAGATCTGGTGTGGCAACATTTCCGCCTCGGTCAACTCGCTCTTCTTTCGCAATTCCCATACTGCCCGTTGCGATTTGAAGACCGGAGCGATCGAGTCTGTTTGTCGGGTCAATCGGCCCGGCTGCTGGGTAAACGTGATCACCGCGGGCAACTTGGTCCTGATGCCGGAAACCAGCAGCGGTTGCACCTGCGACTATCCGGTACAGACCTCGCTGGCGTTTATGCCGGTGAGTTTGGAGCGATCGCGGGAAGATGGCGACGCACTTGCGACGCGTCGAGAGGCGCGGGAAGATTGAATGACAACTGAATGACAACGAAGCGATTTGACAGCGACTTTGACAGCGACGGGGCGAAGATGATGATTCACTGGGGCCGACGAGTACCACGCCGACAAGTGGGACGCCCTTCGGTAAGACAAGTAGCCAGACTCACTATGCCATTGCCTGCACGAAGATCTGCCGCGTTCGTTTTTGGGTTGCTGGTCGCGGCGCTGGCAGTGCTGCCCGCGGGTCAGGTCGACGCCTGTCGTTACACGGTGCGTGACGTGGCGTTCGTCGACCTGGGATCGTCGCCGTACCGACTCGTGGTCTTCAGCGAGGGCGAGCCGGACGCCGCGCTCGTCACCGCCCGAGACGCAGTTCGTGACCGGCTCGTCGATAGCAATGTCGTGCTGGAACTCATCGATCAGCAGGACAGCGAGCATCCCGCCGTGGCGCTGCTGGAAACGACCGACGTCCGCGAGTTTCCCGCCGTCGTGCTGGTGAGTCCCGACGAGCGACTCTTGGTGCTTGCCGAGGGAATGACCGAGCTGGATTCCGCAAAACTCAACACGCTGGTCGACTCGATCATCGCCTCGCCCGTGCGCGAAGACCTTCTTAGCCGGGCCTTCGACGTCCATAGCACGATGATCGTCGTCGAGGGAGGCGATGCGGCCGAGAACGAGCGGATCGTCGCGATGGCCGAGCAGTTCATTCCCCAGGTTCGCGATGCGCTGCCGCTGATGCCCAAGCCGATCGACGGACCGCCGCACCTGATCGTGCTCACCCGCGAACAGATAGCCGCCGAGCGGATTCTGCTCTGGTCGCTGGGCGTCGATCTCGAAGACGACACGGCGACCCAGGTCGCGATTCTCTTCGGCCGAGCCCGCAAGCTGGGCCCCGTGTTGCGGTTTCCGGGCGATGACGCCCGCAAGTTCGAGCGGAGCCTGGCGGTGGTGGGTCAGGACTGCGAATGCGGTCTCGATCGCAGTTGGATGCAGGGCGATATGGTCCCGCACATTTGGGACGAAGAGCGGGAGCGCGTCGCGATGGCACGGCTTCGCTTCGACCCCGGTAGTCCGGAAGTGAAGACCGAGATCGCTCAGCTGCTAACGCGAGGCCCCGGCGGCAAACAGGCCCTAGCCGAGAGCGACATTGTTTTTCCCGCCATCGGCTATCAGGAGATCGAACTCGACGCGCCGGAGGACGTCGCGGTGGCGTCGCGAGACGTCGAAGTGCCGGCCGCGGGCGAGGCGTCGTCCGGATCTTCCGCCCCAGGAACGATTGCCGACGGTACAGTTGCCGAGGAGACGATCGCCGCCGCGGTCGATGCGCACAGTGCCGACGACGTCGAGCAGACGTTGGGGGCCAGCGAGTCGGCGGCCGTTCCGTTTGAGTTCGGGATTATCTCACTGGTCGTTGGCGCGCTCGTGTTGGTGGCGCTCGTCGGCGGGGGAGCGGTGTTGATGTTCAGTGGCCGGGAGACGTCATCGTGAAATTGGCTTGCACGTTGATTTTCAAGGAACTCTGGCACCGCAAGATCGGCTTCTTGCTCTCGCTCGTCGCGGCGATCGCCGCGGTGGGGCTTTGCGTCGCCATGGTGATCACGCAGGATGCGGCGGCGCGCGAAACGCGAATTGTGACCCGCAACGTGGGCCACAATGTGCGCATTGTCCCTCGGGCAGTCGATGTGTTTGTCTATCATCAGCGTGACTACTCGCCCCATACGATGCCCGAAGACTATCTCGATAAGATCGCCTCGCAGAAGAATATTTCGTACGGTCAATTGGAAGCCCGCCTCGTGCGAGAAATTGAGATCAACGGCAAGACGATCCGACTCGTCGGTCTGGCGCCGATCCGGATTCCGCCGGGTCAGGGCAAGAAGAAGCCGATGAGCGTCGCCATTGAATCCGGCACGATCCACGTGGGCCACGACGTATCGAAACTCCTGAACGTCAAGAAAGGCGACTCGGTCGAACTGCAAGATCGCGACTGGAAAGTGGCCCGCGTCGCTCCGAATCACGACAATGAGAAAGACATCACGATTTTTGCCCTGCTGTCCGATGTGCAAGCCGCGTTGGACCTGCCCGGTCAGATTAGCGAAATCCGCGCAATGGACTGTACGCGATGCGACACGACTGTCGAGAACCCGCTGGTAATTCTTCGTGACGAA
>QQVP01000051.1 GCA_003389215.1 Planctomycetota bacterium | reverse complement strand
GGGCGAGGCTCCCGCCGAGCCGTAGGGTGCTCCCGTAATCCTGTCCGAAAAGAACCGACGTCGTCGCACCTGTCACATTTCGTCGTTGCGGTTTTCGTGCGTCTCGTTACGTTGGAGGTTGCCGCCACTTTCGCGCGGTCGCGTCGGCAGGGCCGCCACGCGCGCTCTTTGACAACCTGGTTAACGTCGCAAGACACCAAGCGAAGACTCGCACGTTGCGGGGAGTTTTTTGCCGGACACCCACGGGTGGGGTCGCAAAAACCGAAGCTCAAGCCGGCTCTCGATTTGCGACTCAACTCGGCCCTGTTTCACACCGCGCTAAGGTCTGCCTGGGCAAGCGGTTCGAGTTTTTGCGCGTCCGGTGCGAATTTCCGGGATCTGGCGCAAAAACTCCGGCTCGCCCGCGTCGCACCAACCTGCTTGCCTGCCAGTGTTGCGACCAAGCGAAGCCTGTCGTTTACCAAGCACGGGTGGCCATGGCACCCCGCCGCGCACCTCGCCGCAACGACTAGCCGAGCTGCTCGACGACCAGGTCGCCGACCTCGCTGGTCGAGTAGCCCATGCGTCCGGCCGCCTGGCTTTGCATCTTCGTGCCGGTCACGGTCATGATGGCCCGATGGATCCGCTGGGCCGAGGCCGCGTGGCCTGCCTGTTCGAGCAGCATCGCCATGGCGTTCACGGCGGCGATGGGGTTGATGACCCCCTGTCCCGTATACTTCGGGGCGCTGCCGCCCATCGGCTCGAACATGCTGGTTCCGCCCGGCTCGGGGTTGATGTTGCCGCCGGCGGCCACGCCCATGCCGCCCTGCAAGATGCCGCCCAGGTCGGTGATGATGTCGCCGAACATGTTCGTGGTCACGATCACGTCGTAGTACTCGGGGTTCTTCACCATCCACATGCAGCAGGCGTCGACGTGGTTGTAGTCGGCCTTGATGTCGGGATACTCCTGGGCCACGTCCTGGAAGGTCCGCCACCAGAGATCGTGGCCGTAGGTGAGCACGTTGGTCTTGGCCACCAGCGTGAGCATCTTCTTGGGGTTGTCGCGGCGACGGGTGTACTCGAAGGCCCAGCGGATGCAGCGTTCGCAACCCTTGCGGGTGTAGACGGCCGCCTGGGTGGCGACCTCATCCGCGGTGCCTTTCTTCAGAAAGCCGCCGACGCCGCAATAGAGGTCCTCGGTGTTTTCGCGCACCACGACGAAGTCGATGTCGTCGGGACCCTTGCCGGCCAGCGGGGTCTCGACGCCGGGGAACAGCTTGACCGGTCGCAGGTTGATGTACTGGTCGAGCTGAAAGCGGAGATCGAGCAGCAGCCCCTTTTCGAGGATGCCTGGCGCGACGTCGGGATGACCCACCGCGCCGAGATAGATCGCATCGAAGGTGGAGAGCTCGTCGACGGCGCCCTCGGGCAGGACCTCGCCGGTCTTCAGATAGCGATCGCCGCCGTAGTCGAACGACTTCGTCTCGTATTTGAAGCCGTCGAGCTGGGCGACGGTCTTGAGGACCTTGAGTCCTTCGGCCACGACTTCCGGTCCGGTGCCGTCGCCGCCGATGACGGCGATGCGGGTTGTGTTTGAGTCCGACACATTGATCTCCGTCGAGTGCAAGCAGGGGCCGAATGAGCGTGGGGGCCAAGGGCGCGAGGGCCGAGCGTCGCGCGAAAACGCGAATTTTATCAGCGTGCCGCAGGACGAACCAGCGGTGGCATCCGGCCCGTGTGGATTCGCGGGGAACAGACGGGATGACGGGATGACGGGATGACGGGATGACGGGATGACGGGATGACGGGATGACAGGATGACAGGATGACAGGCCGGGGTGCCGTCCCCACGCTTGGCGTGGGCATGCCGGACGTCATGCGATTCGTCCAGGGTGGCACTTCCCTGCCCGTGCAAGGTTGTCGTGCATACCCCGGAAGAACCGATGAACTCGAAAGGCCTACGGCTGCTTGTCCGACCAGATGCCACGTCCGGCGCGACGGGCTTCGTCTTCGGCCGTGCGGAACCGCTTCTTCATGGCCGGCGCGTAGCGGAAGCGGGTCCGGGCGGGCGAGAGCCCAGCGCGAATCAGCTCTTCATTGAGCATCGCCTCGCCGACGTAGACATAGGCCAGCGTGCGGCCGAAATCGTCGAGCCGCTCGCGATCGAAGCGGAGACGAACGTTGCCGCCGGCGACGAAGTTGCGGGTGAACTCCGCGGCCTCCTTGCCCCACGGTTCGACGGGGGCATCGGGTTTGACCGTTTCGGGCGTGTCGACGCCGATCAGGCGGACGCGAACGCCATCGGTCATCAACAAGGTGTCGCCGTCGACGACGCGGCGCACGACATGATCGCCCTCGACGAGCGGGGGCGGTTCGGCGGCCGGCGGCTCGGCCAGATAGAAGCGGGCCGCCAGCAGCAACACGACCACCAACACCACAGCGGCGGAAAAGGGCCGGCGGCGGCGATAGGCGGCAGGCATTCCGGTGAACAGGTGAGCGAGCGACACCGCGATTTGCGAATCGCCGTTGCGCCTCGCGGTTCAAGTCGGCCTGCGACGCGACGGAGGCGTCGCCGCTTAGTTTTCGCTGAAATCGAACTGCAGGGCGGCCTGGCGGCCGAGCGGATCGGCGACGAACTTTTTGTGACATTGCGAGCAAAGGTCGTAGCGCATCTCGCGATAGACGTCGCCGCTGATCTGGTCACAGTCTTCCTCCTCAAGACGCTGCAAGATGTCTTGCACTTCTTCGAGGTGGTCGCGATCGGCTTCGTCGTCGTCGCCGGACGGATCCATGGCGACGAACGCCTCCATGCGGACGACGTAGCGGAGTTCGTCGTGCGGATCGATCTTCCGCTTACAGCAGTCGCAAGAATAGTGAATCATCAATTGCCCTTCCTAGCTATTGGATCAGGTAACACTCCGTACCACCTGTTGCCTGGTTTGTGGCGGTCCTCACCACACGATTCATCCTACTGAGCCGAGGAAGGCGTTGGCAAGACAAATCAAGTAGTTTTTCTGCGTCGCGACTCCGTGATAGCGAAGCGGCCGCCGATGTCGAATGGACCGCCTTGTCGAATGGGCCGCATTTCGCAGCCGTCGAGACGACCGTTCATCGTAACTTCATGCGGGGCCGCGGTCGATGCGGGTGGCCTGTGACAGCACCCCTGATTAGAATACGAACAACCTGGCGGTTCGGATTCCGAGGATGGGGGAGAGTCTGCCGGCCGCCGCGATGGGAGGGGCCGTCGCTGGCCACACGAGTCGCAGGGACGAAGCTCCTCAAGACGTGCATATCGGAGGGAGAGCTCGATTATGGCCTCCGTCGCAGGCAACAATCCGGTTTCGGTCATCGGCAGCAGCGTGTTGGTGCTCAACCGCATGTATATGGCGGTGCACGTGATCAACGTGCGTCGGGCCATTGCCCTGCTGTTCCGCGAATTGGCGGAAGTGATTCACATCGAGGAGAACAACCGCTACGCGAACTACGACTTCGTCTCCTGGCAGGAGATCAGCGCATTGCGGGCGGAATTCGAGGAGCGGGAGTCGAACTCCGACTGGATTCGCTCGGTCAACTTCGAGTTGCAGGTGCCGCGGATCATTCGGCTGCTGCACTACGACAAGGTTCCCAAGCAACGGCTGCGCTTCAATCGCCGCAACGTCTTCGCCCGCGATCGGAATCGCTGCCAGTACTGCGGCGGTCATTTTCCGACGAGCGAATTGAGTCTCGATCACGTCGTCCCGCGCAGCCACAACGGCGAAACGAGCTGGGAGAACATCGTCTGTTGTTGCGTCCGTTGCAACGTCAAGAAGGGGGGCCGCACGCCTCAGCAGGCGAACATGCACCTGATACGTCAACCGGTGCGGCCGAAGCACAGCCCCCTGCTGGCGATGAAGCTGGGCAACCCCAAGTACGAGAGCTGGAAGACGTTCCTGAGCAACGCCTACTGGTCGGTCGACCTGAAGTAAGCGGCCTCTCGATTGGGCCAACCCCGCGCGCAAATCTTGCCGCGTGGGATGTCGTCGCGGAAAGGTCGCCGACCGGATGCCGTCTGCTCCAACGTTTAGGCGTCGGCCAGCGGTTCCTTCTTCTCAGTGATCTGCGGGCACTGAGGTGCCATCTCGGCGTTGAGCTGCGTGAACTCGGCCCACTCCTCGGGCAGATTGTCTTCGTGGAAGATCGCCTCGACAGGGCACTCGGGAACACACGCTTCGCAATCGATGCACTCGTCCGGGTGAATGTAGAGGATCTTCTCGCCCTCGTAGAAACACTCGACCGGACAAACCACGACGCAATCCGTGTACTTGCATCCGAAGCAGGGTTCAGCGACGACGTGGGTCATGAAACTGGCTCTCCTAATCTCGCAGGGCTCGGCGGCGCGACCGACGTAGGCATCGCACGTCCGGCCTCCGAAAGTTAAGGGACTCGTCGGCGAAAGACGTCGACGAGCGTAAGGTAAGTCTGCCGCCTGGGCGGCCCCCGAAAACCCACTTTCTCTCTGGGCACCCTGGGCGGTCAAGTACCCTCCGTCTAGGTGCTCCGTCGAGCAGGTTCTCTGGCCAACTGTCGGCATCTTAGGAGTGCCCCAAATGGCTGTCAAGGCAATCGTGGCGCAGCTCTTTCGCGACCGCCGCAGGCGTCCTAAATGCTACAGACACAGGGTTCTGCGAAGCATGAGGTTTCCCTTGCTTCGATATGCGGTCGCTTCTAGAATCGAAGATGGGTGGTTCATTCTTGCAACTGCGCGAAGTTGCGGTCCCGGTCGCGGCAGCGCGGAGCGGCAAGGTTCGAGGGTCTTGCTACGTGGTCTTCTCCAACATTGACCGTACGCTCCTGGAACGCTGTCTGGATCAGAAGCCGGGAGCCTGGAACGACTTTGTCGACCGCTTCATGGGATTGGTCGTCCATGTGATCAATCACACGGCCACCATCCGCTCGATCCGCATCAGTCAGCAGGATCGGGACGACCTTGCCGCCGAGGTGTTCCTCGGCATCATCGACAACGACTTTGCCGTCTTGCGTCGCTTCCGCGGCCAAAGCTCCCTGGCCACGTACCTGGCCGTTGTCGCCCGAAGAATCGTCGTGCGTGAAATGCTGCGACGCAAGACCGCGGGCGCCCCCGTCGCCGCCGAAGCGAGCGAGCAGGCCCTGGAGAACGCCCCCGACACGCAGCCCGACGCCGTACAGCGAATCAGCAGTCGCGAACAGGTCGAGCGGCTGCTCGAAGAGCTCGAGGGCACCGAGGCCGACGTGCTGCGGCTCTATCACCTCGAGGGCAAGAGTTACTACGAAATCAGCATGGCGACCGGCATGCCGGAAAACAGCATCGGTCCGATGTTGAGCCGCGCTCGCGAGAAGCTCCGCCAGTCTGGTTACGATCCGGCTACGCGTTAGAGCGCGTCTCGTTTATCTCTAGCGTCTTGGCGGGCTACGACTGCGTTTGACGTCGTCGACCTGCATCGACGAATCTACCAATTCGTCTGCTTCGGTCTCCTTGCCAAACTTGCCTCGCCCACGCCAACGACGCTACACCTATCCTCGACACGCTCTAGCGGCCCGCCGCCACTCAGCGATCGCGTGACATGTCTTAGCGGTAGCGCGCCTCGCCTTAACGATAGCGTGCCACGTCCTAACGATAGCGTGACGGCGCCGACGCCGGCGGCCCGGGAAGCTGCCCGCCGGAGACCGACGCCATCTGCGTCAGATCCCGATCGGGATAGCCCTCGAACGTCGGCTTTATCCACAGCTCGGGGCTCAGGTCGAGCGGATTCACGGCAAGGTCGCTCAGTTCGAGCGACATGCGGTTGCCGCCGAACGACAGGTCGGTACGGCGGGGCATGACGAAGCCGGTCTGCGGATCGCGAAGGTGGCGGCTGTTGAAGGCGCTGGCCAGGATCTGCCGGTTCGAGCTCAGCAGGTGCTGTTCCACCACCCAGCCCGTCTGCGGGTCGACCACCAGCACACGCGTCGCGGGTCCAGCCGGCGTGGTCGTGGTCGTGTGGACTTCGAGCCGCCCATCCTGGCGGACGAAGGGGCCTTGGTGCGCCCCGTTCGGATCGAGATAGACCAGACCGAAGGCCTCGACCAGCCACTCGGGCTGAATCGGAATCGATTGCCGGATCTGGCTGACGGCGAAGGCGTCGTGACGGGCGAAGTAGACACCGGGCGGCTCGTTCCGCTTGATCCAGAACCAGAAGATCTCTTCGTTGCTGCCCAGGTCGACCTCCGAACCGGTCAGTCCGGTGCCGGCGGTCAGACGCAGGTGGCGGGGTCCGCCAATGGCAACTTCTGCGCGCATCGACGGAGCTCCGGGGGTACTCAACAGCGCCTGGCTCGAGCGAATCGAGGCGACGCGGGCCCGATTGTCGTTCACCACCGCAATCACCTGGCTCAGCGAAGCCTGGGCGGGCAGCACCGCGGGTGTCGCCGCTTGCGGTTGCCAGACCCAACGTTGGCAGTTCGCTCCGGCCGAAGCGGTGAGCAACAGGAGCAGTGCGAAATAGGCGGCGCGGTGGTTCAAAGCGGCGTCCTTGCCGGTGTCTCGTTCGTTAGCTTGGTGATCGGTGATTGCCGGTTCGACGGAAGCGACGTTGCCCCGCCGACGCCCGTCCCTAGGCGGCCTCGGCAAACAGCAACTTGGCCAGTTCGTCTTGAATCTCCTGCGCTCGCCGCGGGTCGACCGTCTGCGTCGCCACGCGATACGTCGTTTCGCGTCGCGGGCAGTAGAGGATCATCTCGCTCGTCGCGTTGGCGGCCTCGTCCGAATCTTCGAGACGCACCACGCGCCGCCGGATGAGCAACAACGCCAACACGTACCGCACGTCCGACTTCTCGGGCCGATCCTCGAGACCCTCGAAATACTCCAGCATCACGTCGTTTGGGGCCCAGTGAATCTTGTTCGACTTGGGGCCCGGCATCCGCGACTTCCACCAGCCGATCGACTCCGCGGGCGGACCCTCCCAGGCCTCTTCGCAGAAGTCGTAACGGACAACGGCCGCGCCTTCGACCATCAGCGCCGAGTAGAACGTCTCGTCGGGAGCCAACTCCCGATCGGTCTTGCTACAGCGGCGACTGCAACGCTGTACCTCGAAGTCCATCGTCCTACCTGCTTTGCGACCTCCGCCGAGCGCGCGGCATCTCCGCACTTCGCCACAGGCGGCGGATCATAGGAAAAGCCTCCGACCGCATCAATAGGCGGTAAAGAAGCGGGAGTTGGTGCCACCGGGGCCGACGAGGATCCGCAGCCGCTTGCCACACTTCGGACAGTTTCCCTGGTAGGCGGATTCCTCGCGATTGATGTAGATGCGCGCATAGACGTCACAGCATGCAAACGCCACGCCGAGGTAGCGGCGTTTGCCCGCTTGCTCGGGTCGTTGCGGCGGCCGCGGGTCGCTGGAAACGTCGAGGTTCTCGCCGGCCATGGCGCGGGGGTGGGGCTGTGGGGATTTGAGCGGGGCTCGCGGAAAAAACGTGCGCCGCCGGTCTGCTTTCGCGTAGGCCGCCGGGCGCAGAAACCACTATTTCAACATCGGCGCGGCGGGCGTGGCCAGATCAATCGAGTGTCGCGCGGGGTCAGCGAAGCTTCGTTACGCATCGTGATGTTGAGTACCGGTGCGGGCCAAGGGCCAGCCGACGACCCGCGCAGGCGCCCAATCTTCGCCAGCTTGACTTCGCCAGGATCGAGCGATAGCATCCTTATGGCTCACGCGATTCGCCCAGGGAGGAAGCGCCGCTTGAGACTCGACCCCTCTATCGCGCCCGCGCTTCTTGGGCCGCGTGCCATTGGTTGCCCGCTCGCGATCGCGTGCCCTGGCGCGGCAACCAGCACAGCCACTGTCATTCGTCCGCATTGCGCGGGCCCGGCCTCAGGCCGTGCGCGCGACCCTGGAACTCGCCATGAGTAACCCACGAATCATCCGCATCTTCGACACTACGCTCCGCGACGGCGAGCAATCGCCCGGGGCGAGTATGAACCTGGCCGAGAAGCTGAAGATCGCCCAGGCCCTGGCCGACCTGCGGGTCGACATCATCGAAGCCGGCTTCCCGATCGCCTCGCCCGGCGACTTCGAGGCGGTTCGGCAGATCGCCCGCGACATTCAGGGTTCGACGATCTGTGGTCTGGCACGTTGTAACGACGCGGACATCGATCGTGCCTGGGAGGCCCTCCAGGAGGCACACGACGCGCGGATCCACGTCTTCCTCGCCACCAGCGCGATCCATCGCGAGTTCAAGCTGAAGATGGACAAGGAAGAGATCATTCGCCGAGCGGTCGCTGGGGTCGAACGGGCGGTCGGCTATTGCGACAACGTCGAGTTTTCGCCGGAGGACGCGGCGCGGACCGAGCCCGACTTTCTTTGCCAGGTGGTCGAGGCGGCGATTTCGGCCGGCGCGACGACGGTCAACATTCCCGATACGGTCGGCTACGCGACGCCGCAGCACATGGGCGGGGTGATCGCCGACCTGGTCAATCGCGTGCCGAACATCGATCAGGCGGTGATCAGCGTCCACTGTCACAACGACCTGGGCCTGGCGGTGGCGAACAGTCTGGCTGCGGTCGAGAACGGCGCCGGCCAGATCGAGTGCACGATCAACGGCATCGGCGAGCGGGCCGGCAATTGTTCGCTCGAAGAGGTAGTCATGGCCCTGCGCACCCGCGGCGACCATTACCAGGCCGACACCCGCATCGACAGCACGCGTCTGGTGCCGACAAGTCGACTCGTGTCGAGCGTGACCGGCCTGCACGTGCAGCGGAACAAGGCCATCGTCGGTCGCAACGCCTTTGCGCACGAGGCCGGCATTCACCAAGACGGCATGCTGAAGAACGCCGCGACCTACGAGATCATGCGTCCGCAGGACGTGGGCTTTGCCGACACCGACCTGGTCTTGGGCAAACATAGCGGGCGGGCGGCGCTCAAGGATCGCACGATTAAGCTTGGCTATCGCCTGACCGAGGCCGAGATCAACGAGCTGTTCGAGGACTTCAAGCGGCTGGCCGACCGCAAGAAGGAGATCTACGACAGCGACCTGGCGGCCTTGATCAATCAGCGGAGCCGCACCGACCACGACGAATGGTCGCTGGTCGGTTACGAAGAGCACACGGCGACCGGCAAGACTCCGCAGATACGGCTGACGCTCCGCCGCGGCACGGACGAGGTCACCACGGAAATGTCGTGCGGCGACGGGCCCGTCGACGCCATCTTCCTGGCCATCGAGAGCCTGACCGGTTTCGACGTCGACTGCAAAGACTTCAACGTGCACAGCGTCTCGGTCGGCAAAGATGCGCAAGGCGAGGTGCTGGTGGTGATCGAGCACGAGGGACGCCCATATCATGGGCGGGGCGTGTCGACCGACTCGGTCGAGGCCAGCGCGATCGCCTTTCTCGACGCGATCAATCGGATCATCGGCGCTGATGAAGACGCCGACGCCCGACTGGAGACGTCGGAGCCCGGTCCTTAGGGCCTGGTCTGCCAGCGCGTTCTGGTTTCGGCCGGAGCGCTCGGAAATCGGTCCGCGTCGTCCAGTGTCGGCGGTCGTCTTTTCGCGCGCGAGTGCGAGCTGCGCGAGCCACAGCCTTTTTCGCGGAGTAAGATGGCGGCATGCGAATCGGCATCGTCACCCCCGCCCCGCCCCGCAGTCCCCAGGGAAATCGCACGACGGCCCTGCGCTGGGCACGCCTGCTCCGCACGCTGGGCCACCGGGTCGCCGTGAAGCAGAGTTTTTCGGGTGAGAACTGGGACTTGTTGATCGCGCTGCACGCACGTCGCAGCGCGGCGTCGGTGACCCGCTTCCACAAGGAGTATCCACAGCGGCCGCGGATCGTCGCCCTGACGGGTACGGACCTTCACCTCGATTTGCCGCGCGGCAATCTGGCGGCGCAGCGCTCGCTGAAGCTGGCCACGCGGCTGGTGGCTCTGCACGCGGACGCGGCCGACGCCCTGCCACGGGCAGTACGCGCGAAACTCCAGGTCATCTATCAGTCGGTGACGGTGCCGGCGTGGACCGCGGCGGCTGCCTCGGCTCGACGCACGAGGTCGATCGGCGATGCGAAGAACTTCGAGGTGTTCGTGGTCGGTCATCTACGGCCGGTGAAGGACCCCTTCCGCGCGGCGATGGCCGTGCGGCGACTGCCGTCGAGTTCCCGCATTCAGGTAGCGCACTTCGGCGTGGCGCTCAGTGAGTCGATGCGACGTCGCGCGCTGCAGGAGTCGGAGCGCAACGATCGCTATCGCTGGCACGGTCACGTTTCGCACGCGAAGCTGTTGCAGGCCTTACGGCGACGAGCGGCATTGCTCGTGCAGACTTCGCGGGCCGAAGGCGGACCTCACACGATTTCCGAAGCCTGCGTCGCGGGCGTCCCGGTCCTGGCCACCGACATCCCGGGCTCAACGGGGCTGTTGGGTCGCGACTATCCCGGGCTGTTTCCGGTCGGCGACACGGCCCGGCTGCGCGAGCTGCTGCAGCGGGCCGAAGGCGATCGGGCCTTCTATCGCGCGTTGGCGCAGTGGTGCCGTCGACAGGCCAAACTTTTCGATCCGGAGCGAGAACTGGCCAGTTGGCGAAGACTCCTCGGCGAGCTGCAGGGATAAGCGACTGGCAGCAGTTGGTGTGGGTGTCCGCGCGCGGTATTACCCACCTTGTCGCCGATCGTCTCTCTCTGGGATCATGGCGACTTGGCCGCGCGTCGTGCGGGGTCGAGCGTGTCCGCGATTCCAAAACCATCCGGCAAAGACCTCCATGCGCATCGCCATTACCGGAGCCACCGGTTTTCTGGGACGGTACGTCGTCGCCCGACTGACGGCTGCCGGCCACGCGTGCCGCTGCTGGTATCGACCTTCGAGCGATCGCGCGGACATCGCGGCCGACGCGGCGTTGCTCGAGTGGCTGCCGGGCCAGCTCGGCGATTGGGAAGCCTGCGAGCAACTTGTCTCGGGTTGTGACGCGGTGGTTCACGCCGCGCTCGATCGTCCGGGACACGGTTTTCGCGGGGCCGAGGGCGACGTGGCCGAGTTTGCCCAGCGGAACGTCATCGGCACGCTGCAACTGATCGAGGCGGCGCGGGCCGCCGGCGTGGCCCGGTTCGTGTTCATCTCGACCTGTGCCGTACACGAGAAGATCTTGGACGATCGTCCGCTCGACGAGAGCCATCCGCTGTGGGCGACGAGCCACTACGGTGCCCACAAGGCGGCAATCGAGAAGTTCGTGCACAGTTATGGCCTGGGTGCCGGCTATCCGATCTGTGCGTTGCGGCCGACCGGCATCTACGGTCTGGCCCATCC
>QQVP01000009.1 GCA_003389215.1 Planctomycetota bacterium | reverse complement strand
CCAAGCCGCCCCGGGTCGACTCCACGGCGGGCAGGGTGCCATCAGAACATCAGTTTACCCGGACGCTGTCGGTTGGCAAACAGGATCCGCTCTTGTCACCATCTCCGTCTCCACGTTCGACAAAAAAGCCGTCCCTGGCTCGAGGCCAGGGACGGCTGGGAATCACGAATTAACCGCGACCGTGTTAGCGGCGACGGCGCCAGGCCATCAGCCCGAGGCCCATCAGGCCCACGAGCGACAACACCGCCGTGGCCGGCTCGGGAATCGGCGGGGCGGTCGTCGAAACCACCACCAGGTCGAACGGCACCAGCGGCGCGCCGAGGAATCGGCTCACCGTATTGACCGTCAGCAAGGCCTGCAGACCGGCCAGGTCCAAACCGGTCGGGAACACCAGGCCGATCGAACCGGATCCCGGCGCCAGGGCCGCCTCTTCCAGTTGCGAGGTCAACGCCGTGGTCACACCCGCCAGAATCGGCGTGTGGCCCGCCGGCAGGAAGCTGTTGGTCGCGTTCTGCAGCGAGTAGCCGATGATCGACGAGCCATCGGCATCGAGCGTGACCTCGCCGGTCGAGGCATCGTAGATCAGATCCGGAATGCTCGGATCGCCTGCTTCGGCCGGTCCGCCGAGGCCGCCGCTTCCTTCATCGGGCGGAGGTCCGGTGAAGGCCCCGAAGATCGTCAAGATGTCCGAGACGTCAACGTCGCCATCGTGGCCAAGCACCGCGGTCGTCGCCACGGAGGGACCGTGCACGTCCCCGGTCGCCCGGACCTTGCCGAAGGAGCCGGGGCCGGTGAAGTTCGTGAAGGCGGTGAGGATGTCGGCGCCGATCTCGACGAAGCCGTCGCAGTTCACATCGCCGATGAGGCAGGAGGTCGGGCCTTGCGGCACCGGGGCACCGTTGGGACCGGTGACAATGCCGGTGTCTCCGGCGATGCCCCAGTTAATGGAACCTGGCTCAAAGGGTGAAACGACCCGAATGGTCGCCTGCAGGTGCAAAGGCCCGCCCTGGAACACATCGGTTATTTCTTGCCAGGCCAAGCCCGTCGATCCTGTCACCCCGTTTGCTGGAGATTCGAATCCCACCCCCTGCATCTTCCACTCGCTGGTATAGCCATATTCGCTGGGAAGATGCCATACATTATCCCGCGCCCAGGGGATCGGATCGCCCACGACGGACGTCCCGCCGTCATTGAACCAGGTAAAGTTGGGATTGAAAGTCACGTCCGTGGCCCAGGTGTCCGTAACCGTATTCCCGAGTCCTGCCCCGTCTGCCTCGGTCCACCTCGGCACTGTGTCGCTGACCATGGCCGAAGGGATACCAAATGCGGCAGGGTCGGAATGGTGGCTGGACGTACCATCGTCAGTGACGGTCAAAACACTCCAAGTCTGCCAAACACCCACGCCGCCGCCGAGGCTTGGGGCTTCGCGATACCAGGCTGAGGCGTCACCTTGGAAGGTGCCGGCCGGACCCAGCGGACCTACCGTGCCGCCCAAATAGTACGACCCGCAGCAACTGCTGAAGGTGAAGTAATCGTAGATGTACTGGTAGCCGGTAACGCCGTCCTCGGTAAACAGCCCATCGGCAATCGGATCGTTGCAGAGCTGAATGCCAATGTTGGTCGGGGCGGGGTTGTATCCACCGTCATAGCTCGTGTTGTTGCACCCGGCCCCGCTGACCGGCGGACTCGGTTGGGCCCACGTCAGAGTGGACATAAGGGTGCATGCCAGAAAGGCGCCCGCACGAAACAGAGCGATATGTCGCTTCATGAGTCATTTCCCTCGCGTTGTTGGGCTGTCGCATCGACCACCGACGCGCTCTCTCCATGACGGCGAACCCCGACGAGTCCCGCCCCCTCCCCGGGCAGCACCGTACAGCCGTCCAGTTTTGAGTCTATACGGATTGGGCGCCCTGCGAAAGCAATGCGCGCTGGCGTCGCCGCGGTTTTTCGCCTCAGGTAGACCGTCTTGGCCCTGGCCCGCCCCCGGGTCCTAGGCCCCTTTCAATTCCTGGAGGATCTTCACCATCCCCTCCTTAATCTGCCCTTCGACCTCCGCCCGGCAGGCCAAACGGTGGAAGTAGATGAAGGCGGCTCCGAAGGGACTCGCCTCGTAACCGCCCCGGTCGCCCATCTCGTAATCCGCGGCCCGGGCAATGTAGTGTTCGCAGCCGTTCGTGTAGGCAAACACGAAGGTATGTTTGAACGGCGATACTTCGTTGGCATAGAGCTGGTAGCCGGCGAACAGCTCATGCGGCATCCCCAGGATGCACAACTCGTCACCGACCGCGAAGGCCTGCATCGGAAAGCGCAGGAAGCGCGGTTCGCCCGCGCGGGCGATCGCCAGCAGTTCTTGATTGGGGCCGCTATTCGGAGCCTTCGCCAAGCGCGCCTCACATGCCTCGACCGAGGGCGGCGCCTGAAGCGGCAAGCGGAGTTCGCGATTCACAACCCGCAGCGAACCATCTACGTACTTTTTCTCGCGTCGCAGACCCCGCTGCACCGCGTAACCCAGATCGCGGCCCGCGCCGCGGGCAGCATCGATGCCCGAAGCGAGCGGGGCCCCGTTGATATCGCCACCGCAGCCCTGCGCGAACATGGCAACGCCCGGTCGCCGCCCCGCGGCATCGTCCCGACGCATGGCCGCGCGGAGAATATTGCAGGCGAAGCCGGGATAGTCGGCCGAGATCTTCTTGCTCGCGCCGTGGACAATCACCGGGTGCGCGGCGTACGAGAACAAGATACCGATCGGCCAGCCGTCCTCCTTGCCGGTGAGGTACAGGCCATCGGTCCAGGGCACGTGATCGCCATGGGGATTCGGTGCCATCGTCATGCCGTGCACCGCTTCGATCCGCCGATTGACGCCAATTTGCGTCGCCTCCCGGCTGACTTGGAGCCTCGCCGGCGTCAGATGTTCGGCCGCCTCTTCAACCACGTCGGCAAACTGTCCGGGCAGCGTCTTATGCCACGGCTTGTCCTTCTTGGCTTCCCAGCTGGTGCTCCAGGGAATCGTCAACGGAGCGCTATGATTGTGGCTCGAGTTGATCATGATCTGAGGCTGGGGAATGCCTGTCCGCTGGTGAATGGCGTCGACCAGGACGTCGTGATAGGCGAAATCGAAGCCCAGCAAATCGTTTGTGACCAGCGCGAGTTTCTGCTTCCCGTCGTCGAGCACCAGCGCGCGAATGTAGAGCGGGTCGTTTTGTCCCGTGCTCTTGGCCATCGGCCCGATCAGAAAGGTGCCTTCGGCCGGGATGTCGGCCGCCACCTCGGCGGCACCGGCCCGCAGCAGCGGCTTCTCATGATCATCGGCGGCGGCCAGGCGCGACGACAGCGCGGCTGCGGAAAGCACGGCCGTGGTCGCGGTGGCTTTGTTGAACGTACGGCGGGTGATGGCGTCGGGCGAGGTCATGATGGGTTCTCTGCAGAGCGTCGCTATTGGGGTCCGATGGCGTACAGCGCCTCGAAGCTTCGCAGGTAGATGCGTCCGCCCACGATCACCGGCGAGGCGGTCATGGTCTCGCCGATGTCGTTGGTTGCCAGCACTTCGAACTCGCGCCCCGCTTTGACAACGCTTACCACGCCCTTGCGAGCGGTCATGTAGATCTTGCCGTCGGCGTAGACCGGCGAGGCCCGATAGCGGCTATCGACCGTGCGTTCCATGTAGTATCGCTCGCCGGTCTCGGCATCGAAGCACATTAAGATGCCGCCCCGTTCGCGACACAGGTAAACCAACCCGTCGCGAATCAGCGGCGACGGCACATCCGGTGTGCGGTTCGGGGTTGCCCACACGACATAGCGGGCGTCGTCGGAGATATCGCCCTCGCCATCGGGTCGGATGGCGACGACCTGACGGTTCTTGGCCGTCGGCAGCACGATGATACCTTCGCCGGCCGCCGGCGAGGCGACGAAGCGGAGCGTTTCTTCGTAATTCGATTTGGGATGCAAATTGAATCGCCAAATCTCTTCTCCGTCGGTGAGCCGATGGGCGATTGCATAGTCGGCACCGTGCGTCACCAGGAATGCACGTTCGTCGTCGCGATAGATGATTGGCGAAGTGTAGGCGTGCTTGCACTCGTCCGTGGCCGACGTGCGACGAAGGTGATCCCACAGCTCCTTGCCCGTCGTCTTGTCGAGACAAACGATGTGGGCCTCGGAGGGAACCTTGTTCCAGGTGCCGTGGATGAGTTGGATGAAGAGACGATCTCCGTCAAGGACCGGGGTGCTCGACATGCCGAACTGAATGTCGAACTTGCCGTACTCCTCTTGCAGGTCTTTGGCCCACACCCGCTCACCGTCGAAGTCGTAGCAGGCCAAAAAGCCGTTGGCCATAAAGGTCCAGACGTGCTTGCCGTCCGTGGTGGGCGAGGGCGACGCATAGGTGCCTTCGTCGGTTCTCACCGGCTCGTTGCCACTCGAGACGACGCGGCGCCACAGCTCGTCGCCCTTGGTCGTGGCACAAATCAGCAGCAGGTCGTCCCCGTTTTCCGCGACCGAGGTCAAGAAGATGCGGTCGTCCCACACCACCGGTGTCGAGCCCGCGGGACCCGGCAGGGGCATCCGCCACAACACGTTCTCGGTGCGGCTCCACTTGACCGGCGGGTTCTTCTCTTCGCTGACGCCGTTTCCATGAGGGCCACGCCACTGAGGCCAACGCGGACCAGCAATCACCGTGGAGGCAAAGATCAGGCTGGCGGTCGCCAACAGGGCGGGGATCCAGAACGAGCACCGGGCACCGGCACCGGGAGCGCGAGAGCAAGCCATCGGAGACCTCTTCGGAATCGGCAATGTGGGGCGGGAAACGGGGGGCGGTCGCGACGAGTCGCTGGCCGCTGCGCAAAGTGCAACGAGGCGGGATACGAACCCGCCGGCGAGGCGTCGCCGATGACTGCGTCCCGATGACTGCGGCCCGATGACTGCGGCCCCGCAGGCGAGCGGTTCTTAGTGTCGCCCATGGGCTGGCTCAGGTCAAGCAAGACAGGGCGCGAGGCGTCGCTTCGGCGGGCCGCAGCCCGTCCCGATTGTTGGCTCGTTTCCCGATCGCTAAAATCGCTGAATATGAAGATCACCACGATTCCTGCGGTGTATCGAAACGTCAATCGCTGGGGCGAGATCCTTACCGTACTGAGCAAGTACGGACTGGCCGGTTGGCTGAGCCGCTTCGACCTTGACTTTGCCAAGGGCTGGTTGCGCACGCGTGACGGCGAGGCGCTCGCGCGGATGTCGAGCGAGACGCGGATCCGCATGGCCCTGATGGAACTCGGGCCGACATTCATCAAGCTCGGGCAGATTCTCAGCACGCGACCCGATCTGGTCGGCGTGGAACTGGCCAGCGAACTGACGCACCTGCAGGCGGACGTAAAGGCCGATCGACCCGAGCAAGTCCGCCGCCTGGTCGAGGCGGAACTTGGCGAGCCGATCGAGGTTCTCTTCGCGGAGTTCGACGATCAGCCGCTCGCTTCGGCGTCGATTGCCCAGGTACATCGGGCCCGACTCCACAGCGGCGAAGAGGTCGTGGTAAAGGTGCAGCATGTGGGCATTGAGAAGACGGTGACTGTCGACCTGGAGATTCTCAGCGGACTGGCCCAATTCGCCGAGATGCACCCCGACCTGGTCAACTATCGCCCGCGAGCCACCGTTGCCGAGTTCCAGCGTACGCTTCGCCGGGAGATCGACTTCGGACGCGAAGAGCGCAACATGCAACAGTTTGCCAGCGATTTCGCCGGTGACGAATCGGTCCACATCCCGCGGGTCTACCCAGAGCTTTCCACCTCGCGCGTCTTAACGATGGAAAGGCTCAACGGCGTCAAGCTGGCGGATGCCGAGCTGGTGGTGGGGCGCGAGTTCGACCTGAAGGAGATCGCCCAGCGGGGCGCCGATCTCTACCTGAAGATGATCTTCGACCACGGCTTCTACCATGCCGATCCCCATCCCGGAAACATCCTCCTGCTCGATGGAAACACGATCGGCCTTTTGGACTTCGGGATGGTCGGCCGGCTCGATGAGGGACTCCGCGAAGAGATCGAGAATATGTTGCTGGCGATCGTCGATCGCGAGGCGGGGCAATTGACGGCTATCATCACACGTATCGGCGAGACCCCGTCCGACCTGGATCTACCGGGACTGAGCAACGACGTGACGGAATTCGTGAGCTATCACGGCAACGTGCCGCTCTCGGAGTTCGAGCTCGGCAAGGCCCTCGGGGAAATGACCGAGATCATTCGCCGCTATCGCATCATGCTGCCGGCGCAGATCGCGCTCTTGCTGAAGTCCCTGATCATGCTCGACGGTACGGCTCGTCTGGCCGATCCTTCCTTCAGTCTCATCGACGCGTTGCGGCCCCACCGGCGTCGCCTGTTGCGGCAGCGACTCTCGCCCGCCCGCCGCCTGAAGAAGATGCGACGGATCGCCGGGGAACTCGAACAGCTCGCCGAGGTGCTGCCGCGTCGACTCATCGATCTTTTGGGTCAGATGCAGAGTGGCAAGTTCGATGTCCACCTGGACCATCGCGGCCTCGAGCCGTCGGTCAATCGGCTGGTGTTGGGCATGCTGGCCAGCGCCATCTTTCTCGGTTCGGCGCTCATGTTGAGCATGAAGGCCTGGCCGAGCGTTACCCTCTTCGAAGCGCAGATTTCGCTCAGCGGATCGACCGGGGTGCTGCTCAGCGCCGGGCTCGGCCTGCGGCTATTGCGGGCAATCAACAAGTCGGGACACCTCGACCGACGCGGCTGATCACTCGTCCGGCAAGTCCGTCCGGCAAGACCGGTCGGGGGAGTTCGCCGGGCGCTATTCCGGGTAGACAGAATCGTGCAACCGGGGCTAAAATTGGGGTTTCGCGTTTTCATATCCCCTCTCCAGGGAGGTCGGTGCCTATGAACCATTCACTTCGGGTAAGTCGAAGCACGAAGGAGCCAGCGTGGTAAAGCTGACAGTTCGGGATCGAGAATCGATCCAAGAGGCGGTACGTCGATTTCGCAAGTTGGTTGAGCGAAGCGGCATTAAGAAGGAAATGCGGCGACGCGAGTACTATGAGAAGCCGAGCGAGACCAAGCGTCGTGCCCGGCTCCGCGCGGAGCGACGCAATCGACGCAATCGTCTCATCGCCGCCGGCGGCCGCTAGGCGCCCCGTGGCGGGAAGTTCTTCGGCGAGAAACAGTTCTCACGCGTGTCCCAAGCTGGCAACGAGCGTGGTGGACACGCTCGGTTGACACCCGCCAGTCCCGTCGCTGGGCAGTCCCGTCGCTGGGCACTTGGGCTCGCTCGGCGCCCCGAGGCGGTCGACGCCTACCGTCCCAGTCGTTCGGGAAGACCCTCTACCAGTTCGCGAATCTCATCGCGAACCCGTCGATAGTGGACCAACGCCTCATCTTCCGACCGCGCCTCGGCCGCCAGCTGAGGAGGGTCGTCGAAGGGAACGTGGATGTGCTGCGTGTTGCCCGGGAGCACCGGACATTGTTCGCGGGCGTTGTCGCAGACGGTAATCACGTAATCGAACGCGGCGGATCCAAGATCCGCGACGCTCTTCGACCCCTGACGCGTGATGTCGATGTTGACCTCATCCATCACAGCCACGGCGCGAGGATTGATCGTTGAAGGCTTGATGCCGGCCGACTGCGCCTCGATCTGACGAGGGTGGAGTGCCCTCGTCCATCCTTCGGCCATTTGGCTGCGGCATGCGTTGCCGGTACAGAGAAAAAGCACCCGAACCACGTCCATACTCTCGGCGACCCCGTTTTCGTTTCTGGAGACGGCCGCGCAACCGATTCCGTGCGCACATCGCATCCCAAGCAACACGATCTCCGCCGACGACGAACGCGGCGGGGACATCCCAAGCCATGCCACGCCGCGGGGCCCTCATGCCACCAAACGCGAGCCGACCCCTCGGTACAGACGAGGGCTGGACCAAGCACGCCTACCCTCAAGCCGCCCGCCGGGGGCAACCTTTGCGCATCCGAGGTCGATTCCACTCGCGTTCGCAGCGCTGAAACTGGCCCGTTTACGGTGCTGCACCGCCATCGATGGCGAAAATTATAACACACGTGTGTTGATTTCCTAGACGTTGATTTCCTAGACGACGTGATCGCCTTCACGCGGGGCCGTGCGGAACAGATAAGTAAACCGCTCATCAATGGACCACTCGTCAGCAGGGGGCTCGCCGCCGCTGGCCTGCGGAGGCTGTGATCCGCTTGAACGTAATCGCCGCGCTGCGACAATGGAGCGATCGCGCGACGCACGTTCGCCCCGCGTCATTCTCCAGAGATGCGTAGCTTCAAGAAACGCGGCGAGGTGGCCTCTTGGGGCGTGAGTTGCACGACTTCACGACGAGAAGACAATCGATTGAGGAGCGCGTTCGATGAACCAGGTTGTCTCACGACGGCTTTTGATCGTTAGCATGCTAATCGTCATACCGTTGTTGGCAGCGGGCTGCCAGCGCGGGTCGCAGGGAGATTCTGCGCAGGTGGTTGCCAACGCGGTGGCGGCCACCGGTCCGGTGTCGCCAGAGCCGATCGAAGTCGCCACGACCGACTGGCCATGGTGGCGCGGGGCGGAGCGCGACAGCCACGCGATCAGCGTACAGGTCCCCCTCCGTTGGGAAGTCGGCGACCGCGACGGGGGTTTGCAAAACGGGGCAGCAAAAGCCAGGCCATCGAAATCTGCCGACGCCGGCACCGTCGTCTGGCGGGCCGCCGTGGCGGGGCGGGGCCTTTCCACGCCGAGCCTCTGGGGCGACCGCATCTTTCTGACCACCGCCGACGAGGAGGCCGAGACGATCGCGATGCTCGGCTACCGCCGCACAGACGGCGAGCGGCTCTGGTCGTGCCAGCTTCACCAGGGTGGATTCCTCGTGACGCACGACAAGAACTCCCAGGCGTCTCCGACTCCGGCCTGCGACGGCGAACTTGTCTTTGTCCCCCACGCCGTCCAGCACGACGGAGCGACCGGCATCTGGGTCAGCGCCGTCGACCTGGAGGGCCAGCTGCGCTGGCAGACCCTCGCGGGCGGCTTCAACAGCGTGCACGGCTACGGTTCGTCCCCCGTGCTCTACGGCTCGCTCCTCATCGTGGCCGGCGATTGCGACGGTGCCGGTTTCCTGGCCGCCCTCGATCGCACGACCGGCGAAGTGCGCTGGCGAATCGAGCGTCCGCAAAAGACCAGCTTCGCCACGCCCACGGTGGCTCACGTGGCGGGCCGCGATCAGTTGCTCATTCATGGGACGTCGCTGGTCACCAGCTACGATCCCCTCAGCGGCGAGGAGATCTGGCGTTGCGACGGACCCTCGAGGGCGGCTGCCAATACGATGGTCGCCGACGACGAGCTCGTCTTTGCCTCGGGTGGCTATCCCGAAAAGTTCTTGCTCGCCATTCGGGCCGACGGAACCGGCGATGTGACCGACACGCACCTCGTCTGGAAGAAGCGCAAGGCAGTGTGCTACGTGCCGTCGATGCTCCTCGACGACGGAAAGCTCTTTACGGTCAACGACGACGGCATTGCCAAGTGCTACGTGGCGGCCACGGGCGAAGAGCTGTGGACCGAGCGACTCGAGGGAGCGTTCAGCGCTTCGCCGGTGCTGGCGGGCGATCGCATCTACATTCCCAACGAGGCGGGCAAACTGTACGTGTTTCGGGCCGCCGACAAGTTCGAAATGCTGGCCGAGAACGACCTGGGTGACGGCGGCTTCGCCACACCCGTGATTGTGGGCGGACGTATCTACTTGCGCACGAATCGCTGGCTCTACTGCATCGGTAGCTAGCCGGTGCCCCAGGCCGTCGAAGGCTGCACGGCCGTCCGCACGCGCGACTAGAGCGCGTCTAGTTTATCTCTAGCGTCTTGGCTAGCTACGGCTGTGCTTGGCTACGTCGACCTGCATCGACGAATCCACCAATTCGTCTGCTTCGGTCTCCTTGCCAAACTTGCCTCGCCGGCGCCAACGACGCTACACCTATCCTATACACGCTCTAGTGCGAGGGCGGGCGGCTGAGCGAGAAGATCGGCAGCAACAGGGCGATGCCGATTCCGCCGACCACGACGCCCATGGCCGTGATCATGATCGGCTCGAGCATACTCGTGGTCGATTTGATCGTGGCGTCGATCTCGTTATCAAAGTAAACGCTCACGCGATCGAAAACCATGTCGAGCTTGCCGGTCGTCTCGCCCGCCGAGATCATCTGCACCAAGGTCGTCGGCATCAGCGGATTGCCCGCCACCGACTCGCAGATCTGCCGACCTGCCGTGACTTCATCGATGACGTGGAGCCACAGCTGGCGATAATGGTAGTTGCCGGCCACGTCCGCCGAGAGTTGCAGCGCATCGAGCATCGAAACCCCGCTGGCGATCATCGTACCGAGAGTGCGAATACTGCGGCTGATGGCCGCCTTACGGAACAGCGGCCCGAGAATCGGCATCTTGATCTTGAGCCAATCGATGGCCTTCCGCCCCGACGCGGTGCGTCGCGCGTAGAGCAACCCACCGACCAGCGCCAACACGATGCCCAGCCAGGCGTACCAGTAGCCCAGCAACACCTGGGACGTCGACATCAAGGCCACGGTGATCCCCGGCAGGTCGACGCCGGGTCGATTGAACATCGGCTCGAACTTCGGCAGGATGACCGTCAAGAGGAAGAACGTCACGGCCACGGCGATGCAGAACATCACCGTCGGATAGGCCAGCGCGCCGCGAATCTTGGCCCGCGTGTCCATCTCCTTCGTCAGGTAGCCGGCGATTCGCTCGAGCATTTCCGCCAGCTGGCCCGACTGCTCACTTGCCCGCACCAACGACACATAGGTGGCGTCGAAATGCTGGGGAAACTCGGCCAGGGCCGTCGAGAAATCGCCGCCGCCCTCGACCGTGTTCTTCAGTTGCAGCAGGACGTCGCGCAACGTCGGGTTCTCTTCCTGGCTGGCAATCGACTCGAGTGCCACCGAGATGGTGATTCCGGTCTCGATCATCAACGCCAGCTGTGACGTCACGTAGATGATCTCGGTACGCCGCACCCGCCGGGCGAAGAGCCCGCCCAGGGTGCCGCTGCCGGCCTCGAGCAACTCGAGGACGTGAAAGCCGTCCTGGCGCAGCAACTGCGTGGCTTCATCGACCGACGCCGCCTCGATGCGTCCTCGGTGGATGTTGGCGAGCGGGTCGCGAACTTTGTAGGCGAATTCCATGGCGGGGTGGCTCCTCGGGCGTGTTCGACGGCGTGACCCGAGTCAGGTGCTGCTTGGGCGTTAGGCGGTGGCGTCACTTTCTTGGGTCAGCGGCGAGACGGCCTCCG
>QQVP01000053.1 GCA_003389215.1 Planctomycetota bacterium | reverse complement strand
CGTTGTTGCGACCGGTGGGCGTCCATGGGTTCGTCGTGCTGCCGAAGCGATGGATCGTCGAACGCACTTTTGCCTGGCTGGCTCGCTACCGCCGCCACAGCAAAGACTACGAGAAGACCACCGCCTTCGCCGAAGCCTTCACCTACATCGCCATGATCAACCTGATGTCAAAGCAAGTTCAGATTCACAGAAGACGTGACTGTGGGAACATTCGGCAACGGACCTCGTATGCGCAGACCTCAGGAATCGCGTATGACGGATTTCGTAGATGCGAATCCCCAGCTGCCCGTCAGAAAGGTTAAACTCACCGAGACGATAGGAGGTTGTGAAAAAGCAATCATTTACATGGACGGCCCTGGTAGTGTCGTGACTCCCGGAGTAAGGCTCAGACCGGTTGACAATTCAGCCGGATTTGGTCAGACGATCGACGCGACCTATGCCGTTGACGGCAATCCTGTCCAGGCAGGGAAGAACGCAAGCTTCTACCGCGAAGTAACACTGGACATGCGTGCGGATAGCGAGGGAGAAATGCGAATGTCAATTAACGGGTCGCGAGTTTATTAGCGAATTGGTATTGTCGTTGTAGACGGGCAAGTTGCTTGTTCATAGTCATCATGTCGCCCGCAACAAGTCGAAGTGTGTTGGGGGGCCAAGCAATGGCGCGACTGCAATACTCCATGCCTGCGTTCTTCGTCGTTACGGGAGTGCTGGGAGCTGGTTGCTGTGCTCTGTTGAGGCCGTCCGCAGCTTGGGTGGTCGCTGCAGTAATCGCGATTATTGCGTTTCTTTTATTGGGCACGTTTCTTGCTATCAAGAATCATAAAGCTGGTCGCGCGTTCTGGTCAGGCGTGGCGTTGTTTGGCTGGACGTATCTAGTGCTGGTGTTTGGGCCCGTCCCCCAATTGTCTTCGTACCTTCCAACGAGTGTGCTCTTGCGTTATCTGTATGGATATGTCGGCGAGCTTCACGACGATTTTCAAATGTCACTCTATGTGTCTCCCATGTGGCCGACCGCTGGGTCAGATGGGACAAAGAACCCTTTTCCTTACAGTCCGATGAGCGAACAGTTTTGGGTAATTGGCCACTCACTATTCGGCGTGATTGTAGCGGTCGTGGGTGGTGTGATTTCCAGACAACTGTACATTCGAGAGTTATTGTCAGAAGTCGTGTTCTTGAATGATTGAATAAAGCGGCGCATCCTGCTGTTGGAATTATTATTTCAGCAGCCCACGAGGGCAGAAGGATACGCCATGAGCAAGAGTAAGACAGACCGACGTTCATTACCAGTAGCCACGCCGCTCGACCCCGAAGTGGTCGCCTTTCGGCGGCAGTTCAATGAGCGAAGCCCGCTGGATGAACTCATCCAGGAGGGAGCCAGGCGGATGCTGCAAACGGCCATCGACGCCGAAGTCGACAGCTTCATCGACAGGCATCAAGATCGTCGAGACACCGAAGGCCGCCGACTGGTGGTCAAGAACGGCAGCCTGCCGGCCCGAGAGATCCTCACCGCCGCCGGCACGCTGGAAGTGAAACAGGGCCGGGTCCGCGACAACTCGCCGAACCGGAGTGATTGCGTGCAGTTCACGCCCAGTGTGTTGCCCGCCTACCTCCGGCGCACCGATGCGATCGAAGAGTTGATCCCCTGGCTGTACCTCAAAGGAGTTTCTACGGGCGACTTCCAAGAAGCGTTGCAAGCGATCGTGGGTGAGAAGGCGAAGGGCCTCAGCGCCAACGTCGTCGTGACAACCATTGCCAGCAGTAGACCGATTGCTGGTCTGCTTTCGCCCACGACTCCCTGTGGCACGCCCAGCGCTTCCGCCGGCCAACGTCGGCATCGATTCATTACCCATAGCCGACGCTTCCAGGCGGTTTAGTTCATCTGAGTTGTATCCGGCGTGCCTTCAACCACCACTCTCCGCGCAAAAAGTGCTGATGGCACACCGTATACAATGTCGGGTAGGGGCGCACCTCGCGGTGCGCGCCCCCCCAGGAACCGTACGTGCGATTCTCACCGCATACGGCTCGACCTCAGAGACCGCTGAAAGGCACATCTTTCAGCGAGGCCAACCTTGGGTCACCCCTGTGTTGCGCCCGCAATTGGGCTTGCGCCCATTTGTGGACCAGACACAGGTTGCTCCAATCGTCGTTGCCACCGGCTTGTCGAGCGACGATGTGGTGGTAGACGATTTCGGAGGCATCCTCCAGCGGTAAGCCGGTGATGGCGCACCGGTATGTTTGGCGCTTCAGAAGATACGTCCGCAGTTTGCGTGCGTCGGCGATGGCTCGTCGAAACAAGGCTTGCCTTCGTCGGTTCACCCAGTATTCCGCCAGTCGTGGGTCCAAAGGACTGTGCATGTCCTTGACCTGCTGAAAGCGGAGGCGGTGGAACCGAGAGTGTGTGAGGAGAGTCACCATCCTGCCCGTCGGAGTGTACGCCGTGGGCATCGTAAATTTCTGTCCATTCACACGCGTGAGCTTGCGGTAGGCTTTGGCAGCTGTCATCTTGCCGCTACGCCGACCCACCCATTTACAGAACGACCGCAGAGTCCAGTTGGAAAGCCAACGGAATGTGGCCGAACTGTGGTCGGTGCGATAATGATTGCAGAAGCCGCGTATAATCGCATTGGCCTTCTGAATCTGCACACCCACCGGGAGGGCATGGTTGCGGAATAGACTCGACAGCGCATCAAGATGCTTGCGAATCGAAGATCGACGCGGTCGCACTAGGAACTTCGTCGGCGAGAGTCGCTTGAACTGGCGACCGACGAAGTCAAAGCCTTCCGTATCACGGACAATTCTCGTTTTCTCCGGGCTGAACCGAAGCCCCCGAGCCGCGAGAAACTCTCGCAGTTTGGGGAGGACGACCGTTTCGAGTTGCCGTCTCGAACGGGCGAGGACCACGAAGTCATCGGCGTAACGAATCAGCCGTAGATCACGGAGTCGCCGATCCTTGCGGAGTCCCGGCTTGGTCCTTACCTTCTGGTCGTTCTCGACCAATCGCAAGGTGCGCCAGGTTCCGTCCGGATACGGACCGTAGATCTTGGGCGGTTCGCGACGTGATGTCTTTCTCGGTTTCGCTGGTCCGCGGAGGCTGGCCACGGCGTTTTCTGGACGACATTTGCGGTGGCCTTGCGGCGGCGTCGCGAATGTCTCCAGAGTCTCGCACGTGTAGCGTTTTCCTCCGACCAGCGACCACTCGTGGAACAGGTCTTCCATCCCGTGCAGAGCGATGTTGGCCAACAGTGGAGAGACGATTCCACCTTGCGGGGTGCCCGTTTCCGCGGGAGTAAAAACCTCCCCCGTAAAGGCTCCCGCCTTGAGCCATCGCTGGATCACTCGACGAAAGACAGGTGTCCTGGAAAGGATGACGTCATGGTCAATCTCGTCGAAGAAGCTCTTGATGTCGGCATCCAAGATCCAGCAGCATCGTGCCCGCTGATTCTTGCCTCCGGCACCTTCGGCTCCTAAGCCGTGTTTGACCGCGGTCGCTGCGTCGTGCACAGATCGTCCTGGTCGGAAACCGTAGGAGTGCGGCTCGAACACCGCTTCCCATTCCGGTTCCAAGGCCAGTTTTACCAGGCACTGCATCACCCGATCTTTCATCGTGGGAATGCCTAAAGGTCGTTGTTTGCCATTGGCCTTCGGGATGAATACCCGTCGCACCGGCAGAGGAACGTAGTCCTTCAGGCTGAGACCATCCTGGAGCAAACGCTCCCGATCTGCGTCGGATTTACTTACGACTCCGTCGACACCGGGAGTTTTCCGACCGCTGTTCTCCTGTCCCGCCTTGCGGATGGCCAGGAGTTTGGCGGCCCGAGAGGAAGCCAGCAACCGTTGCAGGGACTCCATCCCCCGGACGTTGCCTTTGACCTTGGCCATGAAGATTCGATGTTGCAGACGTAGAACGGTCTTCTCGACCTTTCGCCAGTCGATCTGGCTCCAGGTGAGTTCGGCCTGAGTTCCATTTGCGTCAATGGGATTCCCCATCGTCAACACGCCTTTCCCTCGTAACTACGGGGCAGCATTTCACCTTCACTTCATCAGCACGTGGAATTCAGCTCCATCCCGAGGGATGGCCGGGAACTACCCCCGTATCCCAGGCATTACCCTGGGCCTTGGCTTGGTCCACTATCCTTTGCTGTCCGCCACACACCGGTTGTCCCTCCTGGTATAGTCGGGACGGTTGGCACCTCCGCCACGGCAAGCCGTGCCAGAGCGACGAACAGCATGTCCCAGTTCCGATGGCACCACATGCGGCCAAGACGGATCCTGCTCAAAAGACCGGCGGGATTGTTGTTCACCGTGGACGACCCAAATGGAAGGTCCCACCACCCGCGAGCTTGCGCTCCCTCGTATCAACAGTGCTACGAGGTCACATTTGACGATCCCATGCAGTTTGCTTTCGCTGATCCGCTTCGCCTTCCGACGCCGGTAACCGTGTCACTGTTACTCGGTTGAACCGGTCTTTTCGCGGGCTTCCCACCTTGCAGCAGGCCGCGCGTCAGACACTCTGGTGAAGAGAGGTTCGAACCAGGCGCAGAGCCATGTTCGACAGTACTACCATCAGCTTCGTGAGCTAGTTCTCCTTTGTAAGTAAGGGTTAAAGACCCAAAGGTCCGTAGCTAACTGGTCGCACCTATTTAATGAACTAAACCGCTTCGCGGTGGGCGTGGCAGTCTGGCCTTGGTGGTCTCAGCCTGTTTGCCTCGGCCGCGGTTTTCTCTAGCGCCGCTCTGGCGCGCCCGCTGACCCCAGCGGAGACCGGATGGATCGGTCATGCCGGCCTTACCGATTTGCGCTGCCTCGGTTTGCAAGCCATCTTTTCGCAGAGCTGCACCATCGACACCGCTTGGCGAGAGGAGGCCGCCCATGACACTACTCCGGCAACGCATGATCGAAGAGATGACACTGCGGAACTATTCGCCGAAGACGATCCGGCTGTACGTCGCCCACCTGGTCAAGTTCTTCGATTTCTGCAGCAGCCGCCCGGCCCGCGTGACGCCCGAGGAGATCCGCGACTATCTGGTCTATCTGGTCGAGGTGAAAGGGACGAAGTGGGGCGTCTACAACCAGGTTGTCTCCGCGCTGCGGTTCCTGTTTCGGGAGATCGTCCGTCGAGGCGAGATCGTAGAAGACATCCGTTGTGCCAGGCCGGAGAAGAAGCTGCCGGTGGTTCTCTCGCTGGAGGAGACGAACCGCTTCTTCGCGGCGATTCACAACTTCAAGCACCGCGTCATCCTCATGACCGCCTATGGAGCGGGCCTGCGGATCTCCGAGGCGGTTCGCCTGCGGCTGGACGACATCGACAGTGAGCGGATGGTCATCCGGGTCCGACAGGGCAAGAACAAGAAGGACCGCTACACCAAGCTGTCGCCGATCCTGCTCGACCTGCTGCGGCGCTACTGGTGGGCGGCGCGGCCGCAGGAGCTGCTCTTCACCGGACGCCGTCCCCAGCAACCGATCAGCGTGAGCACCTTGCAGTCGGTCTGTCGGCTGGCCCAGCGGGAAGCGGGCATCCCCAAGGCGATCACGCCCCACACGCTGCGGCACAGTTTTGCGACGCACTTGCTGGAAGCGGGAACCGACCTACGGGTCATCCAGGTGCTGCTCGGACACGCCAGCCCGCTGAGCACGGCCCGCTATACGCGGGTGAGCAACAAGCTGATCCGTCAGACGCCAAGTCCCTTGGACCTGCTGGCCGAAGCCGAAGGCGGAGATGCGGCACGATGAGGCGGGCCAAGATCGAAGTGGCCGATGTCCTGCGGGCCGCCGGTGCCAAGTTCTTGCGAGGGCATCGCGGTTATGTCTCTCGCGAACAACTACGAGCCGTGAGCGACCTGATGGCCTGTCGCACGGCCGCTATGGGCGGACACGTCGATGCCTGCGACGAGTGTGGCACGGTGCGGGTCGCCTACAACTCCTGCCGCAACCGGCATTGTCCCAAGTGCCAAGGCGTGGCGCGGGCCAACTGGCTGGCCGCTCGCCAGGCGGAGCTGCTACCCGTCCCCTACTTTCACCTCGTCTTTACCTTGCCCGACTGCCTGGCCCCCGTGGCGCTGCAGAACCCACGGGAGATGTACGGCATGCTGTTTCGCGCCGCCAGCCAGAGCGTGCTGGAGTTGGCAGCGGACGCCAAACACCTGGGCGCGGAGGTCGGGCTGCTGGCGATCTTGCACACCTGGGGCCAGAACCTGATGCATCACCCGCACGTGCATTGTGTGGTGCCGGCCGGTGGCGTCTCGCCCGATGGCCAGCGGTGGGTCCGGCCGAAGGCGGACGACTTCTTCCTGCCGGTGCGGGTACTCAGCCGCCTGTTTCGCGGTAAGTTCATCGACATGACGAAGCGGGCCTTTGCCGCCGGAAAGCTGACGTTTCACGGCCGCTTGGCCGAACGGGCCCGACCGGCGGCCTTCCAGCATCTGCTCAACCTCGCGGCGAGGCAAGATTGGGTCGTCTATGCCAAGCGGCCGTTCGGCGGCCCGGACGTGGTGTTGAAATACCTGGCTCGCTACACCCACCGCGTGGCGATCGCCAACGAGCGGCTGCTGGCCTTCGACGAACAGCAGGTCGCCTTCCGCTGGAAGGATTATGCGGCGGCCGGGGAGCAGAAGACGATGACCCTCTCGACCAGCGAGTTTATCCGCCGCTTCCTGCTGCACGTGCTCCCCTCGCGCCTGGTGCGCATCCGCTACTACGGCTGGATGGCCAACCGCCAGCGTGCCGAGAAGCTGGCCCTTTGTCGCCGCTTGTTGGGCATCGCTGGTGACCATGCCCAGGACCCACCAGCCGAGCCGGCAAGCGGCGAGCCATCGTCGGCGGCTGCCGAGCAACAAGTCACGGACAGACAATGCCCGACATGCCAGACGGGCCGGCTGATCCGCATCGATTCCTGGGAGCGGCCGCCACGACCACCCATTTATCTGCAGCGCAGGCGACACTCGCAGCGACGCTCCGCGCCGATTCACCAACACGCATCACCACGGCCGCCCTAATGCTTGAGTCATGCGGAGGTAAAAATGACGACGGCACGAAGACGGGGCGCTACCGGTATGCGCACCCTGGGCCGATCCTCTTTTCAAGACCCTGCACAATCGTGGCAACGCTTGCCAGCGGCAGACCGTTTGCTGGTCCGCTTTCGCCCGTCACTCCCTGGGGCACGCCCGGCGCTTCCGCTGGCCAACGTCGGCATCGATTCATTACCCATAGCTGACGTCTTGCGGCGGTTTAGTTCATCTGAGTTGTATCCGGCGTGCCTTCAACCACCACTCTCTGCGCAAAAAGTGCTGATGGCACACCGTATACAATCCTATTTATTATGCCACGTTTTCGGCCTTTCTTTAGCAGATCACCGATCTTTAATTCGGCTAATCGGACACAAAGGGAACGTAGTGCATTCGCGGACGCAGTGAGCCTTACGGATGCCACTCGACAAGGTCGTCCAGTCCGCTCATCTCAAAGACGCGGATCCGGAACGGCTCGAGATGGAGTTGCTGCGAGCCGCGCGCCACCGGTTCGACCAAGACACCGATTTCCGTTGGAAAGGCCTCAATCTTTAGTAGCCGCGACTTCTGATTCGCGACGATATCTCGATGAGCGTGTTCACCAAAAGCGAAGCGATCGACCGGCTTGCCGGCTTTTCCGTAGCGACAGAGCTGCCAGAAGAAATCCCAAAGCACGCTATGTCGGTACCAATCAATCTCGATCTGTTCGCCGGCCCAGTACACCTCACGAAGTTGCTCGTTGAGCACGAGGTGACCGTCTTCGATGGCCTGCTCCATTGCCAGCTCGACGTCGACCGACAGGCCAAACTCGCCAAGCAACCAGTCGCGATCCTCAGGCCGCAAGAACCCCAGCAGCTGTGCGACCTCGCAGACGGCCTGCTCGTACGTACAGCCGCGGAGTTCACGCCACATTCCGGCGGTGCCAAGACGTTGCCAGGCGGCCTCTAGATCACCACCCAGCCGTTCCCGATCCTGCGGCGTCAAGTGCCGATTCCAAAGGCGCTCGGCTGATGGAGCGGCCGCGATGCGAAGCCGATTGCACTCAAACTCCTCGATTGCCCGCCGTGATGGTTCGGGCCCAGTACTCACGGTACTCATGATTACCCTCCTTGGGTCTACATTCGGAGCCCGTTCAATGGGCTCGGTTGGTCTTCCATATTGTTCAAGCTATCCCGCGCGAAATGTGCTGTCCAGCCGAATTTTGTATGCATGGTTTGTATTCATCTTCTGTATGCAGCTGAGGCATGCGTCCAGCGAGGCCAAACCGAATACGGCGAGAAGTCGATTGGGAGAATCGCACGGTGCGAGCGCCATGCGATTGTGGACTTACATAATCGGGGAGTCCATTGTCGGTTCCCAGTGTTTGCCGCAAGTCCACGACCCCTTTCCGCGCGATGTCCTCCAAATTGCTCAGTTCCGATGAGGCAGCGAAGTCGTTGGGCATAAGCGTCCTAACGCTCTATGAGTGGCTCGGGCGGTCGGATTGCGGAGAGTTCTGCATACGCGGCCAGCCGATGACCATCGAGTATCTGCAAGGCGGCGCGAAGGGCCAAGGTCGCATCCGGATCGAGGAGCAGGAGGTCGAGCGACTCAAGGAGGCCATGCGGGTCCGACCCCAGCCGCCACGGAAACGGCGCCCGCCGTCGAAGCCGCAAAACTTCCCCGGCATCACCGTCCCACTCGGGCGGCCCGACGACTAGACTTTAATCGTTTCTTGTTGGCCGTCTCGTCTGCTATTCCGATGGCTTCCCAGAGCGGATCCTGAAAACACTGACTCCAGTCCTTGCCGTAATGATCAAAGGCGACCTTCGGGGTGTCTCCGAGCAACTCCGCCAGCGTTTCGATCGTGCAACCGACGCCGTCGTTCCAGTAGCCGGCGAGCATGCGGTGAGCGTAGGTGTGTCGGCATCCATAAGTTGAATAGTGCTTCTTGACCGGATCGTTGTCCCATTTGAGAGCCCGCTTGATTTTCAAGAAACGACTCACGCCCGTCACCTTCTTCCACGGATTGCCCTGTGGATTGCGGAAGATCGTCGCATCATCGTACGGTCGCGAGCCTATCAACTTCCGCGTCAGCTCGGCCACCTCGGAACGGACGGGGATTCGTCGCGTCTTGTCGGTCTTTGACGCGTACACTCGCCACATCATTCCGCGCGGCGTCATCTCGACGTCCGCGGCGGTCAACTTGGCCAACTCACAGAAGGGACGCAGACCTGTGTGAATCGCCGCAAAAAGAAAATTGCCGTAGGCCTCATCCGTTGCCTCGTAGATCTCAACTTCGTCCTGCTCGCTAAAGGAATAGAGCCGCGGCCGCTGCGGCGGCTTCTTCACACCCTTGAACGGACTCCGTATGGCGTGTTGCCCCTCCGCGTAATTGAAGGCCGATTGCACGATTCCAATTGCGTAACGGCGAGTTGCCGATGATCGCCAAGTGCCGTGACTCTCAACCCAGTGCTGGACGTGATTGTTCTTTACCTGGGAAACGGGCAAGGCCCCACAATATTCACAAAAAATGTTCAGATAGCGAACGACCTCATCACGATATCCGGCAACCACATCACCACGGGTGGCTCGCCGACGAATCTCCTCAATAAACTCGGAACAAACATCCGCCACCAGCGGTTCGCCTTCGTTCGTCGGCTCGACAGAAGGTCGCCAGTTTCCATCGGCCTTGACACGAGCCAGCGCCAGATCGGCAGCGTGCTTGTTTTGCTCTCCTCGAATGGGGTTGCCTCGCTCGTCCTTGAGACGCACCCGTCGTTTCGTTCCCGGCGGCGTGAAATACCAACTGTCGGTCTGCCGCCAGTACCAGGCATTTCCCCGGGTGCGTCGTCGTCTGACCGTTTTCGCCATGATTCGTGCCTCAGTTCATATCTAACGTCCCTAGCGAGGGCGTTTTGGGTTTGCTGGCCGTGACTTGGATCGTCTACCCGGCGTTTGTTTCTTGCGGACCGCGACGGCCGTCGCCCGGCGCCCTCGAGCTTGACTGGTGGGTATGTCGTTCGGCTGAGCTTGCTCGCCGATGGCGGCCCAAAGGGGCGCCTGATAATGCTGAGACCAGTGCTTGCCGTAATGATCAAAAGCCACCGTGGGGGTATCGCCGATGAGCTCGGCGAGCGTCTCGATCGAACAGCCAACGCCATCGTTCCAATAGCCCGAGAGCATTCGGTGTGCAAAGGTGTGGCGGCAAGCATAGCAAGAGTACTTCGATCGCACCGGATCCTTATCCCACCCCAGCTTCTCTTTGATGGCAAGGAAACGAGCGACTCCCGTTGTTCCCTTCCAGGGATTGCCTTGCGTGTTTCGGAAGATCGGTATCCCGGATCCACGTGGAGCCGTTTTCATTAGCTCACGCGTCAATTCGGCAATCTCGGGTCGCACTGGGATTCGGCGAGACTTGTCCGTCTTTGATGAATAAACCTGCCACATCATGCCTCGGTCCATCTCCTCCACGTGATCTGCCGTGATCTTCGCCAATTCGCAAAATGGACGAAGTCCTGTATGAATGGCAGCGAAGAGAAAGTTTCCGAAGCACGGTTCCGTTATCTTATAGAGGGTCTGTTCGTCCTCAGCACTGATCGATTGCAGCCGCGGCTTTCCTTTGGGCTTCTTGAAGCCCTTGAGCGGATTCGGGATGCCGTACATCTCTTCGGCACGATTAAAGGCCGCTAAGACGACGGCAATAACGGCGCGATGAGTGTCGGCGCTTTTCCACGTTGGATGCGACTCGATCCAGGTCTTGAAGTGCCGTTTCTTGAGTTCTACGACTCGCAGAGCGCCACAACAGGTACAAAGATCGTTCAGCCATGCGACGGTACTGTTTCGATGCCCCTGGCTGATCGTGCCGTTGGCCAATCCCCGCTCGCAGTACTGGATGTAGTCAGAACAGACCCGAGCGACGAGCCACTCGCCGGCAACACCAACGTCTCCTTCGATGTTCCAGGCCAGCTTCTCCCTGGCAAGAGCCAAGTCGGCTGCCTCGCGTCGATCTTTGCCCCGAATCCGCTCTCCGTTCTCGTCGAAGAGCGGCACTCGCTTCTTCGTGCCCGGCATGGTGTAGTACCAGCAATCGGTCTGCTTCCAATGCCAAGCCGAGCCGTGCGACTGCCGCCGGGTCTTTCGTCTTCTTGCCATGTGGCTCACTCCTTAATTTGGCTTGTCTCGATCTGATTGACCCCGGGATGCCGGCATTCGATACTGTGGGAACGCCTCTGTCCCTCAAGCAATGATCAACCAGTCTTCAAAGGGCTCGTCATGCCATTCCCAGGCCGAGAAGCTGAACTTCGTTCATTAGCCGAAGGTTTACTACATAGAATAGCTACATTCATACTTATCCCGATCGCCTTTTTGGCGTCAATATCAGTTAATTTACAGGCCGAAGACCGTGTACCAAATATAATCCTCATCCTCGTCGACGACATGGGCTACAGCGACCTGGGGTGCTACGGCGGCGAGATTCAAACGCCCCACATCGACGCCCTGGCCCGCGGCGGACTGCGGTTCAGCACCTTCTACAATGCCGGCCG
>QQVP01000107.1 GCA_003389215.1 Planctomycetota bacterium | reverse complement strand
AGTCCACGAGCGCGTCCGCGCTTCAATGGGGCCGCGGTCAGGTGACCGCGGAAAGACTTGCGTTCGTCGTCTCGCCAGCCGTCGTGTTGATTGCTTCAATGGGGCCGCGGTCAGGTGACCGCGGAAAGTCGTCGAACTTGACGACGCCCTCTAGCTCCAGCACGCTTCAATGGGGCCGCGGTCAGGTGACCGCGGAAAGGCCGATTGCTACCTCGCATGGAAAGCGGCCAATGCTCGGCTTCAATGGGGCCGCGGTCAGGTGACCGCGGAAAGAGCCGATCCGCTGTCCATTGTGCGACGGCGATGACGCGCTTCAATGGGGCCGCGGTCAGGTGACCGCGGAAAGAAATCCTTGCGTCAATAGGTTAGAAGCGAAAATCAGAGCTTCAATGGGGCCGCGGTCAGGTGACCGCGGAAAGTAGTCTAGTCCTTGTCAGCGAGTTTTGGGACTTTACAGCTTCAATGGGGCCGCGGTCAGGTGACCGCGGAAAGAGGGACGATTTCTAATCATCCTGGTCGTACTGTCCGCTTCAATGGGGCCGCGGTCAGGTGACCGCGGAAAGAGCGATGTCACAAAGCACCCCGAGACCAAAGACATTGCTTCAATGGGGCCGCGGTCAGGTGACCGCGGAAAGCCCGCTTGCGTAACTCATGAATTGCCAAAGAGCCACGCACTGTTTTGCGAGCAGTGCGACCGCAGTGCGGAATGCGACAAGTTTAGCCGACCGACACATCAACATAAACCTCCAACAAGACACGGCTTACGGCATGCGAGCGGCCCCCGGGATTCTGGCCGCACCTCGCCGCTCGCAAACCAAGCCACGCACAAACGCGTCATGCGCGCTTTGCCTTCACCTCGTCATGAAAACGGGGTAGGTCGCGATTTCACCCGTCAGGAGTCGCGTCAGCAGCCGGGTCTGGATTTCCAACACCCGACGGTAATTCACACGATAGCCAAACATCGGGTGAGTGACCAGCGTGTCCATCCGCTGTTCGTAGGCGCGGAAGAACGCTTTGCGACCATCTTGCTTCAGTGCCACGGCCTCGCCTGTGCGAACAAAGTCAGCGGCCGTCACCATTCGGGTGTTGATCGCGGAAAGCACTGCCGAATCGGCGATGAGTGGTCGGAAAGGTTCCATCAAGTCGAGCGCGAGTGGAGCACGGCCGTAACGAGGCTGGTGATAAAATCCCAAGAACGGATCGAGCCCCACCGTGTGGCACACGATAGTCAGGTCCTTGGCCAGCACGCTATAGGCCAGCGAAAGCAAGGCATTGACTGGGTCGCGCGGCGGCCGACGGTTGCGTTTGTCGAATTCAAAAGTGAAGTCCGCAGCACCGTTCGACTGCGCATCTTCGTGGAGGTGGTCGTCGTGCGGATCACCTGCCTTGATCATGCCGGCAAACTGTTCAAAGTAGATTTTGGCAGCGTTTCCCTCGATCCCCAGCAATTGCTCCAAGGATTCGGCGTTGAGCGATTCTTCCTGCATGCACTTCAGCAGGTCGATCGGTCGCGACGGTGGTTCCACGTGGTTTCGCTGGAGCATCGTCCGCTGATTGCGAATCTTTCCGGAGATCAGTTGCCGGGCGAACCGCAAACAGAATGCACCATCGTCGGCCAATCGAAACTGGTCCCGTCGCAAATAGGCGTTCTTGACGCCGAGTCCTCGTGTCACGCCGTAGAACCAGCCGCCCATGGAGAAGTAAGCAATCGGCACTTCGTTTTCGCAGAGTGTTTGGATGGCCTGCGTGGAAAGTTGAATGCTGCCAAATACGTTGACTTGAGATGTCTCACCGATGCGCACTTCCTGCACGACCTTCGACTTTTCTTTCACCTTGAGCACGTTGCCCGATTTGCCGACGTAGAGTCCCTGCGCATTCAGATACAGGGGCCGCAGATCATCACGGGCCGGGACCAGCCGACGCGGCTCTTTGTCGTTGCCAGTCGCGGCAGGTTTTGAATCGGCTTGGCGGCAGGTCCAGGTTTCGTCGGGCAAACAGATTCCCACCAGCGAGCATCGCGGGCATTTGGGGCTGTCCACCAATGGCGGCGGAATCTGGTCGTTCTTGGCAGCCTCGCGCGCACCCGCCAAGGCCGCCAACGTCTCGGCAACAAGTATGTCGTCGATGGTCACCCGCACCCGTTGCTTGGTTGCGACGTGATAGATGACCCCTTCTTCACACGTATACCCGTTGTCCCGAAGCACGAGCGCCTGCACACCGAGCTGCACGCGGTCGGTGTCCCATGTTTCCAGCGCTCCCGTATCCTTGTTCTTCGGCGGCGCGCCCCGCTTGTAGTCGACCGGGGTCACCGTGTTGTCGGCCACCTCGATCAGGTCCATCTTGGCGATCAGGCCGTGCGTGTCGCTGGAGAGCGTGACGCTGCGGGAGTGGAGCGTGTCTTCCTCGGTCAGCTCGGCCGCGGGCGCCAACCCGTCCTCACGGCCGTCGATCTTCGCGTGCCGCAGCGCGCCCTCCGTTGTTTCACGATTGTGGGCGAACACGTTCTCCACCCACATGTAGTAGAACAACCGCGGGCAGTAGACGAACTCGTTGAGCATCCGGGCGGGCAAGTAAGCCGGCACATCAGAGACATGAGCCATCGGGACACCTCGCTGTGACGGCGTCCGTGCGCAAGAGTCATAGTCATTGAACGGCAGTTACACGACGATGCAGGGCGCGCCGATCGGCGAGTACGGTTGCCCCAGGGCCGAGATCACGCGCTCGCCCCGTCCGACCGTCGGCCCCAAATCGACGAACAGCACCTGGTCTTCATCGTGTTTGATGATCTCGCCAAGTGCGTGCCGGCACTTGGCCAAGTCGATGGTGGTAAACTGGCATTCGAAGATCGAGTATTGCAAATGGTCGCCAAAGTCCCGCATCGTCTTGTGGACCTTGCGAAGCCGCTTGTCGTCGCGGATGTCGTAGCAGACGAGGTAGGTACTGCGCATGGCTGAACCTTTTGGGGAGAAGAAAGGGGTTCGAGCCATCCTTGGAGTGCTTTTAGGGTAGTTGGGGGATGAGGTGGGTGCAAATCTTGTCAGGCGATTCTTCGTGCGGGGGTGAAGTTGGCGTAATACTGACTCGTCATAATTCGATGGCATTCGTAGACGGCAATTATTCCTCTTGGGCCCACTTCGCTGAACTCCTGGTCTGCTAAATTCGTCCTCAATAGTGATTGCGCGACGTCGCAGCCTATCGAGTGACCCCATAGTGGCCAAGTAAAGCTCTTTCTTGCTCGCCCCACATCTGTGAATGCCGTTGTTGTTGCGTGATGCTTTCCCGGAATAACAGGCAAACACGCTAGACCTTCTAAGGCGAGTCGGTTGGATCCTCTTTGCGATAGAGTGCTCTCTTTGCTGGGGTTCGTCCATCTTGTGGCATACGCTCGGTCCTCTTGGGGGTCCCAGCGCAAAGCACACTTCTCGTCAGCGAACTTCCAATCGTGGAATAGCGCCAGTTCTATATCTTCGGATGAAGTGGTCGTGTGAATGCGTTCAGCGTAGGCCAACAGTCCGTTACCAGCAGAATCTCCCGACCGTACCATTCGCAATTCCGTGTCCTCGAACTCGTCTTTCTCGTTTGATATCGGCGCCCCGTAACCTGCGATGACGTCGGCATCATACCGGTCAGATACTGTCGCGGACTGGACTGCAGCCGAAGCTTCCTCGCTAAACAGCTTGTACTCGTAAGGCAACTTCTTGCTGATCTTCCATGGCGCCCGAGACAATTTCTTGAGTTCGTCATAAATGATCTTTACGAGGTCACTTGGCTCGTCGAATCCAGGGGAAACGACGGGGCTGTAGCGTCCCTTATGGAAAACCCATTGCATTTTCAAGTCAAGCAACCTACCAGGCAAACGCAGCACGCCCAAAGCCGCGAGAAACCCCAACGGGTTGGACCCGTCCAACCCGGGCAACAAGAGCCCGTTGTTCTCATGGTTGCTCATGCCGTGACCTCCTCTTGAGATTGCTCGGCATCGGCGTAAACACCGGCCTGTTCGGCGGCGCTCGCTTGCCAGTCGGCCAGGCGGAAGACGGTTTCCAGGTAAGCCAGGCCCCACCAACCGTAGCGCCGAACCAGCCGCCAAAAGCGATCGGCGACGCCCGAATCGAGCCGGTGCGGTGGCGTGGCCTTGCGGTCGGCGGCGGTAAGTTCGACTCCGTCGACTTCAACCGGCGGTGGATCGTCATCGACTGCCACCGGGGCAAACGGGCCCACCTTGCCATGATGTGCGGCGATGAGGTGGAGCACCAAGTCGTGGTCCGACGTTTCGTCGGGTAGCGATGGATGCCGCTCGGCGATTTGCAGCGACAACAACTCGTGGCGAAAGCCTCTCGGAAGTTCTGCCCGTTCACAAGCCGACCGGTATTGAGTGTGGCTAAGCGGTGTACCGCCCGACTTGGCCAGCAGCGCGTTGGTGTAGGTCGAAGCAGCCCACAGCCAAGCATCTGTGCGGTCCTCCTGCCGCAGCATCGCTTGAAATCGCTCGTCGGCCTTGCCCAAATCGTGCAGTTCGGCCACCACTCGGTAGATGTCTGCGAACTCGGCCATGGGAAGGTGCTGAAGAACCCGGGCGATGGTGTCGACAACGTGTTGGGTATGGTCTTTCAGATAGACCTCTATGTTCTGATCGGCGAACGACGACAATTCCTCGTCGAGAGCCGGCAGCATGAAGTTCTGGTGACCGAGACGCTCGTACCCTATCAGAACCACGCCCATCTCGTTTGGATACGGTTCGACGCGAAACACCCGTGAAAGTGTCGCGAGTTCGTGTCGTAAAGAGTCCGAATTGACCCCCTGCGCGACTTCGGTCATGAGTTCACGCCACTCAGGGTTGGACAATGGCTCGGAGGCATGTCTGATGGCGGCCTCCAACATCGATGGCGGGGTAAGTGACGATTTGAAGGACTCGCACTCGGCGTCGTCGGTGAATAGGCGAATGATTGGCTTGTCATTGGCTTCGGCATAAGCGTGTTCAGCACAGTCGATACTGCGGCCTTCCTCATTGGCCGACGGTATGTGACCTAGTTCGCCCCATCCCATGGCCCTGACGGACAGCACAACGGTATCGCCTGGACGGAGGTCCGATGGCCGCTTGAGTGGCCCCGTTGATTCACTTCGGCTGCCGCGCCACAAAAGCGCTGACTTCGCCGATGGTTGTTGCTCTCGATCTGCGAACACGTCTTCCGCTACCTCTAGCAAGTCACTGTCGCTATCCTCTAGTTTCTTGTCGCCTGTCCCGGCAATGAACCAGCGTTTGAATCGTCCGATTGGCACGCTCATGCACTCTGGGGACGTAGGCGGCAACAGCGCAACGGCGTCGGCCCAGTGCTCCTCTTCAAGCACGTCTAGCTCGATTCTCCAGCAAACTCGCAGGTCGCTGGCGCCCTCAGCTTCGCCGTGGAGGAACAGCGACACATCGGGATCGGGACTCGGCACCGGTGCTGTCTGACGCCAAAAGTCGACGTACGCCGGGAGCATTACCGGGGCGTGTTTCGTCGAACTCGGCGATCGCAGCTCGGGCGGAATAACTGGCTTTTCGTCATTCTCTGCTAGTAGTGTGTCAAACGCAGAAATGCCGAAGTCGATTGTATCGGCTTCATGATCCTTGTGCTCAAAGAGCCAATTCCAAGTCCGTGCCAGAGCGTTGCCATAGATTGGGTCGTCAGGCTTGTCGTCCTTGAGTTTGTCGTTGGACTTAACCTGCTTCTTATCGATCAGGATCCAGGCTTCCGTCTCGATCGGGCGTCCGCCTCGATTCAGCCGGCCAAATCGCTGCCGCAGCGCGTCGAGCGATGCACATTCCGTGATGAGAACATCAAAGTCGTAGTCGGCGCCGACCTCCAGGCATTGGGTGGAAACAACTATGCTGGGCTGTTCCGTCTCTTTAGGTCGATCGGGACCAACCAAAGCCCGTAATCGCTCGGTTTGTTCGTCTCGATCCACCGGACGCATCGAACCAATAACCAGTTCTAATGGGGTCTCGGGCGGTATCGCGGACTTCTTCGCTTTTTCCTTTTCCTCTACAAGCAATTGATGTATCTGCTTGGCAATCGCAACCCGGTTGACAATGATACCAATCGCTAGGGGCCTCTCCTGATCCTGAATCGCGTCGCGTGAAAGCTCTGCCGCTTTCTTAGCAACGTCGTTTACAGAAAGTGAAAGCTCTGCCGCTTTCTTAGCAACGTCGTTTACAGAAATCAGTGTCGCTCGCTTCGATGCCTGCAAGCGATCTTGCATTGCCTCGCGGTCGGCGTCACTGAGCCGCAGCACTTCGTTTGTTTCAGTCGGTGGTGTGGCCGTCATCGGGATCACCCGCATCGGCGCCACGCCAATTGATTCCTCCGCCCAGCGCCGGGGGTCAAGGTATCTTCGTACAGCGTCGAGCGTATCGAGAAAGGGCCGACTAATGTGCGCCTCGTCCAGCAGGATCAAACTGTCGTAGGCGATCAGCGACGCCTGAATCGGCGCGGCGGAGCGAGTCACTCCATAGCCTCGAAACAGCAATCGCGAGCCGAGTTGATCGACCGTCGTAGTGACAATCGTCGGCTGAGTCGCCGATCTAGCCCAGCGATTGTCACGAAAGGCACCGCCGCGCAATGGCAACACGTCTAGCGGCGGAGTTTTGTTTGAGGCTGAGTTGCCAGCAACCTTCCGAAGAGCCTTGGCAACCCGGCCGAGTATGCCGGCGCCCGGCTCCTGCCTCTGCGCGGCGCTCAGCAGTTTCCTGGCGAGCCGAACGGCACGGTCGTATGCCTCGTCGACGATTATGCGACGATTGACGCAGAAGAAGATGCGGACCGGAACCGACCGCTCTTCCGGCGTCAGCTGAGCCTGACACGCAAGCGCGAACAATGTGGCTTCCAGGCAGGCCGTCTTGCCCGCCCCGGTAGGGAGATCGATTACTTCCGGCCAGCGGCTCTCTAACACCCTGTCCACCAGACGTTGTTGCCAGTCGTATGGCCGGAACCCATTGACGGCTTCGAAAAACTCAGAGAATTGGTTGGAATCTATCTGGCTCATTCCGTCAGTCCTCCGAGTGGTTTGCAAAATCCGTAACCAAAGAAACGCCCCGCCCCGATCGACAAGGGGCCGACCACTGGCTGTCCAAAGACAAGTCGGACATGCACTTGCGGGCGTGACGCATTGGTTCCCTTGGCCGGATAGGCGGGGAAGCCGTCCCCCAGTTTTGTTGCGTTATGCGATCCTGAATGCCCACGCAACCGCCTCTGTTTGATGATTGCTCTTGGAGAGCCCCGTAGCCAACACGTGGTATCGATCTCCACGTGAATCGGTCGCGGAAGTTGGATCTGCTCGCACGATTTGGCAATCGTATCGGCAACCTCGGCCAGCCAGCTTTCGCGATCTTTTGCGCGGTCGGTCTTGGGAAAGCGATCGAGAACCACGGGCGTGGCAGAAGCCCACACTTGACTTCCTTTCGGGAAAGCGGTCCACGTTTCTGCCAGCAGTGTATGGCGTTGCTCGCTGTAATCAGTTTTTGTCAGCTGCCAGATACCGAGTGAACCGAGGGTCAGTACGATGTCTTTCGGGCGGCGGCCCGTACCCATAACCAGCGGTGAAAGCGCCCGACCACGCCCGCGGCGATCGGCCCATGCCCGGGGGAACAGAATGGCAAGTCCTAACAAGCTTCCGTCGGCATGCTGATGTCCCACATTGGCTAACGGCACGTACGCGACATGCCCTTCCGAATCAGTCAATGGCGACGAGTCTCCATTGTGACCGGCAATCCATTTGGGAAGAGGATCGGGGCATTCATCCATGACCGCCTTTCGTAATACTTTGGTCACCGCCAACGTTGAAGTGACCGGCAGCCGCGGACCGGCCTGGTAACGCAGCACGAGCATGTCCGTGTCGAAGTACGACGAAGCCGCGGGGGAATCTGCTTGCCACCTTTGGCGAACATACGGCCTTTCGTGCCGCACGACCGGCCGGCCGAGGCCCGGCGGCTTGCTCGAACTCTTCTTCCACTTCTCGCCGAACTCCTTCTCGTACTCGGCCTTTGCCGACTTGGCGTCCTCGCCATTCGTCGTGCGACAAATCTGATCCAGAACAGCGAACTTCTCGATGCGTGGAATGCCGGTTTGAACCGGCAGCACGTCGAGCAAGCCAGTCGTGGCACAGCGGAGATGCGTTGCTGCGTCAAGCGGATTGTCGGCTGGCAGCAAACACTCATGCTTGCCGTTGGGCAGTTCTTCGGCCTCAACGACCCACATTCGCACGAGGGAAGACGAATGGCCAATGCGAGATACCTTGCTGCACAACTGTTTGAGTCCTTGGCGGTACGCGTCGGCGTCGCCGGCCTCTGGCCAGTGCATGTAACAGGTTGCATTGCCTACCCAGGTTCTTGGCATCGACCGGGGTTGGCGACTGCGAGTAAGTGATGGCGCCGATTGCAGGATCGCCACTGACGCATCGGTTCTGTCATTCACCGGCACGTACAGCATGACTTGGCTCCGCTCAAACACGTCTTCCCGCTCCGGCAAACTCAAAACAGGATCGCCGAGCGCCTCCAGCCAGCGGAGGGCCTTTCCTTCCTCGGCATCCTCGTCTGTCTCGAACCACGCCGCAGCCAGGGCCATGAACACGCGGGCCGGATGGGGTGGCCACTCCGGTTGCGTCAAATTGCCGGCGTCCGTCGCTACGGCATACCCCGTGAGATACTCCCAAGCAATGGTGAGGCTGCTCATTCCCCGCCCCCTTGCTGGGCGGCTAGTTGCTGACTCTTCACCACCAACTTCACCAGTTGCTCGGAGGGCTTCAGCGTCAATGGCTCTTCGCGCCAGGGCAAGCCGGCCTTCTTCGCCGCGTCGACCGCCTCGCTGAGCAGCTTAAGCGCATCCTCGACGGGGAGCGTGAACTGGCCGCCCGACTTGCGATCAAGCAGCTCCCAAGTGAGGTCGGCATCGGGGTAGAGCAGACACCGCGATCTCAAATCGAGCCCCGCATCGTCGGCCAGCGCCGCGGCACACAACCCCAACGCCGCTAGAACCGTCCGCGCCGCGTTGTCACGTTCGGGTGAAGTGTCATCCGATTCCCCTGGAAACCGCAAGCGACGCAACGCCGGAAGAGACAGCACGATCGTTTGCTCGGCTTTGGCGATTGTCACGCCGCCCGCCAGGTATTCACCAGTCTGGCGATCTACATCGGACAGAGAGGGCGTGACGTTACCGTGATTTGCTTCGGAGGGTCGGCCGTCCTTACCAAGGAGCTTGGGTTTCTTCTTCTCCTGCTTCGCCTCATTGGAATCGAGAGTCCAGCCACCATCGACAGTTTCGTAGAGTGGTCCAGCCTTGAGTTGAATCGCCAGGGGATCTACTCGACTGCTGGTCTTCACGCCTAATACGGCGTCAATGCCGACAATCTCGCTGACCATCGCCCGCTCGAACTTGGCGCCAAGCCCTCCTTTGGGGCCGGTTGAATCCCACATGCCGAAGAGTAACGCTGTGGGGCAGAGTTCAAACAGCGCGGTCGCGTTACGAAGATTGACCAAGTAAATACGTTTGCCTTCGTTCGTCTCGCGAAACGGCGTGCCATCCAATTCACTATCACGCAGGATCGCATCGGCGATTCGGTGCGGCAATTCCAGGGACGAGACCCTACCAACTGGGTCAAGCAACTGCAGAGCCTTGTCCTTATCGTCGCCAGGGAAATGGTCGGTAAAGTCGACTTCGACCACCGGCAACTTCAGCCGGCCATCGTCAACTGCCTGTTGAAGTGCCTCCTCCATGCGATTCGCTTGACTCTGAACGCTATCCAGCAGCACACACGGCACCGGCTCGTCGCGGTTGGGCAGACGACGATTTTCGGTGGCGTACACGGCGCCAGCGTACGTCGGCGGAAACACCTTCGTGCCCTCGCCCCCTGCTGGTTGCAGCTCGGCCCGGCAGCGAAATGCAGCTGCGGTTCCGCGAACCGCTTGCTGTAGGATTTCGAGAGTTAAACTGGCCATGTTAGCCTCCTGAAACGGATGAGAATGCGGGCTCGCGCAAATGATAATTGAAGGACAGCCCCCTCAACAGGCCCACATGAGTTGCTACTAGCTCTTTTGTCTGAGCGGATCGCAGACGGTCAAGCTGTCGTGCCATTGGGACAGGTTGGGCCGCCCAGCGGACGGCCCAACCAAATCTGCCATGCCAGGCGGAGATCAACGTCTTCGTCGCCTGCGACGTGATCGGCCTACGTGAAAGCCCTTACAGCTGCCGATGTGTTTGCCCTGCTTGATTAGCCACCAGCCGCCGAGGGCGACGACGGCCAAGATTACAATGGTTTCCATTAGACCACCTCCTCTCTTAGTCTGTCGAACTTGTCGGGTAGTCGCCCCTTAACGACACCAGCAACTGCCCGTGTGACAGGTGCAGTTTCGTCGCCGCGTGCGGCCACCCGATTGGTTCTTGGGTTAATTCTGACTCCCGGCCATCAGGCCGAGGATCGCGACGGCGATTCCAAGCCCAATTAACGTCTTCATACGTTCTCCCTTTCACCGTGTTGAACTGGCTGACCATTCGCTGGCCAGCAGATTGAGAATGATGTCTTGATCGGTCGGCAAACCTCGAAGCCTGCGCGTGAATTGGTGAACCATGATTCCTGCGGCAATGCTGGCCGCGTAGATCGTGCTCCGCGATGCACAGCTGCCTCGCTGGGCCTCAGCCTGCGGGAACAAGGTTCGGTCGTATCGTGCATGGTCCTCTATGGGCGAGGCCGCGAGCACGCGAATCACCTCGCCCTGCATGCGACCGTCCACCCAGAACTCACAACGCTTCTTGGCAGATCGCCAGATGGCCGCTCGCGCTGAGATCGAATCGACGCAACAAAACACCGCCTCACCAAGGTCCAGTTTGGCTCGATATCGATCCTCCAGGCACGCAATTCGGATCGTGTCGTCCAGCCGTCGAATCGCGGCGGCTGTGGCCGAGACTTTGGGCTGGCCGACGTCTGCCGTCAGGTAACCCTGAGTGGTCACGTTGGTCACATCGACCGTGTCAAAATCGATGAGCTGGATTTCGGGCGCACCGATGGCTGCCAGTTGCAAAGCGACCTGGCGACCGATGGCGCCAACGCCAATCACGGTCGTAGTGACGGTCGCCAGTTTTTCGGCAGGAACTAACTCCCTTTGCCGAGTGAACCGATCCGGTTCAATGGTTGTTGTGGAGGTCATAGATCCCATCCTTTCGCGTCGTCGTCTTCCACGTAATCGCACCAGCTGTCGAGCCACTCGTCGTGCTGTTCTTCATCGAAGGGCGATCCGCAGATTGGCTCCGTGATCTTGGCGGCGGTTGGCACGGGCTGGTGTACGTGGACATTGGCGAGATACTCCCGTTCCCAGGCCGGGTGATCGCAGCAATGAAAAGGACGCGTGTAGTCCACGCTGACGGGGATTTCCAGTTCCGCTCCCGGACCGTCGTTGAAGCGAAGTCGAGCATACGACTGGCCCTCGCAAGCGAGAATGAACATGATCGCCCACGTCGAGCGACCGAAGACGCGGTCAAACGTCTCTTCGTCGACTTGGCTCGGCAGCGGACTGTCACCCGGATGCGTGTGTAGCCAGATGCGAGCGAATTGCTCGGGCCGCCTTCCTTCATCTACCTGCCGGTCGAAGAAGTCGGCGACCGATTCATCGTCAAAGGCGACGTGAGCCCAGGAGCAGGTCTGCCGGACCAGCTCTACGTCCTCCAGGTACAGCAGGTCATCCTTAGCAGCGATCCCAAAGCCGCCGACCTCGGTGTTTCCGAAGTCGCGCAGGAACAGCGTGAGCGTACGGTGAATCACGCTTTCTACCCAGGGGGGGTGACGCGGCTATCAGGCGAGGAGGTCCAGGTCGCCGTCGCCGGTTCGCTCGGCGTATTCGAGCCGGCCGCTCCAATCGCTCGAAGGG
>QQVP01000027.1 GCA_003389215.1 Planctomycetota bacterium | reverse complement strand
TGGCGTTCATTCCAGCAAAGCCATCGGTGCCAAATGTGAAGGCGGGGATGGGCAAGTTTGATATTGGCGGACCATTGCGTGTGTCGCCAGGTGGGGCGATGGCCGCGCAGCCGCTTCTGAGCATCCCATATCCCACCTTGGCCATTGCTCCGGTGATTAGCCTACCTGTTAGAATAAACGGCACGCTGGCCACCATCACGATTTCCCAAATGTCGGCCATGGGGGAGGGAGGGATATTAACTCCCCCCTTGCGGCAAGACCAGCTTCCCGCTGGTCAATGGAATCCCCATGAAGTCGACAAGAGGCTGTCCGATTTTAGAAGGAAGTTGGGGCTTGAACCCGAAAAAACTGGTGACCCTATTCCGGATCTCGAACGAGGTCCATTCGGAGACCTACAAGTGAAGCCGCAGCCAGCTAAGACGCGGCCGCCGAAATCACACAAGCCGCGTCACGAACCGGGCACGAGAAGTGACGATGCCACACCGATTCCACCTACTCGAAGGTAAGTTATGGCCCTAAACCAGTGGTCGATTCCATCCAATAGTGGCCGCTATCACGTTCAGTTTGAAGTCACTCATTGCGACGAGACGGGCGATTTTGAATACGCCGTCGAACTCTGCGGGATGTACGTCGATCCAGACCGATCGCTTGCGTCGTCGACGGGCGCGGCGAAGATCTTCCAGATTCGACTATACTCTGTACCCATATGCCGTTTGGCGTCCGAAGAACTTCTAGACCGGCTTCAACAATGGCTCGACAAGTACGATCCGTTCGTGGTGGCTCTCGCCACGGGGCCGACACACAAGATGGAGCTCGAAGTCGCTCCTCGCGACGACTTACTCACAAGCACAGATAAACCAGCTCTCACGATCCTCCATAACGCGGCTTACTGCCGATTCGAGGTATATTTCGTGGTCGATCCGACATGCATATTGCAGGCGGCGGAACAACTGCAACAGGTGCTCGCCAACCATCCATCCTGATCCGCCGGCAAAAACCTTTCTTGCCGATAGTAGCTCAGAGAATCGCTGACGACCGCACTGTACAAGATCACGATGAGAGCCTGGAAAGGCGGTGCATGAAGGCTGAAGTATTGATCGCTGGACGGTCGATGTGCGAAATCGAAATTCCTAGATCACCGGATTTCAACGCGACAGCAGGCGCGAAATCACGAGGGGACGCGTACATATACAGCGGCTGTCCGTTATTCTTTTTGCAATGAGCCACTATTCAGCTAGGCTCACCGACGTTGCCACATCTGCGCAGTAAGAACAGACAGTTATCCTGCGCAAAGAGGTCGTGAGCAGCGGATCTACGACGAACACCCTGATGCAGACCTGAATGAATTGCAGAGGAGTATCCCCGACCGACCCCCAACGCAACTGTCTCAATCTCTGTGCGATTTGTCTTAAGCCGATTATATCGGGGACGTTACAAGATTTCCCGAATCGGCTAGCGAGAGGTGAATCAGTCGAATTTATGGGGCATGTTGGACGTAGCCGATCCCCAACGCGGTGAGAGATGACAGCTCAGCAAATCGATCGGCGTGGGTTTGATTCCGATTGCGCAATGGTAAAGTCGAACGCTACAAACTACCGACGGCGGCGAAGTTAGCTGTAGAGAATCTGCTGAGTTTCGCAGATTCAAGACTCACGCACCCGACACGTCGCTGAGGGCCTCGAATCCGGAGGCGATGTCGAGTAGCTCTTCCGTGATCGACAACTGCCGTTGTTGGTGGAACAGCCGAGTCAGCTCGCCAATTCGATCCCCAATGCTGCGTTCCGCGCCACGCATCGCTGCGAGGCGACTCGCGTTCTCACTGGCCAGCGACTCGGCACAGGCACGATAAAGAGACACAAAAAGATATTGGCGGACTAGTGCTGAAAACAGTCGATCCGCATCCATGGTGAACGTCGGCAGTACGCGTGTCGGCCACTTCTGCTGGTGCAACGTGTCGAGCCACCGACGATCAATAGGCAATAGGTCTAGGCGGCGAGGTCGATAAGTAGCTCTTGATGCGTGTTCGCAGAAGAACACGACGATACGGTCAATGTTCGACTCTGTGTGCCAACGCTCGACGCGCAGCAGGATGTCATGCACTAGTGGGGTGATGCCGCTGGTCGAGCCGGCAACCGGCAATGTCGTTTCCAGCTCCTCACTGACATCTTGCAGGCGTGAGGCGACTCGCCCACCAACGGCAAGGACAGCGCGGCCTTCCTCGGGAATCGATGTGTTGCGGATGTAGTCCTGCGCAAAAGCAACGATTTGATCGTTGAGCTGTCCGCACATGCCCTGATCGGAGCCGAGCACGATGGCCCCCAGAGTCCGCTGCGGCGAGGTGCGGGCGCTGACTGTCGAACGGCCACGGTGTCGGAGCACGACTCGCAATCCCATTTCGATCGTCCGCCGGTAGTCGGCCAACGACTCGACGGCATGTTCCAACTGGCGAATGTTGACTGCCGCCAAGGCTTTCATCGTGCGCACTAGCGAATGCAGGTCTTCGGCAGTGTGAATGCGGCGTTTCAGCGACTCCACCGTTTCCATAACATCCTCTTCCTGGGCTGCTGATCCTCAGCCTGCCGTAGTAGCCAGTGGGTCAGCTTTACATGCTTCGAGGGCCATGCGGAGAATTGCCTCCCGGTCTTCGGCTGACAGCTTCTCGCCGGCTTCGATTCCCTCGCTCACATCTGGCAGGCGACGGGACATTGCGCGACAGATCATCTGTTCCATATTCCGGACTTGTGTGAGGGAGGCGGGATCGAACACGCCACCGCTCACGGCGACAAGAACGGAGATCTGTTCGGCAACAGGTAGCGGCTCGTATTGCGGCTGCTTGAGGATCTCACGTACGCGGCGACCCCGTTCCAATGTATTACGCGTTTCTTCGTCGAGTCGCGTGCCAAACCGAGCAAAAGTCTCCAATTCTTCAAACTGCGCGTACGAAAGCCGCAGGTCGCCCGCGACGTCGCGGAAGGCCGGTAGCTGTGTCTTGCCACCGACGCGCGAAACGGACTTGCCGACATCCACGGCTGGCAGCACGCCTTTATCAAAGAGGTCGGGAGAAAGGTAAATCTGGCCGTCGGTGATCGAAATCAGATTGGTCGGGATATAGGCCGAGAGGTTTTGGGCCTCGGTCTCAACGATCGGCATAGCAGTCAACGATCCGCCCCCCAACTCGTCCCGTAGGTGGGTGCTGCGCTCTAGTAATCGTGAATGGATGTAAAAGATATCTCCGGGAAAGGCTTCGCGCCCTGGTGGCCGGCGGAGCAGTAGCGACAGTTCTCGGTACGCGCGTGCGTGCTTTGTCAGATCATCGAGTATGACTAATACGTCGCGGCCGCGATGCATAAAATGTTCGGCTATGCTCATCGCCGCGTACGGAGCAACGAATTGTTCGCCAGGCGGGTCATCCTCCGTGGTCACCACGACGACGCAGTAATGTCGTGCTTTGTGCTGGTTCAGATCCTCGATCACGCGAGCCACGGATGAGCCGCGTTGACCGATGGCACAATAAACGCAAACCACATCCTTGTCGTATTGATTAATGATCGTGTCTAAGGCGATGCTTGTCTTGCCGGTCTGGCGATCGCCCAGAATCAGCTCTCGTTGGCCACGACCGACCGGAATCAAGGCGTCGATGACCTTGATACCTGTTTGCAACGGAATCGTGACCGGCGCGCGATCCATGATTGGGACTGCGGGCCGCTCGATAGGTAACCGACGAGCGGCGTGAATACTGCTCAACCCGTCCTTCGGCCGGCCAACGCCATCGACAACGCGTCCCAACAACGCCTCGCCGACAGGTACATCCAGTACGCGCTGCGTGCGGCGCACCTCCGATCCTGCTCGCAAACCTTTTCCTTTATCGAGCAGAATCACCCCAACCTCTCCTGGGTCGAGATTGAATGCCATTCCGAGTTGGTCACCAGGGAACCGCACTAACTCATTCGAGCGGACACCGGGAAGTCCTTCGACGCGAGCCGTTCCCTGGCCGACGAACCTGACCCTACCGACCTCCTCGGGAACAAGCGCTGCTTGGTGCGACTCTACAACCCGGTGGACCAGATCGAAGGTCTCATCCAGGACGTCTCGAAGTTGTCCATCTCGGCGTTCCATGACTCACGACCCCACCTTGGCGGCTTCTTCCCGCTGCGACTTTCGCATGGCGGTTTCTTCCTCCAGCGTCTGTTTCACTTCGTGCTCGAGTGATCCAAGATAGTCTCGGAGGTCCCAGGCCAACTTGTGAGCATCCGTCTGTAGAGCGATTCCGCACAGCAGATCGTCGGACTTCTCAAAGCGAACTTCAAGATCGTCAAGAAAGCATCGGCGTAACGTGTCGGTGATCAAGTGTTTCAAATCGTCGGTAAGCTCGCCGGTCGTCTGCACGACCGCCGCATGGTTTCCTTCTCTGAGGGAAGCAACAACCGCGACCTGCTCGTCCTCCCCCAGCTGACGTACCTTGGAGAGAAAGTGATTGACGATTTGTCGTTCCAGATCGACGTCAGCGAGGTCATGCAGTGCGCGACGGGCAATCGTTCCGACTTCTTCAGACGTTCGTCGCCGCAGATCGCGCAGGAACGCTGCCGTTTCCTCCTGGATCGCTTCCGACCATCGCGATTGCTGTTCGCTTACTTCGAAACGGACCTTGACCATCAGCTCCTGTCGATGTGTCTCGACTTCGTCCCGAATCGTCGCTAGCATCTGCTCTCGTTGCTCGTCCAGTTGGCGGTTCTTCCGACGAGCGTCGTCAATTTCCTTTGCGGCCTGTTCGCGTTGCTGTTGTGCGTCATCCCACTGCGAGGCAATATCCTGTTGCCGCTTTTCCATCGCAGCAAGGATCCGGCCATACAAGAAGTACTTCAAAAGCGCAAGAAGGATGAGGAAGTTTACGATCTGCGCGATAACCGTGAACCAGTCGATCACGTGACGAACCCTCGCATCTGTTGCTATCCGCCCAAGGCCGGCGAGATATAGTCCCAGACCGGATTGGCGAACAACAGGATCATTGAAACGACGAAGCAGTAGATGGCGGTCGATTCGATCATTGCCAATCCGACAAAGAGCGTTCGCGTGATGCGATTGGCTTCATCGGGCTGCTGGGCGATGGCACTGAGCGCCTGGGCCACGGCTCGTCCTTCGCCCAGCGCGGGTCCAATCGAACCAATGGCGATCGTGATGCCGGCGGTGATGATCGATGCCATACCAATAATTCCCACGTTGTCCATACGTTACTCCTTTCTGTCGTGGCCAAGCGTTAATCTGCCTCGGCTCGCGCGGTGTTATGCTCTGCTCGCAGCCTGGATCGGGTGTCATGTGCCTGCGTTGCGGAACCGATGTAGACCAACGCCAAGATGGCAAATATGTACGCTTGAATCAGGCCCGTTAGCAGACCGAGTGCGTGCATTACGATCGGAAAGAACAACGGGGCAATGGCTAACAAGATGGCGCCGATCTTAGCTCCGCTCATCATGTTACCGAAGAGACGGACTGCAAGAGCCAACGTGCGCGAGAGTTCTCCGATCACGTTAAAGGGCAACATGAGTGGTGTCGGATGCACGTAAAGCCGCAAATATCCGATGAACCCCTGGTGGGCGATTCCATAAACCGGAACGGCAACGAGTACGAGAATCGCTAAAGCTGCCGTGGTCGAGAGCGACGCCGTGGGAGCGTGAAATCCTGGTACCACGGCGAGCAAGTTTGACGTCACGATGAAGAGGAACAGAGTCCCGATGAACGGCAGATAGCGTTCGGGTTTCTGCTGGCTTACGTCACGGATCTGGTTATTGATGGTACCAATCACGATTTCCAAGAAGTTCTGCCAACGTGACATCTGCGGTCTACTCGTGAGGCGACGAGTCGCCAGCCAGGAAACCAGCACCATCAGAGCCATTACGATCCATGTATAGAGGATCGTGTAGTTCAACGATGCGAACTCCCATTGCCAGAGCACCGCGTCATCGGGACTCAAGTCCTTGATGCTCATCCTATCGAACTCCTCGTGTTAGCCGGCAAGGATGAGGGGTCCGAAGCTTCATCGGCGTCGCCGAGGCGGCGAATCAATAGCGCTCGAGCCACCACGAATCCGATCAAACACGCTATCAGACGTTCCCAGCGTCCGTCCATGACCAGGTAGAAGCCGAACAGAGTAACAGCTGTGCGGACCAGAAAACTAAGAAACAACAGCAATCCCGGCTGACGGGCAATGGTTGCCCTGCGCACGGTCAGCCAAAGTCCACCAAAATACAAAACACCGAGAACACATCCGCTCAAGAACGAGATAATAATCCACGCCGTATTCATACTTGTCCCCCGCGCTGTTCACTGTCGGACTCGTTCACTGACTCGTCGTCATCTGAATCCACTTCCGTCAGGCTTTCACGCTTCACCCAATACCAGGCAATGGAGCAACCGACAACCACGCCCACGAATAGGCACATCAGCGTGCAGGAATACTTATGTTGGAATGTCCGGTCGATCCAGATGCCAACGGCGATACCGATCAGTGTCGGCACGGCAATTGACCAGCCGACCAGGCCAAACATGCCCAATCCGTACCAGACGCTCCGATTCTGTTCGCGCCGGGCTTTCATCTTGCGCTGCTCTTTTCGTGCCACTTGCTCGCCCAACTCGTCTTGGTACTGTGGAGGATCCATGTTGGTGTGTTGCTACAATGCCTTGTCGAATTCCATGAAGCGGCGGACCAGGCCCGCTTCAAGTCGGGCTGTCGCCGATCGGGCCAGACGTTCGCGTTCGTCCAGCGATTCAAATTGCTCGACAACAACGTGTCGCAACTGTCCCAAATCACCGTTGCGTGCGGCGCTCCGAGTGGACACCAGCACCTCTGACCCGCATTTGACCAATGCGCCTTCGTCGATGGCCAAGAAGTGCTCCTGGCCGTCCAGGTCCTCGTAGGAAAGCAGGCCAGGAACCAGCGCAGCCACAAAATCAACGTGTCGTGGCAGCAGGCAAAAATGGCCGTTCTGTGCCTCCGCGTTAATCTTTGCGACTTCACAGTCCAGGAATACTTCGTTGGGCAGTAGCACTTTCAGGTTCACGGCGTTGTGTCCGTTTGCTGCTTCGCTTCTTCGATTCCTCCGATCATGTACAGTGCTCGCTCAGATCGATCAGCGAACTCGTCGCCCAGGATTCGTTCGCACCCTGTGAGCGCGTCTTCGAGTTCGACAAAGCGACCTTCATGGCCGGTAAACTGCTCGGTTACAAAAAACGGTTGAGTCAGGAACCGCTCCAGACGACGAGCGCGATTCACAATGCGGCGATCCTCCTTTGACAGTTCCTCCAGTCCCAGCATGGCGATGATGTCCTTCAATTCCTCGTATTGGGCCAGTGTCTTGCGGATCTCCTGAGCGATCTCGTAGTGTCGTTGACCGACGACGTGTGGAACCAACAACTTCGACCGCGACTGCAATGGGTCGATTGCTGGATACAGTCCCTCGCTGGCTCGCTTGCGCGAGAGAACGATCGTTGCGGACAAGTGGCCAAACGTATGGACAGCAGCGGGGTCAGTGAAATCGTCAGCCGGCACATACACGGCTTGCACGGAGGTGATGGCACCAGACGTCGTACTGCAGATTCGTTCCTCTAGTTCAGCCAGTTCGGTACCCAGTGTCGGTTGATAGCCTAGTCGCGAAGGCAGCCTTCCCATCAGGCCCGATACTTCGGAGCCAGCCTGAATGAAACGGAACACGTTGTCGATCAACAGCAGCACATCCTGGCGTTCGTCGTCCCGGAAATACTCCGCCATCGTCAATGCCGCGTGACCAACACGAAACCTCGCACCAGGAGGGTCATTCATTTGACCGAAAACGAGCACCGCATTCTTGAGCTCTCCGGATTCTTGCAGTTCGCGGTAGAGTTCTTCCCCCTCGCGGCAGCGTTCGCCAATCCCGCAGAACAGGCTCACACCCTCATGCTTGCTAACCGTGTTATGGATAAGCTCCATAATTACAACGGTCTTGCCGACGCCAGCCCCACCAAAAAGTCCCGCTTTGCCTCCCCGCTCGAGCGGCGCGAGGACGTCGATCAGCTTGATTCCCGTGCGAAAGATCTCCATCTTCGTAGTCTGCCGAGTCAACGGCACGGGAGCTTGATGGATCGATCGCCTCAGGCCGCCGTCAATCGCTTCGCCACGGTCGATCGCTTCGCCGAATACATTAAAGGCACGGCCCAACAGATGGGGTCCGACTGGAACGCGCAGCGGGCCACCTCGATCCGTTACGACGGAACCTCGGGCAAGGCCTTCGGTCGGTGTCAGGGCAATGCCCCGAACCAAATTAGCATTCAGATGATTGACGACTTCAATTACTATGTCCCCGTCGTCACCTGCACGAAGCTCGTTGTGTAGATCGGGCACGCCGTCCTCAAAGTGTGCATCAATCACACTGCCACGCACGCAAACAATCGTGCCACACTTTGCGTCACGTGACGACAGCCCGGAGTCGTGATCTCCGACGGTCTCCATGTCATGTTCCTCAATGGTCGGCGACGGCCTCCGCACCCACGACGTCGTCACCATGTTGCGCAAATCGCGGATCTTCGACGCCCAGCTTCAGCTTCCACTCCTGCACGGAACAATACAGCACGGGCACGACCAGCATTGTCATGATCTCGATTACCATGCCACCGAAACTGGGGATCGCCATGGGCACCATGATGTCGGCTCCCCGGCCAGTCGAGGTCAAGATTGGAATCAAAGCGAGAATCGTAGTTGCGGTCGTCATCAGGCAAGGACGCACGCGACGTAGCCCGGCGGCCAATGTCGCCTGACGCGCTTCGTGAGAGGTGCTGATCTTCCGGCTGTGGAAGCTCTGATCCAAATAGGTGGTGATTACGACGCCGTCATCTGTGGCGATGCCGAAAAGCGCCAAGAAGCCGACCCAAATCGCGACGCTCAGATTAATGGGGTGGATCTGGAATAGCGACTGCATGCTGGTTCCGAACACATCGAAGTTCAAAAACCACGGCTGACCGTAGAGCCACAACATGATGAATCCGCCAGCCCAGGCGATTGCTATGCCGCTAAAGACGAGTGACGTCGTAATGACGGAGCGAAATTGAAAATAGAGAATTATGAAGATAATGAACAAAGCCAACGGTAGTACAACCATCAGTGTCTTTGTCGAACGTATCTGGTTCTCATAGTTGCCGGCGAAGGTGTAGCTCACACCTCGGGGCAGGACGAACTCACCGCTGTCGATCTTTTCCTGCAAGTAGCGTTGGCAGTCCTCAACGACGTTCACTTCCGCCTTACCAGGCTTCATGTCAAATAGCACGTAGGCGGTTAGAAATGTGTCTTCACTCTTGATCACCTGCGGGCCACGAACGTATTTGATGTCGGCGAGCTGAGCCAGCGGGATGTGCGAGCCCCCTTTGGTGGGTACCAGGATCTTCTTCATCGTCTCGATTTCGTTGCGTAATTCGCGCAGGTAGCGCACTCGAACGGGAAACCGTTCCCGTCCTTCGACGGTCGTCGTAACCAAGCGACCGCCGATGGCAACTTCCACAACGTCCTGCACGTGTCGGATCGTCAGCCCGTAGCGAGCGATCTGACGGCGCTTGACGTCGATCTCCAGATAGGGTTTTCCCACTACGCGGTCGGCGATTACGGCGGATGCTTCCACGCTGGGAACTTGCTTGAGAAATGTTTCGAGTTCCAAAGCAACTCGCTCGATGGTGTCAAGGTCCGGACCTTTCACCTTGACACCCATGGGAGCGCGCATGCCGCTCTGTAGCATCACAATGTGACCTGCCCCCCTGAAACGAGCCCAGGCTTTGCCCAATAATTCGGCTTTGCTTGGACGCAGATTTGGGAGGAAGGTCATGGCGAAAAGGAAGCGGTACACGGCAGAGCAGATTATACCCAAGCTCCGCGAAGCGGAGGTGCTGATTTCTCAGGGCAGCACGCAAGACCTGGCGGCCAAGAAGATCGGCGTTTCGACTCAGACGCTGATCCGCTGGCGGAAGGAATACGGCGGACTGCGCATGGACCAGGCGCGTCGGCTGAAGGATCTGGAAAGAGAGAACGCCCGGCTCAAACGTCTGTTGGCCGATGCGGAACTCGACAAGGCGATCCTGAAGGAAGCCGCGTCGGGAAACTTCTGAGCCCGATCAAGCGTCGCCAGACGGTCGAACATGTCCGCAACGCACTCGGTCGGGCGAAAGTATCGGAACGTCGGGCTTGCCGATTATTGGGCCAGTCGCGGAGCACGCAACGTCGCCAGGTCCATGTACCAGATGACGAACCGCGATTGGTGCGTGACATGACACGCTTGGCGACGCAGTACGGTCGTTACGGCTATCGCCGTATCACGGAGCTACTTCATCGGGAGGGATGGAAGGTGAATCACAAGCGAGTCGAGCGCCTCTGGCGTCGCGAAGGGCTGAAAGTGCCGCAGAAACAGCCGAAGCGAAGGCGGCTTTGGCTGGCAGATGGATCGTGTATACGGCTCAGGCCCGCCTACAAGGATCACGTTTGGAGCTACGATTTCGTGCAGACGCGAACGCATGATGGCCAAGTCGTGCGGATGCTCACGCTGATCGACGAGCACTCGCGCGAATGCCTGGCGATCGATGTGGCCAGGCGACTGAACAGTGAAAGTGTCTTGGAGCGGCTGAGCGATCTGTTCGTCAGGCGCGGCGTGCCGGACTACATCCGTAGTGACAACGGCCCGGAGTTCACGGCTACGGCGGTGCGCACCTGGCTGGAGCGAATCGGCGTGAGGACGCTCTTTATCGAGCCAGGCAGTCCGTGGGAGAACGGCTACATCGAGTCGTTCAACGGGAAGTTGCGTGACGAACTGCTCAACGGCGAAATCTTCGACACGCTTTTAGAGGCCAAGGTGTTGATCGAACGATGGCGGCGGGAGTACAACACGGTCCGGCCGCACAGCTCGCTCGGTTACCGAGCCCCGGCCCCGGAGGCGATGCTGCCTTTATCTGCTTGTTCCGCTACGCTTCACAAGCAGATAAAGCTAAACACCAAGAAATTAACTTAAGCGTTGGTATCACCGTGGGGGCAGGTCAACCCTTCCACGGCGCACCAAGGTTCTGAAGGCAACACCTAAGCGCGCGGCTAACACAACATGGTCGCAAGGTCCGCTTCGCGGATCGTGGACCAGATGAGACCACGTTGCGGGCTTTGGGTCTGGGACAGGCGCTGTCTTGATTTACAACCGGAGTCGACCACAATGCCAGAAATGGGCGGCGTGCTAGTAAGATTGAAATGGAGCACTAATGTCGGAAACACATGATGAAATTCGCGACGGCGTGCTGGAGCGATTTACCAGGACGGCGGTGGCGCCGGAGCAAGAGAAAACGTTTCCTGTTGGTCCCGACAGCGCCAAGGCCCTTGGGTATGACGCCGGAGAGATCGATAGCCTTCCACGTGCGGTTACCGAGTCGTTCTGCGGTGTTGGAAACCCCATCGGGTTGGGTGAACCACAGCCCGGCGACACGGTGTTAGATCTCGGTAGCGGGGCAGGTTTGGATAGCATCCTCGCGGCACGTAAAGTCGGGCCTACCGGGAAGGTAATTGGCGTCGACATGACCGAGGCGATGATCGACAAGGCTCGGCGAAACGCTGGATCGGTGGGATTGGATAACGTCGAGTTCGTTCACAGCGGAGCAGACGCGATTCCAATGGAAGACGCAAGCGTCGACGTCGTGATCTCCAATGGGGTTCTTAATCTCTGTCCGGATAAGCCGAAGGTGCTCCGTGAAGCGTTTCGCGTGCTTCGCCCGGGTGGTCGGCTCCAGATGGCCGACATCCTGCTGCATGACGACGTCACGCCCGAGGAGGTGGCGGAGAAAGGCACTTGGTCCGACTGAATCGCCGGTGCCGTCTGGGAGCGGTCGCTCCTGAAGATGCTCGCCAAGGCGGGATTTGTCGACGCAAGGTTCCACGGTTGGACTGGCTACCAGACGTCGCCATGCACGGAGGGAG
>QQVP01000108.1 GCA_003389215.1 Planctomycetota bacterium | reverse complement strand
CTCCGTCGACGATCGACAGATTGCCCTGCAGGCTGATGCCGCCGTTCACCTTCGGCGCGAGCTTGCCCGAGGTGCTGTTCTGGGCGACGAGTTTGCCCGTCTTCGCGTCGAGCGCCACGACGTAGGTACCGTCGTAGTTGGCGATGCCCGCGGCGGCGTAGAGCGTGCCGTCCTGAACCGCGACTCCGCCAGCCACCGGCCACCGCGAGATCAACTCGCCGAACACGTGAATTCGCTCGTCGACAGGTGCCACGCGGAAGGACCACAGCCGCTCACCCGTTCGGGCCGCAAAGGCATAGACCCGTCCGTCGGCCGAACCGACGAAGACGCGATCCTCGGCCAGGGTCGGCGCGAAGTAGACCGGGCCCGAGACGTAGCTCTTCCACACCGCTTCGCCGCCGGCCGTCAGCGCCTGCACCGCGCCGCTGCGATCGGCCACGAAGACCATCTCGCCCCCTGCCACCGGCGCCGTCGGCATCACGCCCGTACTGACTTCCAAATCCCAATCGGCCTCGACCGCGCGCGGCAGCGCAACCGAGACGAAATCGGATCGCTCGTTGCCCGCGCGGAATGCCGGCCAGTCGTGCTCGGCCAGTTCGAGCGGCTCCGGCTCGGCATCGCTGTGCGTCGTGAGGGCCGTCTCGTAGAGTGACGCGTCGGTGGCCAGCGTCGAGTCGCCGGCAAAGCCGACCCCGATGTTGCCGTAGAGCGACAGCTCGCAGCCGCACATCCACGGACCCCAATAGAGATGTCCGTGGGCGACCAGCACGCCGTCCTGACAGGGCGGTCGCATGGCGGCGATGTGATGGGCATCGCTGACGCCCTCGCGGTTGGCCGACGCGGCCAGCACCCGCACGGTGCCACCTTTCGCACGGTAAAAGACGCTGTCCGCGCAGCCGGTGGCCCGAGTGCACGCCCGTCGCGTGGGCAATTCGCCGATCTTCTCACCCGTGGCATAGGCCAGACGGACGCCGGTCGACTTCGGCCCGGCGGCGTAGATGGCATCGTCGCGCAGCACCAGCTGCAGGTTTCCGTCGGGATGGGTCCAGGCGACCTCGCCCGTCTTGGTCGACACGACAACCATCTTCGAACACTGCGGTCCGGCAAAGAACAAATAGTCGTCGTTGCACTTGGCGTAACACGTCGTCGAGTAGCCGGTCGTGTAGTGCTGGGCCTTTTCGAGCGGACCCAGCGCGTCGAGCGTCGCGCCCTCGTCCAGCTTCCAGGCCACCTCGCCCGAGCGGCGATCGACCGCCATCAACATCTTCTGCGGACTGTAAAGGAAGACGTGATCCGGATTCATCACCAGCGCGCGAGCGTCAATATATTCTTCGGTGCGGACGTGCCACTTCGGCTGCTTCGACTCCAGATCGATGGCAATCAGCGAGCGGCCGTAGCCGAACGAGCTCTTCGCGTCGCCGTAGTCGTGCCCCTCCCACATCCCCCACGGCCAATGGCCCATGCCTTCCTGGTCCGACGGCTGCGTCGAGATGCTCACCTCGCGATTGCCGACCAAGGCGTAAAGCGTGCCGTCGCGAATCGCCATCCACTTCCAGACCGGGCCGTCGGTCAGCTCCGCAGGCACGGTAATCTCGTCGAGGACCTTGCCGGTCGCGGCGTCGATCACCTTGCACGACTCGTGATCGCCGATGTACAGGGCGTCGTCGGTGGCGATCATCGTATTGCGATGGATCATGAACCCCTGCGGCAGCGAGATCTTCCACAGCAGGGTGCCGTTGTAGGCGTTGATGCCGACCAGCGTGTTCAGGTGGGCGTTCTGATTCTTGCGATGGGCGATGTGGCCCATGGCCTTGAACAGGCGTCCGCCCGCGGCCACGGTTTGCTCGGGCATGGGGCTGAACTTGGGCCGGTTGATGAACTGGGTACGCAGCTCGCCCCGGGCCAGCGTGTCCTGCGATTGCGGGTTGTTGTCCGGCCCGTGATACGGATGCGACCAGTCGTCGCTCCCCTCGGGCACCGGCTTGACGACTTTGTCCGCGCCGACAAAGGCGATCGCCTGCGGGCGCAGCGCGCGGAGCAACTCTTCGCGCGCGACTTTCTCCTCGGCCGTCGGCCCGACCAGGATGCCGTCAGCCGTGTTGTTGGCCAGTTGAATCTGCGCGGCCGACCCGACGTCGGCAAACACGCGCTTGCCCAGCGCCCCGGCCGTGGCGGCCGCTGCGCGGACCTGGTCGACTTGTTGCTGGTCGTCCGATTGGAAGTAGATCCGCCAGCGGTTGTCCTCGAGCAAGTCGAGCACCGACTGGGCGTCGCCGCCGGGCCAGTCGATCACGGCCACAATGCCCCGCGGCCCGCCGACGCTTTCCAATAAATCGTCGCGCTGGTCGAACACCGGCAAGGGCCGGTTGTAGTCGGCGGTGTTGCAGGCCGAGAAACTCGCGAGCAGGCCGCCACCGACGAGCAACAGCGTGGCCAGCAAAATTCGAGGACGGGCAGTTGCCATGTCACGGACTCCATGTGGGGGACGATGGTGGGACGCGTGGGCGTGGTCGCGGGGTTTGATGAGCGGGCTTGCGGCGTTGGGCTTGCCGGGCTGGGCTTGCGGAGCCGGACCGCTCGGCGGTCATTATACCGCACCCGCGGGCCTGTCCTGTTGTGGCATTGTGGCCGAGCGACACGTCGTCGAATCTCGCCCCAAGCGGGCGCTTGTGGATGGCACGGACTCTGGCGTCTGTGTGCCACTTCTATGAAAGTCGGTTGCTTGTCAGCCAGTGCTTCGACAGGATTGCAGGGATCCTAGGATGGGGGGCCACAAAGGGTTCAGGTCCAAGTTTTCGGTCGGTGCGCTTTCCCAGAGGAAGAATCGAGCGGCCGAAAATTGGACCAGACCCCGGGATGGCGCCGGGGCATCAGGCTCGACCAGTGCTTCGAACCGGCATGGCCACTCTGCGCGTGGCCAGGGCATCCGGCGCCGCCTCGCAAAGATCCGCCCCGAGAAAGCCCCGAGAAAGAAAGCCCCGAGAAAGCAAAGAGTGCCCCCTCAAGGACTCGAACCTTGAACCTACTGATTAAGAGTCACGGATTAGGCTGCACTTACGCTGCGGTTGATCTTCGATTGCCTGTTTTTCTAAGGTTTTCGACGGTACGAGTGAAGCGAGGATTCTCGAATGTTGCGCCAAAAAAGTAACATTTTAGGTAACACCCGTGCCCATCGAAAACACTCTGAAGGCCGATGGACGCTAAGGGCTAGTTGGCCAGTGATTCGTCACTAATCGCCAAGCAGTAGGTCACGGCCAATGCGCTGAAATTCCTCGACGCTCAACGTCAGCTGGCGTGTCTTTCCACATGGACAGACGAATCCCAGCACGACGCGAATCTCGTCCCCATCGTCGTCGCGCCACGCGTCCCAGTCGAGACATCCGTTTGCACAACGGATACCGTGTAGCTCACGAATGTGGTTGGCGACATCAGTGAAGATTGCGTTAGCTGTGCCCGATCCGACGGCGGCAGGGCGCTGCCGCGACCGCCGTGAGCTACGTGCTTTTGATGTACGATCTGCACGTCGCCGGACATCGATCATTCGGCCGTAATACGCCAACATTCGGTGAAGGACGGGGATGAACTCCGTCGAGCACGGCTCCTCCCATAAGCGCAGGATCGCTGGCCTGAGGAAGTTCAGTCGTTCCGAAATCAGCGCCAACGGCATGTTGGCGAGATAGGGCTGTTGCTCGTAAACCAGGGCGTATAGATCCTGTTCGTACGTACTCATCTCGGCGGGAATCGCATGCTTAATGCACCGCATCATCGCCTGCAGGCATCCCGACATGTACTGATAGCTCTGCCAACCAAGATGCAGCACCGCGTGAATCACGTCGTGGCGGTTCAGTTGCCCTCCGCGTGCGCGCTTTTGCTGAACGATCTGCTTGATGACGGACTTGCCGGAACCACAAAGCCACCGATTGAATGTCTCTTCGTCGTCGTCACGATGATTGTGCATTGCCACCAGCAATCGCTCGCAGACGATATCGACCAGTTCGGGATCCGGGTCACTCGAGAACTCCGATAGATCAAAGAGTGCGTCGCGAATTAGGCCATCAATCTCGTGGTCGCGTGCATGGAGGGGATTCCTCCGCGCAGCCTCCAGCAGTCCGTAAGGAATTGCGACGGACGATGCTGGGTTTTGCCAGCCATCTTCTGTCGCGGCCTCGCGTCCCCGACGAGTCAGTTCGGTAACCGACCATCTCCTGCCTTGTCGACGCGAATCCTGACCGATGCTCTGTGGCAAGACATCCCAGTCGCCACCATGGATTCGAGCAGACGGACGAAGGTAGAGGTCTCGGGAGTGTTGGAACTCGCGGCGGCAGTGCTGACGCATACCACGTTGCCTTCCGAGACCACGTACGAACCGAAGGATGTAGTACATCCGTCGATACGAGAATCCTAGGTGCGGATTTGCGCCATATGTCGCTTCAATGATTTCGGGTCCGACCGCCGCAGCCACCTTGATCAGTTCGTCGAGGCTGGCACCGAATTCATGCAGTTTCACACCATCGGTGCGTGTGATGCGATCGATCCGAAGTCGGAACCCGGCGTCCCGCAGCCGCGCGAGTCTTCCCGCAGGTCGCCAGTAACCGGTTGCTCGTGAACAGGTAAGGATTCGTTGATCGTTTCTTGGAGATCGCCGCTCTATCTCGTGCGGTTCTCCGAAACGAACGTCGCCGAAGTGTGACGTCATGCCAGCGACCATGGATGCCTCCATTTCCGTACGGGGCAAAGTGATTTCCTATAGCTAGCGTCGCACGTTGATAGCTTGAAAGCAACCCAAATTACTTGGGTAGGCGACGAGTCCGTCTCGGCACGCGACCTTCGTGCTAGCAATGACAGCATTGCTGTCAATATTTTTCGTCCGGTGTTCCCAGGGAGTGCGAATGGCGGGAACTGGTCCCGCCTGGAACGCACTCGACGGGGATACCGAAATGTCGAAATCAGCCTCTTCTCGGCGTGGGACCTCTGTGCCCGGCGTCATTTCCATTCTTGAAACCTACACGCTCGACGAGGCGCGTCGTCGCCTGCGCTGGACCGAGTCGTCCATGCGCTCCGCTCGACGTCGCGGATTGCGGCTTCTGCAATGCGGAAAACGCAAATACGTCACGGGCCGCGAGATCGTTCGATTTCTTGAGAACGACGCATCATCTACCGACGACGGATCCAGTTCGTCGGACGAACGGCACCGTCGACGTACGAGCGAGTGAGAAAAAGGTATTCGTTATGTCCAAACCGGATCAATTCGATGTCCAGGTGGTCAAGTATGCGGACCGCAAGAATTTGGTCCTGCGTTACATCGACCCCTATTCCGGCCGACAGCGCACGCGGTCGGCCGGAACCACGCGACAGCGCGATGCCGAACGTCTGGCCGCCCAATGGGAAGCCGAGCTACGCTCCGGTCAGGCCGCGCCGCGCTGCAATGTTTCCTGGGAGGCGTTTCGAGATCGCTACGAAGCAGAAGTGCTTCCCAGCTTGGCCGAAAATACGCGCTGCCTGGTCGGTACCGTCTTTAACGCCATCGAGCGAATCGTGAGACCGAAGCGGCTTCACGACCTCTCGGCCGATCGCCTGAGCTACTTCCAATCCAAGTTGCGAGAAGAGGAGTTGGCGGAGGCGTCGATTCAGACGTACTTGGCCCACCTCGTCTCGGCCCTACGCTGGGCCGCAAAGCTCCAGATGATCGCCGCGGTTCCGGCGGTACAACGACCGACGCGGGCCAAGAAATCCAAGCTCATGAAGGGGCGGCCAATAACGCTCGAGGAATTCGAGCGCATGCTCGACAGCGTCGCGGCTGTTGTAAGTCCGGCCGCTGTCCAGTCGTGGCAGCACTTGTTGCGTGGCCTATGGTGGTCCGGGTTGCGGCTGGGCGAGGCGCTCAACCTGGATTGGAATCGCCAGGATCGACTGCGAGTCGTGTACAGCGGACGGCGGCCGATGTTCGCCATCCCCGGCGAGTTGGAAAAGGGCAACCAAGACCGACTTTTGCCGTTGGCTCCCGAGTTCGCCGAGTACCTTGAGGCAACACCACTCAGCGAACGCAGCGGTCCCGTTTTCAAACTGCAGGCCCGCTATGGCCGGCCGCGCACGCTCACCCTGCAATACGTATCGCGGACGATTTGTCGGATCGGGAAGCAAGCCGGCATCAAAGTTCACACCGATGTTCGGACGGGGCGAATCAAATACGCAAGCGCCCATGATCTTCGCCGCTCGTTCGGCGAGCGATGGGCGCGCAAAGTCATGCCGCAGGTCCTCAAGGAGTTGATGCGCCACGCGTCGATCGAGACCACCATGAAGTACTACGTCGGGCACAACGCGGAATTGACCGCGGATGCCGTTTGGGAAGCCTACGGTTCGGCTGAGGGCAAGACTTCCCCGACGAGAAGTGGCGAAACGTCTACTTCGAGCTAGCGATTACGTCTGGCAGCTAAGTGGGATAGGGACCGCGACGCGACGGGATACGGCCATCCATTCATCTGCGTCTCCGAAGCCAATCGTCCGGTTTTCCCAGGGCGGGTGACGACCTCGATTTTTTCAGTCGGTATGACCGGCGGCGGGGTTGTCGCTCGCGGCTGAGGGTACCAACTCGGTCCCGTACGTGAGCGGCATTCGTCTCCACGTTTTGAGTAAGGGTTAAGACCATGCTTTGCGTTAGTTGGCTTGCCGACAAGGCCGATAGTTGTCGGACGATCGGGACGGAAATCTTCCGAACTGTTTTCTGCGTTCTTGTTGCTGTACTTATCGTGGCCCTGGCGCTGGATTGGGCTCGCGTCTGCTCCGGCATAGGACAATTGCACAAGCCGGTGATGCCGATGACGGCGCCGATTCAATCGGCTGTTGGCATCGTCCAAAGCTCTCGTCATCGTCGACGAAGACGGCGAAGCGCAGATGCTCAACAGTCCGAAGGCAATGTTGCCGCGAGCTATGCCCGTTTCAGTTCCAGTAACCAACGTGAAGAAAGCAACGAGGATCAACAGCGCAAGTGCCGTGAGGCTGCCGAGCAGAACGGGCACAACATTCTGTCCGAGTTGGAGTTTTCCGATCAGGCCGTGTCAGGCACGAAGCGCAAACGGGAAGGCCTCGACGAGATGCTGCGGGCAGCCGAAGCGGGTGAGTTCCAAGTGCTATACGTTCATTGCTTGAGTCGGCTCGCGCGTGAATCGGTGATCACGATGCAACTGCTGAAGAAGCTGGTGTACGTATGGAAAGTTCGCATTGTCAGCGTCAGCGAATCTATCGACTCAAATCGCGACAACTGGGATGTGATCGCATCAATTCTATCGCTGATGCACGAACGCTTCGTCAAGCAGCTGGGGGAAGACGTGTTTCGGGGCCAGGAGGGTGCCGTCCTGGCAAACCTCTGCGTCGGTGACTATCGATTCGGCTACAGCTCGGTTCCGATTCCGGGTAGCGAAAAGACTCGTAAGGGTCGCAATGCGAAACCCCGCACCGACTACGTGATCGACCAGCGCACCGCACCGTGGGTCATTCGGATCTTCCATTGGTTCGTACGTGAGCGGCGATCGATTCGCTGGATCACAAGAGAGCTGAACCGACTTGGCGCTCCGAAAGATCACCGCGCGACGACGCCCCATTGGCATCACAATCAAGTTGCCGGAGTGCTGGCGTCCGAAAAGTATGCTGGGATTTGGCCGTGGGGCGAGATGCAAAACGTCCGTGACCCCGAGACCGGAAAAATCTCACAAGAGCCACGGGCCGAAGAGGACTGCGAGCAATGGACTCGCCGGTTCGAACATCTCCGGATCATCGATGACCATTTGTTCGACGAGGCGCAACGGCTTCTCGAAGAGAACTACGCGAAGTACGCAGCGAATCGTCGTGATAACGGAAGACTCGTCGGTTCAGCCCGAGGTGGCGATCATAAAGCTCCGCGTCACTTGCTTTCGGGCCTGATCAAGTGCTCTGAGTGCGGTTCCACCTTTCATGTCGGTGGTACCGGCGGGAAATACTTGTTCTGCCCGGGATATCAGAAAGGCGCCTGCAACTGCAAGACGCAGCTGCGGCGAGACCGGGCCGAACGGATGATTCTGGCGGTCATAGGACAGCGTATCCTCGATGATCCCGTCTGGTATCAGGCGGTATACGAACACACGCTTGATTCGTGGCGTCGGCAGAACGAGAAACTGCCATCGGAACTTGCCGCTGCGGAGCGAGCACTAGCCGACGTCGAGCGAAAGATTGAGCGTCTCGTGGATCAGGTCGAGAACGGCATGGAGGATCCGAGCGTCATCGAGCGCCTTGAGGAACGTCGCTCGGAGCGACGCGAACTTGTCAAGAGTGTTGAGCGCCAGAAACGGGCGAATGAAAATCGCGGCCCGGAGCCGACCGAGGCGTGGGTTCGCGAGCAGCTTGGGCAGTTAGGCGAGTGTTTGCACGGCAGCGCGCCGGCCGCCGCCTACGCCCTACGTGATCTAGTGATTGGTTCGATTGAGGTGACCGAGATTCGACGTGAAGGTCGCAAGCGACACTACCTTCAAGGTCGGTTCGTGATCAACGCCAACTCGGTAGCCAGTGCGGTCACCGGTCATGGCCGCGATGACGAAGTGGCTACCACCCAAGGCGAGTGCGAGGGATTGCAGGACGAGTTTGTGATTGACTTCGTCGATCCCAACCCGCTCGATGAAAAGTCGGAGCGGGCGAAACAACTGTACGATCAAGATCTCTTGAATACAGAAATCGCCAAAGAGCTTGGGTGTAGCCGGGCCATGGTCACGAAGTTGCTAAAGTGTTGGTTTGGTGCGCGCGGGATCCCCATGCCCGATAGCGCCCAGCGGCGCTTTCGCATCGAGCGAGAGCGGCAGACGCCTCACAAGTTCACGGAGATCGCCGACGAAGTGAAGCGACAAGCTGACGACGGCTACTTGCTGCAAGAAATCGCCGAGCAACTGGGCGTGAACCGCGATACTGTAACCAAGGCCTTCGCCTGGTGGCACTCATCACGGGGCCTGCCGATCCCGGACGGTCGAACTCGTCGCAAGAGCCTGGAACGCAAGGTGTCGCGACCGCCACGCCACAAGGATGAAAACGGTGACGAAGACGCTGCGTAATCTCTTCGCCGTTGCCTAGCTGCCATTAACCCCAACAGGCCGGCTTTGTGCCGGCCTTTCTTATGCGCCCGACGTGGCGGCGCTTCCGATGCCTCGCACTCGTCGAAACGCCAAACGGCGGAACGTATTTCCTGCCAGCTTGAAAGGAGATGAATTTGAACTATTTCGTACTCAGTCTTGTTTCCGTGGTCCTGCTGCTGGCGTTCGTGGCGCTCCTCAGGGAGCGCCGCTTGCGACTCGCCCTGCAAGACATCCTTCGCCGACTTATAGACCGTTGGAGGTCTCATGAAGACACACAAGCTCCTGTTCATCCCCGTCATCGCGATGCTAATCGCGACGGCGATGGGATGTGAAGAAGACCAGAACAAGCGTCTGGTAGAGATGGCCGAAAGGCACCTGAAGAATCAAGCGGAACAGAGCCGGCGCATGGCCGACCTGCAGAAGGAAGTTGCCGAAGGCACGCGGCGTCTGGTAGAAGCCGACGCCCAAAGTCGCAAGGAAATGGTCGCACTGCAGCGCGAAGTCGGTCAGCAGCGCGATGCGTTGGAAGAAAAACGTCGTGAAACAGCCGCCAAGCGGCGGATGGATCCGATCATCGCGACGGCCATCACTCAATTCGGCCTGTTGCTCGCTTGTCTGTTACCGCTGGCACTCTGCTGGCATCTGCTGCGACGTCCCGTCGAGCCGGCGGACGATACGGCCGTTGCCGAGTTGCTGCTGGAGGACTTGGTGACCGACCGGCCACTGCTGCTGCCTGCGGCAAGGCACCATCGCACTCTTGGCCACCAAGCCGCTGTCGGGAAACGCAATCCTGACGACGTGGGAGATAGTGATGACCTTGTGCCACTTGGTAGCGGCTAGCTGACCGACGACGGCCAGCGCAAGCGTTTCGGATTTCTTGGCCCCGACTGCGGACGACGCGTGTCTCCGCGGCCGGGGCTTTCTTTTGTTTTGCGACACCGAAGAGGAGGACGCGTTATGAAGCAAGCCGATGTGAATCGTGCTGTCGCCCGAGCCACGGGCGAGACGGTCTCGACGATTAAGCGACTCGGTTTCTTGTTGGCCGAACCGGCCGAGATTTCAGACCCCGAGGCCGAAGAACTAGGACCGCTCGTGATCGACTGGGATGAAGTGGATCTTTGTCGTCGGGAGGACGTGGAGGAGGCTGCTCATCATGCACCGGCCGTCGCCTGACGTGCTAGCCCACAGCTGGACACCGCTTCTGTCGAGGCGGCGCGGCGACGCGTCCGGGCTGGATAAAGTGACGCGTGGGCAACTTCAAGGTGGCCAGCGACGGGGTCGACGCGAGTTTCGGGAGGCTCGCCGTCACCGGCGGCGGTCTCCATCGTTTGCAGAGAAGAACTGAGGGCACGCGGGTGCGTGCCTCGTATCCATCGACCATGCGATGAAAGGAAGAGCTATGAAGGTACTCGTGATTAACAACGACGGGGGCGGGTTCGCGGACTACGTCGACGTTGCGGAGGAAATGACAGTCGCTCAGCTCTTTGAGCGGCAAATGGGGGCGGCAAATCCGAGCCACTATCTGATTCGCGTCAATCGCCAGCCCTGCTCGTCAGACCAGGTGCTGCAAGCGGGTGATCGGGTCTCGATCACGCCGACCAAAATCGAAGGGGCGAGCTGCTAAGGCATCGTCGTCTGCCGGTCGCCGAGCACGCGCTCGGCGGCCGGGCGGGCGACCTCTATCAGCGGAGAAAGACCATGAAAAGAGAACACAAACGACTCGTTCGCCTGGCCCTCGCCATCGACGAGCAGCGCAAGACGTCGCGACGCCCGCCGCCACCAGTCGAACTGCCGATCAACACCTGGCAAATCTGCCAACAATTGCAGCGACGCATCACCCGGGCGCGACAACGAGGCTGGAAGTTGGCCGAGCGACGTTCCAGGCGGGATTTGCGGCGGATGCTGGACAACCTGTGCGGTCACCTCCGTATCATCGAAGCGGAGATCCTTCACTGGCAAGGTGACAAGCGACCCAGCGGGGTAGGTGATGTGTATGCCGATCTCCGAGCGCTGCAACGGGAGTTTGAAGATGTGTCCTTCGACGTCGGGCGTCAGACGCTTGCCGTTACCACCGAACCGATCGAACTGGAGGGAGTGGACTTGGGGCGGTTCCAGATCTGCCTCGATTGGTCCCATCTGGACCAGGACCGTTCTCGCCCTTACCGCGTGGTGGCGCTGGATCCGAACTCAGCCGCGTCGAATCACAGCGTCACCCATCCCCATGTCCAGGATGAAACGGTCTGCGAGGGTGAGGGCCATCACGCGATCGTCGCCGCGCTAGCGGAGGGCCGGCTGCTCGATTTCTTCCTGATCGTGGCCGGCATTTTGCGGACCTACAACTGCAGCAGTCCCTACGTCTCGCTGGCCGAGTGGCACGGGACAGAGTGCAGCGACTGCGGCACCCTGGTCGGCGATGAGGACCGGTGGAACTGTGAGCAATGCGAATCGTCCATCTGTGGGGACTGCTATCTGAGCTGCCCCAGCTGCGATGGGATCTACTGCGGCAACTGCGTGAGCCGGTGCGAGGCCTGCGACCTGGACATTTGCGGTTCGTGCCTCCAGCTATGTGTCGGATGCCGGGCTGCTCGCTGTCCGGAGTGTCTTGACGAGAACGAAAGGTGTAACAACTGCTATGACCGAGAAGCAGAAGCAGCTAGTGAAATCGACGATTGCAGTATGCAAACCGGCCCGGAAGTTCGCACCGGTGCTCCGATTTAGTCCCACCGCCTGGGCCAAGCTGCTGTTCCGTGAGCGCACGCTCAACCACATCTTGACGCGCGGATTAGGCTGAGGTTTTTCGTGGTGTTTCCTCGGGAGGCGATCCGCATGGCCAGGGCGAAGCGGTCGGTGGAGAAAGAGTCGTTTTGGCGGTCG
>QQVP01000106.1 GCA_003389215.1 Planctomycetota bacterium | reverse complement strand
TCGAGGCAATCCTCGTCCGTCGGGTCGGGCACGTCGGTCACCTGAAAACCGCTGCCCTGGTCGCGGACCTCGACGCGAAAGCAATCGGCATCGAGCCGACACTTCACGTCGACCTGTTTGGCGGCGTCGAGCCCGTTGCCGTGGATGATGGCGTTCACCAAGGCCTCTTCCAAAGCCAGGTGCACGCCAAACACGTCACGCTCGCTCCAGTCGTGGGCCTTGAGCTGTTCGAGAACCGTGGTGACGATCGCCTGGCCCGCGCCACGTTGGCTGGGAATCGACTCGTCGAACGACCAGATCGAGGATTCTTCGGACATAGGCGACGTCGCTCGCGCGTGCCCCGGCTGCGATGTTCGAATTATAGACGAAGGTGGCACGGCGCGTCAGACAACGGTCACGAACGGCGGGCGGGGCGTGCGGCGGATGACGGGACCCGGCCGTCGGGGCGGACGACTACATTTCGGCGACGGCGTCGGCCTCTTCGTCATAGATCGTAAACAGTTTGTTAAGCCGCGTGATGGCAAAGACCTCGAAGATCTCGGGGCGAATGTTGCTCAGCTTCAGCACGCCGCCGTTCTGCTTGGTCTTCTTGTCGAGCGTGATCAACTTGCCCAGGGCGGCACTGGAGAGGAACTCGACATTGCTGAAATTGAGGACCAACTTTTTGCGACCCTCCTCTTCCACCAGGTGGAACAGCTCGCGACCGAGGTCCTGAATGTTCGACTCGTCGAGGATCTTGCGGTCGACAAACTGGACGACGGTCACGTCGCCGACGTCGCTGATCGTGATGCGTTGCGGGTCTGCCATTCGGTCGGGTCCTTGGTCCTTGTCCGCGTGAATGAGGGTCCGCTTGAATCAGGGTCCGCGTGATTGAGGGTGGCCGGTCGCGTGCGACGGGCGGGACGGCGGGCCCCGTCCGTGGCGTCGGGCCTCGGCAACCCGAGTACCGCGACATGATAGGCCGGGCCGCACGGCGTCGTCAAGCAGCGATGGCCGCGGCCGCTGGAACGGTCGAGGACGCCACGAAGCAAGGGCGCGCGACGAAGCAAGAGAAGCAAACGAGGCCGTCGCCGGGTCGAGTCGGCTGCCGGGCCGTTTCGCTAACGGGCGTCGGAATCGGAGGAGCCGCCTGACGCCTTCTTGAGCACGCGACCGAGCAAGATATAGTTGTGATCTTGATACTCGGTCACCGTGCCTGAGATGAGCCAGCGTACGTCGCGATTGGCGGCGCTCGAGTCGTTGCGAAATCGCTCCAGGTTGAGATTGGGCAAGGCGATCAGCTTGAGCTTGTCGGAACCGTCTTCCCGTTCGCCTTCGCTGTAGAAGGTGACCTGGTCGCCGTGCACGACGAAGTAGCCCAGCACGTCGTTAAGGTGCTCGCCCTCGCGTAGATGGCGGAAGTTGCGCGACGAGGCAGCGGCCGCACTCTCGCCGCGGGTGGCCTCGCGGCCCCTGCGGTTCGCGCCAAAAGTGTTCCGGCCGGGCGCCTGACCCAGTGTGAGCGAAGCGCCGACCAGGAGCAGACTGAGGCTCATAGCCAGCCACACGCCCAGGTGCATCTGTCGGGTCATCATGATTCGCTTGCGTCGAGACATGTCTTGCCTTCCGGCGGTGGCGAACGGGGAGTCGCACGATTGCGGTCCTGCTCTTTGTTTATCGGCTAGCGGCAGCCGGGCGCGTGACCGAATCGTTCACCACGTGACCCGCGGCGAGCAACGTGGCGCGGCCGGACGAGACGCTACCACCGACGTTTTCGTCGCCACCGGGCCGCCGCGAGGGCGTTGATTTCCGGCATCATGAGGTGCTCTGGCAACACGTCGAGGCGGGCTCGATGGCCCTGGGCACGCGACGCACGCGCCGATCGCCTGTCGCGTGTGCCGGCCGCTAACTTGCGGTGCGCTCGCGGGTTCGCGTGCCTGGGGGCGAGCGGTCCGTCCACGGAGCCCGGGCCAGGGCATGTCGTTTGCCTCGCAGTTCGCGGCAGCCGGGAGTCCGGTGCGCTGGTGCGCTGTTAGGGGAGCTGAAGACGATGATCTGGCGTCGACCGATTGTGGCGATGCGGCGGGTACTAGCGGCGGCGGTTGCCGCGCTGCTGGCGACCGTCGTGGCGGCCAGTGTGCTGCCGGTGACCCTGGCGGCAGGGGCCGACGAGTTGCCTCTGCCGGGCGGCGCCGTGACCGTGGTGCTTCGCGACGGACGCGTGCTGAGTGGCTTGGTCGACGCTTCGGCAGAGGAGGCGCTCTGGCTGCGTTGGGAAAACTCGGCGGCAGTGATTCGCCAAGCGATCGACTGGGATGAGATCGTCGCCGTGCGGACCGAAGCGGGAATCGTTGTGCCGCAAGAAGTTCATCCCCACCTCGACCACAGCGCGATGCCGCGGGACGACGACTCAGCGGGGCCGCGACGGGCCACGAGCCGCTCCGTCGAGCCGCCCGACTTCTTGCCTGCGGTTCGCTCGCTGGATATCGACGTGCGCGTGGCCAACTGGAATGCCGACCCGGCCGTCGACGGCCTGGCGGTGACCGTCTATCCGCTCGACGCCGCAGGTCGCGTGGTGCCGGTGCGAGGTACGGTGACCGTCGAGCTGGTGGGCGACTCCCGCTCGCTGCGCAAACCACAGCCGCGTCGCCGCTTTCCGCGTTACCAGCGGCTTGGCTGGTGGAACCGCCCCGTCGAACTGAGTTCGTTCGACGCCGGCGGAGCGGGGCTCGAGCTTCCGTTTCAGGCCTTCGACCCGGAGACGGACCTGGCGATTCGCAGTCGCTCGCTGGTGATCGTGCGACTGGCGGTGCCGGGACAGGGACTGTTTCGCGCCTCGGTGGCCGACGTTTGGGTTCGGCCCTATAGCGTGCTGCGCAACCGCGTCGAACTGTCGACCGGTCGCCGCTACCTGCGGCAGGAACTCAACGGCCGCTAAGTCGCTCGCGGCGTGCGGCCCTGGCGCGCGAAGCGCGGGATGCGGCCAGGGGGGGATTCGCTTCGCCGCCCGCGAATTCTTCTTCCCGAACGGGCCACCTAACTGGCTTATCTCACTGCGCCGCCTAACAGGCCTATCTAACTGGGCCGCGGCATGGCCAGGGCGTGGAGCACCAGGACAGCGCTGATCGCGACGACCGTCCACCCCAACCAATCGGGCGGTTCGATGATGCGCTGCGGCGAAGCGACGCCCGTGATGCTGAGCGGTTTGATCACCGCATTTTGAAAGTTGCTGCCGAATTTTTCATTGACGAACCGCGAGCTGTCTTCGTTCAGCACGAACGAGTGGACGTAGCAGAGCTGCAGCCCGATGAAGAGCAGCACCAACCCGACCAGAAACCACTGATTGCGATTGATTTCCATCTCACTTTCGCCGCTTGTGATGGCGGTCCGCTTGGGTCTTCCTGATCGACGCGTCGCAGGCCACGGCGGGACCTTCTGGCGTTTCGTATTACCGTCTATCGGCGCGCGAAGACCTGCCACTCGAAGCGGGACGAGGCCGTGCCGGTTGTAGCGCAAAGTGCGTTCCTCCCGGAGGGCAGTTTGCCCGAAGTAGCGTGTTCGCCGTGCCTGAGCGATGTGCCGCGGACAGCGATGAGTCGGGCTGTAGCAGCTGCGCGGGCAGAGGGCCGCGAGGTGAAGTGTGCGGTTCGCCGGTGGGATCGGGCCGCTGGTCCGCTATTCTTGCGGGGCGAGAAACTTCTGCACGCTCTCGCTGACCGCTTCGAGCGCGGCGCCCTGAATCAGGTCGCCTTTGCCCGAGCGCATCACGGCGGCGGAGAGCGCGGGTCGCGCGAGCCAATCTTGGGGTCCGAAATCGCGGACGTCGACGTAGGCGTCTTTGAACGTGACGGTCGTCTTCTCGACGAAGTGGAAGCCGCTGTCGGCGCGAAGCAGGTGATACTGCAATGAACCGTAGACCGTGAGGCCTCCGACCGCGGCCCCGAAGAGAAATGTTCCGATGCGACCCATGCGAGCGTCCTTGTTCTGGCTGGCCCTGATTTCCGCGGGCGGCGTCGACCTTGCGCGAAATCGGTCGACCGCAAAGGGGCGACCAGGATGGTTCGAGTCAACCGCCAGGCCGAACTCTAGTTGAGGTCGCCGCCGCGTGGCAAGGTGAGTTGCCAGGGCAACCAAAAAAGGCCCTGCCCCCGAAAGGGCAGGGCCGTGAACATCGCGTGAGCGCGAATTGACCGACTTACCAAGTCCGACGACGGAGACCGAACAGCGTCAGGGCCAGCAGCCCCAGCGCTCCCAAGGCCAGCGTCGACATCTCCGGCACCGGCGCCCCGCCGAGCACGACGAGGTCGAAGGGGACCAGCGGCGCGCCGAGCGACCGGCTCACCTGATTGACGGTGAGCAACGCCTGCAGGCCGGCCAGATCCAAGCCGGTGGGGAACACGAGGCCGATCGAGCCGGAGCCAGGTGCGAGCGCCGCTTCCTCGATCTGCGAGGTGAGCGCGGTGGCCACGCCCGCCAAGATAGGCGTGTGGTTGCCGGGGAGAAAACTGTTCGTCGCGTTCTGCAGCGAATAGCCGATGATCGAAGATCCGTCGGGGTCGAGTACGACCTCGCCGGTTGTCGGATCGTAGATCAAGTCGGGAACACTGGGATCGCCCGCTTCGGCAGGTCCACCGAGGCCGCCACTTCCGTCATCGGGCGGCGGTCCGGTAAAGGCACCGAAGATCGTCAAGATATCTGACACGTCGACGTCCCCGTCGTGACCATCGGGATCGGTCGTCGCCGTGGTTGGACCGTGGACATCCCCTTGAGCGCGGACCCTGCCGAAGGAGCCGGGGCCCGTGAAGTTGGTGAACGCCGTGAGGATGTCGGCACCGATCTCGACGTAGCCGTCGCAGTTGACGTCGCCGATGATGCAGGTTGGCGGCACGAACGGCGCGCCGGTCGGTCCCTGAATAACACCGCTGCCATCGGCGCTAAACCACTCCATCGAGCCGGGCGAGTTGGGGTGAACGATGCGGATGGTGGCCAGCAACCACGTTTCCTGGTTGGGGGGACCCTGCCACTGGTCGATCTGGCTGCTGACTTCGAAGCCTTCCGTCGGATCGATGTTGAAGGACGAGCCGCCGAAGAATTCACCGGGAGCAAGTTCGAGCGTCGAGTAGGTGTAGTCGGACGGCACGTGCCAGGTGTTTTCCATGGCCCAGGGGACCTGAGATCCCACAGGACCAAAACTGCCGTACTCGTCGATCACGTTCGTATCCCAGACGTCGGTGGTGGTATTCCCGGTCGCGGCCGGCAGATTCCAGTTGGTGTACGGGCAACCTGGATTCTGACAGCCGAAGGGGCCCACATCGTGATAGTCCCCCGGAACGGCGGCCGTATTCGTCTGGTACCACCCCTGGAAGATGCCGCGTCCTTCGAATGTCGCCTCAATATCTCCCCCCGCAAACGTATTAAACGCTCGATAGCTCACGGTACCCTCGCGATACCAGGCCGCCTCGGCCGGATTGAAGGGCGTGTTGGAACCGCCGAGGGCGAATTCGCTGCTGTAGCCCAGACATTGGCCCACACAAGTGGACGAGGAGCCCGTATGAAAGCTGCTGTCGCCCCAATAGAAGTCGAAAACGTACTGATAGCCCGTCACTCCATCCTCCGTGAAGATTCCGTCGGCGATCGGGTCATTGATCAGCACGACTTCGTCCGCCGGGGCGGGTCGTGAGGCGATGAAGAAGAGGAGCGTCGCCGCCCCCCACACAATTGGCAACTCCCGGATGCGTGATAACATCAAGACTCTCCCATGTCTCTTCCCAAGCAAAGGCCCGCTTCTCTCCTGCAAGAGCGGGCCGATCTCCACGATTGGCAGCCTAACACCCCGCCCACCGCGTTTCAAGCTGAACGTCGCTTGGCCAGCGACCGTGCGACGCCCGCGGGCGCGCGGCGCGCGGCCGAGCGCGCACTTGCCAAGTTCGCGAGAACAGATGTCCACCACGAAGCGCCGCACGCCGGGTCGCAACCACGTGATCGATGGCCAGGGCATCTCTGACTGCCTCGAACCGTGGCGGCCCCAGCTCAGCGGTCCTCGATGGCCACCCAAGCCTGCGGGCCGGGGCCGGTGTAGTTTGAGCGCGGTCGGATGAGCCGGTTGTTGTCCAGCTGCTCGATGGCGTGGGCCGACCAGCCGACAACGCGACTGACCACGAACAGCGGCGTGTAAAGTTCCACCGGCAGGCCCATGTAGTGGTACAGCCGGGCGCTGGGCCAATCGAGATTCGGGGGCAGTCCCTTTTCGCCGACGACAATCTCTTCGATCACTCCGGCGATCTCTTCCAGGTCGTCGTCCGGTTTCTCGGCGGCCAACTCGGCACAATAGGCCTTCAGGAACGCCGCCCGCGGATCGCCCGCTTTATAGACGCGATGGCCAAAGCCCATGATGCGGACCTTGTTGGCCAGGGCTTCGCGAACCCACGGCTCGGCGTTCTCTTTCGAGCCGACCTGCTGCAGCACCTCGAGCACGCGTTCGTTGGCCCCGCCGTGTAGCGGACCTTTGAGCGCGCCGATCGCGGCCGCGATGGCCGAGTGCAAATCGGATAGCGTCGACACCACGACGCGCGCGGTAAAGGTCGAAGCGTTGAACTCGTGTTCGGCGTAAAGGGTCAGCGAAACGTCCATCGCGCGAACGAACTTGTCCTTGGGCGGCGCGCGGTGCAGCATCCAGAGCAGGTTGGCGGCGAAGGAGAACTTGCCGTCGGGCGACACCGGTTCCTGCGAATGGCGCAGTCGGTGCCAGGCCGCCATGATCGTGGGCAACTGCGCCAGCAGCCGCTCGGCCTTGCGCAGGTTCGCTTCGTGGCTGTTGTCGCCTGCTTCGGGGTCCCAATGGGCCAGGGCGCTGGCCCCCGTGCGCATCACATCCATCGCGCCGGCGCTGGCCGGGATCTTGCGGAGAAAGTCGATGAGGTGCCCGCTCACCGCGGCGCCGGAGGCCAATCGCCCGCGAAACTCAGCGAGTTGCTCGGCGTTGGGCAGGGCGCCGTGCAGGATCAGGTAGGCGACTTCTTCGAAGCCGGCATGCGAAGCGAGGTCCTCGATCGAGTAGCCGCGATAACGGAGCCCGTCGGAAATGGTCGAGATGGCCGTCTCGCCGGCCACGATTCCCTCCAGACCCGGACGGTAGTGCAATTCGCTCATCCCCTGACACTCCTGCGGAAGATGTCCCTGTCAAGAATCCGAATGCGTTCAAGAAAAGTAAGCGCGATCCTGCGACTCGAAATCCTCGTAGTCGATCAGTTCGTAAAGCTCCTCGCGCGTCTGCATCAAGTCGAGCATACTGCTCTGACTCCCTTCGTCACCGATCAATTCGAGGGCCGCCTCGATCGCCTTCATGGCGATACGCAATAGCGTGACCGGATAGAGTGCCGCGGCATAGCCCAATTCGGCCAGGGCGTCGAGCGTGAGCAGCGGACTCTTGCCGAACTCGGTCATGTTGGCGATCAACGGCACGTCGACCGCCTCGGCGAAGCGGGCAAACTCGTCGCGCGTCGTCAGCGCCTCGGCGAAGATCCAGTCGGCCCCCGCCTCGACGTAAGCGTTCGCGCGGGCCACCGCGTCGTTGAAGTCGGTGACGCCCCGCGCGTCGGTACGGGCGACGATCACCAGCGAATCGTCATTCCGCGCGGCGACGGCGGCACCAAGCTTGTCGCACATTTCGTCGGCCGTGACGAGTGTCTTGCCCGAGAGGTGGCCGCAGCGCTTGGGCAGCTCTTGATCTTCCAGCTGCACGGCGGCCGCGCCGGCTTCTTCCAGCGCGGTCACGGTCGCGGCCGTGTCCATGGCATCGCCGAAACCGGTATCGGCATCGACGATCAGCGGGATTTCGATCCGCCGGGTGATGTAGCGGGTCTGCTGTACCAACTCGTCGCGCGAGAAAAGTCCCACGTCGGGCACCGCCAACACGCCCGCCGAGAGCGCCGCGCCCGAGAGGTAAACGGCCGGATAGTCGCATCGTTCGGCGAGCCGTGCGACCAGCGCATTGGGAGCCCCCGGCACCTGAATGGTGTGGTCGCGGACCGCCTCACGCAACCGCTGGCCCGGGGTCGAATCGCTCACGGAGAACCTCGTGTCGCTTGACTGCGGACAGATATTCTTGCGCACAGATACACAAAGAAGGGTCGAGCGCGGCCGCCCAGGCTCAGCCCTAGCCACACTGTAGCGGTCCGTTTAGGCTGGCACAACACGCTGCCCCGAGCGTTGGGTATCTCGTCTTCAAGTCGTTTGCGCACGTATGTCAAGAGTTGATGAACAAGCCCGAACCGCGCCGCGGTGGTCGCTGGTCGCGATCGAGATCGCGCTCATCTGGGGGCTGATGTGGGCGCACGCCGGTTGGTTGCCGCCCGACGTGAACGAGCCGAATTATCTCGGCAAGGCGAAGCACTTCTGGCAGCCCGAGTGGTGCGCGCGCGATTTCTTTCTGCAGACGGCCGACGCGCATCATGTCTTCTACTGGACGTTTGGATGGCTGACCCGCTGGTGGTCGCTCGACACGGTGGCCTACGTGGGCCGCGCGCTGACGTATCTGCTGTTGGCGTGCGCGTGGTGGCGGTTGAGTTGGTCGCTGGTACCGCGACGCGCGGCGGCCGTGTTGAGTGCCGCCTTGATGCTCGCCGCCACTGCGCGTCTGCACATGGCCGGCGAATGGGTCGTCGGCGGGCTGGAAGCAAAGGCACCCGCCTACGCCTTTGTCTGGTTGGCCTTGGCCGAGATGGTGCGGGGCGCGTGGCGACGCGTCTGGCCGCTGGTCGGAATCGCCTCGGCGTGGCATGTCGTGGTCGGATTCTGGACCGGCGTCGGGGCCGCCGTCGTGTGGGTCTTCGCGCGACTCGCGGCGCGCAATGAGGGCGACGGGCCAGAGGTGCCATCGCTCGGCAAGATGGGGCCCGCGATTCTGCTCGGCCTGCTGCTCGCTTCGCCGTCGCTCTACGGCATGTTGTTGCTCAATCGCATCGCGACCGCCGACGAAGTTGCCCAGGCCGCCGAGATTCAGGTCTTCACGCGGATTCCGCATCATCTCGACCCGTACAAGTTCTTCGTCGCGGAAGAGACGCCGCCCTACCTGAGCATGTTCGGTCTCCGGCACGTCGGCCTGATCGCGCTCTGGGCCGTGCTGGCGGTGTGGGGTTCGCCGTCCGCGGGGCTCAAGCGATTGAACCTCTTCGTGCTGGCGATGGTCGCCCTCGTGGCCATCGGGTTGGGCATTCGCTGGCTGTGGGGGCCGTTCGTGCTGGACGATCCGCGGAGGGCGGCGCTGTTGCTACGACTTTATTGGTTTCGCATGAGTGACGTTGTCGTGCCGGTGGGAGCGGCGCTGGCCGTCACGCACACCATCTTTTCTTGGGAGCCGTCGCGACCGGAACTGGCCCGTTGGTCGGCGGCGCTGTTGTTCGGGCTGGCGCTGGCCCACTTCGCGGTGAGCATCGATCGTTGGGTGACTTATCCTTATCCACTCGCCGATGCCAAGACGATTGGTAGGCGAGCCAGCGTGGCCGAGCAGCGCCATCGCAACTGGCGGGCCGTCTGCGAGGAGGTCCGTACCCGCGCGCCGGCCGGCGCGGTGTTCCTGACGCCGCCTTACAGCCAGACGTTCAAGTGGTACGCCGAGCGGGCCGAGGTGGTGACCTGGAAAGAGATGCCGCAGGACGCGCGCAGCGTGATCGAGTGGTGGGATCGCTTCCGCGAGATCTATCGACACGACGGGCGGCGGACCGTTTCGCTGGCCCACAGCGACGAAGAGAAGATCCTTCAGCTGGCCGCCCTCTATGGCGCCGATTTCTTGTTGACCGAGGCGAACCCGTCGCTCCGATTACCGCTCTGGTATCACAACGATTCGTTCGCCATCTACGATGTGAACCGTTCGGACGACGATCGCGCGCAGCAAAGGGGGTCCCCGTGACGCGCGATCGGCTGGCCACACGACTGAAGAAAATTCTCGCCGCCGAGCCTTCGGTCGAGTCGGCCCAAGCCCGGCTGGCAGGCCGACGTCGTTTTGAGCCGGAGTTGAGTTACGGCCGGCATCACGGCCCGCCACCCCACACGGCCCGCGCGGCGGCGGTGATGTTGCTGCTCTATCCGCGCGGCGGGGCGTCGGCCCGGGGCGAGGTGCCTGACGACGTCGGCACCGCGTGCGTCTGGCAGTTGCCGCTAACCCTGCGACCGGCGGAGATCGCCTCGCACGCCGGCCAGGTTTCGCTGCCGGGCGGCGCGGTCGAGCCAGGCGAGACGACGCGCGAGGCGGCCCTGCGGGAGTTGAACGAAGAACTAGGTGTTGCGCCGGCGCGCGTCGAGACGCTCGGTTCGCTCGCGCCGTTCTATGTGTTCGCAACCAACTTTCTCGTCACGCCGTGGATCGGAATCGTCGATGAAGAGCCACCTTGGCGGGCCGACCCTCGCGAGGTGGCCGCGCAGCTGACGCTGCCGCTGACGGCGCTGGCCGAGCCGATCGCGGTGGAGCGCGAGATTCGCCTGGCCCGCGGCATCGAGTTCGGCGTGCCGTACTTGCCGCTCGAGGGACATCACGTCTGGGGCGCCACGAGCATGATCCTGGGCGAGTTTGCCGCGGTGTTGGCCGCAGCTTCGATCGGCTAGAATCGGCGGCGACGCGCGTGAGTGCAGCGTGCGCGATTTGCAACTCTCCGTGAGAAAATGAAGGGGCGATTGAAGGAACGCCATGTCGGAAGGTCTGCAGGCCGTCGTGTTCGATCTCGACGGATTGATGTTCAACACGGAAGATCTCTATCGGGCGGTCGGCACCGAAGTGCTTCGCCGTCGCGGCAAACCACTCGACGACGACCTGCTCGACGCGATGATGGGACGACGGCCGGCCCAGGCCTTGTCGATCATGATCGAGTGGCACGGCCTGGACGCCACCGTCGAGGAATTGGCGGCCGAGTCGGAGGAGATCTTCGTGCCGATCCTCGACAATCAGCTGGCCCCCATGCCGGGGCTCGTCGAGTTGCTGGCGACGCTCGAGGCGGCCGCGATGCCGAAGGCGGTGGCCACCAGCAGCGGACGGCAGTTCGTCGAAAACGTGATGGGCCGCTTCGACATGGTGCCGCGTTTCGAGTTTCTGCTTACGGCGGAAGATGTGCACGAGGGCAAGCCGCATCCGGAGATCTATCAGACGGCGGCCGCGCGCTTCGACCTGGAGCCGGCCCAGATCATGGTGCTCGAGGACAGCGAAAACGGCTGCAAGGCGGCGGTGGCGGCGGGCACGTTTGCCGTGGCGGTGCCGGCGTCGCGGAGCCTGGTGCACGACTTTAGCGGGGCCTCGCTGGTCGCCGAATCGCTGGCCGACGCGCGAATCTACGAAGCTTTGGGGCTGGCCCGCGGCTGAGTGATAGCAGCGGTCCGACTTCGCCTTGCCCGATTTTCGGCGGTCGGGATAGACTGACTGACATGGCGGCGGCGTGCCCGGCGCGACGCGCATCGGCGGCTTGATTTGCGAGGGCGGCGAGACGCGACGCTGAAGTTACGCCCAGGAGGCTAGCGGTAAGGAAATCACGCGAGGTCACAAGGCAATGAAGACGCTCGGGATTGTGCAGGCCCAGGGTCAGCTCGCTGCGGTGGGCGGCGGGCGATTGAGAAAACTAGGCGGCGTTTCGCTGTTGGAGTGGGTCGTGCGACGGACCACCGAAAGCGAGCTGCTCGACCAGGTCGTCGTCGTCACCAGCGAAGGCAACTACAACGAGACGGCCGCCGCGGTGCCCAACGACGTGGCCATCTTTGTCGGCCGGCAGAACGATCGGCTCGGTCAGTTCTGTGAGGCGATCGACGAATATCGCCCCGATCACGTGGTGCGAATCTGTCTCGACAATCCGTTTACGGATCCCTCGCTGATCGATCGCCTGATCATCACCGCCTCCGAGCATCCGCTGCTCGACTACGTCGGTTACTGTGCCGCCGACGGCCGGCCCGCCCTGTTCTGTCCGGCGGGCGTCTTCTCCGAGTGGTTTACCGCCGAGGCCCTGCAGAAGGCCGACCGCGAGTCGACCGACCCGCAGGAGCGCAACGATATCACGCGGTACATTCAGGCCCATCCCGAGCTGTTCCACGTGCGGTTGATTCCGGCCCCGGCCCCGCTCGCCCGCGACGACCTGCGCTTGCGGGTCGACCTGAGCGAAGACTGGGAACACGCCGAGGCGATTTGCGACGCCCTGGGACCCGACGAGCTCGACTGGCAGGGCATTACGCGGTTTCTCGAACATCAGCCGCATATCCGTCGGCGGATGGCGACGCTCAACCGCGACGCCGATTCGCGGCTGGCCCGCCAGCAGTGATAT
>QQVP01000101.1 GCA_003389215.1 Planctomycetota bacterium | reverse complement strand
TGAAACGTACACCTTCGACCCGGGCAACGCCGAAGAAGGGCAAAGCGGATTCCGCTACTCGCTCGGCGATGCGCCCGACGGCATGACCATCGACGAGCTGACGGGTGAGGTCTCGTGGACGCCCACGATCGACCAGGTCGGCGATCCGTCGTACACGATCATCGCCACCGATGCGGCCGGCAACGAGACGTCGAGCGATTACGACGTCGAGGTCTCCCCGCCCGCCCCGCTGGCCATCGACCTGCTCTCCGAATTCGACACGGGCAGCGTCGACACCGACAATGTAACGCGACTGACCACGCTCAGCTTCCTGATCACCGGGGTCAGCGAAGGGGCCACGGTGACGCTATTGGCCGGTGGAACCGCCGTCGGCAGTGCCGTGGTCGAAAGCGGCCAAACCAGCGTCGTGGTCGCCGTCGACAGTCCCGAACTGCTGAGCGAAGGCGAGAACGTCTTTACCGCGACGCAAACGATCAATCCCGAGAGTGCCGAGTCGCCAGCCTTGGTGGTCACCATCGACACCACGATCGCGGAGATCACGCCGCCGCTGCCGACCGAGGCGATCTTCAATCAGGTGTTCCGGTACGACGTCGATCACGCGGAAGAGGGCAACCCCGGCTTCCGCTATGAACTGGTCGATCCGCCGGTCGGGATGACGATCGATCCGCTCACGGGCGAGATCGAGTGGGACGCGCAGTTTCCGATCTTCCTCGTTGATGAGAATGCCGTCGACCAATTGCTACTCGAGGGATCGCTTAGCTTTGGGGTCAAGGCAATCGATCTGGCGGGCAACGAGACGACGATCTCGACCGAGTTGGATTTGGTCTTCCCGCCGCCGATCGAACTGCCGGACGGCCCGACGATCGACCTGCTTTCCGAGTTCGACAGCGGCGTGAGCGACTCCGACAACATCACCAACATCAAGTCGTTTCAGATTCTGGTGACCGATCTGATTAGAACCATCGGCCTTTCGTCGAGGGTTACCTTGTTCGTCGGTTCGACGGAACTCGGATTCGTCGAAGTCCCAGGCGCCACGTTTTCGTCGCCGGGTGAGTTCTTTACGTCGGCAATTGTAACAGTGACCAACCCCGACGCGCTTGCCGAAGGCGTCAATTCGATCACGGCGGTGCAGACAATCCCAGACATCGTCGACAGCCAGGGCAATCCGATCGCTTTCGGATTCACCTTCGGCCCCTCGGATCCCCTGGAAATCACCATCGACATGATCGCCCCCGCGGGCGAGACGCCGCCGGTGCCGGAGACCGCGTCGGTCGGTTTCCCCGTGGACTATGACGCGGAGAACGTCGAAGAAGGAACGCCCGGCTTTAGCTATGCGTTGCAGAATCCGCCGGCTGGCGCGTCAATCGATCCTGTTACCGGAGTGCTCTCCTGGACCCCGACCGTCGATCAGGTCGGCGAGCAGACGATCACCATCCTGGCCACCGACGCGGCCGGCAATCAGGACACCTTGATCAGCGCGGTTGTCGAGGTCATCGCCTCGGCAGTCGACGACCAGTACACCACGCCCGAAGACAATCTCCTGCTCGGCATTTCGCAGCCGGACAGTCTCGGCATCCTCGATCAGCCGTTCCCGACACCCGTCGACGGGGTGATTATCGAAGGTTCGGTGTTGGAGAATGACGGAGTCGTGGGCAATGTTGCGGACGTCGAGGCCCAGCTCGTCTCGAATGTGAGCAACGGTGTGCTGAACTTCCTGTCCGACGGCAGTTTCAGCTACCGGCCCAACGCCAACTTTAGCGGTGTCGACAGCTACACCTACCAGTTTGTGCGGAACGGAGTGGCCTCGAACGTCGCCACCGTGACGATCCTCGTGACGGAAGTCAACGATCTGCCGATCGCGGTGGACGATGTCTTCGTCGTCGACCAGACGAGCGTTGCCAATCAACTACCGGCGACCGCAAACGACTCGATCGGGCCCGACGTCAACGAGGCGCTGACGATCATCGCCGTCGATCCGCCGAGTGCCGGCGGCACGGCCACGATTGCCCCGGGCGGCACCAGCATCGCCTACACACCGGCAGCGAGCTTCGCCGGACTGGAAACGATCCGCTACACCGTCGACGATGGTCGTGGCGGACAGGCCCGCGGTCAAGTCACCGTCGTCGTCGATCCGATCATCTTCCGCGACCTCACCGGGGGCGAGACGGGCACGGCCAACATCTTCGTCGTCGACACCTCGTCCGAAGGGATCGGCACGGGTGCGGCAACCACCGGAATCGGCGTCCGGGCGACCTTCGTGCCGCCCGCGGACAATCGCTCGGGCACCGACCCCAGCTTCCTCGACGGTGGTGGCAACGGCGTCGCCGAGGCAAATCGCGCGGTCTATCAAACGGTGTACCGCATCTTCATGGACGTGCCCGAAGCACTGAGCGAAACGGTCGAGCGACTCAACGGCAACGGCGGGCCGGCGATTACCGAAGGCGAGGCAGCCCAAGCCCTGCAACTGCTCGAGCAGTCGCTCACCGAACCGGACGGCAACAGTCCGCTGACCGCCTTCCTGAAGTCGGAGGCAGCCGCCCTGTCGCTCGAGAATCAGGACACGATCAACGCCCTGTTGGACGCCGGGGCAAACAGCCTGCCCGTCATGCCGGCCGAATTCTGGGAGGCGCTCGAAGACGCCTTGCAGAACATCCTGGAAACGACCAACGGCGCGGGCGAGGTGACGACCGAGGCCAAACGCGACGGCGAAGAGGACGACACCAGCACCGCCCGCGTGCCTGAGGAGGACGTCGAGCAGGTCGACGGTCCGCCGAGCTTGGCCCAACTGGCGATCGAACAGGAATCGACCGCAGGGCTCGAATGGCCCGAGTTGGCCGGCACCGCGGCGCTGTTCAGCACACTGGCCCGCGAGCGACAACTTCGCGAGGCCCGCGACGAGCGCGAACGGCCGAATCGACCTCGCCGCCCGCGCTAGCCGATGGCGTCGTCGGTGCTCGTTGCGTCCCGCGGCGAAGGCGCGGCGGTTGGCATCCGTCCCTTCTGATCTGCCCCGTGTGATCTATCCCGCTTGGGGCTTCTTGATCGCCGCTACTCGGGAGCAGCCACGTCGTCGAGTGGCCCCACGGCAATCGTGGTGTTGCGAGTCAGCGGAAACTGCTCCATCACCCGGGCCACGTCGTCGACGGTCACCGCGGCCAGCGCGTCGAGATCTTCGCGGACGCTGCGATAGGGTCGCCCGTGAAGCCAGGATCCGCCCACGTTGAACAGTCGGCTGCGGGGTCGCTCGCTGGCAATCACGACGCGCGAGGTAATCTTCGCCTTGGCCTGATCAATTTCTGAAGGCCGAATCCCTTCGACGGCGGCCTGGCGATAGAGATCGAGAATCCGCTGCAGGTTGTCCCGACAGGCCTCCGGGGCGCAGGCCATGTACGTGACAAACAGGCCCGCGTCGTCGTACTCGTAGTGTCCCAGGCTGGCGTTCTCGGCCAAACCGGGATCGACCAGGTCCCAGAACAACCGGCTGCCCGAGTCGTCGCCGAGCGCGACGGAAAGCACCTTGGCGGCATAGCGTTCTTCCGCGTTCGAGCCGGGCGCCAAGGCAAATTCCATGGCGTACTCTTGCGTCGATTCGGTCTTGGTGAGCGTGACAAACTCCTGACACGGCTCGACCCGGGGCAGGTTCCGACGCGTCTCGAACGGTTGCCAGCCGCCACAAACCTCTTCGGCCTTTCGCACCAGCTGGTCGAAGTCGATCTTGCCGCTGCCGACCAGGGCAATGTTGCCCGGCGAGTAGCGCTCTTCGAAATAGCTCCGCATCTGATCGACCGCCAGGTTCGACACGCTCTCGACGGTGCCGATCACGCTGTTGGCCAGCGGATGGGCGGCGAAGAAAGCGGCCTTGCAGCGGTCATCGGCTCCGTAGGGAGGCTGATCGTCGTACATGCGAATCTCTTCGATGATGACGTTCTTCTCCATGTCGAAATCGTCCTCGCGGAGCGAGGGTCGCAGCACGTCGGCCCACAGGTCGACCACGCGATCCTGATGCTCCGGCAGGATCGCCGCGAAGTAGACCGTGCTCTCTTCGCTCGTATAGGCGTTGTAGTGGGCGCCCATCTCGTCAAACTCGCGATTGACGTCGTCGGCCGTGCGCTGCGGCGTGCCCTTGAACACCATGTGTTCCAGAAAATGACTGACGCCGGCCACCTCGGGCGTTTCGTCCCGCGCCCCGGTGCGCACGAAGAAGCCGACCGAACAGGTGTGGGCCTCGTCGTTGCATTCGGCCATCACGGTCAGACCGTTGTCGAGTTGGGTCTCACGCAGTTCCAAGCGAAACCTCCAACGGGTTGGGGCCGAGCGTGACCACGGTAAAGTCGCTCGGCGGATGCGCCGCAAGATAGGCATTGATCGACTCGCAGCTCAAGTCGTCGATGATCTTGCCGACGACTTCCAGAGTCCGCACGTCGCCCAGGTGATACCAGTCGCGGGCGATGGCCGAGCTGCGGGCGGTGCTCGACTCTTGCTGCATAATCAGCGAACTCTTCATGCGGGCCTTGAGCCGCGCGAGTTCGACCGGCTCGATTCCCTCAGCCAGTCGCTGCAACTCGGCGAGCGTGACGTCGAGCGTTTCCTGGGCCCGCTCGGCGCTGGTGCCGGCATAGCACAACACCGAACCGCGATCGCGGAGCGAATGGCAGCTCGCATAGACCGAGTAGCAGAGGCCGCGCTTCTCGCGCACCTCGGTAAACAACCGCGAGCTCATCCCGCCGCTGAGGATGCCGACGCCGCCCCAGGCCTGGTAGTAGTCGGGGTCGCGATACGGCACGCACGGATAGGCGATGCCGATCTGTGTCTGGTTCGAATCGTGTTCGATGTGGCCGCCCGCGGTCGGTTCGCCACCCGTCGGAGGATCGGCCGCGCCAGCCACCTGCCAGTCGCCGAACAAGTTGGCGACGGTGTCGCACAGCTGTTGCCAGTCGAAGTTGCCCGCCACGGCCAGAATCGTTCCCCGCGGCTGGTAGCAGTTGGCAAACTGTTTCTGCACGTCGTCAATCGTGGCCGCCTCGAGCCCCACCAGGTCGCCGCATCCAGGCCGGCCCCAGGGGTCGCCGTAAACGTGCCGACGCAATTCTTGCATCGCCTTTTGACCCGGCTCGTCCTCGACCGCCCGCAACTCTTGAATCGCCACCTGGCGCGAGGCTTCGAGCTGCTCGGCAGGAAGATGCGGATCGCGGAGCATTTCGGCGTAGATCGCCAGAGCCGCGGCGAGATTGTCCGCGAGCATGGCCGCCCCGAAATTCGTGTGCGCGACCGAGACCGATTCGCCGCCGTCGACACCCAGGTTTTCCAGATCCTCGATGAACTGCCGGCTGTCGCGCTCTCCGCAACCGCGCTGCACCATATCGCAGGTCAAAGCGGCCAGGCCGCGCCGCTGGTCGGGATCGTGCGCGGCCCCCGATGGCAAGAGAAACGTAAAGGCCGCCGACTCGAGCGAACGGATCGGTTCGCCCAGCAGCACCAATCCGTTTTCAAACTCCTGAACTTGGACGCCCATCCGTGCCTGCGACTCGCGTGACCTAAGAAATGCTGGTGTTCGTAGTGTAGTGCTCGGGGGTGCGGTCAGCTAGAGCGAGTCGACGGGGCTTGTGGCGTGCGAGACCGGGCCGGGCCGTGCGACAAGACGTCGGGAATTCGGTGGGGCCTTGCTCGCGGCCGCGCGCAGAAGCTGAAACTAGCCGACCTCGACCATCTCGACGGCCTTGTACACGGTCCGCGCCCGTCGAAAGCCAAGATCTTCGTAGAGCTGCACCGCCCCGTCGTTCTGCGACGTGACTTCGAGGTAGGCCCGTGAGAGCCCCGCTGCCTGAAACCCGCGGAGCGCGTAGATCATCAAGGTGCGACCCAGGCCCAAACCGCGATGCTCGGGCACAACGCCCAGATTCTGAATTGCCCCGAACCCGGTCCGATCACGAATCCCCTGAACGGTTCCGCAGAAGTCCATTTCCAGATCGCCGGCCTCGCAATGACTGACCAGCCAGGTCGCGCCCGAGAGGAATCCCTGCTTCGACTGAATTTCGTGCATCAGCCGCAGACAGCCATCGAACTCACCCAGGCAGGGAAACACATTCGAGTCGAGCTCACCACGAAAGCTCGCATACTTCGCGTACGCATGGTGCTCGATCTGGTCGAAATCCCAGGGAAGGACGTCGTAGCCCAGCGGAAGCGGCGGCAGATTCCAAGCTCGCCCGGAAAGGTCGATCTCCATCCGGTAACGCTTGAAATAGGTCAATCCCATCGCATGTCTCGGGCGGGGTGCGCAGGCAACGCGACGCGGGAAGGGCCGCCACGGATGGCGAAGGACCGCCGGGACGCGGTCCGTCGACCGCAATTAAATGTACTGGTGGCCTGGACTATGGTCAACTTTTCGGCGCGCAATGCGCACTGTGGCGGCGGCCGCAGAGGGACGACGCCACGGGGTTGAATCGGTCGCCAGGCGACCTCGGCACCGGTCGATCGTCGTTCCGCCCGATATTCCACACAGGCCGTGGAACAGGCATCGTGCGCCCCCGCCGCCCCGTTCGTGGTCGCCTGCCGTCACCCCGCTCGAAGGTGGCTCGGCGGGCTCCCGGTTGCGGACGACGGGCCGGGGATTGCAGCCAGAAACCCGCGGAAATTCTGCCGCCGAATCCGCGATCGTTCGAAAAACCGCACCAAGCGGATTGTTTTTGGCGACTCAAAATAAATATTTTAACAACTTGAAATTACCTCGCGAAGGCGTTACGATTTAGGGGTCCGGGAGCAAAAACGGCGTGAACCCGGACGGGCACCCGCGCATCGGTTGCGCGCGATCCACACGCCACTGCGATCCACACCCCACCGCGTTTCGGTAGCCACTCTATGACGAGCCTCAATACATCTGGCGCGCGCTATGCCCTGCTCCGCGCGCTCTTCGCGTCCCTGGTGCCGGTCGTCCTGATTTTGGCGGCGGGCTGCGAGCAGACTTCATCCGGCGAAGCGTCGCGCGACCGTAAGGGGGCGTCCGGCCCCGCGCCGCGCGACGGCAAGTTGCACGTCGTCTGCACGACGGGTCAGGTCGCCGACATCGCCCGCCGTGTCGGCGGAGAGCACATCGAGGTGACCGCGATCATGGGACCGGGCGTCGATCCGCATACCTACCAGGCCACACCTCGCGACATCGACGTCTTCAATCGCGCCGACGTGATCTTCTACAATGGCTTGCACTTGGAAGGTCGTCTGGCCGATCGACTCGTCGACCTGGCCGGCGTCTGCCCCACGTTTGCCGTCACCAAAAAACTGCGCGAGGCGTCTTCGGACCTGCTCCGCGAGCCCGATGAGTTCGAGGGGCACTACGATCCTCACGTTTGGTTCGATCCCCGCATCTGGGCTCACTGCGTCGAGTTCGTCGGCGCGCAGCTGGCCGAGCTCGATCCAACCCATGCGGACGACTATCGCGCCAACGCGGACGCCTATCGTGCCGAGCTGCTCGCGGCGCACGAAAGGTGGTCGAAAGAGTTGGCATCGATTCCGGCAGGGCAGCGGATGCTGGTCACCGCGCACGACGCCTTCGGCTACTTTGGGGCCGCCTACGACATCGAGGTCCGCGGACTGCAGGGCATCAGCACGGCCGACGAGACCGACTTGGCCACGGTAAATGAGCTGGTCGACTTGCTGGTCGAACGCAACGTCAAAGCGGTCTTTGTCGAGAGCAGTGTCGCCGACCGCGGCGTCAAGAGCCTGGTCGAAGGGTGTCGGGCTCGTGGCCACAAGGTGAGCGTCGGCGGCGAGCTGTTTTCCGACGCGATGGGTGCCGAGGGAACCACGACGGGCACCTACCTGGGGATGATGGACCACAATGTCCGTACGATCGCCGAGTCCCTGAAGTGATCTTCCCACAGGCCGCGGCGGTCGAGTTGGACGCGTCGTCGCGTCGGGAAAGTTCGATGCAAGCCCCGCCCGTCGAAATTCACGACATGACCGTGGCCTACCACCGCAAGCCGGTGCTGTGGGACATCGACCTGACGTTGCCCAAAGGGCGGCTGATTGCGGTGGTCGGCCCCAACGGGGCGGGCAAGACCACGCTCATCAAGGCGATTCTTGGTCTGGTACCGCTGGCCAGCGGCAAAGTCGAGCTCTATGGCCAGCCATTTCACCGGCAACGCCACCTGGTCGGCTACGTTCCCCAGCGCGAAAGCGTCGACTGGGACTTTCCCGTCACGGCGCTGGACGTCGTGTTGATGGGCACCTACGGACGGCTGGGTTGGTTTCGCCGCGCCGGGGCGGCCGAGCGCGACACGGCCATGGCCAGCCTGGAGAGTGTCGGCATGACCCGCTTCGCCGATCGCCAGATTCGTCAACTCTCCGGCGGGCAGCAGCAACGGGTGTTCCTCGCCCGGGCGTTGGCCCAAAACGCGCAGATCTACTTCATGGACGAACCTTTCTCCGGTGTCGACGCGGCCACGGAACATGCCACCGTGTCATTGCTTCAGGAACTGCGGTCGGCCGGCAAGACGCTGCTCGTCGTGCATCACGACCTGCAGACGGTCCGAGAGTACTTCGATCACGTCATCTTGTTGAACATGCGTCTGGTGGCGGCCGGTCCGATCGAGACCACCTTCACCGACGAAAACCTGCAGGCCACCTACGGCGGTCGCCTGACCGTACTGGCCGAAGCCGCCGAAGCGGTGCGGCTGGGCGATTAGTTTCTGTCTGGTACGCGGTGGCGAGAGTGCACCGCGTCACGATGCCATGGACCTTCTTGCGTTACCACCAAACCTAAGGGTGCTGCTCGGCACGTCGCTGCTCGGCTGCGTGGCGGGCGTTATCGGTTCGCTGGCCGTGCTCCGCCGTCGCTCGCTCACCGGCGATATGGTCGCCCACGCGGCCATGCCCGGCCTCTGCCTGGCCTATCTCGTCGCCTATGAGCTGGGGATCGGTCGCGATCGGCCCGCCTACTTTCTGCTGCTGATGTCCGGCGCGGCGCTGACCGGGCTGATCGGTTCCGCTCTGGTGACGTTTCTGACCCGCTGGACGAGGACGCGGCAAGACGCGGCGATCGGCATCGTGCTGAGCACCTTCTTCGGGGCCTTTGTCGTGTTGCTCTCCTACATCCGCTATCTACCGGGGGCGCACGTGGCGGGCGTCGACCAGTACATCTTCGGCCAGGCCGCCACGTTGCTGACGGCCGACGTCTGGTTCATCGCTGGCGTGTTGCTGGTGTCGATCGTGACCCTGGCGATCTGCTTCAAGGAGCTGAAGACCTACAGCTTCGATGCCGACTTTGCCCATAGCCTGGGCTGGCCGACGCTCTCAATCGACCTCGGCATGATGGCGGCGCTCTGCCTGGTGACGGTTGTCGGTTTGCCGCTGGTCGGCATTCTCATGGCGGGTATGATCATCATTCCCTGTGCGGCGGCGCGATTTTGGACCTATCGCTTCGGACCGCTGCTGGTCATCTCCGGCGCGATCGGGGCAGCCACCGGCGTCTTCGCCACACTGGTCTCGGCCGAGTACTTCGTCCGCTGGTTTGGCTTCGATCCGCTGGCCTTCGGCTACAATCGCAAGGCGCTGCCCACCGGACCGGTCATCATCCTGAGCGGCGCCGCCATCTTCCTGGCGTCGGTCTTGTTTGCGCCGCGACGTGGCGTGCTCGCCCGGCTGATCGCGCTGCTGCGTCTCCGCTCGCGGACAGCGACCGAGAATCTGTTGCGGGCCCTCTACGAACTTGGCGAATCGCAGCTTCCGCGGCTCGCGCCGCACCAGCTCGAAGAGATCCAACAACATCGTCGCTGGAACCGCGGACAGCTCACCTGGGCCTTGCGCCGGGCGACCTGGGCCGGCTGGATCGAGCGCAACGCCGATGCGATTCAACTGACCGCGTCAGGCCACCAGCGCGCGGCCGAAGTAACGCGGATTCACCGTCTCTGGGAACTGTTCCTGATCAGTGGCGCCCGCATCGCCCCCGATCACGTCGATCGCGATGCCGATTCGATCGAACATGTACTGACTCCCAACATTGTCGGGCAACTCGAAGCGATGCTGGCCGAGAGTGGCCGCCTGCCCCGAACTGCCGCAACTCCCCCCCAGTCGCCGCATGTGCTGACCGGCGGCAACGATCCGGTCGGGACGCTCTCGCCCGGCGGCGGATAGCGAACCAGCGACCCTAACGTCGAGCCCCGTCTCCAAGGACCCGCCCAGCAACCCCAGCCATGTATGCCGCCTACGAACAAGTCGAATCGTCCGAACTGGCCGCTCCATCGGCGTGGTGGAAGTCGTGGCGATTTGCCCTCGTGGCGGTCATCCTGACGGTTGCGGCGATTGCCTACGTCGCCTGGTTCCGCGAACTCGACGACCGGCAGCAACGCGCGCTCGCCTGGGTGACCCTGGTCGCGGCGGTGACGAACGTGGCCTGCGCCACCGTGGGCTGCTTCCTGCTGCTGCGTCGCATGAGCCTGATGGGCGACGCCCTCGCCCATTCCGTATTGCCGGGACTCGTCGTCGCGTTCATCTTCGCCGGCAGTCTGAACATCGGTTTCATGTTCGTCGGCGCATTGGCGGCCGGATTGGCCACGGCCTTCCTGGCCGACACGCTCAATCGACGCGGCGGCGTACCGGCGGACGCGAGCCTGGGCGTGGTGTTTGTCTCGCTCTTCGCCCTGGGGGTCGTGCTCATCAAGCGTTACACCGGGGGGGCCATTCACCTCGACTTCGACTGTGTGTTTGCCGGCGAACTGGACCTGGTCGGCATCAGCAGCAACAAGAACATGAGCGTCGGCCCTTTCGAGCTGCCCCGCACGCTCGTCTCCGTGGGGCCGGTGCTGATACTGAACATCGCCGTCATCACTCTGCTCTGGAAGGAGTTCAAGGTCAGCTCGTTCGACCCCGCCCTGGCCACGGCGATGGGTTTTCGCGCCGGCCGGTTGCACTACCTATTGATGGCCTTGGTGGCCCTGACCACGGTCGCCTCGTTCGAAGCGGTCGGCTCGATCCTGGTGGTCGCGATGCTGATCGTTCCGGCGGCGACGGCCCATCTGCTCACCGATCGGCTCTCGAAGATGCTGTGGGTGTCGGCCGGGGTGGGACTGCTGACGGCGGTGGCCGGCTGTGCCCTGGCCCGCCTGATCGAGGTGAACACCGCCGGCACGATCGCGGTGACTGGCGGCGCGCTGTACGGCGTGGCCGTGTTGCTCTCGCCACGCTACGGCGTCGTCAGCACGCTGCTGCGAAACGCCAGGATCTCGGCCCGCATCGTTCGCGAAGACATGTTGGCCATGCTCTACCGACTCGAGGAACTGGCGACCGATCGGCAACTCGGTGAACGGCAAGTCGTTCAGGCGGTCGGTGGGGGATTGCTGGCCAACTGGGGCCTTTGGTCGCTGCTGCGACGCGGTGACGTGCAACGCACCGATCGGGGGCTCTCGCTCACCGCATCGGGCAAACAGCAGGCGAGTCAACTGGTGCGGAGTCACCGCTTGTGGGAGGCCTATCTGGTCGAGCACCTCGGACTGCCGCTCGATCACGTCCATGAACCGGCCGAGCGTATCGAGCACTTCATCGACGAGCGGCTCCGCGAACAGATTGTCGCCGACCTGCCCGCCGCCGACGTCGATCCGCACGGCCGCGGCATCCCCGACGCGCCAGGCGAGTCGAGAAGCTAGACGGGTGCCGATCGGGGGCTGGTCCAATTCTCGGCTCGACGAGCTTCCACTTGCCCGACGGGCCGTCCGAGAACTTGGACCTGTCCCCTTCGCCGCCCGCTCTGAGCGCGCGGTTGTTAGACAGGATTTACAGGATCGACGGGATCGACTTCCGCTCCTGTGAATCCTGCAATCCTGTCAAATTTCGTGCGGGGTGCCCTATGCACGACAGTGTGGACCTACGTGTTCGAGAGCACGCCCGATCTCAGCTCTGGCAGAGCCCAGTACCCCCCGCGGCGCCGATCGGGGGCTGGTCCAATTCTCGGCTCGACGAGCTTCCACTTGCCCGACGGGCTGTCCGAGAACTTGGACCTGTCCCCTTCGCCGCCCGCTCTGAGCGCGCGGTTGTTAGACAGGATTTACAGGATCCACGGGATCGAATTCCCCTCCTGTGAATCCTGCAATCCTGTCGAATTTCGTGCGGGGTGCCCTATGCACGACAGTGTGGACCTACGTGTTCGAGAGCACGCCCGATCTCAGCTCTGGCAGAGCCCAGTACCCCCCGTGGCGTTTGGAGACGTCGAATCACTTCTCGATCAGCCGTCGCAGCTTGCGAAGATTCACCACGTCCCACGGCGTGCCATTGCGGTCGCCTTTAGGCGTTTCCAGATACATCGGCGTTTTGCGAAAGCGGCGGTCGTTGAGCAGATGACGGAACGGCTCGATTCCCAAGTGGCCCTG
>QQVP01000092.1:10328-12552 GCA_003389215.1 Planctomycetota bacterium | reverse complement strand
GCCTCGCCCTCCCGAAGCCAGCGCCGCCCCGCCTCATTCCTGCAGTTCGAGCCACTGCTCTTCGATCGCGGCGCACTCGTCGCTCATCGTCGTGAGCTCTTCGTGCAGCCGCTGGGCCTCGGCCGCGTCGGTCGTCGCCATCAAGGCTTCGTTGAGCTCCCGCCGTCGCTCGTCGAGCTTGGCAATCTTTCGCTCCAGCGATTGGATTTGCTTCTGCAGGCTGCGCTCCGACTTAGCCTGCGACTTGCCCCCGGAGGACTTGCCACGCCGTTCCGGATCGCGGGGCGGGGCCAGCGTGGCGGCCAAGGCGTCGTATTCCTGCTCGATGCAGTACAGGTACGCCTCGTAGCCGCCGCCGTAGTGCGTGGCCCGACCGTCGCGAATCTCGATCACGCCGCCTGCCACGCGGCGGACGAAATGCCGGTCGTGGCTGGTCAGGATGATCGTGCCCTCGTAGGCCTGAATCGCCTCGGCCAGGGCGTCGACCGTCTCGACGTCGAGATGATTGCCCGGCTCGTCGAGCACCAGCACGTTGTGCGGGGCCAACAGCAAGCCGGCCAGGCAGAGTCGGGCCCGCTCGCCGCCGCTAAGCACCTGAATCCGTTTCTTGACCAGGTCGCCGTGGAACAGAAAGCTGCCGGCGATGTCGAGCACCTTCTGCTGACTCGTCTCGGGACTGCGGCAACGATCGAGGTAGTCGAAGATCGTCTCGTCCTCAGGCAGCGACGTATAGACGTGCTGGGCATAGACGCCGATGTCGCAGCCATAGCCCCAGCGGAACTCGCCGGCGACCGGCTCGAGCGAACCGACCAGCGTGCGGAGCATGGTCGTCTTGCCCTGGCCGTTGTCGCCCACCAGCACCGTGCAGCTGCCGTGCTCGATTTCCAGATTGATGTCGCCGGCGACCGTGTGATCGGGATAGCCGATCGCAAGGTCGCGGCAGCGCACGGCCGTGCCCTGGCGAATGTCGGACTGCGGCAAGTGAAACTTCACCGCACGCTCTTCGCCTTCGATGTCGATCAGCTCGAGTCGCTCGAGCTGTTTCTTCTTGCTGCGGGCTTGTGAGGCGGTGTTGGCGTTGGCGCGATTCTTGTTGATGAACGTCTCGAGTTGTTTCCGCTTGGCCAGCGTGGCCGCGTTGACCCGCTCGTTGTGCTGGCGGCGTTCCTCTTTGAACTCCAGATAGCGCTCGATGTCGTTGGGGAACAGGGTCAGTTTGCCGCGGGCCAGTTCCAGCGTGTGGGTGCAGGTCGCCTTCAAAAAACCGCGATCGTGCGAGACGATCAGCGTGGCCCCGGCAAAGTGCTTGAGAAAGTGTTCCAGTAGCACCTGCGTGCGGAGATCGAGAAAGTTGGTCGGCTCGTCCAGCAGCAGCAGGTTCGGCTCGTGCAGCAACAGCGCGGCCAGCTTGATCCGCGTTTGCCAGCCGCCGGAAAACTCGGCGATCGGACGGGCCAGGTCGTCGCCCTTGAGGGCGAACTCGGCCGCCACCTCGCCACAGCGCCAGTCGGGCTGGCCACTGTCGCGAAGCAGAAACTCGAGCACGGTCTCGCCCGGCTCGAAGGGATCGTGCTGACGCAGGTAGCCGAGCCGCAGCCGGGGATGACGCACGACCTCGCCGGCGTCCAGCTCTTCGCTGCCGACCAGGGCCCGGCAGAGGGTCGACTTGCCGGCGCCGTTGCGACCGACCATGCCGATCTTGCACCCGTCGGGCAGGGCGACCGAGGCGTTGTCCAGCAGCAGTTGTTCGCCGTAGCGTTTCTGCGCGGCTTGGACTTCGAGCAGCGTGGCCATCGCGGTTGGCGGAGAGACGCCCCTAGCTGAAGAAGTTCTCGCCCGTGGCGTTGAACTCCGGCCCCGTTTCGACCTCGACGTCGCCGTTGACGATCGTCTTGCACGCCAGGCGGAGTCGATCTTCGTTGCCGATAAAGTGCATGCAGTTGATCGTGGCCAGCAGCGGGTCGGGCGTCGGCAGGCCGTGGAACTTCAACTTTTCCCACGTCCCCATGGGGCTGAGGTTCTCCTTGCCCGCCTCGATGCCCACGGTGCAGGTGCCGCAGAAACCCCAGCCGTGGCAATTGAGGAACTTGTTGATCGTCTCGCCGTAGCCGTTGACGCCCTGGTAGAGATTCACCCCCGCCTGAATGGCGGCCTTACGCAGGTTCGTGCCCTCGGGCACATCAATCTCTTTCTTTTCGCGGATGAACTTGACGGTGGGCATGAT
>QQVP01000092.1:6960-10012 GCA_003389215.1 Planctomycetota bacterium | reverse complement strand
GGCCGCGGAGCATGTGCAGCTCCGGCCCGCGGAGCAGGGCATAAACGGCGAGGTACACGACCACCGCCACGCCCAGCGGCAGGCCCACCCGCCCGAGCCGCGCAGTGAGCTCCGGCTCGGCGGCGATCGCGGCGAGGGTCGCGTAGGCGGCGGCGGTCATCACGACCGTGGCTACCAGCGAGCGTGCGGCGGCGGCCGCCAGGCGCGGCCAATCGAGCCGGCCGCAGCGGCGGGAGAAGATCAGCATCAGCAGCACGACTTGCACCGCGGCCGAGGTCGCCGTGGCGACGGCCAGACCACGTTCGGCCAGCGACCATACCAGGGCCAGGTTCAGGGCCAGGTTTAGCGCGACCATGCCGGCCCCCACCCGCACCGGCGTGGTGTGATTGCCCAGGGCGTAAAACCCGCGCACCACAACTGGCAACGCGCAGTAAGCCCACACGCCGGGGGCGTAGCTTTGGATCATGTCGGCCGTGCGACGGGCGTCTTCGCCGCTGAACTCGCCGCGCTCGAACAACAGCCGCGCGATCGGTTCGGCCAACAGGGCCAGCCCCGCTGCCGCCGGCACCGAAAGAAACAACACCAGCCGCAGCCCGAGCGAGAGGTCGGGCCCGATGCGAGCGAACTCCCTTCGGGCCGCGTGGCGGCTCAGCAGCGGAAAGATCACGGTCGCCACGGCAATGCCGAGCATGCCCACGGGGAACTGATAGAGTCGCTCGCCGTAGTAGATCGCCGCGGTGGCACCTTGGCGCATGGGATAGTCGACCACGCCGCCCAGCCAGGCGACGGGGCTGCCTTCTTCGCCCGCCGCGGCGGAAAGCGTATAGGCGAGCACGCTGTCGGCGAGCGTGTTGATCTGCGTGATGGCCAGGCCCAACAACATCGGCAGCAGCGAGGCGACGATCGCCGCGAGGGACGTCCGCGAGCGCGACCAATCGAAGTCGTAACGAAAGCCGAGGCGGAACAAGAGCGGCAATTGAATGCCCAGTTGCAGACTGCCCCCCAACAGCACCGCCGCGGCCAGGACGTAGGCCTGCCCTGACTTGTCGTCGCTCACGGCGGGCGCGACAACGACGGCCGCGGCGATCCAGACCACGTTAAGCACGATCGGCACAAAGGCGGGCAGGCCGAAGCGACCCAAGGCGTGCAGCGTGGCCGAGACCTGAGCCGCCAGGCAGATGAACAAGACATAGGGCAGCAGCAGCGCCGTCAGGCCGACGAGCAGGGCCGACTCGCCGCTGCCGCCGTCCGCCGTGGTCACGCCCGCGCCGCTGCCTCCCGCGCCACCTTCGACGAAGAGCCAGGCGGCCAGGCAGAGCAGCTCGCCCACCAGCACCAGTCCCACCAGCACGACCGCGAACAGCGTCAACGCGACGCTCGCCAGACGCCAGGCGTCGGCGCGGTCGCGCTCCAGCTTTTCGGTCAGCACGGGCAAGTAGCTCGCCGCCAGGGCACCCTCGCCAAACAGGCGGCGAAAGAGATTGGGGATGCGGAAGGCCAGCACGAAGGCGTCCATCACGCCGCTGCCCGAAAGCCCCAACAGGGCCGCGGTGGCCATGTCGCGGACCATGCCCAACAGTCGGCTGGTGAGCGTCCAGAAACTGGTGATCCGCAGGCCGGCGATGAGTTGGCGACGATGTTCGGACATGGTCCGCGATTATCGACGGCGGCGGCCCGGCAATCCAGTTCGGCTGTGGGCGGTTTGCCTCGGGGGGACGGAACCTTGCTGGCCGGCCCTAATTCGCCTATCGTGACCTGCCGCCCCCTGCAGCGTCGCGCCGCCCCGTAGCGTCGCGCGCGGCGATTTGGCGGAAAGACGAAGCGACGTGGCGGACGGATGAGGCGACTTCGCGGACGGATTCGAAAGCAGCGCAGGACAAGGACGCAGCCATGGCCGAGCGGTCGAGTTACCAGCAGAACATCATCAAGAACTACTACAAGAACAAGGGCGCGATCGGCCTGCAGCGCCTCAGCGAGCTGGTTACCGAGCTCTACCTGGCCGAGGGGAAAAAGCGGACGAAGATCTGGGAACAGGTTACGGCCGCGCTCGAGAAGCTCGAGGTCAAGCCGGAGCGGATCGAGCACCTCAAGTCGAAAGACAATCCGGAACTGGTCGCCAAGTTGGTGGAAGAGATCATGGCGGGCCAGAAGTAGGCCGGAAGTGAAGGGACGTCGCGGTTGCGGTCGCCGATGGTCCGCGACCTCAGACATTCCGCGGCCGGCGCAGGGAAGCCGAGAGGGAGTACGCAACGATGCGACAGTATCTCGATCTGATGCAGCGGATTCTCGACGAAGGCGCCGAGAAAGACGATCGCACCGGAACCGGCACGCTGAGCGTCTTCGGTCACCAGATGCGGTTCGACCTGGCCGCCGGCTTTCCCCTGCTGACGACCAAGAAGCTGCACCTGCGGTCGATTGTGCACGAGCTGCTGTGGTTCTTGCGCGGCGAAACGAACGTCGCCTATCTGCGCGAGAATAAGGTCAGCATCTGGGACGAGTGGGCCGACGAGCAAGGCGAGCTCGGCCCGGTCTACGGCTATCAGTGGCGCTCGTGGCCCACGCCTGACGGCGGCCACGTCGATCAGATTCAGCAGGTGGTGGACCAGATCGAACGGGACCCCGACTCGCGGCGGCTGATGGTCTGTGCCTGGAACGTGGGCCAGTTGCCCCAGATGGCACTGGCCCCGTGTCATTGTCTGTTTCAGTTCTATGTGGCCGGGGGGCGGCTCTCGTGCCAGCTCTATCAGCGCAGTGCCGACGTCTTCCTGGGCGTGCCGTTCAACATCGCCAGCTACGCACTGCTAACAATGATGATGGCTCAGGTGACCGGCTACGAGCCGGGCGAGTTTGTGCACGCATTTGGCGACGCACACCTTTACAAGAATCACCTGGATCAGGCCCGGCTGCAGCTGTCCCGCGAGCCGCGGCGGCTGCCGACGATGACGCTCAACGCGGAAGTGACGTCGATCTTCGATTTTCGATTCGAGGATTTTGTGCTGAGCGACTACGATCCGCATCCGCACATCCCGGCGGCGGTGTCGGTTTAGGGCCC
>QQVP01000092.1:0-6741 GCA_003389215.1 Planctomycetota bacterium | reverse complement strand
TAGGGCCCCCTGCGCGAGCTGAACTTCGCAGGGTGATGGTCGGGAAGCGAACTCGTCGAATGCTCGAGTTCGTGCTCCACGACTCTGCCGGCCGAATCCACGACGTATGTCGACACCCAACCACATCGCTTGCATCGCAACGAGACGATCTTGGGAAACCGAAGTGCCCAGACGCTCATGAAATAGGCTGGTATCGCGCTGACAATCAGAACACTGAACCCCAGGACGTATTCCGGAAACGGGATAAAGTGAACGCCGGCGGCGTCGGCCAGCTGAGATAATCCAATCCAGATTCCGAGCCCGGCGACGGGAATCAGCAACAGCGACGCGAGTAGGCCAATTGCGATAATCAGTTTGGCTTTGGTTTGAAGACGTCGGTGAGGCTTGAGGACTTTGCTGAAGGCGCGATCGCAAGACGGGCAAGCGGCAGGAAGCCGCCTCGGCGGATCGCCCGAGCGTGAAGTGTTGAAGGAACTGTCCACCGCGGCCCCCAGTTCGTTCGCCGAAGTCAGGTCTTCTCTGGCAGTATCAAGAGACGCCCCGCGAGAACTTGCGAGCAATGCGACAGCCTCCGTCGCGTGAATCTTGCCCGAGAACTCCGACGCGGAAATCTCGCGTGGCCATGCAATAAACGCGTTTCCTCGATCAATCTAACACTGCCAGGTTGACAACGTCAATTTGCGATTGCATTCTCGTTGGGACGAAGGCGGTCCCATTTCGGGCTTGCTAGGCGAACGAATCGCGGCCGAGGGCATGGCACTTGTCGCGAGATCATCCAAGGCTTGATAACCATGTCCCTCTCGATCATTGTCGCCATGGCCGAGAACCGCGTCATCGGGCGCGACGGCGGATTGCCCTGGCACATCTCGGCCGATCTGAAACGCTTCCGCCGCCTGACCACCGGGCACGCCATCGTGATGGGTCGCAAGACCTACGATTCGATCGGCCGGCCGCTGCCCGAGCGACGCTCGATCGTGATCAGCGGCAATCGAGACTACGCCCCCGCGGGCGTGGAAGTCGTGCCGAGCTTGGAGGCGGCGTGGGAGCTGGCCGGCGAGGACGACGAGGTGTTCGTGATTGGTGGGGCGAGCATCTATGCCGCCGCGTTGCCGCTGGCCGAGACGTTGCACGTGACCCGCATCCATGCCGAGGTCGCCGGCGACGTGTGGTTTCCCGAGGTCGACTGGCGGAGCTGGCAACTGGTGGAGCAGTCGGCCGAAGAGACGGACGAGAAGAGCGGCCTGACGTACAGCTTCGCCGAATTCCGCCGGGCGCGGGAGGATGTTGGCTGAGGCGCGCCCCGGGGCACATCTACGCCTCCACGAGGTCGTCGGCGAGATTGGACATCGCGCCGCGCCGTGGCTATGGTTGAAACGGGTACGGCCACCGCCGTCACGGTGCGAGACGTGGGGCGAGGGGGTTGTTGCAAAGGGGAAGCATCGATGATGGCAGCGCTGCGCAGATCGATCGGCCCGATTCTCTTCGGATTGACGTTATTGCACACCGCGATCTCACTGGGGCAGGAGAAACAGATTCCGGAAGTGCTCCAGCCGTGGCGCGATTGGGTCACCTGGGACGACAAGCACCAAGGCTGTCCGCCACTGTTCAACGATGCCCAGCAGCACATCTGCTTCTGGCCGTCGCGCTTGACGCTTGTGGCTGACAAGACGAGCGGCCGCTGGCAGGTCGAGATTCGGGTCTTCGAAGAGGCCTGGGTTCCGCTGCCCGGCAGCGGAGATGTCTGGCCCATCAAACCGCTTAACGGGGACACACCGCTGGTGGTCGTCGAGCGTGACGGCAGGCCGGCGGTCCGACTGCCCACGGGTGTCCACCAACTCTCGGGCGAATTTCGGTGGGAAGAGATTCCGCAGCGAATTGCCATTCCCCCGCAGATCGGCGTTCTTTCGCTCAGCGTCGACGGAGAGGCGGTGGCGATTCCGCGTTGGGACGCGGCGGGCAATGTCTGGCTCAAGCGGCTGCGCGTCGAGTCGACCGACGAAGACCTGCTCGCGGCCAAGATCTACCGGGTTGTGGAGGACGGCATTCCGGTCTGGCTCCGCACCGAGATCGAGTTGACGGTGTCGGGCCGCAGTCGCGAGGAGGAGCTGGGCTGGATTCTGCCCGAGGGCTGGACGCTCTCTTCGGTCGAGAGTCCCATTCCGGTGGCGGTCAACGAACGCGGCCAGGTGAAGGCACAGGTGCGGGCCGGGAAGTGGACGATCGCGGTGCATGCCTTTCGCGCGGACGAAGTGAGCGAGATCCGTTTTGCCGAAGATGCCCAACCGATCGTGGACGTCGAGCTGATCGGGTTCCGCCCCAATCCTAGTCTGCGTGTGGCGGAGTTCGAGGGCATCCAAGCGGTCGACGTGACCCAGACGACCTTTCCCCAGAAGTGGCGTGACTTGGGCGTCTATCGATGGTCCACCGAGAGCTCGTTTCGCGTGGCGGAGAAGATGCGCGGCATGGGCGATAAGCGCCAGGCCGGCCTGACCATCTATCGCCAATTCTGGCTCGATGAAGACGGCCGAGGAATTACCTATCGCGACCAACTGTCCGGCGTCATGCAACAGATCTGGCGTCTGGACGTCGCCGACGAGCAGCAACTCGGCGCGGTACGCATCGACGGAGAAGGGCAGCTGATCACCGAGAACCCGCAGACGGGCGCTCAGGGCGTTGAGATCCGCAGTCGTAACGTCAACCTGGAAGCGATTGGTCGCATGCCGGTGGAGCGCGGGGGGGAGCTGGCGGCGACGGGCTGGCAGGCCTCCGCGGCCGATCTCGACTTGACCTTGACGCTCCCGCCGGGTTGGCGGGTGTTTGCCTTGTTCGGCGCGGACGAAGTCGAGGGGGATTGGCTGACCGCTTGGACCTTGTTGGATCTGTTCTTGCTCCTGATCTTCTCGCTGGCGGTCTACCGGCTCTGGGGCGTCCGGGCGGGTCTGGTCGCGCTGCTCGCGTTCGCATTGGCATATCACGAGATGGGCTCGCCGCGCTACACCTGGTTCTTCTTGTTGATTCCGTTGGCCCTGTTGCGAGTCGTTCCCGAGGGGTTTGCCCGCCGCCTGATCCGGGTCTGGAAACACGCGGCCGCCGGGCTGCTCGTGATCCTCTTGCTGCCGTTCTTGGCCTTTCAGATTCAGAGCGCCATCTATCCGCAACTTGAAGATCGAAACTTGACGTACGGTCAGCGGCGTTCGCTCGGGTGGTTGCAGCACGAGTTTCAAGCGAGCCCGTACCAGTATGCCGCGGACGCTGTCGAGCAGCTTGAGATGACGACGGAGAGCTCTGACCTGCCCATGCGGGGTGGCAGGATCCAAACCAAAGCGACGGCCGACTGGTTCGCGACCGGCAACATGGCCTACGACCCCCAGGCACAGATTCAGACGGGTCCGGCCGAACCGCAGTGGAGCTGGAACCAGGTGCGCTGCCGCTGGAACGGAACCGTGGCCGCCGCCGAGTCGATACGCCCTCTGTTGATTTCTCCCTTGTTGCATCGGGTGTTGACGGTCGTCCGCGTGGTCCTGTTGATTCTCCTGGCGGGAATTCTGTTCGGGGTTCCGCTGAAGTTCCCCGGGGGCAAGGGCGTCGTGGCCTCCGCGGTCCTGCTCCTGGCATGCTTCTTGCCCACCGATCAGGCCGCCGCGCAGATCCCCGACAAGCAGATGTTGGACACGCTTCGCGCGCGTCTCATCGAGCCGTCGGATGCCTTTCCTCGCGCCGCGGAGATTGCTCACGTCGATCTGAAGCTGAGCGAGAACAAGGTCACGATGAATGTCGAGGTTCATGCCACCGAGGACGTCGCGGTGCCGCTGCCAGGCCGGCTGCCCGCCTGGTCTCCGGTCACGGTCAAGATGGACGGTCAAGGTAACGCGCTCGCCTGCCGTCGCGACGGCTACCTTTGGGCGACCGTTCCGAAAGGGGTCCATACCATTCAGGTCGGGGGTTTGCTGCCCGATGTCACAGAGTGGGCGTGGACTTTCTTGTTGAGACCGCGACGGGTGACGATCGATTCACCCGACTGGAACGTGACGGGCGTGCGCCCCGGAGGCATTCCCCAGGACCAGGTCTTCTTCGTGCGCAAGCAGAAGGCTGCCGAAGGTGAGGCGGCCTACGATCAGAAGAACTTTCAGTCGATCGTTCGCGTCGATCGTCACCTCGAAGTCGGACTGGTCTGGAAGGTGCGCAACGTCGTCACGCGGCTGTCGGCGCCGGGCAAGGCGGTGTCGCTCGAGTTGCCGCTGCTTGCGGGGGAACGTGTGCTGACATCGAACGCCGAAGTCAAGGAAGGAAGGATCGAAGTCAGCTTGGGCGCCAACCAGCCTTCCGTGGTTTGGGAGAGCGAGTTGCCGGTGCGGGAGATGGTCGAACTTCAGGCGGCCGACACCGGTCGCTGGGTCGAGCGCTGGCACCTGGTCACCTCGCCGGTGTGGAACGTCGAACTTGCCAAGTCCGAGATCGCCCCGGTATTCGAATCATCGTCCCAGAATCTCGTGCCGGTGTGGCATCCGTGGCCCGGCGAGAAGGTGACGCTGGCGTTTCGCCGACCAGTGGCCGTCAGCGGCGACACGATCACCGTCCAGCTTGTCCGACAGGAGGTGACCCTGGGCAACCGGGAGCGCTCGACGACGCTGATGCTCGAATTGGAATGTAGTCTCGGCGGCGACTTCGTCCTGGAAATTGACGAGAACGCGGAGATTTCGTCGCTCACCCGTGACGAACGCGACATTCCGGTCCGTCGAGACGGCGGCAAGCTGTTCGTCCCGGTTCAGCCAGGCAAGCAGAGGGTGCAGGTGGCCTGGAGAACGGCGGAAGTGATGGAATCGATCGTCGGCGTCGGCAACATCACGTTGCCCAGTGAGGCGGCGAACGTGACGACGACGTTGCAGGTGCCCGAGAGCCGCTGGGTGCTTTGGGCCGCAGGTCCGCGGCGCGGGCCGGCGGTTCGGTTCTGGACCATTCTTGTCGTGGCGGTGCTGGTGGCGTTGGCCCTGGGCCAGATTCCGCTTTCGCCGCTGGGTCGAGCCGCTTGGGTTCTGTTGGCCCTCGGGCTGACGCAGGTGCATGTCCTCGCGGCGATGTTCGTGGTCGGCTGGTTGTTCCTGCTGGCGTGGCGCGGAAGCACGGATCACGAGCAGACGAACCCCTGGGCCTTCAACCTCCTGCAGCTGAGCATCGTCCTGGCGACGATCATCGCGTTGGTGATTCTGACGGTGGTCGTCGGCGAAGGACTTCTGGGCGATCCCGAGATGTTCATCGTGGGCAACGGCTCATCGCAAACGAATCTCAATTGGTTTCAGCCGCGCGTCGGCGTCGAGTTGCCCGAGCCTTCGATCGTTTCGGTCTCGGTCTGGTATTATCGCCTGCTGATGCTCGCCTGGGCGTTGTGGTTGGCCGTCGCCTTGCTCCGTTGGCTCACCTGGGGTTGGAAGCAGTTCAGTCGCGGCGGTCTTTGGAAGGATCTTGGTCCGGCACGCGCCGCGGCACCCATCGTGGCCACGCAGGTGGAGTCCGCTGAGCCATCGCCAAGCGATCAGGGCGATTGACAATGCCGTCCGGCGTGACGTGCCCGTTTTGGGGGCCGGCTACGAAGATGCCCGCGCGTGCTTGAAGAGGGAACCCGTCTCACGCCCGCTCATGCGGAAACGCGATCACCTCGTCAATCGACGTCGCCTCGGTCGCCAGCATCACCACGCGATCGAGCCCCAGGGCGCAGCCGCAACAGGCAGGCAGCCCTGACTCCATCGCCGCCAAGAGTCGCTCGGGCGGTGGCAGCTCCATACGTCCGTCGGCCTTGCGCAGCGCGTTGGCCGTCGCGGTCCGCCCGCGCAGTTCGTCCGCGTCGAGCAGTTCCCAATAGCCGTTGGCCAGTTCCACACCGCCGGCGAACAACTCAAAACGTCGGGCCACCGCGTGGCCGTGTCGCTCGTCGATTTCCACGCGAGCCAGGGCCGCCTGCGTGGCGGGATAGTCGCAAAGAATCGTGGGCCGCTCGCGCGCGAAGCGGGGCACCACGAGTTCCGTGAGCAACAGATCGAGCCAGGCATCGCGATCGTCGCCAAGCGCGGGAGGGGCGGCGACTCCGCTGGCGGTGGCCAGCGCGACCAACTCCTGCGTTTCGGCCGTCAGCGGATCGATCTCGGCATGGGTCAGAAACGCGTCGCGATAGGTGACCCGCTCGGCCGCCGGCATGCCCAACAGCTTGCTGGCGAGGTCGGAGAGCAGCGTCATGGCGTCGTCATACGACTGGCCGATGCAGTACCACTCGACGAGCGTAAACTCCAGGTTGTGGTGACGGCCTGCTTCGCCACCGCGGAAGGCCCGGGCGATCTGGTAGATGTTCCGCGGGGTAGCCTCTTCGTCGCCGCCTTCTTCTTCCGCTTCCTCCGCCGCGGTGACGAGGAGCCGCTTCATGGCCGCTTCGGGCGAGGCCTGCAGCCAGCCGGTGCGGCCGCGCTGCCCATCGCGGGGATCATCCGGCAGCGTTACGGCCAGCGGATCGATGTGCGCCTCGACGACCGTTTCGCTGGAGAGTAGCGGCGTTTCAACTTCCAGAAAGTCGCGCTCCGCGAAGAAGGCGCGGAGCTGACGGAGCAATTCCGCGCGCCGTCGCAGCTTGCGCCACGAGGCCGATGGTTTCCAATCGGAAGCGGAGTCCGGCATCGTTTCACTCACGGGCGGCAGTGGCTTCGGGGGCGAAGCTCCCGCTGCGCCGTTGTCGTTGCCAGGGTTGCCAAGGGGACA
>QQVP01000042.1:9932-12672 GCA_003389215.1 Planctomycetota bacterium | reverse complement strand
CGATTGTAGAGGTCGCCCGCCTTGCGAATCGCTTCGGCCTGCGTCGGGTAGGGATGAATCGAGTTGGCAATCTTGCCCAGCCCGATGCCGTTGGTCATGGCGATCGAGAGCGAACCGATCATGTCGCCGGCGTTCTCCGCCACGATCGTAGCGCCGACGATCTTGTCCTTGCCCTGGGCGACGTGAATCTTCACGAAGCCTTCGGTCTCGCCGTCCAGGATCGCCCGATCGACCGCGTCGAGCGGCTGCGTGAAAGTGTCGATGGCGACGCTTTGCCTGTCCGCTTCCGCTGCGGTGAGGCCGACATGGGCCAGCTCGGGCGAAGTATAGGTGCACCAGGGAATCGTCAGCGCGCTCGCCTTGCGGCGACTCTTGAAGAGCGTATTGGCAATCACCAGTCGGGCCATGAAGTCGGCGGCGTGCGTGAACTTGAAGCGCGAGCAGATGTCGCCCGCTGCGTAGATTTGCGGATTGGTCGTCTGCAGCTTATCGTTGACCGTCACGCCTGCCCGTGCGTCGTACTCGACGCCGACCTTTTCCAGGTTCAAGCCCTCGACGTTGGGCTGCCTTCCGATGCCGACGAGTACCTGGTCGGCGCGGACTTCTTCTTCCCGGGCGTCGGTCTTCACATACACGATCTTCTCGTCGCCGTCGGTGGCCAACCGCACGGTCTCCGTATGGCAACGAACGTCGACGCCGTCGCGGATCATGGCCTCTTGGACAATCTTGGCCGCGTCCGCGTCCTCACGACTGAGAATGTGCGGGTACTTCTCGATGAGCGTGACCTGCGAACCGAAACGGGCAAACGTCTGGGCCATCTCGCTGCCGATGGGGCCGGCCCCGACGACCGCCAGTCGAGGTGGCAATTCGGTGAGCGAGAAGATCGACTCGTTTGTCAAAACGCCCGCCTCGGCCAGGCCCGGAATCGGCAGCTGGGCCGCGCGGGCACCGGTGGCGATGACGGCCCGCTTGAACTGCAGTTGTTGGCCACCGACTTCGACCGTATCGGGTCCGCTGAAGCTGGCCTGACCCAGGTAAACGTCGACGCCGAGTCCTTGAAATCGGGCGGCCGAATCGTGGCGACTGATGCCGGCCCTCAGTTTGCGCATCCGCCTCATGGCCGCCGCGAAGTCGAAGGTGACCCCGTCGGGCACGCGGACGCCAAACTCGCCCGCCTCGCGCACGGCCGCCATGGCCCGCGCGGCGCGGATGATCCCCTTCGACGGCACGCAACCGACATTCAAACAGTCACCCCCCATCAACTCGCGTTCGACCAGGGCGACCTTGGCCCCCAGACCGGCGGCGCCCACCGCGGTGACCAGCCCGGCCGTGCCCGCGCCGAGCACGACCAGGTTGTAGCGACCGTCGGGCGTGGGATTCTTCCAGTCGCCGGGATGGACGTTACTTTCCAGCTCTTGGTTGAATTCGTCGTACGGCTGCAGCGGTTGGATGTCGAGCATGGTGTTGGCGCCTCTAGGCGGTCGTTTGTTTCTTGCGGAAGTAACGCAGCGTCCACTTCGTGGCGAGCGGAAAAATTCCCAACAGGGCAAAGGCGATTATGAATTGAATCATCTGACTGCGAGTGAAGGCCGCTCGGACGCCCTTTTCGGCCAGCGTCTGCAGATCAGGCACGATCGAGCCGGCATAGACGTAGACCATGGTGCCGGGCAGCATGCCAATCTGGCTAACCCACCAGAAGGTCCAGGTGCGAATCTTGGTCAGGCCCATCACCGCGTTGATGACGAAGAACGGCACGGCCAGTGTCAGTCGCAGCGTGAACAGGTAGAAGGCCCCCTCACGCTCGAGCGCCTCGTTGACGAGCCGCAGCCGCTCGCTGAACTTCGACTGAATCGCGTCCTGGAAAAAGTATCGGCTCATCAGAAAGGCGATCGTGGCTCCGGTCGTCGAAGCGAAGCTGACCAGCACCAGGCCCCGCAGAAAACCAAAGTACCAGCCGACGATCAGCGTCAAGATTGCCGCACCCGGCAGGGAGAAGCCGGTCACGCTGACGTAGATCAGAAAGGCGATCCCAATCACCAACAGCGGAAACGCGTCTTGGAAGCCGCGCAGCTTGGCTTCCTGCTCGGCGAGAAAGTGGATGTCCAGATACTGGCCGAACTGCCAGTAGAGAATGGCAGCCAACCCGGCGACGATGGCCAGGACGATCATCTTCTTGCCAAACCCGCCGCTGGCGGCCGGCTCGGCAGGTTGCTCGGACGGAGTCAGCTGTGAGTCCATGACGGCAAAATCCCTTCCAGACCCAGAGATGGATGACCGCTTCTCCCTGGGACGCCGCCACGGGGTCATTCCTTCACTCAGGCCGTTTCCGTGCCGGGCTTCTGCCGCTCGATGATGCGAAAGGCGTCGCGCAGAACCTTGCGGGCTGCCGGCAGCAAGGCTGTGAGGTCGTCTTCGGCCCGCTGCATCTGCCGCGCGATGACGGCCAGCAGGGGCATCTCGCGTTCCAGGCCGCGACCGTGGCGACGCGAGCATTTGGGTTGGTCCGAGGCGATTTCCGCGGGCGTTGCTCGTCGAATCATGATACGGGCTCTCTTCTGCTGTTGTTGCACCTCGCCACAAACAACCTCGAAATCGAGGCGAGCCGTCGGCTCTTCAACCGGTTCTTCGCCGCTGCGAGGAGATGATTGCCATTGTTTGGTGCTACGCAGCCGGCCCGACGTTTGTGCGAAGAAATATCGGGCGGCACCCCGTCGAGGCCGAACGTCCCTCGGTCGGGGCC
>QQVP01000042.1:0-9775 GCA_003389215.1 Planctomycetota bacterium | reverse complement strand
CGTGGCCCGCGAGACTTCGGAGAAGACCCGGCTAGTCCTGTGCGTCTTCCAGTCCGCGGAGCCGCTGGGCCAGGTGGGCAATCTGCAGCTCGACCCGTTTGACTTCCCGGGTCACCGCGTTCTTGTTCAACTCCATCCAGTACCAGATCTTGCCCGCCATGATGGCCAGCAGGAACAGCAGAAACGCGACCGACCACATCATCATGTCGCGCTCCGTTTCGGCCTGAAAGAACTGCACCGCCGAGAGAATCGCCAGCACGAGAAATACGGTCGTCTCGACGAACACCAGGGCCACCAGCCAGCGATGTCGGCCGCGAAACGAATCGCCGATCATCTGAAAGATCGACTGTTCGTCGGCAAAGCTCTCGGCCAACTCCTGATCTTCGGCCGCCAAGGCCTCGCGAATTTTCTTGTCCAGCTCGTTCATGTCTCGATCCTCTCCAAAACCCGTTTGAGTTGTTCCCTGGCGTGATAGAGCCTCGATTTGACCGTTCCGGTGGGAATGTCGAGCGCGTGGGCGATTTCGCGGAGCGACATCCCGTCGAGGTAACACATCGACAAGATCGCCCGCTGATCGCTGCGCATCTGCCGCATGGCCTGGCGGAGCCGACCGAGCTCGTCATCCGCGGTCAGGACCGCCGCCGGATCATCGCCACCCAAACCGGCGGGGTCCGTCGCGTCGGCGACATTCTCGGTAAGCCGCCGCTGCCGCTGTTGACGACGCGTCCAGTCGGCGCACTTGTTGCCGACGATGCGGTACGCCCATTTCGGAAAGCTGGCCGGATCGCGCAGCCGGCTCAGACCGCGGACGATGGCGATCCAGCCTTCCTGCACCACGTCGTTGGCCACGTCCCGACGCGCCGTCAATTGCATGGCGTGTCGGAACAGCCGCGACTGCCAGCGCTCGACCAATTCTTCGAGCGCCGCGTCGTCGCCGTCCTGGCACTTGAGCACGAGGAGCTCGTCGTAAATCGCCTCGGTCGACTTTTCCATGGTTCTACAACTATTGAGCCCTACGCAGCCCATGAACCAGGCCGACCAGCGGGAGGCCGGCATTTCAGCCATCATCGCCGCCGCGAAGGGCTCATTAACAACGCAGCCATCAATAAGGTCGTCCGTCGCCGGCTTTGGTTCAACGGCCAGCACTCCGCTTCAGTATGGCCCTCGAGCGCGCCCCTTCAGCATGACCGAGACGCTGACATCAAGACGACCCCTCACGTGTGGCCCGTGCTGCGCGTGGCCCAACTTCCCGCGGACGCCGCGAAAGCTAGCAGCCTGACCGTCCGCCTGGCCCCGGCGGCTGGTTCCTGCGCCGGAGTCGTAGCGGTTTCACCCGCACATTTTTCGCGGCCCGATTTGCACTTCGTCGCCGGCGCAGTAGGTTTCAGTTGGGACGAAGCGTCTGTGGCGGAGGTTGGTCCGATGGATCAGGGACCGCGATGGTTGACTGGAATTGTGGTACTGCTGGCGGGCGGATCGACCGCCTCTGCCCAGCCGCCGAACTACCACCACGAGCGCCCGTCGGTCGTTCCGTCGAGCGGCCAAGAAGACGCAAAATTCGCCGTCGGGCAACGGGTCGTCGCCACGCGTACCGAGACGCTTGAGATCGCCGGTACGGTCGTCGGCCATCTGCTCATCGGAACGACCTCCGAGATCGTCGAAATCCGCGACGCGAAGTTGCGGGTTCGTGCTTTCCGCGGCTGGGTGCCCGTCTCCGCCGTGGTCGACTCCGCAGAGGCGACCAACTATTTCGGCGCCCGCATTCGTCGCGAGCCGGACGTGCCACGCTGGCGCGAGGCCCGGGCCCGCGTCTGGATTGATCGCGGCCAGGTCTATCTGGCCATTGCCGAGTATTCCGACCTGATCGAACGGTATCCCGAACATCGGGGCTACTATCGGGCTCGCGGCTTTGCCTATTGGTTGAAGGGGCTCAACGTCGAGGCCCTGGCCGACTTCGACAAGGCGCTCGAGATCAAGCCCGACGCGGCGTCGTTTGCCGGTCGTGGCAAAGTCCGCCTCGGCGCCGGCAACTTTCTCGGGGCCTTGCAAGACTTCGACAACGCGATCCTCCTCGACCGCAGTTCGGCGGACCCATACAACGATCGCGCCTGGCTCTGGTCGACCTGCCCCGATCGTCGCTATCGAGATGCGGAACGGGCGGTGGCCTCGGCCCGCGAGGCTTGCAAGCTGACGTCGTACGAAGACTACACGACGATCGACACGCTGGCCGCAGCCCACGCGCGGGCGGGCGATTATGCCGCGGCGATGCACTGGCAGACGGTGGCGATCAAGCTGGCTCCCGAGAATCGCCGTCCGCCGCTGAGGGGGCGGCTCTCGCTCTACGAGCGCGAGGAGCCCTACACGCACTAGAGCGCGTCTCGTTTATCTCTAGCGTCTTGGCGGGCTACGACTGCGTTTGACGTCGTCGACCTGCATCGATGAATCTACCAATTCGTCTGCTTCGGTCTCCTTGCCAAACTTGCCTCGCCCACGCCAACGACGCTACACCTATCCTCGACACGCTCTAGCGAGTGTGCTTGTCGGCGCGGCCTGTCGGACGTCGACGCGCCTCATTCGACAAACGGCTCGCCACGTTCGAACGAGGCCAAACGACGTTCGAGCGACGACACGAGCGCCGGTTGCTGCCCGCGAGCCAGTTCGAGCGCCTGGCGCACGGTACGCACGGCGGTCTCGAAGTCGCCGTTGGCCGCCTGGGCCGTCGCCAGCGTATCCAGCACGGAGGGATTCTGGTGATTCGTCGCCCGATCGACCGACTCGGCCAGGCGAATTGCCTGCCGCGGATCGCGCACGGCGCCGTCCCGAGTGGTGGCCAACGTCCAAGCCAAATCGTTCTGCGCCGCCCAGAATTCCGGCGCGGCGGCAATCGCAAGGCGATAATGCTCGACCGCCTCGCCAACACGATCTTGACGGCGCAGCTGGGCGGCGACGTGGACCAAGACATTCGGATAGTCGGGGTCCTTGGCCAGCAAGAGTCGATTGCGGGCCAGGAAGTCGACGGTCTCGTCGAGATGGCCGCCCTCGACCAGCGCCGATGCGAGCCGGATGAACCGCGGTAGCTCTTGGGCATAGAGCCAGCGGCCGGGGAAGGGGACCGCCGTCGGGCGAAACAGTCCGGCGGTCGTGTACTTGCGACGGGAATCGGCCACGACGCGTTCAAGCGGCACGCTGCCCTGGTAGATGGCCTTCAGTCGCCCTTGTCGGTCGATCAGGAAACTGCACGGCACCTGGAGTTGTTCGTTCGGTTCGTAGATCCAATTGCTGGTGATCTGGAGAACATCGACCAGCGCCGGGGTGGCCACACCCGCGGCGAACGGCCAGGCGATCGTCTCAACGAAGTCCTGTCCCGCGGTGGCGTCCGACACGGTCAGGCTATCGACGCAGATGGCGAGAATCTCGAGGCCCTGGCCGCGAATCTCGTCCGCTTCGGCCGACCACTGCTTCAGCTCGCGCAAGCAAGGTTGGCAGGTCTTCGACCACAACGTCAGCAGCACGTAGGCCCCCTGATCTTCTTGCAGAGACTTCTCTTGCCCCTGGTACGAGCGATAGCGCAGCACAGGTAAGCGAACGGGCACCGTCAGCACATTGTGCCGAGCAGGGGCCGCGGGCGGCTGAAACGGCGACGGCTGCCAGGCGGGCCGCTCGGTCGGAGGCGTCCAGGGCGTCAGCGCCCCGCTACCTTGCACGAGGCGGTAGTGACGATTCGCCGCAACGCCCGCGATCTCCTCGCGTTGACCGTCGGGCCAATCGACGACGATTCGCTCGATCGACTGACCCTGAGCGATGCCAAAGTGAAGCCACTTGCTGCTCTGCGAGAGAAAACCTTCACCGGCCCGTAACGTCTTGACCGTTCGCGGCCCAGTTGCCCCGGGCGTATCGGCCGCGCCTTCGGGGTCCGCGCCTTCGGCATCCTCGTCGTCGGCATCGCCTGGCGCGCGGACGACGATCTCCACGCGGGTCCCGATCGCATCGCGATTGCAGCTGGTGCCTTGCAGCTTCAGCGACAGAAACTGGTGCTCGCCGGCGACTTCGTTGAGCAGAAACCGCAGCCGAGGTGCGGTGCGGTTGGCCAGGACCAGGTCACAGCGGCCGTCATGATTCCAGTCGACCACCGCCGCACCCCGCCCGTCGTCGGCAAAGTCGAGCCCGCTGGCCGACGAGACATCGGCGAAGCGTCGCCCGCGGGTGTTGAGGAACGTGCAGTTTCGTTCCGAACCGCTCCACGACATGCCCTGGCGGATCATCGCGGCGACCTGGTTAAGACCGCCTCGGTAGGCGGCGCTCGATCCGCTCGACTCCAGTTCGGTGGGCGATTGCGACACGACCTGTCGCCAGAAGAAACTTCACAAGTCGTCCGAGTTCTTGTTGGTCACCATTCCGTTGGTCACGAATAGATCTTCCCAACCGTCGTTGTTGAAGTCGACGAACAGCGTCGACCAGGCCCAGCGGGCCCGCGTCACGGCCGCCGCTTCGCTGACGTCGCGAAAACGAAGCGCGGCCGAATCACTCGGGCTCAGCAGGTTCTCGTAGAGCGAATTGCCGCGGGCAAAACGTTCGAAGCGCGATCGCGTCACGGCCGAATCGTTTTGTTTGAACTTGCTCTGCGACGCGATCCGCGAGCCGGCCGCCGAGAACATGTTGGCGACGTAAATATCCATGTCGCCGTCTCGATCGTAATCGCCGCACGTCACGCCCATGCCTGCGGCCATGTCCTCGACCCCGACGGCGTCCGCTTCGTCGACGAACTTCCCTTGATGGTTGCGATAGAGATTGTTCCGACCAAAATCGTTGGCGACGTACAAATCGGGATCTCCGTCCAGGTCGAAGTCTTCCCAAATGGCCGCGAAGCTGACGCGACGGTTGTTGTGATCGAGTCCGACTTCTTGCGTCACGTCGACAAAGCGGCCGCCGCCTTCGTTGCGGAGCAGCACGTTGGGCAGTCCCATATTGGCGTCGATGAAGGAAGCTTCGCTGGCGGCCGATTCGGCGACGTCGAGTTGGCCGCCCCGACCGATATACCGACACACATAGACGTCCAGATCGCCATCGGAGTCGTAGTCGGCCGCGCAGAGAGAGTAGACGCCACTGGTCGTCCCGCGCGGCAGCTCCGCGGCCCGGGTGAACTTGCCTGTGCCGTCATTGAGCAGGACGGTCACCTCGGCCAAAACCGCCAACACCAGGTCCTGATCGCCGTCGTTGTCGACGTCGATCAGCAAGGCGCTGCTCGTCGCGTCGAGAAAATCGACGCCCGCCGCGGCCGACTGGTCGACCACCGTGCCGTCGCGCTGCCGGACGAAGAGCCGATTCGGCAAGCCGCCGGGCTGACAGACATAGACGTCGTCGAGGTCATCGCCGTTGACGTCGCCCAGGGCGAGGCCTTGATGGCCGTAGAAGTCGATGCCCAATCGCGTTTCGAGCCGCGCCATCCAGTGATTCGTGCCGTACGACAGCTGCTCTCGATAGGCCGGAACGTCGCCGATGATCGCTGCGCTATAGTCGCTCAGCCAGGTGCCGCCGCGACCGTAGCCTTCGACCTCGGAGAAGTCGAGCAGGCGAATCGAATCGATTTGCGGCTTGCGACCCGCCGTTTCCCGCCAGCGACATTCCCAAATCGCGTGTTGTTCGATCGTCTTGTCGGCAAAGAAGGCGACCAGGTGCAGGACGTGCCGGGTAGTTACTTCCGATTCGGCCAGCTGGACGTCGACCGTCTTCAGATGGGCTCGCAGCGATGCGGCACCGCGAAAGGGGGCCAGCAATTCGTCGACGGCCGCGGTCAAACCCGCGGCACCGTGGTACTCGGCGGCGGCTGGCTCCGCCGGCGAGCCCTCGTCTCCGGCCGGCTTGCGTACCACGGCCGCAGCGTCTCGATAGACTTCGCTCAGGTCCCCTGGCCGCAACGCGGTGCACTCAAACGCGTCGGAAACCGTCAGCTTCAGGCGTCCGGCCGGCGCTGCCCCCGGCACCTGCCAGGCGGTCACGAATCGCTTCAGCAAGCGATGTCGCTCCTCCGACGCCGCTTCACTCTCCCAACCATCCGCCAGGGGGTTGAGGTTCTTGTCGCTCGCTCGCTCGGCTGCCTGCCAGGCCGTCGAAGTTACCGGACGAGAGGACGCCGACTCCGCGGACTTGGAGGAGTCGTCATTCTCCGTAGCGTTGTCCTCCTCTTGGACTTCCTCGGCGGTGTTGTCATCGTTTTCCGCCACGGGCACGCCAGCGCTCGGCGTGTTTGCAGCGGTGGCTGCGGTTTCGCTTGCCGTGGACACATCCGGCGTCGCCGGGCCCTCCGACGACCGATGGCAACCTGCAAACAGCGGCAAGATGAGAGCCGCGCAGACAATCACAGCGGCGGGCGCGCTGCTGTGAGCCCGGAGCAGGAACGACTTGTCGCCAATTGATTTCATCGTGTGCTGTCGGCGCCCGAAAAACGGCGACTGGGGAGGATTGCCGGGCCAAGCGTCGTTCAACGGCCGATCTCGAATTGGGGCCGCTCGATGACGGTGAACTTGTCGATTCCCTCGCGGATCTGAATCGCCTGATCGATCGGCACGTCGTCGAACGTCTGCCGGGTGTCGGACGTTGGCCAGTAGACTTCCAGCGACACGATCTTCTCGGCCCGTCCCAGTCCGATGGTCTGGTCGAGCGGATTCGCGCCGAAACTGCTTCCGCTGCTGACGAGGTGGCGGATCGAGCGCGTCGTGCCTTCCTCGCTGATTCGGACATGAATCTGGGCCCCGATGGCAGATCGATTCGATTGCGTTCCCACCAGATCGATCATGATCCAATGGTGTCCGAAGCCGGGATTCTCGAACAGGGCGTCGTTGAACTTGTCGCCCGGATAGGCGCCGCCCATTTGCACATAGACGTCCTGGTCACCGTCGTTATCGATATCCGCAAAGGCGACTCCGTGGCCCTTCTGAAGATGGCCGAAGCCGCCGGCCATCGTCACGTTGTGAAAACGCTCGGCGCCTTCGCTGCAGAACATCACGTTGGGGCGAAGCTCCGAGTAGTCGACGTTGCCCGTCGCCAGGTAAAAATCGGGATACCCGTCGGTGTTCACATCGCCGAAGTTGGCCCCCATCGGCTGCGCCGGATAGGTGAGTTTGCGCTCTGCGGCGACGTCACGAAACGTGCCGTCTCCCTGGTTGCGATAGAGCTTCATCATCTCGAAACGAAAATCGGAGTCGAGCACGCCGACCGGACCCGAGGAGGCCGAGGCAAAGATGTCGAGATGCCCGTCGTTGTCGAAGTCCCAGAACCAGGTCGGAAAGCTGGCCTGCGGTTCCCAGACGCCGAGCTCTTCCGCGACGTCGGTGAAGGTGCCGTCGCCGTTGTTGCGGTAGAGCTTGTTGGGGCCCATCAGCGAGAGATAAAGATCGGGATAGCGATCGCCGTTGTAGTCGCCCCACACGGCGCCCATCGAAAACACCTCGTCGGCCACGCCCGCCTCGGCCGCGACGTCGGTGAAGGTGCCGTCGCCGTTGTTGCGAAACAGCTGGCACGGTGCCACGACCCCACGACTGCTCTCGTTGCCGACGTAGAGGTCGAGATCGCCGTCGTTGTCGTAGTCGGCCCAGCAGGAGGTCTTGGTGGGCAGAAACGGTTCCGCCAGCCCGGCGGCAAAAGTGACGTCGGTGAACTGTAGGTTGCCGTCGTTTCGCAGTAGCGAGTTGGGATGATAGCCGTTGCTCTTCAGCCACGCGCCGCGATTGATGTAGATGTCCAGATCGCCGTCGTTGTCGTAGTCCGCCTGATTCAGATTCAGTCCGCCGTAGAATCCGACCAGCCCCGACTCCGCGGTGCACTCCACGAACTTGCCGTTGCCCAGATTGCGAAAGACCTGCGTCTGGCCCTGCGTGTCCCAGCTGCAGGTGAGCACGTCCAAGTCCGCATCGCCGTCCAGATCGTCGACGATCGCCCCGCCCGACAGGTTGAACGTGGAGAGACCGAAACGGGGGTAGACGTTGACGAAGCGCGGAAACTCGAGCGTCGACGCGAAATACTCTTCGCCAACGCGATATTCTTCGGGCACCTTGTCTGGCCACTCGTCGAGCGTCATGTACGCCACGTTCATCAGCCACCGCGCGCCTTCGTCGACTTCCAGGCGTTCCTGACGCGCGTCGGCCGCCGCCGGCATGCTCAGGACGGCCATGAAATGCTTGATCGCGTTGCGAGATCCTTCCTCACGGGTATGGATTCCCCCACCGCGAATCGGCAGGATGCAACTATCTGAATTGTGCTGACTGCAACAGTTCTCGGTCTCGCCCAGCCGCATGTGGGCAATGCCCAATTGCAGGTGCGAGAGCTTTTCGGCACTCGGCTTGAACGTGACCTGCGGGGCCAGTTCGAGCGCCTGTTTCAGCAGGGCAATTGCCTCCGCCTCGCGACCCTGTCGCAACTCAAGCTGGCCGGCGTTGTAGAGCGTGCGCCACTTCCTGCCGACGTGGACTTGCGGATCGTCGGCGAAAGACTCGATCCGCTTGCGCAACTGCCGCAGTTGGCGATCGCCCAGGAAGGGATTCTCGTCGGCGGTCCGCTCGGCGATATCCTGTAACACCGCGCGCATCCGTTCGTGTCCCGCCTCGGTTTCCGCAGGCGCAGCGACCTCGTGGGAGACGGTCTCGAGCGGTGCCGTCGCGAGCGGCGTCGCTTCCAGATCACGGTTGCCGGCAGCGGGTTCGCCGCCGCCGCGATCCGCCTGCTGACAGCCAAGCATGGCGACGACAAGCACCAGGCCGACACCTGCCAGATTTCGACACCGAGATGGCTCGAGATGGGTCATCGGAATACGAATTGAATTCGACACAAGTTGCTTCGCCGCCGACCGCAGGACCAAGACGGACGCGCTGCCGGGCAGCGCCCCCTGCGACGTCATTAACTTAGTGTACTGCGAGATCGCAGGGGCACCAACTTGCGAGTCCCCGGCGGATCGCCGATCGATCTGCCAGGCAGGTGCGGTGCGAGGTAGCCGCACATTCCGCGTCGCACACGACGCTTACCGTCTTCCGAAAGAGCGACCTCCGAGCTGGGAGCCCGCACGCCCGGACTACGCCTCCGGCTCTTCCAGCGGCCGGAAGCAATGCACCTGGCCGTTCTCCAGCGAGACGAAGATTCGCTTCTGGTGATCGATGGCGATGCCGCCCTTGACCGTATCGGCCGGCAGATAGTGACGCCACACGTCCGAGCCGTCGGCCACGTTGATTGCCACGATGAACGGCTGGTCGGGCAGCTTGTCGGTGTGGCCGGTGGCGATCAACAGATCGTCGGACACGATGAAGCTGGTAAAGCGTCGGTTCTTGTTGTCGCGCCAGAGATTCTCGCCCTTGGGCAACTTGCCGCTGCGCCGCAGCGCGCGACGAGCGATCTCGCCCGTCGGAACCGACTCGCCTTCGGCCGGGGCTGCACGCAGCGAGATGTTCCCAAAGATGTTGCCTTCGTAACTGGCGGCGTAACAGAGCGTGCCCGACGAGCAGGAGGCCTGCATCGAGACATACTTGCCGTAGATCGGATAGAGCGGATAGAACGCCGTGCGATAACCGGCTTCGAGCGTCTCGGCCGGCTCGTTCAGACACTCCAGCGTCTTCAGATCGTAGCGGGCCGTTTCGTAAACGCCGCCACCGAGGAACCGCAGCTCTCCGTCGACGATCGACAGATTGCCCTGCAGGCTGATGCCGCCGTTCACCTTCGGCGCGAGCTTGCCCGAGGTGCTGTTCTGGGCGACGAGTTTGCCCGTCTTCGCGTCGAGCGCCACGACGTAGGT
>QQVP01000012.1 GCA_003389215.1 Planctomycetota bacterium | reverse complement strand
TGTTCGAGACGTTGAGATGCGTCTCGATCGTGATACGTTCGTCATCACCTATGATGTGTCCAGCGTCGGCATCGATACCTTAATCACCACCATCAAGGCGGCAGGTTTCAAGTCGTGGCTCGCAACGAATGAAACGCCCCTTCTGGCGTCCACCGACGCGGCGTTGGGCAAAGATCCTGCCTTCCTTACCGAGGCCCTGGCGCGTGCTGAGCAAGAAGGCAAGCCCGTCGTGATTGACTTCCACGCCGAGTGGTGTCTGCCGTGTAAGCGGATGTTGAAGGAGACCTTTCCTGATCCGAAAGTCGCCTCACTCTTGCGGCGCTGCATCTTTCTCAAGGTCGACACGGACAAGCATCCGGCGCTGGCCAGACGATTCGGCGTGGCGGGACTTCCCGACATTCGCCTCCTGACTCCAGACGGTTCAGAACATCGGCAACTGACGGATTTTCAGGATCCGACTGCGTTCGCCGCGGCACTGAACGAACTCATCAGCGTCGCGAATCGAGAATAACCATGTACGAACCAGTTACGGGGCAACAGCTTGTTTGCCACAACAACTCGTAGATGGGCGTGGTGTTGATGTCAAAGGATTGATTCTGTTTCGCACTGCTGTGACGTAATTGAGGTTCTTTCCGGTTGGGAGCAGGCTAGAAATCCACTTGGACCGCATGAGGTGGCGCGCCGGTGATCTCGCCAATTACGGCGGCAGCCGGAACCTCTGCACTACCCAAACGATTAAGGAGCTGATCCAGATCGTTTTTAGCGACGGCGATGAGCAACCCGCCGGAAGTCTGAGGATCTGCCAAGACAATCTTCGTTTCCTCAGGCGTTCCATCTACCCAGTTTACAGACCGGTCGAACCGGTCCAGATTTCGTTGGGCTCCGCCCGGATACACGCCCTCGCGGACCAGTGGTCGCACCTCTTCGAGAACGGGCACGTCCGTTGCAATGAGCCGAGCCCCGACTTGTGAGCCGGTGAGCATCTCGACCAAGTGGCCAAGTAGGCCGAAGCCGGTGATGTCCGTCAGGGCGTGAACGTCCAACCCATCCAAAGCCTCGGCGGCAGCGCGGTTGAGCGTGGCCATGACATCTACGATCTTGTTCCTCGTGGTGTCCGCCAACAGACCCTTCTTCAAGGCCGTGGTAAGAATGCCAGACCCGAGCGGTTTCGTCAGCACCAATACATCGCCCGGCTGGGCGCCGGCATTGGTCAGCACTCGATCGGCAGGCACGACGCCGGTGACAACGAGCCCGTACTTCGGCTCGTCGTCATCGACCGAATGGCCGCCGACAATCTCGATTCCCGCCTCACGCGCTTTGTCGCAACCGCCCTTCAGGATTTGGCCGAGCACTTTCAGCGGCAGTTTCTTTGAGGGGAAGCATACAATGTTCAAGGCAAACAGCGGCCTCCCACCCATGGCGTACACGTCGCTGATCGAATTGGCCGCCGCGATCCGACCGTAGTCGTACGGGTCATCGACAATCGGCGTGATGAAATCCACGGTCTGAATGATCGCGCGCTGATCGTCGATGCGGTACGCTGCCGCGTCGTCGGCCGTTGACGTTCCTACCATAACCGCCGGATCTTCAATCGGAGGCAGTTGGCACAAGACCTGTGCCAGGTCCTCAGGACCAATCTTGCACGCTCAGCCACCGCCGTGTGTCAGTTGAGTTAGAGCGATATGTTCCGCCGTCATTTTTGTTCCTTTCTCAGATGAAGACCTGATACCACATCCTCATGGCGCTAGCGCCGATCAGCACCGCAAGCACGTACCGCAAATACGTCGCGCCGACGCGATGGCTTAAAGTGGACCCCAGCTGGCTGCCCACCAGCGAACCGGCAACCAGTACGACGACCTGCGGCCAGACGATCGGGCCACCGCCGAAGAACTTGCCGAAGCTGCCGGCCAGCGCCGCGCAAAACGTGATTCCTAGCGACGACCCGATGGCCAGCCGCGTTGGCAGACGCAGCACATGGATCAACAATGGAATCGTCAAGAACGCTCCGCTTTGCCCCACCATCCCACCGAGAAACCCGACGCCTAAAGCGAGGGTGGCCGCGCGCGTGCGGCTGAATGATACTTCGTTCGACGCGGCTCGCTTATCTTCTCCCTGTGAGTCGGGCGGGCAACAAGACATCAACAGGCACGCTGCGATCGCCATCGTGGCGAACAGGCCGAGCAGTAACTCGGACGATACCAGATGAAGCTCCGAGAAATATGCTCCGCCCAAGCTAGCCGCGGCGATGGTCGTTCCCATCCACACTACCAGAGGCACATGCACTTGCTGCGCGCGGCGATGAGCCACACCAGCGGCTGCCGTGCTGCACAGGCTTTGAATGATCGTCAGTCGTGCGACCTCCTTCATGTCCAGCGGACTTAGGCCGAGCACTGGCGGCACGCACAGCAGTAGCGGCGCAATGATGATTCCGCCACCAAGGCCGACCCAGCCGGCGAGAAGCCCGCCAACCAGCCCGACCACGGCCCACAGCAAGTACAATTCCACAATCGTATTCTCTGCTCAGTGCACAAGCGCTCGTTGACGCAAGCCTGTAGCAATCGTATCGGTTTCTCGAAACCGCCAGAATCGAACGAATCGTGATATCTGCAAGGTCCATGACCAAGCGCCGCTTATAGCGTCTTAAACAGAGCTGCAATGTGCGTGTGCCTGAGCGCCGAACACGGGTATGATTCACGGTATGGAAATGCGTCATCTGCAGACATTCGTGATTGCGGCCGAATCGCAGAGCTTTACCCGCGCCGCGGAACTCCTGGGGCTGACTCAGGCGGCCGTCAGCCAGCACGTCGCGGCGCTGGAGAAGGGTCTGCGCACGGCGCTGTTTGACCGTGGCCCGAGATCCGTTGCCCTGACCGATACCGGTCGGCGCGTGTACCAGCACGCCAAGAAGATTCTGGATCTGGTCGAAGACATTCAGCAAGAGTCGGGACAGCAACCAGCTACGGTAGGCGGAACCATTAGGATCGCGTGCAGCACAGTCCCTTCCGAGTGGCTACTGCCCGAGTTGTTGGTGAAATTCCGAGAACTCTATCCCGAAGTTCAAGAGTCGGTGTCGGTCTCCGACAGCGCCGCCGCGATCCAAGCCGTCGAGGCGGGCAAGGCTGAAGTGGGCCTCGTCGGTGAATTGCCTCGTGCGGCGGAGCTCTGCGCGAAATCCATCGCCCAGGATGAGTTGGCGTTGGTCGTTGCGCCGGACCACGCCTTTGCGCAGGCGCGGAAGATTAACCCCGATGACCTGCGCGGTCAGCCGCTGATCGTACGAGAGTCTGGGTCAGGCAGCCGCCGTTGCGTTGAGCAGGCGCTGTCAAAAGCCGGTCTGGCGACAACGGAGCTGAGATTCTCCATGGAAGTGAACTCGAACGACGCAATTCGTGCCGCCGTCGAACGCGGCGTCGGCATCTCCTTTCTTTCCACGCGGGCGATCAAGCGAGAACTCGAAGATGAGCGTCTGGTTGCCGTCGAAATCGAGGGCGCCAAGGCCGTCCGCAATCTGTACTTGATCACTGATCCGCAACGCCTGCCGACGCGCGCCGCCCGCGCTTTCATAGATTTGTTGGAAACGATTCGTTTCGAGTTGTGACGGGCGAGAGACCGGCGGACTTCGGTTCGACGCGCACCGCATGACGGCATCGCTCTTGCGCAGGACGCAAAAGCGGCGCTCAACGAGTTCCCGAATGTTCTGTCGATGTCTGTTCAAAATGACGGCTTCGCCGATCTGGGGACGTTTCGAGACTCGACGCAATCTGTGTCCATCGTCGCCAGCAGGTCTTCCACCTCGTCTAGCTGCTGCTGAATACGTTTCTGCACGTCCGACAACAGCCGAGACAAGACACCTCCATACTCAATAATCACGTCGACCCCGCAAAATTTCCTGCTAATCTGATAACGAGGTGGCCGCGGGCCGTAGAGCCATACGGGGCCATTGTACTGGGCAAGTCGCACCTTGTAGGTGATCAGCCAGCCGCTTCCGTACGGACTGTCTTCGTTGATCAGAATCAGGTCCGGGACGGTGCAGTTTAGAGTGCTTGCTATCGCCAGGCCATCGATCGCTCGTTTCACGATGATTCCTGCTTCTTCCATTACGACTTTCAAGCCGGCGTATACCTCGTCACGAAATTCAACGACCAGCGCAGTCCGCCTTGGTCGTGACGATCGACGATCGCCAGCTACTGCGAGGTGCGGCTTCGAGACGCCATGGGCAGTCGAATGAATGTATGCCTGGAAGGCCTGCAGAGTTTTGGTATTCGTCGACATAATTTTTCCTCTCCACGCGTAATAGCGATTAAAGATCTTTCGTTCGCAGATTGACGTTCACGCAACATTGAGCTCGATCATTCATGAAACGTGCTCCAATTGAGGAGCAGCATTGCACGAGCGATGGTCGAGGGTTTCGGTGAGGCCCGACCGGGAGAGAGCCCGCGGGTGGTTACCCTGAAACCGTGTGAATCAGAGAGCGAATCGTGAGAGGAAGATACAACGCTGGAGTGATGTGACGAGCGTCGTTGGATCTGGCGGACCGTAGGTGTACGACAAGAACACTCGTGGCACGACGATTGGTGGCGATATCCCTGTCGTGTCGGGGATTTCCACTACACGCCTGATCTTGTCATCTGATTTAGGTGGACGGACCAGAAAGGCTGACATGTCGCTGTCATGACAGACGCACGCGCACCCACATGGACATAAGGTGTCCGGCAATCCCAAACACTTGCCAACTGAACAACAGCGACAACCAAGTTCTGGCTGATCTGAATCCCGCCGTTCGGCGGAACGGCGTATCGCCCCCGCATTACTCACCGCACAATGACAAGTGAAAGTTGATAGTTCGGCAAGAGGTAGGCACGCCGTGAGCAACCAGATGACGGGCTGGACCACACATTGGTTCAATCGTCTAAGCATAACGAACCTCTTATTCATCGGTATTGGGCCATGGAAGGCACGGGCGAACATGGTCGTAAAGCTCTTCGTCCGACTTCAAGTCGAAGAGGGCACGATATTTCAAACCACACTTAACACATTGCCATACGTTTGCAGATGCCACGTTCCTCGGACGCCTCAACGGCAATTGCAGTCCGCAGCCATCGCAGATGATGTGGTCCGACGAGTCAAGCATCTGACGACCTCGTATCTGGACGAACATCCTGCAAGTTCACTCGTAGGTTGTCGATTACCATGTCCGCGTATCGTGTTCGACAGTCGCCTAGAAACAGCAAGGACAGGGCATCGAGCCTCTTGAAGCACATGTTGCGTGATGCCATGTCGCTACCTCGCAAAAAGTCAGTAGGTCCCAGAACGCTGGCTGGTATGATGTCTCGAAGGATCGATCGACATTCAGGGGGTCAGAGCCTAGTCCGCCGTCCCTTTTACACCCGTCCGGATCTTCACGGTAGCTTCCACATCGGTCACAAAAATTCGGCCGTCGCCGGGATTGCCAGTACGCGCCCCGCTTTGAATGGCTTGGACAACCGCGTCGACCAACTCGTCGGGAATCATCATCTCCAGTTTCATTTTTGGCTTTGGCGTATACTCTGGATGCACGACACTGTACCCGTCTACCTCGGACACGGTGGCGGCTGGAAGATGATCGACTCTTTCCAGTGCTTCCAGCACCGGTTTGAGCATGAACGGCTGGAAGATGGCTTTGACTTCTTTCATGGGATAGTTTCTCCAAACAAAGCGAGGCGCTGCCACGCACGGCGCTGCCTATGAGTTGCGGATGTCACCTCCACAGCAAAGCGAAAGCGGGCAGCGCCCGACGGGAGTTGAGATAAAACGTCGTCATAGTATTTCAGCAGTACAGGGCCCGAAATCATCCTGTAATCACGATTGGAGATTGGTGTGAGGAATTCGACACGTGGATGTTCGTCGGTATTCAGACGAGACAGATGGCGCCGCAACCAGTCGCCCTGATAGGCGTTGTAAAGACGATCAACCGTACGCAGGTTGGCATCAGATGAGTCCGTGATTTGCCAAAGCGCGTCGAGACGTGTCGCGAGCCGGTCGGCGTCAAGTTCGATGGGACCATCGCTTCCTATGAGAGCGATTACCGGTTTGGCTGCGTCCATCTTTCCCCACCAGATCGTCGTCACGGGAAACACACTGGCGATGCTGTCCGCGATCAGCCCGAACTCGCGCGTGCCAACTTGGTACAGCGGCAGCCATTGGCAAAATAGGCCACCCGGCTTTAAGCGCTTGCGAGCCACTTGGTAATGCTCGACGGTGTACAGGTAGCCGGATTCGCTCTCCCAGGGCACAAACAGATCGGAGACGATAACGTCGAATCGGCGGTCGGTGGCCAGCAGGTAGTGCCGTGCGTCGTCAACACGGATACCCACCTTGGGATGATCGACAACTCCATAGTTGTGTTGCGCAAGCAACCGGGCTGCCTCGACGACTTCGGGAATCAGTTCCACAACGACGATGTTTTCCACGTCGCTGTGTGGAATCGCGGCGCCCGCGGTGAGGCCAGTCCCCAGTCCCAAAAACAACACGTCCCGCGGCCGCTCGTGCAATAGTAGCGGGATGTGCGCCTGGCGATACTCGCGAGGGTTGTCGCCAGTCTCGCCGAACCGGTAGTGCAAGTTTTGCCGTACTTTGAATGATTTCGTCCTGTCAAGCCGCACCACGTCGATCCAGCCGTACGGCGAACTCCACCGCTGTACGAGCTGCTCGCCCAGCCGCGTGCGGCTGACGTTCGCTTCGACGGGACTACGCAGCGCAAGTAGCGCAAGACTGCTGAAGACCACCGCCCCGGTACACGCCCAGATTGGGCGGCCGTTACGCACGAGCAGGATAAAACCAGCAACGTAAAAGAACACGGACAGCAAGACAAAGGACTGCCATAATCCGATCCATGGCAACAGAAGAAAACTCGCGGCGAGTGCGCCGGTCGCGCCGCAAATCGTGCTGACCGCAGTCAGGCGGCCAACGACGATACCCGCGCCATAACCACGACCCGCAGCTTTCCACGCCAGCGGTAGCACCATGCCGAGCAGCGTGATCGGTGGAGCCACTACGAGAACCACCAGCAGGAATGCGCCGCCTAAGTATTGGGAAAACGATTCACCGTACGAGTAGTAATTGAGACCCGTCAGCGCGACAAACGTGAGCACAGAAACCGTCGTTGCCAATGCACCCGACCCGGCCGCCCAACCGGCAAGACCTTCGACGCTGTAGCGCCGTTGTAGCCACGCCGCTAGGATGGCACCTGCTGCGAGTGACGCCAGGAAGATAGTCACCACCGCCCCGAAAGTATATGTACTATTATGGAACACGAGCGAGAACATTCGTGTGTAAAGGACTTCAAAGGCCAAGATGCCGAATCCGGACAACGCGACCAGTACGAGCCAAGAGAATGACGGTCGAGAGCTTAGCGTCGAACGTCTAGAGTCAAATTCTTCGCTTTTGACGGTCCGCCCTCTTTTGTCTGCTTTCCACAAGCTCAGCATAAATGCGGCAACAGCGCACGTCGTCGAGACGCCGGCCGCCACATAGCTGCTGGTGCGAACGCCGACGACGACCAGTAGAAAGTATGTGGCGAACAGTACGCCCACCAAGGCACCAGCCGTATTCACTGCGTACGCCAGCGAAACGCGGGTGGCATTTATCACGTCGGTCATGCCTCGATTTCGCTGTAAGGTGAGAAACTCGGCCATCATCGGTAGCGTCACACCCAGAGCAGTTGTCGCCGGCAAGAAAAGCAGGAAGCAGAACACGGCTCTCGTTGCCGTCTGCCAGCCGCTGGAGGAACTACTCAGCCATGCAGCGATCGCTGGCGATTCGGACCAACGCAGCAGGACCGGAATCAAGCACGCCCATGCCGCGACCATTAACTCCGCAATGCCATAGCCGAGCAGCGGGGGAAGGCGTGACGACCATTTCGCCCCGACCAGATAACCAACTGCTAGACCGGCAAAGTAACTCGCCAAGACGATCGCCGCGGCGTGAACCGTGTGGCCAAACAACAGCCCAATCTGGCGTGACCACGAGATCTCATAAATAAGGGCCGCTGCGCCAGAAAGAAAGAAAATCAGATAGCTGAGAACGGAGAGCGAAATGTGGAGTGTCGGTGCGGTCACGACTGCTGCTTCCGTGATCGAGGGTGCCGAGCCTGAGAAATCCCTGGCTCGCGACTCTCTGCCATTCGGTACTTCATTGTTGTGCATGAGATTCACGTCCAGACTCCCTTGGTTCTGACGTATCCGCACGATTGAGTGTCCGTAACCGGCACCTGCACCTTTCCGTTTTTCAAGATCTGGTCTTGCTCTAGATCCAACGGTTTGATCTTGGATAGCCCGCGGATCATCACCGTCTCGTTCTCCGGTCTGGAATTATCTCGCTCCGCTTCGGTCATACTTCCACGTATTCTTCGCCTTTCGGCTCAAACCAACGGTAGATGGCTGGCAAAACGACCAGCGTCAACAAACTCGATGTGATCACGCCGCCGATCACGACCGTGGCCAGCGGTCGCTGGACTTCGGCCCCCGAACTGGTGGAGATGGCCATGGGAATGAAGCCCAGCGCATCGGTCGTAGCAGTCATCAACACAGGACGGAGGCGGTCGAGTGCTCCTTGATGCACCGCATCGTTGATATTCATTCCGCGGTGTCTTAGGTGGCGCACATGTTCGATGAGCACGACACCGTTCATCACTGCCATGCCGAACAACGCAATGAAACCCACGCCAGCTGAAATCGAGAAGGGCATGCCGCGAAACCAAAGAGCCAGGATGCCGCCTGTGGTTGCGATGGGGACGTTCAGGAAAATCAGCAACGCCAGCTTGCCTGACTTGAAGGTCATGTACAGGAGAGAAGCGATCAGGAACAGCGCAAGTGGAACAGCAATGGCCAGACGACCCGCGGCCTCCTGCAGGTTCTTGAATTGCCCTCCCCAGGCAACGCGGTAACCGGGGGGCAATCTGATCTCCTGGTCGATGGCTTGCCTCGCTTCGCTCACAAAGCCAGCCAAGTCGCGACCACGCACGTTGACCTGGATCAAGAAACGGCGGCGGATTTCGTCGCGGCTTATCTGAGCAACTCCCGGACCGACACTGATGTCGACAAGTTGCTCCAGCGGGATTTGGCGACCACGGGGATCTACGATCTTGATTCGCGTGAGTGTCCCTAAGTCTTTGCGCCAGCCTGGCCCCAGGCGAACCTGGAGAGGAAATCGTCGTTGGCCCTCGAAGACTTGTCCGACTTCTTTACCGCCGATCACCGCGATTGCGTCCAGAACGTCGCCAGCGTTGATCCCGTAACGAGCGATCTGATCGCGGCGAATGCGCATTTGGATGTAAGGCAGACCACCGGTCTGTTCCGCCTGAACATCGGCCGCACCGGGTACTTTATTGATCACCGTGGCGATCTTGTTGCCCAATTCCTTCAGTTTTTCGAGGTCGTCGCCATAAAGGCTAATCCCAACATCTGACCGTACGCCGGCAACCAGTTCTTGGACGCGCAGCTCGATCGGCTGAGTGAAACTGAAGTTGTTCGCAGGAATCTCCCTTTCCAGGATTTCTTTCATCGCCGAAATCAGTTCGGTCTTGCTATCAAAGCGCCATTCGCCCCGTGGTTTGAGAATCACGAAGATATCACTCATCTCGACGCCCATCGGATCGGTGGCGATCTCTGGACGACCGGTCTTTGAAATGACAGATTCCACCTCGTTCGGAAATTCCTCCATCAGCGTCTTCTCGATGGCCGTCGTCATTTCGATCGATCGTTCCAGCGAAACGCTAGGCAGCCGGATCGCTTGGATTGCCATGTCCCCTTCGTTCAGCTTCGGGACGAACTCCACCCCTAATCCCATGAAGACAAGGACACTGAAGCCAAACAAGATGATTGCGACCAGAAACACTCGGGTCGGCCGACGGATCACCCGTTGTAGCAGTGGTTCGTAGCCTCTTTTAACCCAGCGAACCAGCAGCGATTCTTTCTGGCTGACCCTGCGGGCCAGGAACAGCGATGCCAGAACGGGCATGACCGTTAGGGCTAGGATCAGTGCAGCCATGAGAGCCGACACGAAAGTAAAGGCCATCGGCTGGAACATCTTGCCTTCCATGCCGTCTAGTGACAGGATCGGAAGAAACACGATGATCACGATCGCGCCGGCAAATAGGATCGGACGGCCAACCTCGTGCCCAGCTTCCCGGAACACGTTCAGACCGGCTCGCTTCAATTCCGGGTCGCGCCGTCTTGCCTCCGAGACGTGGCGGATTGTGTTTTCAACCATGACGACGGCACCATTGACAATGATGCCGAAGTCCAGCGCGCCGAGACTCATCAGATTGGCCGACACGCCAAAATAATTCATCGCACTGAACGTAATCAACGCCGACAGCGGAATCGCCGAAGCCACGATCAGCCCTGCGCGCAGATCGCCAACTAAGAGAAACAACATAACGATGACAAGGATGGCCCCTCCGCTGATATTCTCGGTCACGGTCTCAATAGCGCGACGGACCAGCTCAGTACGGTCATAGAACGTGTCGACGTAGACGCCCTCAGGCAACGTCTTTTCAATCTCAGCAACCTTCTCCTTGACACGATTCACGACGACTCGGGAGTTCTCGCCAATCAACATCATCACGATGCCGACGACCGCTTCGCCTCGACCATCGCGCGTAACATAACCTTGCCGGAGCATCGGAGCGAAGCGCACTTCGCCGATATCACGGATGCGAATGGGTGTTCCGTCTTCGCGGCTGTCGAGCACGATTTCCGCGATGTCCTGCAACGACTGGACAAGTCCTTCCCCGCGGATCAATCGCTGCTCTTCGTGATGGACGATATAGCCTCCGCCGGCATTGGCGTTGTTTCGCTCAAGCGCGTGAAAGACGCGGTCGAGTGGAATGTTGTAGTTCAGCAGCGAGTTGGGATTGACCTGGACTTCATAGGTTTTCAATTCACCGCCGAAGGTGTTGACCTCGATCACGCCGGGTACGCTGCGGAGCTGAAACGCGACTTGCCAGTCGAGGATCGTGCGGAGCTGTTGTAGGTCGTAACCGTATCCCGGTTTGGCGCGGACTTCAAACTGATAAATTTCGCCCATGCCCGTGGCAATCGGACCCATCGCAGGTACTCCCAGACCTTCTGGAATCTGCTCACGGGCCTCGTTCAGACGTTCGCCGACCTGCTGCCGTGCCCAATAGATGTCGGTACCTTCCTCGAAGACGGCGGTAACATTCGACAAGCCGAAACGCGTGACGCTACGAATCTCCTTGACACGTGGAATGCCGCTCATCGACGTCTCGACCGGAAACGTGATGAACTGCTCCATCTCGACCGGACCGAGCGATGGTGAGGTGGTCAGCACCTGAACCTGAATGTTCGTCAGGTCCGGTACGGCGTCGACTGGCAACCTCGTCATCGACCATGCACCGAGGACGATCACCAAGACGACAAGCAATAGAACCGCGAAGCGGTTATTCAGCGATTCATCAATGATTCGGTTGATCATGACATAGTCCGAAGTGGACGCTTACGAGCCTGCGATCGGGCAAACGGAGAAGGAGTACGTGGGCGACTGACTTGTCTTAATGCCCGTGGGAAATTTGCCCTTTCATTAACTCCGATTTCAGTGCGAACCCCCCCGTAACGACCACCAACTCGTCTGCGCGGAGCCCCTCACGAATCTGAATCACTCCGTTGCCGTGGGCACCGACAACAATGTCACGACGCTCAAACTGATCCTCCCCCGTCTGCACGAACACGACATCCTGTCCATCGATTTCCAGCAAGGCAGTCGCGGGAACCGTGACGACGTTGGCAAGCGTCTCTCCTGGCAGAGCGACCTCGACAAACATGCCCGCTTTCAAGTGGCGCTCAGGGTTTTCGACGACTGCTCGCAGTCGGATTGTCCTTGTCTCGGGGTCAAGGATGTCGCCGGTGTAAAAGATCTTGGCGGTGTGGACATGATCGGCCTCCGGGGCGCGAAAACGAAGCGTATCACCCAATTCGTCTAGCTTGGGCAAATCCTTCTGGTAGAGATCTGCCTGCACCCAAAGTGTGGACAGATCCGCTATCTGAAACATTTCCGTTTCCGGTCCGACGCGTTCCGCGAGAACAACACTCTTGCCGATCACCGTGCCGTCAAATGGGGCGCGGATTTCGTAATGCGCCGTTGCCTCACCTTCCTTGACAGGATCGACTGCCCGCAGGTCTGCTTGCTTGTATCCCAGAATGAAGAGGCGGGAACGGGCCGCAGCCACGGCCTGCTCTGACTGCCGGAGTTGCTGCTCCGCCAATAGCGCCCGCTGTGGCGCCTCAAACTTTAGTTGCTCCATCAGCGCCTGGAATGTTGCGCGATCCGCCTCGTAGGTAGCTTTTGCGGCCAACACTTGCTTGCCTGCGGCAACGCCTTGCGAAGCGAGTGGTTCGAGTCGCTGGTAGTCGGAACGGGACTTGTACAGGCGTGCATAGGCCGACATGAGTTGCTGTCGATACTCGCCCATCGGCTTTTCACGAAACTTTTTGTCGACCTCGTCCAGCAGCGGCTGGTTCTCCAGTTCGCTGATAAGCGATTGCGCATTGGTGTTGATTTTTTGCGTCCACGCGTTATTTACTTGGGCGAATTCGGCATCGAGTCGCGCTCTGTAGAGTTCCAACTTGGCCTCGCCAACTTCCTTGCTGTCGATGATCGCTAGGACTTGTCCCTCCCGGACATCGTCGCCAAACCGGACGTTCACCTCATGTACTCGGCCAT
>QQVP01000122.1 GCA_003389215.1 Planctomycetota bacterium | reverse complement strand
CCTGGTTCAAATCCAGGCAGCGTACCGTTAGCCCATCCCCGATCTTTTTGGAGTGTCCTCGACCAACGCCGACCGCGACCGATTCGTGGTATCGCCCGCCATGCTCGGGTCAAAGCGAACTCCAAGAGTGTCCTGTGGGAGTCGAACCCACCTTGCCAGGTTGGAAGCCTGGAGCCTCTGCCGCTCGGCCAAGGACACACATTAGGCTTGAGGCTGTCGACCTAAGGCCTGAGGACGGCCGGTCGACCGCGCGCCCTCAGGTCTGTGGCCTGTAGTCTCCGGCCTATTGAGCGGAAGGAGTGAGAGTCGAACTCACAAGGCGCTCTTCGCGCTCGCCCGTTTTCGAGACGGTTGCCATCGCCAATTGGCTTGTCCTTCCCGACAAGTTAAGAAACATTCCCGTTACGCGCTCTACGAGTTGCAGCCCGCGGAAGCTGCGGCGGCAGGAATCGAACCTGCGACGTTGCGGTTAACAGCCGCACTCCCGTGCCAACACAGGACCCACCGCATTCAAATCACCCTCGAGTAGGGCCGGAGGGACTTGAACCCTCACCTCTCGGATTAAGAGTCCGGGATGCTACCAGTAACACCTCAGCCCTTCGTTAGGCTTCAGGCTGGAGTCCACAGGCTGTAGGTGTCTGTCGCAATCACCTTCCTAAAGCCTGTCGTCTCAAGTCTGAAGCCTTCGTTAGTGAGGCCGGTAGGACTCGAACCCACACCCACCTGGTTAAAAGCCAGGGATGCTGTCGTTACACCACAACCTCTATTAGGCCTGAGACCGTAGGCTTGAGACCGTAGAGCGGTCTTGTCACCCTTCTCCTCAGGTCTACGGCCTAGAGCCTACGGTCTATTGAGTGGTAGCCCTGAGAATTGAACTCAGCGCAGCCCGGTTATCAGCCGGGCATGGGCCACCAGCCCCCGACTACCGTCTCAAGTTGGGAAGGTGGGACTCGAACCCACGATCTCGTGTTCCCAAAACACGCGGGATCGCCACTACCCTACTTCCCATTGTTTCGATCCGCGTTTTGCGGCTAAAGCAGCCCGTATGGGAATCGAACCCATCTCCCCGCCTTGAAAGAGCGGTATCCTCATTCCGATAGACGAACGGGCCGTCAAATAATTGGTCAGTTTTAGCGCAAGCTCTATCCTGACGTGGCGATGGCCCTCGCTTCGACGTCCTTTGGGGACTCCACGAGGTCTGCACACGGGCGTGTTAAACCCTTCATCACCTTCACCCCTGTCGTTGATGTCTCCATCGCCCAACAGCAGGCAGTAGTGTGGCGAGTCTTCTGGGTTTGGCTCGCGACGTCCGTCGACGACGCTCGCCTCGCTCGACCGGCGTTCCACTCCGGGAAGTGTTCTGCCAGTCCCCTTTCGGGCAACACGAACGCCTTGCGGCGTTCGCAGTAGGCACTTCAACTCTGCCGCACGCACGGTTTACTGCCTTGGGCGAGCCCGCAGCAGTTTCCCGGACACTTAGTTGGGCTTTACAGATGTACGTTCCACGATAACCGCGCTTAATCCGTGATCTTTCAGGCAGCACTCCACTGTCGGGAACAGCAGCTCATGCCATCAGTTACTTGGCGGCTTCCCGTTCCCAAACGGTTACCCACCGGCTTCAGTCGCCGAAAGTGCGACGGACGAACGCCGCGCTATCGGACAGCCCTTCGTCTATCTCCCGCGGATGGCGAGAGCCGACCGCCCGTACCCAGGGACAAGTCGGTTTAGCGTCCGGGCGACATCACGGACGTTGAATTTCTGAATTGTCAAAGAACGGAATGTTGGGGCGCTCCGCGCATATTGCGAGCGCAAGCGGGCCGGGAGGCGCTCGAATCCTCGTCTCCGGTTTTTCAGACCGACGCTATGCCGTCTCAGCTACCAGCCCCCACATCACTCTGCGAATGCCCACATCACCCAGTGAAGCCCCAAATCACCCTGTGGACATGCCTTGTCACAACTCCATGAAAAAAGGCCCGGTGCCGTGCGACACCGAGCCTTTTCGAAGGCCTCATCTCGGGTGTCACCGGCGCAGCGGATCATACGGAGGCAGATTCACCGCTTGCGCGGCAAAGCCCGTTTCCGTAAGCCGTTCATGGTTCAAACTTGATCGTATGCTGGTCATTACTGAATCTCGCTCCGAATGACTCGATCCGAATCTCTCGGTCAGGTTGTCTCGATAAGGCGGCGAGCGACGGGCACGATCCTGCGGGCACAATTCCCAGCCTCAGCCATTGTCTGCCGTCTATACCCACAAAGACGCAGCCGGGTTGCAGATGGTTCACGACATTTTCGGAAAAACCCTGGTCGTGATGCCCCCTGCCGCCGGCTTGCGCGGGGGCAACGGCCAGGATCTGCCATCAGGGCCGTTGCCATATTCTCACGGCTACCGCGACGGTCGCTGTCCGGCGCGGGGGCGCCTCGCCGGTTGACGCTCTCTGACAAGCATCTGTGCTAGACTGGGAGCCGCTTTATTGATGGCTGCGTTGTTAACGAGCCCTTCGCGACGGCGGTGATGGCTGAAATGCCGGCCTCCCGCTGGTCGGCCTGGTTCATTGGCTGCGCAGGGCTCAATAGCCGGGCGGCCACGAGCAAGATGTGATGAGCGCCGCCGGCGTTCCGTCGGACCGCCCGATCTTCGACTTCACGACCTGACACCTGTGACTTTCGCCAGCGACCTTGCGGCACCGGCCGCGCCGTACGCGTAATGATCATCGACACTCAACAAGTCGAGAACGGCTCGCATATCTCCGCCGATGTGGCCATCGTCGGCGCGGGGCCGGCGGGCCTGTCCATCGCCCGCGCCCTGGCGGAGAGCGGGGCGAGAATTGTCCTGCTTGAAAGCGGAGGCACGCGGGTCGAAGACGCCCCGCAAGAGCTGAACTCCGGTGTCGATGGCGGCACGATCGCGCGGCCGGGGCACCTGCAAACCTCGCGGAGGCGGGTCGTAGGCGGGGCGACGCAACTCTGGGGAGGCTGGTGTCGACCGCTCGACGAACACGATTTTCGCGTGCGTTCCTGGGTACCGCACAGCGGTTGGCCGTTCGCGAAGGCGATCCTCGCGCCGTACTATCGCCATGCGGCCGAAATGCTCGAGATCGAGGCCTTCGAGCGGGCCGACGGAACGAAACTTGCCCTGCCAGGGCCGTATATCCTCGGCAAGAGCGAACCGCTAGTCCAGCACGTTTATCAAGTCAGCCCGACCAAGGACGCGCGGCTGGGCAAGCGTTGGCTCGCCAGTTTAGCGCGGGCCGAGAACGTCCAGGTTCTGCTACACGCGACGGCGCTCGAGCTGGAGGCGAATGAAAGCTCGTCGCTGGTCAAGCAACTCGACGTAGGCTACCTCGATGGGAAACGCATCACCGTCGCGTCAAAGCACGTCGTGCTGGCGATGGGCGGCATCGAAAACGCGCGTTTGCTCCTCAATTCGCAAGGTCGAGAAGCCACCGGACTCGGAAATCGGCACGACGTCGTGGGCCGCTACTATATGGAGCACCCCTGGATCAAGGCGGCCGGTGGTTTGGTGATCGTCGGCGCGCCTCCGGTCTACCAAGGCTTCGAAGACGAGTATCACGACAACCGTTCCTGGCGCTTTCCAGCCCTGGCGATCGCCCCCGAGGTGCAAGAGCGGTTCGAGCTGATGAACTTTCGCGCTCGGCTCGAACCGATTGCCCCGGCGGCCGCACCGCCCTTGCAACGGGCGATTGCCAAGACGCTGACGCGGCTGAAGTCGACGCGCTCGGGTGCGGGCCCTCAGTTTTTTCAGCTCGACGTTTCCTCTGAGCAGTCTCCGAATCCAGAAAGTCGGCTCACGCTCGCCGATTCGAAAGACGCCTTTGGCAAACGGCAGGCCCGCCTAAACTGGCGACTCACCGATTTCGATAACCGCACGGTCCGCAAATCGCTGGCGATCATTGCCCGTGAGTTGGGCAGGTGGCAGATTGGCAGGGCCCAGAACGCACTCGACGAACATGGCCCGTGGCCGCTCCACACTTCAGGTGCGTGTCATCACATGGGAGGCACGAGGATGCACGCCGACCCCAAGCAAGGCGTCGTCGACCCGGATTGCCGGGTGCACGGCGTGGCGAATCTCTTCATCGCCGGCAGTTCCGTCTTTCCGACAGGTGGCGTCGCCAATCCGACGTTCACGATTGTGGCCCTTGGCTTGCGACTGGCCGACTACCTGAAACGCGAGCTCAAACCGGCCTAGGGAGTCATCGACAATGAAACGAAGGACCTTTCTCATCGCGACTGGCCTGCTCGGCGGTGGAGCCGGACTGGCCACCCTGATAGTCACGCGCGGCGGCCGCGACGCAAGCCGGCAGCGGATTCTGGATGCGGCCAGGACACTCGCCGCGGATCCGGAAGTCCGAGCTGTCGGAAGAGCATGTCTCGACGGTCCCATGGCGGGCTTGGATGAAGACGCGCTCATCGAAGAGATCGCGGGCGCGTTGCCGGCGGTCGAGCCCCAGACGACTCCCGACCGCACAATGGCCGCGCTCCTCGAGCGCATCCAGGCGGATTTCGAGCAGGAGGCAACCGTCAGCGCGGCAGGCTGGGTCCTCTCAGGCACCGAAGCGCGACTCTGTGCGTTGGCCGCCCTACTGGAACCGGTAAGATAGGGAGCGCAGCAGGACACAAATGGACATCCACAAGTTCTTCCTCATCGCGATCGCGCTCTTGGTCGGCGGCAGCGGTTGTCGACCGCCGGAGTCGACGACGAGTTCGGGCGTCTGGGCCGATTTCCGTGGCCCCACACAACAGGGACACGCCGGCGACGTCGACGTTCCCACCACCTGGAGTGAGGCGGAGAACGTGCGCTGGAAGACGGCCATTCGGGGCCGCGGTCATTCGACGCCCATCATCTGGAAGAATCAGATCTGGCTCACCACGGCAACGCGTGACGGCAAGAAGCTGTTCGTGATCTGCGTCGATCGCGAATCGGGCGAGGTCGTCTTGGAAAAGATGATCTTCGAAGTCGATGCGCCCGAGATCATCGACGCCCTGAACAGCTACGCCTCGCCGTCGGCGGTCGTTGAAGAAGGCCGGGTCTATGTCCATTTCGGTACCTACGGCACCGCCTGCCTGGACACCGACTCATTCGAAGTGGTGTGGTCGCGTCGCGACCTGACGCTCGACCATGGGCGTGGACCTGGTTCGTCGCCGATTCTGTGGCAGGATCTCCTCATCGTCAACTGCGATGGCCGCGACGTTCAGTACGTCGTGGCCCTGGACAAGGCAACCGGACAGACGCGGTGGAAGACGCCGCGCTCGATCGACTATTCGACGTACGATCCGGAGCACCGCAAGGCCTACAGCACGCCGGTCGTGATCACGGTCGACGGTCAGGAGCAACTGATCTCGCCCGGTGCCCAGGCAACGATGGGCTATGAGCCGTCGACAGGGCGCGAAATCTGGAAGATGCGCTACAAGGGCTTTTCCAACGTCTCTCGACCCGTGACCGCTGCCGACACCGTCTTCCTGAGCACCGGCTTTGAAAAGGCTTCCTTGCTCGCGGTCAAGCTCGGCGGGACGGAGGACGTAACCGACTCGCATCTGCTCTGGACCAAGTCGCGACAGATTCCCATCGTGTCGTCGATGATCACGGTTGACGGCATGCTTTTCATGGTCTCCGACGGCGGAATCGCCTCCTGCTACGATGCCCAGAGCGGCGAGCAATACTGGATCGAGCGTCTCGGCGGCAAGTTTACCGCCTCGCCTGTCCATGTCGCGGGGAGGCTCTATTTTTGCAATGTCGAGGGCCGCACGTTCGTCGTCGCCGCCGAGAAAGACTTTCGGCTGATTGCGGAGAACAATTTGGACAGTGCCATCATGGCTTCCCCTGCCATGGTCGAGGACGCGATCTATATTCGTACGGAAACGCACCTGTATCGGATTGAAGACCATTGATGGCTGCGTTGTTAATGAGCCCTTCGCCGCGGCGGTGATAGCTGGAATGCCGGCCTCCCGCTGGTCGGCCTGGTTCATTGGCTGCGCAGGGCTCAGTAACGGAAAGCTGACCAGCGGACCACGCCCATGACGGCCCCTCCCTCATCCCGCCATCGCTCTTGCTCGAGCCGCCTGCTCAGGCTGCTTCGCAAACCCCTCTTGGCAGCCGTGGCGACGCTCCTGGCACTGGGAGCGATGGAGTTGGCGGTGCGTCTCGTTCGGCCGGCGCCCGCGCTGGCGATCATCGACGTCCGCGACCCACGATCGCCCTACGTGAGGTCACCGAATCCGATCATGCGGTTCGAACTGAAACCCAACTTCCGCGCGGAATACGCGGTGGGCCTCGCCACAACCAATGCCTATGGACTCCGCGACGTGCCGCGCGAGATCGAGGCGGCCCAGGGGGTTCGTCGGATCGTCTTGCTCGGCGATTCGGTGGTCGAAGGCATCAACTACGTCGGCGACGACGAGACAATCTCACGCCAATTGGAGCAGATGTTCCCAGACGGCACCGAAGTCTTCAACGTCGGCGTCTCCGGTTACTGTACGCTGGCTGAGATCGAATTGCTCAAGCTGAAGGCACTGCAGTTCTCGCCCGACGTCGTCGTGGTCGTGTTTGCACGGAACGACTTTATGAATTTTCACCCCGAGTTCGCCAGGGAGGGGAGTATTCTCGAGCGGCCGGCGGTGGTGAAGTGGTTCTACCGCCATAGCCACATCTACCGAATCGCCTGCCTGCAGTTCAACTGGTATCAATTTCGCGACGAGGCGGACCCGTCGCAGTGGAACGCCGCCGCGATCGGCGAAGAAAACAACGTCCTCACGGGCTTGCGAGAGCTGGAACGCCTTGCCGAGGAGCATCGCTTTGAACCGCTCATCGCCGTCTGGCCTGCCTTCCTGGACAAGGAGATTGTCGATCCGCACATGATGAACGACGGCAGTGGGGATCTCGTCATCGAACGACTGGCGTGGTCTCGCGGAATCGCCACGGTACGGCTGTCGGATCATTACCGTAATGATCTGAAGGCACTGCCTGAGTCGCCTAGCCCTCGCGTCGCCTATACGGCCCGCTCCGACACGATGCACCCCAACGCCCGCGGATGCGAGCTGGCGGCAGAAGCGCTGTACCATGCCTTGACCACGCCCGAGGCGCGCTCGTTGAAGCCGCTTTCCGCGGACGACTTCGATCCACAGGCCGTCCAGATGGCCAACCTCATCGCACAGCGCGAGGCAAGCCTGCAGGTCGAGTCGGACGATCCGCAGCTGCAGGTACTGGAGCGGCAGTTTCGGCTCGCCGAAATGGAAAGCCACCTGCGAGCGCAGCTCGAAGAGACGCCCGACAACTATCGCGCTCGTATCAAGTTGGGATTGCAATACGCCCGCCAGCGACGGCTTGAGGAGGCGCTCGCCCAGTTCGCACGGGCAACCGAGTGCCAACCCGCGCCCGACGACCTCGAGAGTTGGCAATACATCAGTGCCTTCTTCTATGCGGCGGCGATTCACAAGCAGTTGGGGAACCAGCGGCAGAGCACGCGATTCTACGAGCGGGGGTGCAAGTACTTGCCCTCCAACACGACAGGCCCCGAGGCGGCCGCCTTCGCCGCGCGCGACCTGAATCGCGGCCTTTTGCCGAATGAACCGCCGCCCGAGGTGATCGATACGCGGAAGAACTAATCGCGTCGGCACTCAAAGCTGCGCCGATCGAGTCCCTGATGAAAATGCTCCTCGCCCGCCAAAACGGGCGATTTCGGCGGGCCCGGCAAAGTGAATCTGCCCCGGGGAATGTTATAATCGCACGTACTGTCGATATGGGTCTCTCGCCCCGAGGTGGGCACAACAGGCCCCCGGTCAAGCGAGAAGACGATGTCGCAAGCCGATGCCTCTCACTTCAGCGTCACCCGCCTGACGGGGCGGAGCTTCATCCATCCGCTGTTCGACTACCTGGTCATCGGGGGTGGCATCAGCCTGATCGCGACGATCGTCATCTGGCAATCTGGCCGCTCGGACATTGTGCCGATGGCCGTCGTGCCCTTGATTCTGTTGTTGTCGAATTCCGCGCACTTTGCGGCATCGACCGTGCGCCTGTATACGAAACGCGGCAGCTTCGAAGCGCTTCCGTTCTTGACGATGGCCTTTCCCTGCGTGTGTCTCCTCCTGATTGCGCTCTGCCTGGCATGGCCGCTTCGGCTGGGCATGAACCTGCAGTCACTCTATCTCACGTGGTCGCCGTATCACTATGCGGCACAGGCCTACGGGCTCGCCGTGATGTACGCGTATCGGTCCGGCTGCCTGCTCACGACGTCGGACAAGCGTCTGCTGTTCTGGTGCGCGATGATCCCCTTCCTGCGGATGTTCTTCTGCATCCAGGATACCGTTCTGGGCGCCGATATCGGCCTGGCCTGGATCGCCCCCAGCTCGCTCTATCGGCTCTTCGAACCGTACCAGGCGGGCCTCGACCGAATGTTGTTGATCGCCGCCTGTGCCGCGCCCCTGGTTTTGCTCATCAAGACTTGGCGTAGCTCCAGCGGGGCGATTCCCATGATCAGCCTCTTGATGCTCGTCACGAACACGGTCTGGTTCTTCGCCCTCGAGCCGATCAACGCTTTCGTTTGGGCCACCGTGTTTCACGGACTCCAATACTTGGCCATCGTGGTCATCTTCCACGTACGAGATCGCCTGTCCGAGCCCACGAATCGTCACGGGAAACTCTATCATGCGCTCTGGTTCTACGGCTGGTGCGTTCTGCTGGCCTACGCACTGTTCTTTTGCCTCCCCCAGGCCTACCAGATGTTGGGATTTGGCGTCGATGAGAGCGTGTGGGTGGTAATCGCCGCGATCAACGTCCACCACTTCATTGTCGATGGCTATATCTGGCGTCTCAAGAAAGGTGATTCGAATCGCCAGGTCGTCGATTCTAGCGCCCCGGCGGCCGCCCCGCGCGTCAGCTCGCCGGCCGGGCTGTAGGGTGGCACCCTTGATTATGTCGCGATCCTTCAGCACGTCCGAACGTCGCGTCCTGGGGGCGCTGCATTACCTGGGATTCGGCCTGTTTCTGGCCGCGTGCACAGCAGGATTCGTCCGCACGTGGGTGCTCTTCGGCAATCCGCCAAGTATCGACCCGCTGGCATCGCACCGTCAGTACATTCAGCTTCTCGATCGGAAGCAGGATTACGAATCCGCCGTCGATCGCATTGAGATCGCGCAGCAGCTCGCGCCCTACACGGCCGCCGTCGATGGCTTGAGCATACAGGGTTACGGACAGATCGGGTTGGGCCTGCTGGAGCGAGGGCATCCCTCGACGGCACGGCTGTACCTGCAACGCCTGTTCCTGGCTTTGGAACAGACCACTGAACTTCCCAGCGACGACGCCGAGATGCTCGACATGCTCGCGCGGATTCTCGACCGCTCCTACGAACTTGGGACGGGAGCCGAAGCAATCCTGAAGGATTCCTTGTTGCTAAGCCTCCTGAACAACCTGGCCTGGATTCGCGCCACCCACCGCAGCGACTCCATTCGCAATGCCGAACAGGCCCTGCGGTTCGCGTCGCGTGCGGCCGACATGACCAAGCGAGAAGACCCGAGCCTGCTGGACACCCTGGCCGCCGCCTACGCCGAGGCCGGGAGGTGGCAGGAGGCCAGGCAGACGGAGCGTCTGGCCGTCGCACAGGCCGAGCGCGCTGGTGTCGCGGACGTGGCAATTAGCTCCATGAAGCAGCGTCTGAGCCTTTACGAAGACCGCCTTCCTTATCGCGAGTAGGCAAGTCGCCGCGCCGTCGCGTTGCGCCGCCGCGTCGCATCAACGACACGCCGCAGAACGGCATGAAAGGCTCGATTGCGGCGAGCCACCCGCTCGTCCCGGTGGGCATGATCTGGGCCATCACTTCGCCACCCCTTGGAGCGTCCCAACCGCCCCGCCGCGGCCCCATCGGACCTGCACTCCCGACAACCTTGAATTTGGCCGGTTTCCCGGCACTTCTCGCGGCTCAGGCTGCCCACTCGCGTGACACAACGCCGATCCCGAGCGGCTCTGTCGAGCCCACGAGTCGCCCAATGGTGCCCGAACCGGCACATTCCTGCCATTCCTTGCCAGCCGTGCTGTTTACGCAGCGCGCAGTCGGAGTTAAGCTTTGGGTTGCGGAAGGACTCACCACTCTGCAATACCACGGTCGCCGAGGCGAAGCCTGCGACCGCTCGCCAAGTTTGTGCACTTTCCTTTCGACCCGGAGACCCCACCATGTCGCGATCGATTCTGGGATTGCGTTGCACGATCATCTCAAGCCTCGCCGTGGCACTATTGGCCGCCGCGCTTCCCAACAATACGGAGGCCGTTACCTACGATCCCGGCGACCCGTCGATGGCCTATATCACGTTGACGACCGCGCCCGTGCAGCTGGGCCCTGGCGACGACCATCCAGGCATGTGGGAGTATGTCTACGACGTCATGCATGCGGTCGGGACCTGGGAGCGCAATGTCTATCTGAAGGGTCTGGAAGCGGACAGTATTGCCAACCTTCACGACATTGGCAGCGGACCTCGACTTTACCATCGCTGGGGTAGCCATTCTGCCGGAGGTTGGATTCTCTGGGGGGGCTTCTGGAATAAACAGATCTTGCCTTCGTACTCCGACGAAGGTGCCCCCGGAGGCGGCGGGTTGTTCAATCTCTGGGAACTGCCCTCCGAAGGGGCGTGCGTCGGTTGTGTTAACGAAGCCTATGAGTATTACAACGAATGGCATACGCCGTTCGATTACAATACGCAGATCTTCTACGGAGGTTCGAGTGGCGCGCTGCTCGACCTGGACGCGGGAGTTACGGGTAACGACGCCGTCCATTTCTATAACGCCAATGCGACCGCCCCCAATGCATTCAACATCGGGGGATTGGGCTATACGTTTCGCGTTGTCCATCCCAACGCTCCCGGCACGATCGGTTGGGAAGTCCAAGGGATCGTAGGCGAGGTCGTGGGCCCCGCCCCCGTATCAGGTCCCACCTCGTGCCTCATCGGCGACGTGAACTGCGACGGCTTCGTCGAGATCGGCAACGATATTTTGGTGGCCTTCACCAACTTCACCGGCCCCGGCTCCTTCGGTAAAGATCGCTCGACCGGGGACGTGCACGGCCCGGCGGCCGCGACCACCGATCCGCTTGGCCACGATGGCGATGTCGACGTCTCGGACATCTTGACGATCTTCGGCGCCTTCACCGGTCCTCCGCCCGATGAAGGAAGCGGCGGACTTGGTGGACCGGCCGAAGCAGGCGATCCGAGTATTCCCGATCTGATCTACGATGCTTCGACCGGCGAGGTCACGCTCGACGCCGATGGCTCGTCGATCATCGGCTACTCGCTACAAAACGCAACCAACAGCTTCCTGCCGGCGGGCCACACGCCGATCCTGGCGGGTGTGACCACGGCGTTGACCTCGCAACTGGAAGAGGCGGCCCTGGCGCCGGGCTCCGGTTCGATCGGCCTGGTGTTCCCAACCGGTTTGGATCTGGCCGGTCTGCAGGCCTTGCTGACGGTCAATACGGTGAGCCGATTCCTCGGCGCTCCGCTGGTGCCGTTCGATTTGGTGGTGGTTTCGACGACCGCCCCGCCGATTCCCGAGCCGGCCACGGCGGTGCTATCGCTCGTGGGCCTGATGGGCCTCGGGCTGATGGCCTGGCGCCGTCGCCGAATCGAAGAGGCATGCACGGACTGCGGCTGATTTTGACGTGTTTAGCAATGCGGAACTGCGGCTATCGCAGAACCTGCGCGGCGCGATTGCGGAAGACCCGCTGACTCGCAGCTTCCCAGTCTTGGCGGAAGGAACTTCGCGATGACGGAGATCGGACATGCGTTTGTCCGAGCAGTACAGGCAGAAATGGGTCGTACAGCTTGCCGTTTCAGAACGGCTCGATCTTGAGGAGAACCTGAGCATGACGATGCCCACACAAGCACGACGACTCATTTCGATCGTGCTCACTTGTTTTGGCCTCATAGCGATCACGGCCCTCGAGGCCGTGGCGGCGCCCTACATGGAGCTGGCGGCGGCACCCGTGCAATTGGGTCCGGCCGACGACCACCCCGGCATGTGGGAATACGTCTATGACGTGCATCACGCGGTAGGCTTCCACGAGTACCTGATCACATTGCAGGGCTTTGAGGCCGACTCCATCGTCAATCTCCATGACACGGGCAGCGGCTATGGAATGGCGATGCACCAGATGTGGGACACGCACGTGGCGGGCGGCTGGACGCTTTGGGGAGGATTCTGGGACAAGTCCATTCGCCCTTCTTACTGGAGTGGCTCCGGTTTGAATTGGCAGTTGCCTTCCCAGGGCGCTTGTGTGGGTTGCGCAAACGAGGCTTACGAATATGTCAACCAGTGGCATCATCCTTTTGCCTACAACAGTAGCATCTTCTACAGCAATCGTCCGGGTGAGCTGCTGGACCTGGACGCGGGAATCAGTGGCCGCGACGCCATTCGCTGGAGCCCGTTTCAAGGAGGCCAGGCTCCGAACCTGTTCGGCATCGGCGGACTGGGAATGACCTTTCGAGTTGTCCACCCCAATGCGCCGGGCACGATCGAGTACCACTTCTACGGCTCCGGTGCGAGTGCACTCGGCGAAGTCTTGGGTCCCGCCCCGGTGTCTGGCCCCACCTCCTGCAACATCGGCGACGTGAACTGCGACGGCTTCGTCGAGATCGGTGCCGACATCCTCACCGCCTTCACCAACTTCACCGGCCCCGGCTCGTTCGGCAAGGTCCGGGCGACTGGGGACGTGCATGGTCCCTCCGTGGCGACGACCGCGGTGCTTGGCCACGATGGCGACGTTGACGTCTCGGACATCTTGACAATCTTCGGGGCCTTTACCGGACCTCCGCCCGATGAAGGAAGCGGCGGCCTCGGTGGACCGGCCGAAGCAGGCGATCCGAGCATTCCCGATCTGATCTACGATGCCGCCACGGGCGAGGTCACGCTCGATGCCGATGGCTCGTCGATCATCGGCTACTCGCTGCAGAACGCGACCAACAGCTTCCTGCCGGCGGGCCACACGCCGATTCTCGCCGGGGTGACCACGGCGTTGACCTCGCAACTGGAAGAGGCGGCCC
>QQVP01000046.1:11638-13057 GCA_003389215.1 Planctomycetota bacterium | reverse complement strand
CGGGCGGGCGAACTCGCGATAGGGCGGCATCCGCGGCAGCGAGTAGAAAAACGGTCGCGACTCGACCGCGTCCGCGTCGAGATGGGCGATCGCCGCGTCCCGATCGGATTCCGTATATCGCTCCGGCAGAATCGCCGTGTAGAGCCAGTAGACGTTCACCGTCTCGGGCAACTCACGAGGAAGTACCAGCTCGGTTCCTTCGAGCCGCTGCCGATACTGCTCGGCGATCCAGCGGCGACGCGCGACGAACTCGTCGAGCCGCTCGAGCTGGGCACAGCCGACGGCCGCCTGCAGATTCGTCATGCGATAGTTGTAGCCGACCTCGTCATGCCAGTAGCGGCGCTGCTTGTTCATGCCGTGGTCGCGCAGCACGCGGAGACGTTCGTCGAGCGCGGCGTCGGACGTGACGCACATGCCGCCCTCGCCCGTGGTGAGGATCTTGTTGCCGTAGAAGCTGAAGCAGCCGACGCGGCCGAAGCCGCCGACGGGTTCGTCGTGGTATGTGGCTCCGTGGGCCTCGGCACAATCTTCGACGACCGGCACGTTGTGGCGGGCGGCGATCGCCATGATCTCGTCCATGGCGCAGGGCGCCCCGTAGAGATGCACCGGCATGATCGCGGCAGTGCGGTCGGTGATCAACGATTCGAGATCGGCCGGGTCGATGTTCCAGTCGTCGGCGCGACAGTCGGCAAAGACAGGCCGCGCGCCTTGATAGAGCACGCAATTGGCCGACGAGGCAAACGTCAAGGCCGGCAGAATCACCTCGTGCTGCGGTCCGACGTCGAGCGCCCGCAGGGCCAGGTGGATGGCCGCCGTGCCCGAGTTGACCGAAACGCCGAAGTCGTGCCGCGTGAGCGTGGCAAAGTCGCGCTCGAAGCGTTCGACGTACGACCCCAACGACGAGACCCAACCGGTCTGGATGCAATCGCGCAGGTACTCCTCTTCCCGCCCGGAGACGTCGGGAACGCTCATCGGGATGCGGGTTTTGGTGGAGTCTTTGATGGCGGATCGAGCGGGCTGGAGGACGAACACGGGGCGACCTGAAGGCGAGTCCGCGGCTACGTTGGATTCTAATCGGGGCGGCGGGAACTGCCTACCGCGAGACTATGCGCGTTTTTGCGCGGCCACCAGCACGCGGTAGGAGAGGACTCTGCGGAGCAGCGTCGAACGATCGAGCACACGCTCGACCGAACTCCAGCGGGTACCAAGCAGCGGCAGCTTCGCGTGGATCGACAGCGGCAACAGCGACATGAACACCCCGCTCGTCGTGAGCACGTCCAGGTCGGCCGCGGCACACATGCGATGGACGTCGCCCAGTGAGTGCAGCCGCAGGCCGCTCTCGCGCCACTGACGAGAGAGGTACGACTTGAGCCGGCACGGCAGGTGATGGCGGTTGAGAAAGTCGAACACGACGTGGCC
>QQVP01000046.1:9894-11201 GCA_003389215.1 Planctomycetota bacterium | reverse complement strand
CCGAAGTCGAGCACGCGACGCCCGCTCAGGTCGCCCAACGTGAGCTGTAGCAATTCCTTTTCGCGACGGTCGATCAGGTCGCCTTCACGCCGCATGCTGCGGTCGTAGTCGGGGGCGACCTCGTCGTAGTAGTCGCGGGCAAGCTGGTGGGCCGCAGGGTCCATAGAATCAGCCCGCATATTCGTCGGCCGCCTCTTCCTCGGCGCGTTCCGCGGGATCCTCCGTGCCGGTCTCGACGGTGGGCGTCTGCGTCCGCACGCGAACGAGCAGTTCTTCGAGATACATGCGATGCCGGCTGAGCATGTCGCCCAGGACACCCATGTGAAGGAAGATGAAGCCGAAGACGAACAGCACGATGGACGAGATACCCGACCACTTGTGCGGCGAGAACGTATATCTCTGCGCGCCGTGGAACCCGATGAAGTAGTGGAGGAGCTGGAAGGTGCCGAGGCAGAGGGCCGGCACGAACATCAGCAGGGCCAGGAGGGCGAAGAAGTGCAATGGCCGGTAATCGCGATAGGCCTTGAAAATGATTCGCGAGGTGTGGAACCCGTAGCGGAGGATGCTCGAGGCGACGCGGCTCTCGCCGTGTTCGCGCTGGCCGCGCACGACGACCGGCACCTCGACGAGCCGCATGTTCTTGAAGGCCAGGTTGAGAAACACCTCCTGCGTGTACGTGAAGGCCCCCATCAGGTTCAGGTTCAACATCGCCGCGCGGTTGTAGCAACGCATGCCGCAGGAGACGTCGTGAAACGTCTGCCGGGTCAGTCGCGAGATGAGCCGGCTCATCTGGCGATTGCCCCAGCGTTTGATCCAGGGCATCGTGGGCACCAGCTGGGGATCGGCGAATCGCGAGGCGGTGACGAAGTCGGCACGCCCTTCGACGATCGGGGCGACGAGCTTGGGTAGGTCACCGGGATCGAACTGCCCGTCGGCATCGATGGTGGCCAGCAGATCGACGCCCAACTCGGTGGCCGCCGCCAGGGCCGAATGAAACGCCCGGCCGACCCCATAGGTCTGTTCGTGCTTGATCAGGTGGGCTCCGCACTCCAGGGCGATCTCGGCCGTGCGATCGGTGCTGCCGTCGTCGATCACGATCACGAGGATCTCCTCGATGCCGTCGATCGACTCGGGAATCGCCTCGATCACCTGCGCCAGCGTCGCCTCTTCGTTCAACGCCGGAATCGAAACCGCCAGCCGCAGCCGCTGGGGCGCGGTGAACTGACGCGTCGGGCTCTGCATGGTGACGGACTTGAGCAAGGTCGCACCCGTAAGAACGCGGAGAATTCGTGAGCCGGCAGCGGCCC
>QQVP01000046.1:0-8945 GCA_003389215.1 Planctomycetota bacterium | reverse complement strand
TGGTTGCGCTCGCCCCGCAGCTGCAAGACCTGAAGTTCGAGATCGGGGTTCCTCAGCACGGCCAGGACGTCGCCTTGCTTGACCGCCTGCCCCGGCTCCACGCGGCATTCTTCCAGGATGCCAGGCACCTCGACATAAACCGTGTCCGCGCCATGGGGTTGGATCTGCAACGCGCAAATGATCGAGTGCGGCAACGGGATGAACCAGATTGCCAACAACAGCACGGCCACGGCGGCCATGCTCGCGTACATGCGTGGGCGTTTCACTTTTTGCAATCTCCCAGGAACCCGAAAGAACTTGAACAGTTTCCAGAGCGGCATAATCACCAGGCCGTACATCGCCGCCAGGGCGATCATCTGCCCGATCACCTTCAGCCCGTACGGCTCGAAGATCTTGTTGAGGAAGAACAAGATCGAGAGGACGACGATCCAGCGGTAGACGGTCGAGGCGACCGTGTAGAGGGCAAAGAAGCCCTGCCGTCGCTGCGGCAGATAGGGATCGTCCGGCTCCTCGAGACCGAGAAACCACTTGCCCATCTTGTTATTCAGGATCGTCCGCGACTTCTGCTGCAGGTTCGGAATCTCGGAAATGTCGGAAAGAATGTAGTAGCCGTCGTAGCGGAGGAGCGGATTGCCGTTGAAGATCACCGTGCTGACCGAGCTGACGAACATCACGCTCAGGCAGACCTGGTTCAGCAGCGTGGTCGAATCGGTAAACCACCAAATGAAGGTGCAAATCGAGGCAATCACCACCTCCACGTACATGCCCGCGGCGCCGATCGCGGCACGATGCCACTTGTTGGGCAGCATCCAGGAATCGGAGACGTTGCAATACAGGCATGGAGTGAGCGCCAAGAGCATCACGCCGATCTCGTGACACTCGCCACCAAAATACTTGCAGAACAGCCCGTGCCCGATCTCGTGCAGGACCTTGGTGACCCCCATCGCCAGGATCAGCCAGATCCAGTTTTCGCCGGCGAAGAACTCGTGGAAGCCGGGTAGCTTGGCGTTGAACTCGCGAAACTGGACCGCCACCAGCAGCATGGCGGAAATCGACAGGGCACAGCAGAAGGCGACACAGAGCGGCGAGAAGAACCACCGCATGCGGGGCTCGAGCCAGTTGAGAAACTTCTCCGGATCGACGCCGCGAAAGCGGATCGCCAACACGTTGCTCATTCGCGCCAGGCGCTGCTTGCTCAGCTTCTCGTCGCGTCGTTTCTTGAGCTGCTTTCCCTGACCGGGCAGATGGGTCCGCACCAGCCCGCCCTGGTGCAGCCGGCCGATGAAAGTGGCGATCTCCTCGACGGTGATCTTGTGCGGCGGGAACTCCGCCTCGAAGCGCTCTTTGATCTGGTCGATGCTCGTCTCGCCGTCGAGCATGTTCAGAATGGCGAACTCTTGCGGCTGAAAGCGGTAGTAGGTGAGCGCGATCGGATCCTTGAGAATCCAGTAGGGGCGGCCCAGGTACTTTTGGCGCTCCTGGAACAGATCGTCGCGCTTGATGATCGGCAGCGGCCGCGCGGAACTGGAAACGTAGGGATCGGAGGCGGTCGACATGGCACGCGGCGAATGGGAGGACGACTCGTCCAGCTCGAGCCGCCTCCGCGGCGGCTCGCCAGCAACGCAGTGGCCCCAGCGGAACTAGAAGAAGCGGAAGAGGATGTAGGTACGGAAAGCGTCGATCAGGTCGTGGAACCAGCAATAGGCCAAAGACGCCCGACCACAGTAAACCTTGGCCTTCACCGTCGCGCCGGGGCGGCGGTACTGAACGGGCGGCTGCTCGTCAGGATCCTTGTGCATGGCCACCCGCAACTGCACGGAATTGCCCTGTTCGTTGTGGACTTCGGCGCTTTGCTGAATGTCGGCGAGCGCAAGGTACCCGTCGTACGTCCGACTCGGATCGGTAGCCAAGACATAACCAACGTCGAGCACGGCCTCCTTCCCGTCGGCCCGTTGTTCCTCCAGCTGATCGACGACGTGGCCCATGTCCCCGTCGGGCATGAGCACTTCGAGCTCCCACTCGCCGTCGGGATTGGCGATCGTCATGAGGATTTGTCCGCGGTCGACCGGGCGGGTCTTCAAGCGATTCTTGACCTCCCAGGTCACCACGACGCCCGAGATGGGACTGGTCACCAGAAGTTGTTTCTCTCGGTCCTCGACCAGGGCAATCTGACCTTCCAGACTCTCGCGACGGGCCTCGAAGGCCATCCGCTGTCCGGCCAGCTCCTTGCGCCGCACGCGGTCAACCATCCCCTCGTCCTGCATTTGACGAGTGATACGGAGGAGTTCCTTGTTGGTCTCGGCCAACTGACCACGGTACTCGAGCACCTGACGACGGAGCTCCGAGTTTTCGAGCTGCACGAGCGGATCGCCCTCGGCGACCATCTCCCCGTGCTCCACGAAGACCTCGGTCACCACGCCGCTCTCGGGCACGAACACATCGCGACGTTCGCTCGGCTGCAGCGTGCCGTCGGCCGTGAGCTTGAAGCTGCCGGGAACGATGAACAGGGCCAGCAGGAAGATCGCGATGGCGGCCGAGATCGTGATCGTCTTCGGCAAGGTACGGGCCTGAATCAGCCACTTCTGGTTGCCGATCGCCCGCCACAGCGGCATCAGGAACAGGCCGTCGTACTGCAGCGAATTGCCCAAGGCGACGGCCCCGTGGTTGCGGACCATGTCGATGCGTTGCATCAGGCTATCGCTGACGTGGCTGTGATTGATCTGCTCGATGATCAGCGCGCCGATGGGTGGATCGCGCCGCCGCCGGGAGTTCTCTTCCGCCTCGGCTTCGACCACGGCTTCGTCCTCGGCCCGCCAGAGCGGCAGAATGCCGAGCGCCTTGGTGTGCGACTGATCGGCGTATTCGTGGATCGCCTCTTCGACCTGGGGCGCCATGTCACTGGTGTCGCCGGTGTACCAGATCTCGTCGCCCGTGTTGACCGCCAGACTGGCCAACTCACCAAGCAGCACGACGCTGGTGGAACGATTCTCGAAGGTGTCCTGACCGCTCACCGCCTCGACGCGACAATGGCGTCCGCGACGAATCGCCACGCTGACCCGGTCGCAGTCGATCAGGCGGCGACCTTCGTTGGCGAGAATGTACGCCGTCTCGCGGGGGTCGAGGCTCTCGTGGACACCGCGGGAAAACTGTTCCAGCTGATTCCAAAGCGTCTCGCGGGTGGCGAACTGACGGAGCTCGCGCGACTTGAGAAACGAGGTGGCCAGCTCGCAGATCTGTAGCAGAAACCGCAGGTAGCCGCGCTGCGTGGTGGTGCTGGTGCCGGGGCGCTGAAAGACCTCCAACACGCCGTACCGCTGGTTCTCGGTCGCCAGGGCGCCCAGGACGAGCAGGTACTCGGTCGGATTGCCCCCCTCCTCTTCTGTGCCGCCCGAGTGCGGCGCGACGAGCATGCCCTCGTCGCCGCTCAAGGCACGGAGCAACAGGCGGCCGTGACGCTGTTGGTTTTCCTGGCTGGTGGCGAGCTCGGTTTCGTGCAGGCCAATCTGAAACTGGAGCTCGAGGCGATTATCTTCGCCAAGCACCCAGACCGCTCCGCCCGGCGCGGCCAGCGCGGAGACCACGCGGTTGAGCATGCCGGCATAGAACTCGGTCTCGGAAATGTCGGACTTGGAAAGGTCCGCGATTTCCGCCACGAGACTGCGGATCTCTTGCTTCGTCGCCGCCAGGGATTCGGGATCGACCGAGCCGTGTGTACTCATGCTGTCTGGGAACTCCGAAATCGATTATCCGGGGGTATCCAGATAGGGGTCTTGCCCCATCTGTCTTTGTACCTTTTTTCGCTCACGTTCAAAATACAAGAGCGCCTTGCGATCGCGAAAATGGCGGCGTTCGACACGCCGTTGCGCCCGCGAAAAGAGCCGTTCGTAGCTGTCGAAGGGCCCGGCGACGGTGCTCCCGACTTGCTTCAGGCGATCGGCCGCCTTGGCCCCCAGACCGCTCCGCAACAGCTCGTCGTCGAGGGCGAAGTACATGCGGTAGGTACCGGGATCGCCCTGGCGACCACAACGACCGATCAGCTGTCGGTCGATACGGGCCGACTCGTGCATCTCCGTGCAGATCACGTGGAGCCCTTCGCCTGCGGCGACCGAGTCTTCCAGCTTGATGTCGGTGCCGCGGCCGGCCATGTTCGTCGAGACCGTTATCCGGCCGGGTTGGCCCGCCTGCGCGACGATGTCGGCTTCCTCGGCAACGCGATTGGCGTTGAGCACCTGATGCGGGATGCCCGCCGCGGTGAGCCGCTCGGAAAGGATATGCGACTTGTCGATCGAGCGGGTGCCGATCAACACGGGGCGACCGGTGGCATGTACCTCGCAGATCTCGTCGACAATCACGTCCCACTTCTCTTCGCTGGTGCCACAGACGACGCTGTCGAGTTGCATGCGCTGCGGCGGTCGGTTGGTGGGAATTTGCACGACGTGCAGTCCATAGATCTTCTTCATCTCGCCGGCAGCGGTGGCGGCCGTTCCGGTCATGCCGGCGAGCCGCGGAAAACGACCGAAGAAGTCCTGCACGGTGATCCGCGCGGCCTGTCCCGATTCGACCGTCACCTCGAGCCCCTCCTTGGCTTCGATGGCCTGGTGGATGCCCGCCTGCCAGCGGCGACCCTCGGCCAGGCGGCCCGTGAATTCGTCGACGATCACGATCTCGCCGTCGCGGACGATGTAGTGGCGATCGAGGATCATGTCGCGCCATACGCGAATCGCCCGCTCGATGTAGTCGTACATGAAGACCATACCGAGTTCGTCGAGCGACGGTGGCTTGGGCAGATTACGCACCAGGCGACGGCCCTCGGCGGTCAGCTCGACCGACTTCTTCTCGTGGTCGTACTCATAATGTTCGTCTTCGACAAAGTGGTGCGCGCTTTCCGCACTCCACTTGTAGGCGGCTACGGCCAGCTTCTGGGCCTCCGATGGGGCGGCCCCGATAATGAGCGGCGTACGGGCGTCGTCGATGAGAATACTGTCCGCTTCGTCGACCAGGGCGAAGTGCATCGGCCGCTGCACGATCTGTCCGGCCACCATCGGGCCGGCACCGCCGGTGCCCAGCATCCGTCCCAGGAAGTCGTTACTCCCCTGGGCCATCTGCCGTTTGACGAGGCGATCGCGGAGAAAGTCGAAGCCGAACTCCTTGGCCGTGCCGTAGGTCACGTCGCACTGATAGGCCTTCGCCCGCGACGTGGGTGGCATGTTGCTTTCGATCACGCCGACGCTCACCCCCAGCGCTTGATAGAGCGGTCGCATCCACTCGGCGTCGCGGGTGGCGAGATAGTCGTTGACCGTGGCCAGCAGGGCTCCCTTGCCGGTGAGCGAGGCCATGTACATCGGCAACGTGGCGGTAAGCGTCTTGCCTTCGCCCGTCTGCATCTCCGCGATCGAGCGATTGTGCATTGCCATGCCGCCGAGCAGCTGCACATCGAAGTGGCGCATGTGCAAGGTGCGGCGTCCCGCCTCGCGGACGATGGCAAAGCCCTCGATCAAGAGATCATCGAGCGGTTCGCCGCTCTTGGCGCGATGCCGCAGGGCCAGGCTCGACTTCCGGAGCTGGTAGTCGGACAACGCCTTGAGGTCGTCTTCCTGGGCGGCGATGGCCGGCAGCATTTCCTGCCATCGCGAAAGCCGCGACTTGGAAAGCTGGGCCGCCAGGCGGACGGAACGAGTGATCGTCTCGGTTACACTCATCGAGGCCGCGTCCCCAGATCAGTCTATTTGTCTTGTTGTCTATTTGGATGGGCTCAGAATCCGACTTGCCCTGCGTCGAACCATCTCGCGGCTGGCCGCAAATTCCCCGAGAATCGCCGAATGCCGGAAATGGCAGTCGGATTTCCCCGTCGCCAACGGAGCAAGTCGCACGCCGGATACCCCAATTATACGACTGTCGGCGACCGAGCCGCGGCGGCCGCCCTGCTTGCCGGCCCGGCTGCCTCCTGTGGCCCCGAAATCCCGCCAGTTTCGCGGATTGCACCCTGCGCTCGGTGATACTCCTGCCCACGCGAACAGGCGCGGTTCGGCCCCCGTCGCGGTGCCGTGCGCGGCGCGTTACTTCCCATCGAGTCGCAAAATGTAAACGGTGCCGTTGCCGTTGGCGGTCGTCAGAAACCGGCCGCTGGGACTGAACATGACCTTCAGCACCTGGTTGCCTGGCGGATTCACCTCGATTGTCTCGGCCAGTACGCCACTGGTCGCTTCGAAGATGTGCACCTTGCCGTCGTAGCCGCAGGTGGCCAGCCGTCGACCGTCTGGGGCGTAGCAAAGATGGCGGACCCAATTCGTGTGTTGGTCGAGTGTGATCGGCTCGGCCCCATGTGCCAGGTCCCAAATACGCACCGTGCCGTCCTCGCCCGCCGAAGCCAGTCGCCCGCCGTCGCCGGCGAAGGCGAGACAACGGACCGTGTTTTCGTGTCCGCGTAACTGACGGTCGAGGTCACCGCTGTTGACGTCATAGAGCTTGATCCGCCGCTCAATGCCGCCGACGGCCAGCTTGTCACCCTGCGGCGAGAAGGCCAATGCGTGAATCGTGCGACCCTCGGGCCCGTCGATGTTGCGCTCCAGCCGACCCGTCAGGGCGTTCCACAACATGACATTGCCGTCGGTACCGCCGGTAGCGAGCAGGCGACCATCGGGCGAAAAGGCCGCCGCGGTAATCCAGCCGTTATGTCCGCGGAGCGTGTGACGGTGCTTGCCGTCATCGGCATTCCAAAGCCGCACCTCGTGGTCGCTCGTGCCGCCGGTAGCGAGCAGGCGACCGTCGGGCGAGAAGGCCATCGTGAAGACGGCGCTCTCGTGACCCGAGAGTTCGTAACGCAGGGCCCGCTCACCGATGTTCCACACTTGAACCTGGTTGTACTTGGTCGACATCGCCAACAGGCGGCCGTCGGGGCTCTGGGCGGCGCTGACGGTTTGAGCCATGTCGACGTCTTCGCCGTCGCCGAAGATCGCCACCAGCTGCTTGGGGGCCTCGGCCGCCAAACCTCCGCCGGCAAGCTCCAGGGCCGCAGGCTCGATGTCGGCCGCGCGGAGACGCGCGGCGGCGTCGGCACCGTCCAGTTTGTCGACAAACTTCACCGCGGGCGGATCGTCCGTTGCGTCGGTCGCGGCATCCGCGTCAGCGGGCTCGACAATCGGATCGAGCTGGTCCAGCTCATCGTCCGGGATCTCCGGCTTGTTGGCGACCACGACCGCCGGCGACGGGTCGGCCGCTGCCGGATCATCGGCCGGCTTCGTGGGCTCATTGATGTCGGTCTCGTCTTCCGCGACCTCGGTCTCGTCGGTCGCATCCTCGTCGGCCAAGTCGATCGCAGGCGCCTGCTCGTCCGCGGCGTCCTTCACGACCGGCACCGTGATCGTGAGCTCGTCGTCCATTGCATCGCCGGCAAGCGCGTCGCCGGCAGGATCGCTCAGTTCGTCGCCCGAGGTAGCGTCCTCGTCGGCGGCGCTCTTTTCCGCCAACTCGCTCTCCGCACCGTCGGCCGAGGCGGTCGCGCTTGGATCTTGGGTTCGTGTGTCGAGCGTCTGGATGTCTTTCCGCAACGACATCAGTTGCAGCGACGCGTATACGGCGAAGCCGACGCAGGCCGCCACGAACAGCGGGGCCCAAATCGCGGCACTCACACCGCTCTCGCCGGCCGGCACCGCTACCGGCTCACCGGGTGTCGGCGGCACATAGCTGGTCGGCAGCGGCGTGCTGCGGTGAACCGTCAGGACCGGAGGCACCGGTCGCGAGATCACGTCGCCTCCCTCGACGACCTTCTGCAACGCGCGGACCAACTCCAGGCACGACGCATAACGGTCGCCGGGATTGGCCGCGGTCGCGCGGGCGATCACACTCCGCTCCGCGTCGCTGAGGTCGCTCAGATCGAGACGGCCTTCCTGCTGTTGTTGCAGGGCCGCATCGAACGAAGACTCTTCGCTGAGCGGTACTCGTCCGGTGCGCAGCTGGGTGTAACAAACCGCCAAGGCGTACTGATCGCTGGCCGCGTGGGCTGCCGCTCCCCGCATACACTCGGGGGCCTGGTAGGCGACCGCTCCGCTGGCGACCAACGACGAGCAGCGATTTCCCAACGCGGTCGAAAGACCATAGTCGGCCAACACCGCCGAGTCGGACAGGAGCAGGATGTTCTGTGGTTTGATGCCGCCGTGATGGACCAACGGCAGCGCCGGATCGACATCGCCGCCCAAGTCGAGTTGCATGCGGGCAAGATTGTCGAGCGCGCGGGCCACGTCCTCCATGTGCTGGAGCAACTCGCGAGCGGGAATGCCGTTGCCGCCGGCCTGCAGGTATTCTTCCAGTCGGTCGGCCAGACTGCCGTCGGCCAGGGTGTTGGCGATGACGAGCGTCGCCACTTGTGGTTGCGAAAGGGCCGAACCTGTGGCCAGGTCGGCCAGCACGTTACCATCGGCGTCGAGCCGCCAGATGCCTTGGATCGGCAACATGTGGGCATGGTGCAGGCGGGCCAAACGCATCACGGCGCGGGCCTGCCGTTCGCCTTGATCCTTGCTGAGCGGGATGAACTTCAGTGCGACTTCGCTGCCCCCGGGGCCAGTCGCCTTCCAGCGTTCGCCATAAACTCCGCGCCCCAAGAACGCGTCGAGTCGATAGCCAGGAATCGGTGTGTCGCCGGCGGATAGCCTCATATCGATTTACTCCGGAGGTTGACGAACGTGACCGACCGGCCAGGTCGTCGAGTGGAAGTACGAAGGTTGGCCGCCGAACGTTGCCCGTGACGCGCGCTTAGGAAGCGCCCGGGCCGCGGCGACCGTGAGCCCGCGGAACTTCCAACGTATCAACCGACCCCTATTTTCGCAACCAACTCGTGGCCCCAACTCGGGGCCAGAGTTGATGTTGGAGACGGCGTCGGGAAAGGTGTACGGGCTGTGTCGATTTTGCCGGTTGCCTGTCGAAGTGCTGGCAAGGCGAGCCAGCGGTGC
>QQVP01000061.1 GCA_003389215.1 Planctomycetota bacterium | reverse complement strand
CGACGATCGTACCGGCCGGCAGGGCATTGCCATCGGCGTCCGCGTCGAAGTTCACCACATGCATCACCGGATCGCCCGGCTCAAGAACGCAAACGTGCTTCTCGACGTCGATGTCCGGATTGACCGGGTTCACAACCTCGTAGTTGGCCGGGTCGTCATCGGTGACGTCGGGAATGCCGAGCGGCGTGCCGTCGTTATCGGTGGGCGTACCAACCACCTCGGCAATGTTCGTGAATTGACCGACCGCCGTGGCCGTGGTGACGAACTCATACAGCCAGGTTTCGTCGGTGTCGAGCAACCCGTCGTTGTCGGTGTCGCCACCGATGAAGGTCGGGTTGAAGTCGTCGCCTGTGCCCGCCGTGGCGTTATCGTCGGTTACGGTCACCGTGCCCAACGGCACGTTGCCCGTGTTGACGACCTCGTACGTGAAGGTGAGCGTGTCGCCCAGATTGGCACTGACGCCGGGCGCCGTGTTAGCGTCGTCGCCGTTGATGAATTTGGTGATGTCAATGCCGGGATTGGCCGCCTGCGGCGTCGTTCCGATGTTGCCTTTGGCACCGCCGGTGAAGTCGACGGTGAAGTCGCCGACAAAGTTGGACGCTTCGCTACTCGTGGTAACCGCGATGTCTTTGCCGTCGAAGTAGGGACCGAAGGTACCGCCGCCCGAGAGCGTACCGCCCGTCACAAACGCGCCCCCGGTCGGAGTGAAGGTGAAGTCGAACTGATCGGTCGTCGATCCGGTATCGAGGAAGCCGAAGCCGGTCACTTCGCCGGTGAGCAGGGTTCCGCTGACGTCGGGAATCGAGTCGCCGTCGATGTCGATCGTTCCCGAAAGGGTGAGATCGTCGCCGGCCACGCCGCCGATCAGGTTGCCGGAGTTGTCGACCTCGATGTGCACCTCGAAGCCGTTGGGCGGCAACACCGGACGCGGGAGATTGAAGGGCGAGGGTGGCCCGGAGAGGAACACCAGCGGAGCCGCCGTCATGTCAAACGTCTGAGCCGTGGCGTCGTAATCCACCACGCCGGTCGAATTGTAGGTCGTGATCGGAAACTCGGGGGTCACCCCCAGCAGGGTCAGCATCGCTCGATCTTCAAGAGCTTCGAGACGAGGTCGATGACCTTCGATCCGTCGGTTGAGTTGCTTCCGCTCCTTCTTGCGGCGTCTCGGCGTGGCGAACTTTTTAATCATCACGGGTCCCTTTTACATACTGCGAGTCTTGCGGTGCGGATAAAGCTGCTGATGAGGTCAGCGTGAAATGAACGAGGTTATGACCGGTGGTGTCTGCGGTCGGTGTATTTCAACGGAACCGGCTGGTATCCCCTGGCGGAACTACCTATTGGTCGACGGTAGTTGGGCCCGGGAGGTTGTCCATAGTAGCTGCGGGGGGGGTGGAAAGACTTTGCGGATCTCTCCCCAGCGGATGTGCGATGCGCCGCGAACACGAAGGCCAAAAACCACACAACCCGCAGCCTGGCTGGAGGTCGAAGTGCCGTTGAATCTAAATCATCCAGAGAACTACGAGGTAAGTAGCGCGGATACTCGACGCCAGCACGTCCTGATTCCGCGATGCCGCCAGCCCTGCGGTATCCCGGGTGCCAAAGAAAAGTCGAGCATCCCTCGTCGGCTTTCCAGCGTGTCCGACGGAGCGACCGAGTTACCTGGTCGCTTCGTCGACCTCTTACCTCTGCTCGCCGGCGCTGAAGAACTTAGCCGATCTTAGATAGTCGATGCCCGTTCGCGATTCCTGCGGAATCGCAGGTTGCTCGCGTGGCGGAAGTCTCTGGGAGCTGTCACTTACGTGTCGTATCGATTCCCTCGCAGCGCTGCCGTCGTTTCATCAAAGAAGTCTCATCAAGGTTCGTTCGGTTTTCGGTTCGCTGAGGGGGAACTTAAGACGCGAGTGAGGTTGGTACTTCTGTCGAGAATGAGGGGGTATTTTCGACGCGTGAGTGAGTCGGTACTTCCAACTGCCAAGAGAGGTCAAGAACTAAGCCTGTCGACGCTGACGGCGGCGGCGGATGCCGAGGCCGATCAGAGCAGCCGCACCGAGGCCCATCATGGCGTAGGTCGAAGGCTCCGGCACCGCGAAGGTGTCCGAGAAGCCGGAGAAGCCGTCGTTCGCGAAGCTGTTCGAAGGCGGAGTGGAGGGTCCCACGCCGACGCCATCGAAGCCGGAGTTGACCGCGGAGATGATCGTGCCGCCGCGGACATAGGTGCCTTGCGGGAAGAGGGGAGCGAGGTCGCCGCCCGTCACCCCGAAGCCGAATTCGAAGATTTCGCCGCCGCCATCCAGGAAACCCCAGATGTTGACGTCACCGGTCAGCAGCGTGCCGCTGTTGAACCCGGCCGCCGCTACGGTGCCTGTGATCGTGATCGTGCCGGTCGCCTTGCGGTCGTTATCGATCACCGCCGTGAGGCTGTAGCCGCCAAATCCGCCGTCGATCGCATAATCCGGGGGTGCAAGGCCGTCGAGGTCGACCGTCGTCGCGAAACCGGTCGCGGTGAAGACGCGGGTGGTCGCATCGTAGCTGACGCTGAGGAAGGACGAGGTGACGTCCGGCGGCAACGGGATCATGTTCAGCGGAGCTGCCTGAGCGACGCCACTGGAAAGGACCAGCGTCAGGGCGAGCAAAAGGGCGATCGCGAATCCGTGGCAAACTCTCGTGCGGCAAAAATCTACAATTGCGATAGATGTCATGGAAGTTAAGTCCTTGGTGCGTCGCTCGACAGGTGGCTGATGTTTTTTCTTGGTGCTTGGTCGCCAGTCTCGTTCTGCTAAGCCCCCAAAAAGCTGGGGAACTGGAACGGCCAGCTCCGGCCACGAGCACAGGAACACGACCCAACTAATGCGCTCTCACGCGTGAGGAGTCGCGACCCAGCCCGAGCAGGATGCTCTGACTGAAATCCAAAAGCTGTACCTCAGAGTCTCACTCAAATTTTGAGATACGGACCACAACGCCCCCCCTCAGAGGCGCTAGAGAATCCGCGTCAGTCGCCCATCCTAGAAACCCTTATTTCAGCTGTCAATTATTTCGCCAGGATTTTTCCAGATTTTTCCGAAAATCGGATTGTCGCGGGAATCGACCCCAGGCGGGCGGGGAGACATCGCCCCGGTCCGACGGTCCCGGCCAGCCGGCCGAACTGCGAGGTGGTTGCCACCGTAGCACCCCTATCGCCCTACCGCATTGAGGGTTGCGCTCAGCGCGGGACGCACAACACAAGGGCCGATGGATCGGTGAATGGCGGCAAACTGGCCAGAATCAGCCCGGCAATATTGCTCTTGACACTGCTCGGTGGCTGTTTCCAGGCCGATTCGGCTTCCTCCGGCGGCTCGCCCACGTCCGAAACGACCCCCACAGCCCCGTCATCGAGCCTCGGCCGGCCTGCGCTGGCCGCGGCGGCGGTCTCCGTGGCGGCGGCAGGCGAAGACTCACGGCAGGACGCCGCCAAATTCTGGCCATCGTGGCGGGGACCGCTCGGCACTGGCGTCGCCCCCGCGCCGATCCGCCGCTGACCTGGGGCGAACGCAGCCATGTCCGCTGGAAGACGCCCCTGCGCGGCCTGGGACATGGCATCCGTAATCTGCTGGCCATCCGCTTAAACTCCACCGCCGTCGGTGCGTCGCCAGACAGGAACGGGACATGGCATCCGCAATCTGCTGGCCATCCGCTTCGCGGGGGCCCGGGGTGACGTGAGCCGGAGCAATCGCGTGTTGTGGGTTCGGCGCCGCGGCACGCCGTATGTGCCCTCGCCGCTGTTGTACGACGAGACGCTCTACTGCATCGCCGAAGAATAGCCGAGAGCGGTCGCCGGTGGGCCCGCCGCGTCCGTCGCCAATCGTCCGTCGCTAATCGTCCGACGCAGCGGCCGGCCGGCAAGACTCGGGATAGCGGCACACCCGCTCGAGAGCCGAACCGCGCAGGCGACTGCGAATGCCGCCGCGGCGCAAGGCCCGCTGCACCACGCGGCGATTGCTCTGCGACGAATAGTCGACCAGCTGCGCCGTGACATCGCCGCGGCGATCGGCATTGATGTCGAGCATCTTCACCGGCGATTCAATGTTGAAGTCGCACTCGGCCAGATCGATGACTCGGGTTGCATCCGCCCGGCGCGTGCGAAAGTGGATCTTGGCCGCGTCGGCATCGTAGACGACGCTCCATTTCGTGTACGATCCTTGCGCCGCGGTGTCGAGCGTGGCGAAGGCAAATGCCAGCGGATCCTGCTCGCCGTCGTCCTGACGCAAATGCTCGGCCGTGCGACAGAATCGCGAGCCCCGGAAGCGACCGTCGAGCGGGCGGTCGCCGCCAAAGCCGCGGTAATTTTCGATCCACTTCAGCGAGCGCTCGTAGGCGGTGTTCGTCAGCACGCGAACCGGCAGGTCTTCACCGCGATGGGCGACCATTTCGCCGTCGAGAAACTCGATGCTCGCACACTGACCGCTGCGATCCGACACGAAGAAATGAACACGGGCGTTCGAGGCCGGCCGAATGCGGATCTCCTCGTCGCTCGCCAGCACCTCCGCAACGCTGCGGGCCGTATCGAGCTGGTACTGAATCCACTGCGGAGCGTTCACCGCGGCCCGCTCGTCGACCTCCGGATAGCGGGTTTCATTGAGCAGCGAGATGATGACCACCAGTCCCGCCTCGTTCATGCCGCTGCAGGGAAACTCGCGACCATACTGATTGAAGGTCACGCTGCCGTAGCGGCTGGTCCACGCGGCCGGGCGCGGGTCGTCGACCAGCCCGCGTTTGCGAAGTCCCCGTTTGTTGACCAACACCAGTCCGTCGTCGAGATGCCAGTCGTAGTTTTGCCCGCAGTAGGGGCGGCCCTCACGGATCAGGCAGAACGAAGAACAGGCCGCCGCGGAAGAGACCGCCGCGAGAAGCCATGCAATCGCCGTGAATGTCGCCGCGAAGTGTTTCATCGGTGCGTCCCGCCCGTCCATCAACACGTGCGAGGCTCCGTGCCTCGGCCGGCCAAATTATACCGCCGGCGCCGTGGCGAGGACATCGCAACTGGCGGATGCGACCACCTGGAGTGTCCCATGGTCGGAAACGTTCGCCGCGCGGGAGTCCGCGCTAACTACGTGCGCGGTCGCGCGATGGCACCAAACAGCTTCCAAATCGCCAGCAGCCAGGCCAAGGGACAGATCCCCAGAGCGAGGAACATCGGCAGACGGACAATGAATGACCAGGCCGAACCTTCGTAGGGCAAGTAAAGACTAAAGGCCACCGCCGACAGGGCCGTCACCAGCAAGATCGAGAAGATGGTCATTCGAAAGCGTGCCCGCGACCAGATCTCCACGGCAAACGCCGTACACAGGATCAAGAACATGGCGGCCACGATGAGGACCGCCGCCACGACCGGATGATCTTCGTAAACCAAGATCGTCTTGCCGGCGGCGGGCGTGAACGGTTCGGGCCAGAAGGACCCCGTGCGTCCGTTCACCAAGTAGGTCCCGCGGACCTTGTTGTCGTTGGCTTTTGGCTTGCCGGGTCCAAAGGGAACCTGGCCGCTCGCGGTGACCTGCGAGGGCGGTTTGACCTTCGGTCCGATCCACTCGCCGAAGCCGACGAACATGAACTGATGCCACAGCGACCAGGCCACGGCCAACGCGACGACCAAGGTGAGCACGTGGATCTGCGTCGCGGGAGGCTGGTCACTCGAGCGGACGCGGCGGCGTGACCAACGCTTGCGCCGGGGTACCGATTGCACGACTTCAGTGACCATCTTCCGTGACCTCTCCACGGGAGAGGTTCCAAGGGGGGAAGTAGCACGAGCTTCTCGCCGGTCCCGCTTGTTGACCGCGGCGGAGTTCCGCCCGCGGCCGCGGCGGCGCGACCCTTTTTGGCACTATAGCCGACCGCGCAGGGGGCGACAAAGGAGCGAGGCTGCGGCCGAGCGGGCGCCCCTCGACAGGCACTTTTGATCCAGGGGCACTACTGGATGTCCGACATCCGGGCGCCGAGAAAGCCGACGTGGATGTTGTTCTCGCGCAGCTCGGCCGTGGCCTTGCTGCTGAGAACCAGGAGCACCAGAAGATTCAGGCAGGGCACGATCGAGAGCACCGCGAACAGGATGCTCACGCCGAGCGAATAGACTTTGGAAGCCAGCAAGACGACGAAGATCAAACCGACAAAGACGACAACGAGGGCCAGAACACGTGCCGCAAGCAGGACGACGGGAATTTGCGGACCTATCACCGCCGCACATATCCCCAGCACAAGATACGCCAGGATCACCTGAATGATCCCCCGCTGATATCTGGCGATTGCCCTCAACTCACTCAGCGGCCGGGTCAGTTCGGTTGCACTCTGCCCCTGGGCGGATTCACTAGCCGCCGACGGTGTCTGGAACGGATTTTCTTCGAACTGCTCCACGACTGCCCTCGTTAGGATGCGCGCCGAGGCCGCTTCGCCACAAACGTCCTCGTCCACTTCGCGTCTGCACGGAACAAGACGCGCGTCTGCTATCTCCCGTTGGAAATCGCCGCCTGGGCCGCCGCCAGGCGGGCCACGGGAACGCGGAACGGCGAACAACTGACGTAGTCGAGCCCGACGCCGTGGCAGAAATTGATCGACGCCGGATCGCCGCCGTGCTCGCCGCAGATGCCGCACTTCAGCTTGGCATCGACGCTCCGACCGCTGCTGACGCCCGTCTCGACCAACTGTCCGACGCCGACGGTGTCGAGCGACTGGAAGGGATCCTTCTCCAGAATCTCCTGCTCGAGGTAGTCGGGCAGGAAGTTGCTGACGTCGTCGCGGCTATAGCCGAACGTCATCTGCGTGAGGTCGTTCGTGCCGAAGCTGAAGAAGTCGGCGTGCTCGGCCACCTGATCGGCGGTCAGGGCGGCCCGCGGGATCTCGATCATCGTGCCGACCGGAATGTTCAATCGGCCGGTGTACTTCTTGGCGGCCTTCACCTTCTTGATGACGTCCAGGGTGAACTCCCGCAGCACGGAAAGCTCCTTGGCCGTGCCGATCAGCGGAATCATGATTTCGGGCTGGGCGTCGACCTTCTTCTTCTTGCAGCTGATCGTGGCCTCGACAATGGCGGTGACCTGCATCTCGAGGATTTCGGGATAGGTAACCGCCAGGCGACAACCGCGATGACCGAGCATCGGGTTGACCTCATGCAGCTGGGCCACGCGCGACTTGACGGCCGCCGGCGTGACGCCGAGTCGCTTGGCCAGCTCCTGCTGACTCTTGGCGTCGTGCGGCAGGAACTCGTGCAGCGGCGGATCCAACAGCCGCACCGTCACCGGATAACCCTTCATGGCGGTGAAGATGCCGACGAAGTCCTTCCGCTGGAACGGCAAGAGTTTCTTGAGCGCCTTGCGACGATCGGTCTCGTTCTCCGAGAGGATCATTTCGCGCATCGCCAGAATGCGATCGCCCTCGAAGAACATGTGCTCGGTGCGGCAGAGGCCGATTCCCTGGGCTCCGAAGTCGCGGGCCCGCTTGGCGTCGGCCGGGGTGTCGGCATTGGTACGGATGCCCAGCTTGCGATGTTTGTCGGTCCATTTCATGAGCGTGGAGAAGTCGCCGCCGAGTGACGGCTCGCGCGTCGGCACGCTGCCCGCCATGACCTCGCCGGTCGAACCGTCGATCGAGATCACGTCGTTTCGGCCATACGTCTTGCCGGCGACGGTGATCGTCTGCTTCTTTTCGTCGATCGTGATTTCGCCCGCCCCACAGACGCACGGCTTGCCCCAACCGCGGGCAACCACGGCCGCGTGGCTGGTCATGCCGCCGGTGCTGGTCAGAATTCCTTGCGAAGCGTGCATCCCCTCGACATCTTCGGGGCTGGTTTCGCGACGGACGAGGAGCACCGGCTCGTTCTGATGAGCCCGGTCGGCCGCATCCTCGGCCGTGAATGCCAGCTTGCCGACGGCCGCCCCGGGCGAGGCGGGCAGGCCGATCGTCAGCACGGTGCGCTTTGCTTTCTGGTCGAACGACGGCAGCAGCAACTGGTTCAGATCGTTCGGCGGCACGCGCAAGACGCCCTCGCGCTGCGTGATCAACTTCTCCTTGACCATGTCGCAGGCGATCTTCACCGCCGCGGCTCCGGTCCGCTTGCCGTTACGGGTTTGCAGGATAAAGAGTTGATCGCGCTCGATCGTGAACTCGAGGTCCTGCACATCGCGATAGTGCTTTTCCAGCCGATTCTTGATCGTGAGCAGCTGCTTGTAGACCTTGGGCTTCCACTTGGCCATCTTGGCCACGGGCAGCGGCGTGCGAATGCCGGCCACCACGTCTTCGCCCTGAGCATTGACGAGAAACTCGCCGTAGAATTCATTCTTGCCGGTCGAAGGATCGCGAGTGAACGCGACGCCCGTGCCCGAGTCGTCGCCCATGTTGCCGAAGACCATCGTCTGAACGTTGACGGCGGTGCCCAGCAGTCCCGTGATCTCGTTGATTTGCCGGTAGCGAATGGCGCGGGGGATGTTCCAGCTGCTAAACACGGCGGAGATCGCCTTTTCGAGCTGCAGGAGCGGGTCCTGGGGAAACTTCTCGCCGGTGTACTTGTGGTAGACCCGCTTGTAGGACTCGACCAGCTCGGCCAGGCCAGCCGGCTCCAGGTCGGTGTCTTCCTTGGCACGATATTGCTTCTTGATGCGGTCGAATTCCGCCTCGAAGTGGTGATGGTCGACCCCCATCACGACATCGCCGAACATGTTGATCAGCCGACGATAGGCATCGAGGGCGAAACGCGGATTGCCCGACAGATTGGCCAGACCCTCGCAGGCGGCATCGTTCAGACCGAGGTTGAGGACCGTGTCCATCATGCCCGGCATGCTGACCGCGGCCCCGCTACGCACGCTGACCAGGAGAGGATTCTCGGAGGAGCCAAATTGTTTCTTGGTCTCCTTCTCGAGCGCCTTCACGTTCTTCCGCACTTCATCCATCAAACCGGCCGGCAGCTTGCCGCCCTTGTCGTTGAATTCGGCACAGGTTTCGGTGGTGATGGTGAAACCGGGAGGCACCGGCAAGCCGATGCTGGTCATTTCGGCGAGGTTCGCACCCTTGCCGCCGAGCAGCTCGCGCATTTCCTTCTTGCCTTCGGTCTTCGTCTTGCCAAAGTAGTAGACTCGCTTCTTGCTTCGTGCGGTTCGCTTCGCCATGTTCTCGTCCTGCCTGTGTCTTGTTTCAGTTTTCGTGTTCTTAGCGTGAATCGCGCGATCGTTCCGAGGACGATCGGGTCGTTTATCTTGTTATCTTGTGTCGGTTGCCCCGCAACTCGCGAGGCTCGGCGCCGGCGGCCCGCCACGTAGCGTCAGGGCGTTGTGACGACGTTCTTCCCGGGAGATCCTCACGGGAGACGATGTCGAATCACAAATCCCGCACCGGCAACCAGTTAGGGCAAACTGGGTAGTCTATCGCCGCCTCGGCAAATCGTCAAGAATCGTCAGCGACCAGGTGATGAGGTACCGAGCACGTGATTCGGCACGGCGAAATCCCGGCAGAGGCCGGGCCGAAAGGCGAGTCGGTCGGGGACATCGGGAGATGCGGATGAGTGCGGCCAACGATGAGACCACGCCTGATGACCTGAAGCCCGATGACCTGAAGCCGGGCAGCGACCCGCCCTCCGCCCACGCGGAGCCGCAAAACCCGGCGGTGATCGCGACCGATGAAGTCGGCCCCGGCTCCGGAGGCGCAATCACGCTGATCGCGGTCATCTTCGAGAGCCTACTTGGCCTGGTGACGATCGGCCTGGGCTGGCTCGTGGGAGTCGACCCGGCGGCGCGAATCCACTTCGACGCCACGGCGCTGCTTGTCGGCGCGGTGGCAACGGTACCGCCGGTCGCGGCCCTGATCCTGCTCGACCGCTACCCGATGGGTCCGTTCGGCCGCCTGCAGCAGTTCGTACGTCAGCACGTCGTCCCCATCTTCCGCGACTGTTCCTGGTGGCAGTTCGCGCTGATTGCGGCGGCCGCCGGAGTCGGCGAAGAACTGCTTTGCCGCGGTTTGTTGCAACAGGGTCTGGAGATTTGGCTCACCGGTCCGCTCGGCGCGACCGCGGCCATGGCCTGTGCCCTGGTCATCGCCAGCGTGTTGTTCGGCCTGGCCCACTTTCTCACGCCGATGTACGCCGCGGCCTGCATCTTGATCGGCCTCTACCTCGGCGGACTGTACATGGCGACCGGAAATCTACTGGTGCCGGTAATCGTGCACGCACTCTACGACCTGGTGGCCCTGATCTACCTGACTCGCGGAACATCGATCTCGACGGCTCCGGCAGGGTCATCGGGTCAGGTGCCGCCGCCTAGCGACTCGCCTTGAAGCGGGCAGCGGCCAGACTGGCGATCGTCTCGCCGATGCTGATCGACGCGGTCGCCGCCGGCGACGGGGCGTTGAGCACATGGATCATCCGCTCCGCCTCGACGATGTGAAAGTCGTCGAGCAGCCGGCCGTCGGGCCACACGGCCTGGGCGCGAACGCCCGCCCCGGCGCGGACGACGTCCCGAGCTTCCAGAGCCGGCACGAGTTTTTGCATCTGCCGAACCATGGCGCCGGTCGAATAGGAGCGGTAGAGCTCGCCGAGACCCATCTTCATGTTGGAGAGGATCAGCTTCCAAAAGCCGCCGTAGCCGGCCAGCGACCCGACGTCGCGCAGGTTGACGACACCTTTGCGATAGCCGTGTCGCGAAAGGGCCACAACGGCGTTGGGGCCGATCTCGACACCGCCGCCGATCTTCCGCGTGAAGTGGACACCGAGAAAGGGATAGCCCGGGTCGGGCACAGGATAGATGAGGTTCTTCACCAGCGACGCCCGCTCCGGCACGATCTCGTAGTACTCGCCGCGGAAGGGCACGATCCGCACCCCGGGCGAAACGCCGCAGAGTTTCGCCACGCGATCCGATTCCAAGCCCGCGCAATTGACCAGGATGCGGGTGCGAATGTCGCCCGCGGTGGTGGACAGCACCAGTTCGGGTCCGTCACGCCGGCATCCCTGTAGCCGGGCGTTCCCCTTGATCTCGGCTCCGTCGGCTGCCGCCAGTTCGGCAAACCGGTTGGCCACGGCGACGTAATCGACGATGCCGGTTTGGGGCACGAAGAGGCCCGCCACTCCGGCCACCTGGGGCTCGATCTCGCGCATCTCCTCCGGCACCAGGCGGCGAATCCCCAACAGCCCGTTGGCTCGCCCCCGGGCTTCGAGCATCTCCAGGGCGGGCAGCTCCTGCTCGTCGGTGGCGACGACGAGCTTGCCGGTCTGCTCGTGGGGCAGTTCGTGCTGGGCACAGAAGCGGTACATCGCCTCGCGACCGAGGCAACAATTGACCGCCTTCTTCGAGCCGGGCGGATAATAGAGGCCCGAGTGGATGACGCCGCTGTTGTGACCTGTCTGATGACTGGCCAGGAGCGACTCGGCTTCGAGCAGGACCAGCGACCCCAGGCGTTGCCTGGCGAGCTGCATGGCGGTGGCCAACCCGACGATGCCGCCTCCGACGATTGCAATGTCGAACGTCATAGGGGGCATCTCTACCGCGAAGGTCGCGCCGCGTAAAGGTGCCGCGAACGCTTCGGCCGCCGAAGTCGCGCGGCTACAGACTCCTGGGGCCACCGATTCTACGGACAGGCGACCTCCACAAAAAAGGATGGCCCGACTCGCGCGAGGCGAGTCGGGCCACCTGGATGACTAGCGTCGGTCCTTCCGGTCCGTGGTAGCGGAAGGGGACGTCCTGTCAAGCGAATCGTTACTGGTCGCAACCACACTTGGGGGCCGCTTCGCAACCACACGTCGGAGCCGGGCAGCAAACCTTCACCGGCACCTGCTTGCAGACGACCTTCGGCACGCAGCGGGTGACGGTGTAGGGCACCTTCTCCGCAACGCACTTCTTGACCTTGATCGTCTTCGTGTAGTGGACCGGCTTGCAAACGGTGTAGGGCACCTTCTTGACCCGCTTCTCGCAGACCATCTTGCAAACCTTGTAGGCCACCTTCTTCGTGTGCGTCTCCTTGACCATCTTGCAGACCTTGTAGGTGCAGGTCTTCACACGCTTCTCAGGAACCATGCGGCACACCTTGTACGTACAGGTCTTGGTCTCGGGGACCATCTTGCAGACCTTGTAGGTGCAAGTCTTGACACGCTTCTCCGGAACCATGTGGCACACCTTGTAGGTGCAGGTCTTCACACGCTTCTCAGGAACCATGCGGCACACCTTGTACGTGCAGGTCTTGGTCTCGGGGACCATCTTGCAGACCTTGTAGGTGCACTGCTTCACGCGCTTCTCCGGAACCATGTGGCACACCTTGTACGTGCAGGTCTTGGTCTCGGGGACCATCTTGCAGACCTTGTAGGTGCACTGCTTCACACGCTTCTCCGGAACCATGCGGCACACCTTGTAGGTGCAAGTGCGGGTCTCGGGGACCATCTTGCAGACCTTGTAGGTGCACTGCTTCACGCGCTTCTCCGGAACCATGCGGCACACCTTGTACGTGCAGGTCTTGGTCTCGGGGACCATCTTGCAGACCTTGTAGGTGCACTGCTTCACACGCTTCTCCGGAACCATGCGGCAGACCTTGTAGGTGCAAGTGCGGGTCTCGGGGACCATCTTGCAGACCTTGTAGGTGCACTGCTTCACGCGCTTCTCCGGAACCATGCGGCACACCTTGTACGTGCAGGTCTTGGTCTCGGGGACCATCTTGCAGACCTTGTAGGTGCACTGCTTCACACGCTTCTCCGGAACCATGCGGCAGACCTTGTAGGTGCAGGTCTTGACCCGCTTCTCGGGCACCATCTTGCAAACCTTGTAAGGCACTTCCTTCATCCGCTTTTCGTGCTCGTAGCGGACGCAGTTGATGGTCTTTTCCTTCACCTCGGGGACCCAGACCTTCTTGCAGACCTTGGTCGGCGGGCATTGGACCTTGACCATCTTGCACTTACCCGGCTTGTAGACGCAGCGGCAGCAGCACGGATCCCAAACCCAGCAACCGGGCTCCTGGACGCACTTGCAAACCACCGGACCCGGACACTCGGTGACCTGAGTCTCCCAGCGACCGCAGCAAACCTTGACCGTCTTCGTGTAGTGCACCGGCTTGCAAACCGTGTAGCAGCACTTCTTCACGCGGGTCTCCCACACCGGCTTGCACACCGTGTAGCAGATTTCCTTGGTCTTGGTTTCCCACACGGGCTTGCACACCGTGTAGTGAATATCCTTCACGCGGGTCTCCCACACCGGCTTGCAGACCGTGTAGGTGCGGGTCTTCGTCTCGTAGACCGGCTTGCAGACCGTGTAGCAGACGTCCTTCACACGGGTCTCCCAGACCGGCTTGCAGACCGTGTAGGTGCGGGTCTTCGTTTCCCACACCGGCTTGCAGACCGTGTAGCAGACGTTCTTCACGCGAGTCTCCCACACCGGCTTGCAGACCGTGTAGGTGCGGGTCTTCGTTTCCCACACCGGCTTGCAGACCGTGTAGCAGACGTCCTTCACGCGGGTC
>QQVP01000095.1 GCA_003389215.1 Planctomycetota bacterium | reverse complement strand
CCGTGAAGCAAAGCGACGGCCGCGGCGACCGTTAGCCCTTGGCGGCGTCGAGCACTTCTTGCATCCGCTGCTTCGGCTGGACACCGACGAGTCGCTCGACAACGTCGCCCGCCTTAAAGACCATCAGCGTGGGGATGCTACTGATGCCATAGCTCTCGGCGATGCCGGGGTGGTCGTCGATGTTCACCTTGGCGACCTTGACCGACTCGCCATTCTCGAGTGCCAACTCTTCGACGACCGGCGCGATGTGGCGGCAGGGTCCACACCAGGGAGCCCAAAAATCGACGAGCACGGGGACCTCGGACTTCAAGACGTCCTGTTCGAAACTTGCACCGGTGAGTTCGGCTACGGCGCCCATGATGCTTGCTCTCCTGTTCGGGTTCGACGCGGAAGGCGAAACGGGAATGCCGCGCCGGCTCAGGCAACTTCGTGTGTTTTTGCGAGCGATCGCGCCGCTCGGCGAGCCTGGACATCGTTTCCAGCGGGCAGGGCGGAATTATAGGACTCCGACCCGCGCGGCGTCAACGAACGGGCGGCACGTTCGCGAGCGCGTCTCGCTGGGCACGTTGCCGAGACCGAGATATACTGATCCGTGAATACCGAGGTGTGCGGTGCTTGCACGCTTCGACTGCCTCGTCCGGGCAACCCTGCGCGGAAGTGGGTGGCGGTCGCTGCGCGTTGCCGGACACCACCGCCACGAACCGATCTGCACCCGATCTGTACGGCCAGTTCGATGCCTCAATACGTCGTCCGCTACGGCGCCTTGCGCCAACTGGGAGCCTGTTCGACCCGTGGCGGCGAAGAGTATCTGCGGGGTGCGCAGGTCATTGTCCGCACGAAGCGTGGCCTGGAGACAGGCCACGTGCTCTGCGAGGCGACCGAGCGGGCCGTCCAGGATTTGGGCGACGCCGACGGGGGACAGGTGCTTCGCGAAATGACCGGCGACGACCATCGCGAACGGGCCCGGATTCGCGATCAGGAGCTGGAGATCTTCGAGACTTGCAAGCGGGCGATCGCCGATTTGCGCCTCGAAATGACGCTGGTCGACATCGAGCACGTCTTTGGCGGCGAGCGGATCGTGGCCTACTACCTGGCGGAAAATCGTGTCGACTTTCGCGAGCTGGTCAAGGTGCTCGCGGCGGAGCTGCAGACGCGCATCGAGATGCGCCAGATCGGCGTTCGCGACGAGGCCAAGTTGTTGGCCGACTACGGCGACTGCGGCAAGCCGGTCTGTTGCAATACGCATCTCTCCGAGATGCCGCCGGTGTCGATGAAGATGGCCAAAATCCAGAAGGCGACGCTCGACCCCACGAAGATCTCCGGGCGGTGCGGCAGGCTGAAGTGCTGCTTGCGCTACGAGTACGATACCTACCGCGAACTACGCAAGGAGTTGCCGGCCGTCGGTGCCGACGTGGTCACCGATCGCGGACGAGCGACCGTATTGGCGCAGGAGATTCTGGCCGGGCAACTGCTCGTTCAGACCGAGGACATGCGACGCATCCTGATTGACAGTGCCGACGTCCTCACGGTAATCTCCCCAGCGAAACGTTGAGCGAGAGCCAAGGGCCCCCAGCGACACGAGATTCTGATGAGCGAAATCGAACAATCGATTGCCACGCTGGCGCGACGCGACGGACGCTTTCACGTCGACGCCTACCTGTTCGTTTTCGATGCCCTGGCCTACGCCCGCGACACGATGCACTTGATCGGCGAAGAAGCGAGTGAAGAGGAAGCCCAAGGGGACGAAGGAGACGAAGACGTCGAAGAACGGCACCTCACCGGGCAGCAGCTTTGCGAGGCGATTCGGCGACTCGCGCTGGAGCAGTTTGGCTACATGGCCAAACTGGTCTTCAATCAATGGGGCGTGACGAAGTCGGGCGACTTCGGGCATATCGTGTTCAATCTGATCGAGATCGGGCAGATGCGTAAACGCGACAGCGATCGCCGCGAGGATTTTGACGACGTCTTCGATTTCGATCGCGATTTGGTGGCCCAGTATCGCATCCGTTCGCCCGACTGAGTTTGCCATGGCACGCAGCAAGCGACGCAAAGGCAAACAGCGAGATCGGGACGTCACCGGGACAGCCAGTGCGTCCTCTGCAGAGACGCCGCCGACGTCCCCCCCGGCGCCGGCCAGTCGCCGCCTTTTGTGGATCGCGGCCGGGGCGATGTTGTTGTGGCTGATCTTTCTGGCGGTGCTGGCTCTGAGCGCGTAGTTCCAGGCTCCCTGCGGCTCATGGGCCAATCGAGGGAGTCTCGGCCGGCTGCCTGTCCGGCGATGATCGCAAACCCTTGAATTGGTCCGCGGCTCCTGCGAGAATCGCGGACCGCGATGGATGCGACGTCGGACTCCGGCGTCGCATTTTTTTGCGTGCTGCGAAGCTCAATCGATTGTTTTTCCGTCTTGGGAGCGACCGCGAATATGAAACTGGTGCCGCTAGGAGACAAGGTGATCGTACGGCCGACGGAGGCCGAGGAAATGACGGCCGGGGGCATCGTGCTGCCCGACGCCGCCCAGGAGAAGTCGCTGGAAGGTCGGGTGCTCTCGGTTGGCGACGGACGCCAGCTGGCCGATGGCAGCCGGGCTCCGCACGAAGTGACCGACGGGGACCGCGTGCTTTATTCAAAGTACGCCGGCAGCGAAGTGGCCGTCGACGGCGAGGATCTGCTGATCATCTCCGAGGACGACATCCTGGCCATCGTCGGCTAGGCACGCAGGGGCTAAGCACTCAGGCCGCGGTGGCCGCCAGTCCGCTGGCCGCCAGCCGACTTGCGAGCCGGGAAGAGCCTAATTCGCCCCTTTGCCCCGCGTCTCGTCGATCCGGGGCGACCCCTTGGGCTCGGGCGGCGTATAATGAAGGGCGAAAATCGGCTGCCGACCCGTCGGCGTCGTTTCGGCCGCGGTGGTCCGGCCGGCTCTGTCGGGCAATCCATTTTCGAAATCCACAGGCCTGAGACACGGAATCGTTGGGGTGCCGCAGCACGGGCACGGGGGTGTCGCGAACTAAGGTTCGCAGAGAAGAAGGAGTGGTTTGATATGTGGCGCAAGCACTGGGCGACGACGCTGGCCGGGACGCTGATCGTCGGTTTTGCTGTTGGTCCTCAACTCGTCGCCGAGGACGGTTCGACAGGTGGCACCGAGACCCGCGTCGGGGCCGATCCGCAGCTGCGTCAGCAGCTGGTCAATCGTTCGATTCGCTACCTGAGCGAAAAGGGCCAGGCCGACGACGGATCGTACAGTGCCGAGGCAGGACCCGCGATTACGGCCCTGGTCACTTCGGCCTTGATTCGCAGCGGACGGAGCCTCGACGACCCGCTGGTCGCCAAGAGTCTCGAGTACCTGCAAGGATTTGTGCAGCCCAACGGCGGCATCTACGCGCCGAACAGTCTCTATCGCAACTACGAGACCTGCATCACGATGATGTGCCTGATCGATGCCAATCGTGACGGCCGCTATCAGAAGTTGATTGACGGTGCGGAACGCTTCGTCAAGGATCTGCAGAACGACGAGGGCGAAGGTTACGACCCCTCGCATCCCTACTACGGCGGCGGCGGCTACGGCAAGCATCGCCGGCCCGATTTGTCGAATACCGGGATCCTGATCGATGCGCTCGTTGCCGCCGGCAACGGCCCGGACGATCCGCATCTGCGCAAGGCCCTGATCTTCGTGAAGCGACTGCAACAGCACGAAGACGCCGACACGATGTTGGAAATCGTGAAGAAGAACCCGGACGGTGGGTTCATCTATGCCACGCGCGGCGGGGGCGAGAGCCAGGCGGTCCACGACCCGTCGGCCAGCAAGGAGGAAAACGAGCAACTCAATCGTGAGCGGGGTCTGCGGAGCTATGCCTCGATGACCTACATGGGCTTGAAGAGCCTCATCTACGCGGGACTCACCGAGGACGACGAGCGCGTTCAGGCGGCCCGCGCCTGGATTGCCAAGAACTATCGACTCGACGCCAATCCCGGGCTCGGCAAGAACGGTCTGTTCTACTACTACCATACCTTCGCCAAGACGATGAATGTCTTGGGCGACGACTACTTCGTCGACGCCGAAGGCGTCCGCCACGACTGGCGACGCGAGCTGGTCGAAGTCCTTGCGGCGCAGCAGAACGAAGATGGGTCGTGGATCAACGAGCAGCAGCGTTGGATGGAGGGCGACCCCAACCTGGTCACCGCCTACGCGCTCTTGGCCCTCTCCTATTGCGACTAACAAGGCCAGGAAATCGCCTGGAAACGGCGGAAAACGGGCCGCTGGGGTTCTCGGCGGCCCAAGGCTCCACCACCACCCCGGTGCCCGATAAGCTGCCCGCTTGCAAGGTCGCTGCCCCCAGCGGTCCGGCCCGCCCCGACCGCGGTTTTCAGCCCGCCGCCTGTGCGCTATAATCACGGGTCTACGAAATTTTCAAACCGCGTCCTGTTAGTGGAGAGTTTTGCGGATGGCTTCCAAGTCGACGATCGCCAAGATGAAGCACATCGAAGAGCTGGTGGAGCGCTATGCTGAGCGACGGGCTCAACTGAAGAAGGAAGGGAACTACGGTGCCCTGGCCCGCCTGCCGCGCAATTCGAGTCGCACCCGGCTGCGAAACCTCTGCAAGTTGACGGGCCGCTCGCGCGGTTACTATCGCAAATTCGGCATCTCTCGCATCAAGCTGCGAGAACTGGCCAACGAAGGCATGATCCCGGGATTGAAGGCGGCCAGCTGGTAGGCAAGCTCGCGCGAGACGAAGAAGCGAATCAGGTAGAAGTAGCACAGGCAATCGGTCATGGCTGTCCCCAAGCGCAAACACTCGAACTCGCGGACCGGCAAGCGGCGCTCGCACGATCGTCTCAAGCCGCGGCAGTTGGCCCCTTGTCCCGCCTGTAGCCACATGCGGCCGACGCACGTCGTCTGTCCACAGTGCGGTTACTACATGGGCCGCAACGTGGTGGCCGTCGAATAGCCGATGCACTTCCCGCGGCTCTCGCCCACATGGCTCGAAGTCGTGAACTTCTGCGCGCCGTGAGAATTTTGTCATGACCGCAGCCGACGTCGCCAAGATCGGCATTCTCACTGTCTCCGATCGTGCCAGTCGTGGCGAGTACGAAGACCGCAGCGGACCGGCGATCCACGAGTACTTCACCGAGGTGCTTGGCAGCGCCTGGCAACCGGTGGCCCGTGTTGTCCCCGACGATCAGAAGACGATTGCGGCTACGCTGCGCGAACTGTGCGACGCCGAAGGTTGCTGCCTGGTGATCACCACCGGCGGCACCGGTCCGGCCCGTCGCGACGTCACGCCCGAGGCGACCGAGGCGGTCTGCGAGAAGATGATGCCGGGCTTCGGCGAGTTGATGCGTCAGGTCTCGCTGGAAAAGGTCCCCACGGCGATCCTCAGTCGCCAAACGGCCGGCATCCGTGGCGGGGCGTTGATCGTCAATCTACCGGGCCAGCCGAAGGCGATTCGCGAGTGTCTCGACGCGGTCATGCCCGCGGTGCCCTACTGTGTCGATCTGCTCGAGGGGTCTTACCTGACGACCGACGAGTCGCGGCTGGTCGCCTTTCGACCGAAGAAGAACTAGCGAGCCGATCGCCTTGATGGCAGTGGATCGCGTCGCGCAGCCCCAGGGTGTGGCGCCGCGTGAACGCTTCGAGTCGCTCTAGAGCGTGTTTAGGATCGGTGTCGCGTCATTGGCGTGGGCGAGGCAAGTTTGGCCACCAGACCGAAGCAGACGAATTGGTAAATTCGTCGATACAGGTCGACGTAGCCAAGCACAGCCATAGCTAGCTAAGACGCTAGAGATAAACTAAACGCGCTCTAGGCCTGCTCGTCGGCGCCGGCGAGCACCAGCTCGCGGAGGGCGTCGAGCGTGGCCACCACATCGTCGGGCTGCACCTCTTGCCACTTCAGCGATCGGTGTCGCAAGACGGCCAGCTTGAACGACTCGAACGCGTCGGTCAGATCGCGGGGCAGTTGGGGTAGCTCGGCCATGGTGCGCCGCGGCGCGGACCGATCGTCCTGGGCATCCGCGCCGAGCGCGTCGGCGGTCGTCGATTCATCCGGCGGAAGCTCACCCTCAGGCAACTCCGATTCATCGCCGAAGTCGGGCTCGAACGTCTCGTCGCTGCCGCGAAACTCGCGACTCGGATCGCGGACGTCGGCCGACTCGTCGCCCACGGTCAGGTTCTCGGCATCGTGGGCCGCAAAAGCATCTTCGTCGAACTCGCTCTCGACCACGTCGGCGTCTTGCGGAGCCGCGTCCGGATCGCAACCGTGGGCTTCCCAGCGTTGACGCCGCATTTGCGAGACGCTCCAGCGGCTTTGCACGGCACCCTCGAGCCACATCTCGGCGTCGTCCCAATCGAGCGCCGCCTGGAAGTGACTCCAGAAGAGCGACTCATACTGCTCGTGGACCTCGCCGAATCGTTCGAAGGTGCGCCGCAGGCGCCCAACATGCTGGGGGCTGACCTGGCCGACCCGCTGCGACCAGGTCTCGTCGCTGTACTCGGCTACCGGTGCGCCGGCCTCGATCAGCGCCAAACGCCACTCGTGAATGATGCGTCCCTTGGTCCAGTTCGTCGTGCTGACGAGATGTCGCCACTGACCGATAAACGTCGCGGAGACGTCGTCCACGGGGGCGTCGCCCGCTTGAGAGGCTTCCTGTCCGGCTTCTGTCGTCATGACGCTTCACTTCCTCAACGCGGTTTCTGGATCACGCCAAGAAGGTGGCGCGACCGCGCGACCACCGCTGGCAAAGGACGACGATCTTAGTGGCCCGCCCGCCAGGCAAGAGAGACCCCTCACGGCCGCAGAGCACGCACGACCACGGCGCCGAGCCGAAATGCCGCTATTCCCCGCGAATGGCGCGCGTTTGCGAGCGGCAACCACGACCGCGCGGCGTGGGGAAAACGTGTCGACGGCGCGTCGATAAATCCGCAAATCCGCCTCGATGCGAGATCGACGAGGCCCGATCCGCGATGCCCGCAGGTCGGAACGTCGCGGCGCCGGCCGACTTGCCTGTCGCGCAGCCTAACCGCCCGCTCGTTCGGCCGATTCGAAACCGCAGCTCTTGTGGGCCCCGTCGCAGAACGGTCGATTCGCCGAACTGCCGCACCGACACAGGGCGATCGCGGGTTTGTCGGGGTTGACCTCAAAACGGTTGCCATCGGCATCCACGACCGTGACCGGGCCCTCGACCAAGAAAGGTCCATTATCTCGACAGCGAATCGTGACTTCCGACATGGGTATTGCCTCGTGCGATGGGGCTCTGCGTGCTGCTCGCCAGGGCGCGAGCTCGGGCTTTCAACGTCGGCCGCCGATTGTAGCGAATCGGGGCAGACGTCGGCAGTGCGGGGTACCGGCGCCGCGAGGTGACACCGACCGCTAACGGTCGCTCGACCCCTCGCCTGTTTCCTCGCTCGCCTCGACTTCGGCAGCCTGCGGAACCGCGCGCGCGTCGGCGGCCGGCTTTTCCGTAGCCGCGGGAGGCGACGCGTCGACCAGGCCGTCCGCGGCACCCGCCACCACGATCACCACCCGCACTTGGGCGTCCTCGCCTGCGGAGGCGGCCCGCTGACCCGCTTGTGCCTTAGGAGGCGGACTTCCGCGCCGGACGGTCGCCAGTCCGAACCTGGTCGCTTCGGCCGTCAGCTCGGCCAGTGCCGCTTCGACCTGGGACCGAGCACCTTCGAGAACATAGACCCGCTGTGCCAATTCCGCTTTGTTGGCCAATCCTTCGGCATCGCTTCTTTGAGCGTGCCTGTCGGCATCGTCCCGGTCGCTGGAGAACGGGCGAGCTACAGCGCGACTACGCGAAGATTGCTTGCCCGTACCCGGCAGTGTCGGCGATCCGTCGTCGTCGGCTGCGGCACTCGCCCCTTCGCGGCTTTGAGTCTCGGCCTCGTCCCTCTCCGCCCGATCATCTTCCTCGAGCAGGTCCTGCACCTTGCCGAGGGCCCGGCCAGGTCGACCGCGGCGCTGTGCGGGGTTCTGAACCGTTACCAGCAATTCGTATTTACGTCCGAGTGCCGCCAGTTCGTCACCGTCGTCGCCCTCGGCGGTCGCGGTGGCCGTGACAATTTCGGCCGCGGCCACGAGGGTGTCGAGTCCTTTGTCTTTCCTTCGCTCGGCCGCCGCTGGCTGCGGATCCGTCGTTTGCGGCTCGGCGGTCGCAATCGCGCTGGGCGCGGGAGCCGCGTATCCGTGGTCACCGTGCCCGTCAGCGGGCGCGGAAGATGGCACGATCGGTTCACGGTCCGCCGCGGCAATCGAGCGGGGAGCCGGAGCGTCCGCCGGCAAAGGCACGCTCGCCCCGCGGGGCAGACCCGCACCGCCCGGTACATCCAAGCGAAATTCTTCGGCCGAGTCGGAGGCCAACTCGCGACCCGCGATTCCCTCGCGGCGCAGACGGTCGTCGGAAACCGCCAGACCTTCGGCACCGCGGTCGACCGCACCGGCCTCTCCCGCGTTCCGTCCGTCGTCCCCAAGCTCCGCCGGCTCATGCTGGGCGACCTCGGGAGCAAGATCGTCGCCCCCCGGCTGCATGACGAACATGATCAAGATGGCCGCCGCCACCGCGATCGCCGGCCAGGCGATCATGCGAACGATGCGATCGCGGCCATCGAACTCGGGAAGTGGCTCCTTCGAACTGGCAACGTCTCTGGCCTGAGCGGCCATCGCCACGGGCGCCGCCGGGGAAGTTGCCGCGGCCGGCGAGATTCCTCCGGCCACCATCGTGCGCTCTGCCCGATCGAGCACGCGACCGGCAAAGTCTTCGTCGAGCCGGTGTCGCGGCAGCGACTCGATGCCCGAACGCAGCGAGCGCAGCTCGTCGAGCAGCTGCCGGCTCTCGGCATTCTCGGCGATCAGCTTCTCAGCGCTGGCCAATTCGTCGCCGGAAAGCTCTCCGTCGAGATAGGCACTGATCAATTCGTCGTGAGAAAGGGAACTCATAACTGGCCCGTTCGGCACTTCAGTCACGCACTCGCAACAAGGCGAGGTCGCGTGACAAAACGTCCTTTAGCGTTAGCGTAGGTCTTCCTGGAGCACCGTCTTCAGTTGCTCCCGCATCTGCATGCGGGCGCGGTGCAGACGACTCCGCACCGTGCCCACCGGCAGATCGAGAATTTCGGAAATGTCGTCGTAATGAAATCCTTCCATCTCCCGCAGCACCAACACGCTGCGATAGTCTTCGCTCAACTGGGCCAAGGCCGCTTGAACTTGCGCGACGCGGTCTTGCTGTTCCAGCCGCGCGGCCGGCCCGCCTTCGTTGCCGATCGGCTCCTCGCCGCTCTCTTCGCGACTCTGGTCGATCGAGACGGTCGGGCGATTGCGGCGTCGCAGGGTCATGGCCTGGTTGAACGCGATGCGGTAGATCCAGGTGTAAAAGGCGCTCTGTCGTTTGAACGTCTCCAACTTGACGAAAGCCTGGACGAAGGCCTCCTGCACCACGTCCTGGGCGTCGTCGGCCGAGCCGAGGACATGGGTGATCGCATTGAACAGGCGATCCTGGTACTTCGTGACCAGGCGGCCAAAGGCTTGCGGCTGGCCGGCCAGGGTTTCGTCGATCAGTACCGCGTCGTCCGTCACAACCGCTCCGATGCTGAGACGCTCGCGGCGGGCCGTTAGTTCCCACCGGGCGTCCGGAAGTTGGCGATGTCGCTCGAATTGGGGGCGAATGCCCTTATCTTTCGGCGCCGCAAGCCGCGTGTCAAACCGTATTTGCGCCATGTTCGGCAGGCACGCCGTGGGCAGACCCGGTGCTGGCCCCAGGGCCGAACGCGGTGTGGCGGCCCTGGGTGCTGCAGCGGCACGAGCCGCGACTAGTCCTCGGGGCGGATCTCCAAAATCACGCTCTCGCTGTCGGCCCCGGCCAGCGGATAGCTAGCCAGCTTCCGCAGCTGCAGACCTTGAAACAGGCCACGTTCGCGGGCCGCGCGACGTTCCTCCACCCAGGCCGGTCCCTTGATCGCCAGCAACCGGGCGAACGAATTCCAACAGGGGCTCAGCCAACGCAGCAGCTTCTCCAGCGGAGCGACCGCCCGCACCACGAGTACGTCGTAAGCGTGATCGGCCAGCAATTCTTCGGCCCGCGCGTGATGCGTGGGAATCTCCAAGTCGGACTCGGCGACAATCGCGGTGAGGGCCCGCGCCCGTTTGCCGACCGACTCGCACAATTCGACCTGCAAGTCGGGCCGCACAATGGCGAGCGGCACTCCGGGGACGCCGCCGCCGCTGCCGACGTCGAGCACGCGGTCGCCAGGCTCCACAAACGGTTCGAGCGCAAGCACGTCGACCAGATCGCGGTCGACGAACTTGTCGTAGTCGGTGTGACGCGTGAGATTGAGCCGCTCGTTCCAGCTCCACAGCCGTTGGCAATAGGCCTCAAGCAGCTCGACCTGATCTGCGGGCAGGTCCAGCTGTCGGGCCGCCAAGGCCGCGGAAAGGGTGTTGGGCGTCGCTTCAATCATGGGCATGCGGTGTCGTGGGTGCGGTCGCGGGGCGAACTTATCGGCGGGCAATGTCTGCTCCGCGACCGACCGTGCCGCTCCGGTCATTCCAGATGGGAAATCGGAACGTGGGTCAGCTGTTGCCCCCATCGTGCGTGATTGGCCCGTCGTCTTTGATTTGCCCGTCGCCTGCAATTGGCTCGTCCGCCGTGACTGGCTCGCCGCCGGTAATCGCCTCGTCGCCGGTGATCGTCGCGGGATAGGCACCCAGTTCGACGTGATTGCCGTCGGGATCGCGAATGAAGATCTGTTGATAGCCGCCGGCGTTGACCTGGCGTCGGTACTCGACGTGGCGCTCTTGCAGCCACGTCTCGGCCGCGTCGAGGTCGGCCACGGCGAGAGCAAAGTGGTTCGTCTTCGTATCGATCTCGCCGATGAGTCGCGTCGGCTCGGGATGTTCGATGATGTGGATCTGCAAGTCGGACGTGGCGTCCTGGAGCCACGCTCCGCGAAAGGAAAAGTTGGGCCGCGGAATCTCGCGGAAGCCCAGCAGGTCGCGATAGAAGGCGACGCTCCGCGGAACGTCGGCCGTGGTGATCGCGACGTGGTGCAGTCCTTGAATTGCTAGCGGCGATGGCATGGCAAACCACAACGGGAAGTGTCGATTCGAGACGTCGAAGAGCCCCGCGTCACTATAACTTGCGCCCCGGCGCCGCAACAGTCGCGCGCCCCGCAGGCGGTGGGCAGCGTCACGCCGCATCAAACTGGCGAGTTGGCGAGCACCTTTCCGCCTGTAGCGATTTTCTCGATTCTGCCGGTTCTCACTTCCGATAACTCAAGCAGGCTAACCGCTGCGCAGCGCCCGCGTTGCTGGCTGACGCCGCGGCAGGCATTGGGAATTTCGACTTCGGCATTCGCGTCGGCCCGGTTCGGAGGCGATTGCCGACTCAGGGGGGGAAGAGAAACATGCGATGGACGTTCTTACTAATTGCCTCGGCGATGCTCGCCGGCAGTTTCGGCTGCTGCGGACCATGCGGTCAATGGCGACCGGCCACCTACGGCCTCTATGGCCCATGCCATGGACAAGCATGCGGCCACGGTGGGGTCGGTTGCGATAGCTGCACGGCCGCGCCGACCTGCGGCACCGAAGTCGCCACGTGCGGCTGCGAGTCGGCCCCGACCTGTGGTTGCGATGCGCCCGTGTCGTGCGGCTGCGAAGCGGCACCGACGTGTGGTTGCGACGCGACCGCCTCCTGCGGCTGCGAACCGACCGGCTGCGACAGCTGCGGTCACGCGCCCTGCCGCTGTGGACTCTTTGCCAACTGGCCGAGTCCCTTCGCCGCCTTTGGAGCCTGCCACGGATGTGGCCCGCTATATTGGCATGAGTGGTACAACGATCCGCCCGATCTGTGCGATCCGTGCGATTGCCATGGCAACTGGACCGGGCGCGGTCACCTGCACGGACACTACGCCGGGCCGCCGCGAGCCGGTTCCAATTCGCCGCGGACCGCCGAGGTGGTGCCGCCGCAGCCGACTCCCGAAGCGGAATAGCGGAAAACTGGCGCGCGACAATCGCCGCCGAATCGGAGCATCACGCCACAGCGCGGGGCCCTTCTTCCCGCGCTGTTGCTTTGCGCGGACGGCAGGGACGGCCTCGTTCTACTTGCTACTTACCCTGCTCGTAGCTCCAGGGCCACTCCTCCGATGGCGAACGGGCCTCCTCAAAGTACCGCTCGGCCCGGGCCACGACCCGCGGTTCCTCGTCCGCGATCTCGTGCTGCTCGCGGGGATCGACGGCCAGGTCGTAGAGCATCACCCGCTTGCCGAGTCCGCGAATCGCCTTCCAGCGGCCGAAGCGGAGGGCCTGAATCTTGCCGTACTCGTGGAACTCCCAGTAGAGATACTTGTGCTGGGGTTGCGGCAGGCCCTGGAGCGTCGGCAGAAAGGAAATGCCGTCGAGTCCCTCGGGCGTCTCGGAACCGACGATCTCGGCGACCGTGGGCAGGAAGTCCCAAAACGCGCCGGGATGATCGCTCTGGCTACCGGGTTCGATCACGCCGGGCCAGCGGGCGATCGTCGGCACGCGAATGCCTCCCTCGTAGAGATAGCGCTTGCTGCCGCGGTAGATGCCGGCCGACTTGAAGAACTCCGACTTGCTACCGCCTTCGTTGTGGGGACCGTTGTCGCTGGAAAAGATGATCAGCGTGTTGTCGGCGACCTGCAGGTCCTCGAGCAGTTGAAGCAGTCGCCCCACGTCGCGGTCGAGGTAGCTGATCATCGCCGCCCGCCCCTTTTCCGGTTCCGGCCAGTCGCGATCGGCATACTCGCCCAGCGTGGGCACCTCCATGCCGCGGTCACCGGCTTCGTTGTTGGCGTGAGGGATGGTCACCGCCAGGTAGAGAAAGAAAGGTCGCTCGTGATTCGCTTCGACCCAACCGAGGGCTTCCTTCATGATCAGGTCGTGGCTATAGACCTTCTTCTCGCTGGCCACACCGCGACCGAGCTGGCCTTCGCGAGGCACGATATTCGGCAGCGCGACCCGCGCTTCGTTGCGAATGAGGTACGTCGGATAGTAGTTGTGGGCGTGGCCCTGATCGAGATAGCCGTAGAAGTAGTCGAAGCCCTGGCGCGTCGGCAGTCCGGGCGAGCCCTCGGCCCCGAGCCCCCACTTGCCGCACAGCGCCGTGGCGTAGCCGGCTTCCTTGAGCAATTCGGCCACGGTGAAGTCCTGCGGCCGCAGATTGATGCGGCGGTTGCCCCGAATGAGACAGTGGCCGGTGTGCAGCCCGGTCATCAGGGTGCAGCGCGAGGGGGCACAGACGGTCGAGCCGGCATAGAAGCTGGTCAGCCGCATGCCCTGCTGGGCCAGATGGTCGAGTTCGGGTGTGCGGATCTGCTGTTGGCCGAAACAGCCAAGGTCGCCGTAGCCGAGATCATCCGCCAGGATGAGGATGATATTTGGTACACGGTCCTCAGCCTGCAAATTAACGGATACTGACGCCAAAAAAGCAATCGGGACAAGTATGAATGTAGCTATTTTGTGTA
>QQVP01000016.1 GCA_003389215.1 Planctomycetota bacterium | reverse complement strand
GTCCCAGTCACGTTTCGGGCTATCGGACGCCTGAGTGCCACCCGCGGTCCCGGGGTCTGGTCCAATTTTCGGCCGCCCGATTCTTCCAGTTTGATATCGCGTTGTCCGAAAACTTGGACCTGTCCCCTTGGCAACCCTGGCAACGACAACGGCTCAGCAGGAGCTTCGCCCTCCCGAGGCCCGTGCCACCCGTGAGTGAAACGATGCCGAACTCCGGGTGCCTACAACATGCGCGTTAAATAATCCGAAAAGAAAAAACCGGCACGGAGCCTTGACCGCGACGGTTATGGGTGACCCCTTCGTCGCCCCGGGGTGCCATGGCCACGCTGGCGTGGCCATGGCCGTGCGAAAACACACCGCGTCACCGCACTGGCTGACCAGCAGCCAGATGGCACACCTACGGCAGAGCCAGCGCCGCCCGATAGATGAAGCCGGTGCCACGCTTCGGCGTTTCCCCACGCGCGCAGGGCGTAATCGCTTGAACATCCGGGGTGCGAATCGAAAAGAAGCGATTCAACCGATACGCCGAGAGACGTCGTCCGCGCTTTAACGCTTCGAGAACTGCGTGCCCTTACGGGCTCCACGCAGGCCGTACTTCTTGCGTTCTTTCATGCGGCCGTCGCGCGTCAACAGGTGCTGTTCGCGAAGCACGGCTTCCAGTTCGCCGTCGAAGATCTTCAAGGCCCGAGCCACGCCGAGCTTGCAGGCGCCCGACTGTCCGCTGGTCCCGCCGCCCTGCACGTTGATGAAGACGTCAACCTCGCCGCGGCGACCGGTCGCCTCGAGCGGCGCGACCACATTGTTGCGATCCTGCGTGAGCGGAAAGTAATCGTCCAGTTCACGACGATTGATCAGAATCTTGCCTTCGCCGGCACGGACCCGTACGCGGGCCACCGAACTCTTGCGTCGACCCGTTCCCAGGGCATAGGGGGCGGCGGTTTCGGCCATGACTTTTGTCTCGCTTCGCCCGCTCGATAACTCGGCGGGCGACTAGGGCTTCGAATCGTGGTTCGTGTTTTTCGGCGCTTGTTACTCGGCGCTCGTCACTCTGCGGCAGCCACCTTGGAAACGGCCGGATGCGGGGCAGGGTTTTGGGCCTGATGCGGATGCTCGGCTCCGGCATAGACCTTCAGTTTCTTGAGCATCTGCACGCCGAGTTTGTTCTTCGGCAACATCCGCCGCACCGCTTCGCTGAGGATGCGGTCGGGGTGGCGCTCGCGACGCGTCTGGGCCGACTCGACCCGCAGGCCCGGCCAACCGGTATAGCGTGTGTACTCTTTCTGGTCCCACTTCTTGCCGGAGAACTCGATCTTCTCGACGTTCACCACGACGACAAAATCGCCGGTGTCGACGTGCGGCGTATAGGTCGGCTTGTGTTTGCCCATCAGGATCATGGCGATCCGCGAAGCCAAACGACCGACGATCTCTCCGTCGGCGTCGAACAGCCACCACTTGGCTTCGACTTCGCCCGGCTTGGCCATGTACGTCTTCATCACGAGTCTCCACTCGACACGTCGGCAACTCGCGAACCGGATCGACGACCCTCCCGGCGAGCTGCGGCAAATTTTGAGAAACGCCCAATTTAACCCGTCGGCTTCCCTCCGACAAGACGTCGCCGATGGGTGCACCTACCCCGGGAAAGGGCCTTCAGGGACCCAGGGGCACGCCCGCGAACCCCGCCCCGGCAATGTGGCTTTCTCCGGCCGCCAAGATTTGCCACAATCGCCAAACTCACCGGCTGCGGCATTGATTCCCCGTACGGGAGCAAGAGCCGAGGCGGACGGCTCGCCCGCGGCCAGACAACCCTGCCTGTGACGCGCCCGCGATCGTCGCGGAAGAACCTGCTTTTCGCGGGGCCGTCCCGCAGCCGCCACGGACGGCTTCGCCCGCCCCGCCGACCGGACGCCTGAGAAACAGCTCGACTATGAAAGTCGCCGTCCCCCACGAGACATTTCCCGGCGAACGACGCGTGGCCCTGACTCCGGCCAGCGTGCCGCCGCTGGTCAAGGCCGGGCTCGAGGTTCTCATCGAGTCGGGTGCCGGCCAGGCCGCCGGTTTCCTCGACGAAGAGTACGTCGAACGGGGTGCCCAGATTGTCGCCAGTCGCAGCGAGGTCTTCGCGGCCGACTGCGTGCTGCAGGTGCGTTGCTATGGCGCCAACCAGCAGCAGGGCGCGAGCGATCTGGAATTGCTCCGCGAGGGCCAGGTGCTCGTTGGGACCTGCGATCCGCTGGGGGCCGCCGAGGCCGCCCAGAAGATTGCCGATCGCGGGGTGACGCTCTTTGCCTTGGAACTGATCCCCCGTATCACCCGCGCGCAGAGCATGGACGTGCTTTCGTCGCAGGCCACCGTAGCAGGCTATCGCGCGGTGCTGCTCGCGGCCACCGCCTTGCCGAAGATGTTTCCGATGATGATGACGGCGGCCGGCACGATTGCCGCGGCGCACGTGTTCGTCATCGGGGCGGGCGTGGCCGGGCTGCAGGCGATCGCCACCGCCCGCAAGCTCGGCGGTGTGGTCTCCGCCTACGACGTGCGGCCGGCCGTGAAGGAGCAAGTGGAAAGCCTGGGCGCCAAGTTCGTCGAGATCGAACTCGACACGGGCGACTCCGAAGGTAAGGGCGGCTACGCCAAGGCCATGGACGAAGAGTTCTACCGGAAGCAGCGCGCGCTGATGGCCCGTGTCGCCGCGGCGAACGACGTGGTCATCACGACGGCCGCGATTCCGGGTCGCCCCTCGCCACTGTTGGTCACGGCCGACGCGGTGCAGGGCATGAAGCCGGGCAGCGTGATCGTCGACCTGGCTGCCGAACGGGGCGGCAACTGCGAGCTTTCGCAGGCCGACCAGACCGTCGTCGAACACGGCGTCACGATCATGGGCCCCACGAACCTGCCGGGCGAGGTGCCCCGCGACGCGAGCAACATGTTTGCCAAGAACGTCGTCACTTTGCTGCTGCACTTGTGTAGCGAAGGGCAGATCAAACTCGACCTGGAAGACGAGATTACCCGCGACACGATGGCCGCTCACGGCGGCCAGATCACGAATGCCCGCATGCGCGAGAGCCTCGGCCAACCGCCGCTGGCTCCCAAAGACGACACGGGGCAGACCGCGGCCCAAGACTGACCGCCGCGCGACAAACGCGAAGACTTGTTGAAAGCACAATCATGACGCCCGAACTGCTCGGCTCCCTGGTCACCGGCCTGACGATTTTCGCCCTGGCGGTGTTCGTCGGCTTCGAGATCATCACGAAGATTCCGCCCACGCTGCACACGCCGTTGATGAGCGGCTCGAACGCGATCAGCGGCATCACGATCGTGGGCGCGATCCTCTCGGCGGGCGCCGATCACGGCGAACTCGCCTTTTGGCTCGGCCTGGTGGCGCTGGTGATGGCCACGATCAACGTCGTGGGCGGCTTCCTGGTGACCCACCGCATGCTCGCCATGTTCCGCAAGAAGAAGTAGGACGCGATGTCCGCCGAATACTATCCGCATCTGATCAACCTGGCCTACGTCGTGGCCGGCATTCTCTTCATCCTCGGGCTGAAGGGACTGACCCATCCGCGTACGGCGGTCGGTGGCAATCTGCTCGGCGCGCTGGCGATGCTGCTGGCGATCGTCGCCACGCTGCTGAAGACCAAAATAATCGAGGACTACACCTGGATCCTGATCGGGACCGGCATCGGCACCGTGATCGGTGTACTCTTCGCCACGCGGATCGCCATGACCGCCATGCCGCAGTTGGTGGCCCTGTTCAACGGCTTCGGTGGCGGGGCCTCGGTGCTGGTCGCCGGGGCGGAACTGGTGAAGAACATCCGCGCGCTCACCCTCGATTCGAACGGTGCCGAAGCGGCCGCGACGGCGACCCCGAACGTCGTGGCCGACGTGGCCATCGTCGCCTCAGGCTTGATCGGCGCGGTCACCTTCTGGGGCAGCCTGGTGGCGATGGGCAAGCTGCAAGAGCTGAAGATGTTCAAGAAGAACATCAGCCTGCCCGGGCAACAGGTGTTCAATGCCCTGTTGGCTCTCGCGGCGCTCGCCCTCGGCGTGTGGCTCGTTTCCGATCCCACGAACATGACCGCCTATTGGGGCCTGGTGGCCGTCGCCTCGGTGCTGGGACTCACGCTCGTGTTGCCGATCGGCGGGGCCGACATGCCGGTCGTGATCGCGCTGCTCAATTCCTATTCCGGTCTGGCCGCGGCGTCGACCGGTTTCGTGATCGACAACAACGTGCTGATCATCGCCGGCTCGTTGGTCGGTGCCTCGGGCCTGATCCTCACGCAGATCATGTGCAAGGCGATGAACCGTTCGCTCACCAACGTGTTGTTCGGCGTGCTCGAGCCGGGTGGTGCGGCCGCCGATGCCGACGAAGTCTACGCCGGTCGCGTAAAGAGCACCTCGGCCGACGAGGTCGCCATGCTCTACGAGAGCGCCCAGCGGGCCGTGATCGTGCCCGGCTACGGACTGGCCGTGGCCCAGGCGCAGCACGCGGTCCGCGACTTGATGGACGTGCTCGAATCGCGGGGCGTGGAGGTCGAATTTGCCATCCACCCGGTGGCCGGTCGCATGCCGGGCCACATGAACGTGCTGCTCGCCGAGGCGGAGGTGCCGTACGAGAAGCTCCGCGAGATGGACGAGATCAACTCCACGTTTCCGCAGACCGACGTCACGCTCGTGATCGGGGCCAACGACGTGGTGAACCCGGTCGCGCGGACCGATCCTTCCAGCCCCATCGCCGGCATGCCGATTCTCGACGTCGACAAGTCGCGGACCGTGGTCGTCGTCAAGCGCAGCCTAAGCCCCGGTTTTGCCGGCATCCCCAACCCGCTGTTTGCGGCGGACAACTGCCTGATGTACTTCGGCGACGGCAAACAGGCGATGCTCGATCTGGTCGGGGCGCTGAAAGAGCTGTAGCGGCAGGCCTGACATCCGCCTTTCTCCGCGGAGTCGACGGCCTGCGGCCCACTTCGCCTTTCCATTTCTCCCGCCATGCGGAACAATGGAGCGCCGGCGCCCGCGCTGGCCCCGGGCTGCCCCCATCTCTCGCCATTTCACGGACACGACATCATGGCCGCCGCGACCATCACCCTCTCGTTTCCCGAAGACGACATCGCCGCGCTCACGCTCGACATGCCGGACAAGGGGGCCAACATCCTTTCGACCCCGGTGCTCGAGGAACTCGATGCGCACCTCAAGACACTTGAGACCCGCAAGGACCTGGCCGGGCTGATCATTCGCAGCGGCAAGCCGAACATGTTCATCGCCGGGGCCGACCTGCGCGAGTTCGCCGCCTCGCTCGACATCGAGGCCGAAGAGACCGTGGCCATGTGCCGCCGCGGTCAGACGCTCTTTCAGCGGCTTTCCAAAACGCCATTCGTTACCGTGGCAGCCATCGGCGGCATTTGCCTCGGCGGCGGAGCCGAGCTGGCCATCTGGTGCGATCGTCGTATCCTGAGCAACGACGACAAGACCCAGTTCGGTTTTCCCGAGGTCAAGCTGGGGCTGATGCCGGGCTGGGGCGGGACGGCCCGCACGCCGCGAATCGTGGGCCTTTCGAACGCTGTCGAGATGGTCACCAGCGGCGAGTCGGTCGACGCCGCCACGGCGGTGAAGATGGGCCTGGCCACGCAAGCCGTCGCGGCCGACGACCTGGACGCGGCGGCCATTCGCCTGGTACGGGCCGAACAACAGAGCGGCGAGTATCGCGAAGATCGTCAGACATACGACGCCCCCATCGAGATCAGCGAGATCGAGTTGATGTTCCTCGGCGCCACCGCGTCGGGCTACATCCAGCAGAAGACCGACGGCAACTACCCGGCCCCGATCACGGCCCTGGAGACGATGCTCGGCGCGGCGGGGGTCGACATCGATGCGGCCTGCCAGATGGAGGCCGAGGCGATGGGCGGGCTGTTCGGTTCGCCCGTGAATCGCGCCCTGTTGAACGTCTTCTTCCTGACCGACCGCAACAAGAAAGATACCGGCCTGGCCGCCACCGCCGAGGTCACGCCCGGCGAGATCAACTCCATCGCCGTCGTCGGCGCGGGCATCATGGGCCAGGGCATTACCGCGGCCGCCGTGCGGCGCAAGATTCCGGCCACGATCACCGATCTTTCGGCCGAGGCCCTGGCCGTCGGCGTGCAGAAGGTGCTCGAAGAGGTCTCGTACAACAAGAAAATCAAGGGAGCGGACGTCGAGCGTTCGGTCGAGTACGCTCCGCTGATCAACGGCACCACGTCGCCCAGCGAGACGGCCGCCTGTGACCTGGTGATCGAGGCGGTCGTCGAACGCGAAGACATCAAGAAACAACTTTACGCCGAGCTCGAGCCGCTGCTCGCGCCCGAGGCGATTCTGGCCAGCAACACTTCGACGATTCCGATCACGCGTCTGGCCGAGGGGTTGAAGCGACCCGATCGCTTCGCCGGGCTGCACTTCTTCAATCCGGTGCGCAAGATGCCGCTGGTCGAAGTGATTCGCGGCGAACAGACAAGCGACGAGACGGTCGCCACGCTGGTCGCCTATGCCAAACGAATCGGCAAGTCGCCCATCGTGGTGGCCGACGGACCGGGCTTTCTGGTCAACCGGTTGCTGCTGCCTTACATGAGCGAAGCGGCCCAGTTGCTGACCGAAGGTGCCTCGGCCAAGGCGATCGATCGCGCGGCGAAGAAGTTTGGCATGCCGATGGGCCCCTTGAACCTGTTCGATGTGGTCGGTCTCGATACGGCGCTCTATGCCGGGGCGGTGATGAAAGAGGCCTTTCCCGAACGGGTCATCGAGCCGGCCATCTTGCCCGCCCTGGTCGAGGCGGGTCGCCTGGGCGTGAAGAGCGGGCTCGGCTTCTACTCGTATCAGAACAAGAAGAAGCGGCCTCAGCCCGACCCCGAGTTTGACAAGCTGCTCGCTCCGCTCGTTACCGAAGAGAACGACTTCAACAACGCCGACCTCCGCTCGCGGCTGTTCCTACCGATGTTGCTCGAGGCGACCCGCGCCTTGGAAGAGGGCATCGTCCGCGATGTCCGCGACGTCGACCTGGCGTTGATCTTCGGTATCGGCTATCCGCCGTTCAAGGGCGGGCTACTCTTTGGCAGCGATGTCCTGGGAGCCGAGCGGATCCTAGAGATGCTCAAACCGTTTGAGGACCTCGGTCCCCGCTATCAGCCGACCGAGATGCTCTTGAACATGGCCCAGACGGGCGAAAAATTCTATCAGTAAATGACGCCTTGCCAACGCCGGGAGGGTGAGGCTTCGTTCGGCTGAGCTCGCGACCGAAGCCCGCCGAGCCGACGCAGAACTACCGAGTCGGAAAAGACATGACCACCTTCGCATCACCGCGCCGCTGGTTTCAATATCGACTGCGGACCTTGCTGCTGGCGATCGCGCTTGCCGCGCTGCCATTGGCTTGGCTCCATTCGCACCTGGAGTCGGCACGAGCGGTCGAGTTCTTGCGAGATCGGGGAGCGATCATTCGCGACACGCCAGACGGATTGGTCGTGCAAATCGAGGAAGTGCCCGGAGGACGAAAACAGCGCGGCTGGACCGGAAGTCCGACGGACCTCGATCGTCTCCGTCACCTCGGTGCGATTCAAGAACTTCACATCCGCATGACATTCACGGGGCCCGAGAATCTCGCATTTCTTGAAGAGGTAGAAGGATTACGTTGCCTCGGGATAACGGCGCGTGGCGAGCCCGATTGGCGCGGGCAACTGGGGAAGAGAATGGCCGTGTGTCGCGAACTGGAAACGCTCCTGGTGTCGTCCCGCAATTTGGAGAACGAATCGCTTCAAGGCCTCGAAGACCTGAAAATGCTCAAGATGCTCGGCGTGCGACATGTCGGTGCCTTGAGTCGATCGTCGCTCGATACGATCTGCAAGATAGAGTCGCTGGAGCGTTTCATTGGTATTGTCCGCAACGCTACCGACGAAGACCTGAAGAAGTTTCTCGCCTTGCCGCGCCTGCGTACAATTCGAATTCAAAGTGGATCGATGTCTCTCGCTGGCCTGAATTGGCTCAGGCAAAACCATCCTACGTGTACGTCCGCTCTTCCGGTCTATCCGTTGGAAGTAGTCTATTCACTTCATGGCAAACCCTCGCTGTACGCACGAGGGATGAAGCCGCATCGGATGAACGTAAACCATTCCCAAAGTTTCAAACCCTCGCTGTACGCAGAATGGATGAAGCGGCAAAGGAGAACCACCCCATGAAAGATGCCGTGATTGTCGATTGCGTCCGCACGCCGGTCGGCCGGGCCCATGCGGAGAAAGGCGTCTTTCGCGAGGTCCGCAGCGACGACCTGGCCGTCGAGGTGGTCGAGGCCCTGGTCACGCGGACCGGCATCGACCCCGAGGCGATCGAAGATGTCATCCTCGGCAACACCCAGCAACAAAAGGAACAGGGTCTGAACGTCGCCCGCACCGTGGCGGTCATGGCCGGACTGCCCACGCACACCGGCGGGGCGACGATCAATCGCCTCTGCGGCAGCAGTCTGCAGGCGGTCAACCAGGCCACGCACGCGATTCTGGCCGGGGCCGAAGATGTGCAGATCGTCGGCGGGCTCGAGCACATGCACCATATTCCCATGGACGACTCGATCGACCTGAATCCCAAACTCTTCCACCGCACCAGCAAGGGCGCGATGATGATGGGCATCACGGCCGAGTTTCTCGCCCAGACCGGCGGCATCGCGCGTGAAGAGCAGGACGCCTTTGCCCTGCGTTCGCACCAACGGGCCGCGGCCGCCCACGCCGCCGGCGAGTTCGACGCCGAGATCGTGCCGGTGTGGGGACTCGACGAGGAAGGCGAGCGCGTGCTGGTCACCGCCGATCAATGCGTCCGCAGCGATACCAGCATGGAGGCCCTCGCCGGGCTGAAGCCCGCCTTCATGCCGGGATTGGGCACGGTGACCGCGGGCAATAGCTCGCCGCTGAACGACGGCGCCGCGGCGATGTTGATCATGTCGGCCGAGAGCGCCGAGCGGCTCAACCTCAAACCGCTGGTCCGCGTGGTGGCCTCGGCCGTGGTCGGCGTCGATCCGGCCGTGATGGGCACCGGACCGGTGCCGGCTACGCAAAAGGCCCTGCAACGCGCCGGGCTGACCCTCGACGACATCGAACTGGTCGAGCTCAACGAGGCCTTCGCGGCCCAGGCGCTGGCCTGCATCAAGATGCTCGGGCTGGACGAAGAGAAGGTGAATGTCCGCGGTGGGGCGATCGCCATCGGGCATCCGCTCGGTGCCAGCGGCGCGCGAATCGCCACCACGCTGGTGCATAACATGCTCGACCGGCAGGTGCGCTACGGCCTGGCCACGATGTGCATCGGCGTGGGGCAGGGCATCGCCACGATCTTCGAACGGGTCGCGTAGCGAGGCCCCCAATGCCAACGGAGCCGCCCGCCTCGCTTGTCGCGTTGTTTTGCGATCGCGCTCGGCAAAGCGGCTCGCAGGTGGCGCTGCTGGAAAAGCGCGGCGACGACTTCGCCCCGCTCACCTGGAACGAACTCGCCGAGTGCGTTCGCGCGACGGCCGTGGCTTTGACCGACCTAGGCGTGCATCCCGGCGATCGCGTCGTGCAGATCAGTGAGAATCGCGGGGCGTGGATCGTCGCCGACCTGGCGATCGTCGCGCTCGGCGCGGTCCACGTGCCATTGCATGCCACCCTGGCCGGTCCACAGATCGTGGCCCAGATTGCCGACTGTGGTGCCCGCGTCGTGTTGCTCTCGGGCGAAGAACAGGCCGCCAAGCTCGCGCCACTCGCCACAAACCTGCCGCTCGATCTGCAACTGCGCAGCTACGAGGCGTGCGAGACCAGACTCGCGGGCAATCCGATCGAACGGCTCGACCCGCTGGCCGCGTCCGTTTCTACACCGGCCGAGCCCGTGCTACCTGCCGAATCGGGAGGGCGAGGCTCCCGCCGAGCCGCACCGGCCGAGCCAGCGCCACCTGCCGATTCGTTCCTCGAGGACGCCGCCGCACGGCTCTCGCCCGACGACCTGGCCACGATCCTCTACACCTCCGGCACGACCGGCGAGCCGAAGGGCGTGATGCTCTCGCACGGCAACCTGGTCGGCAACACGCTGGCCACGCTCGAGGCCTTCGCCCAGCGGAGCGATGATCTACGGTTGAACTTCCTGCCGTTCAGCCACATCTTTGCCCGCACGTGCGACATCTACACCTGGATCGCCTCGGGTGCCACACTGGCGATGTCCGCGCGGCGCGAAGAGGTGATCGCCGACTGTCAGCAGCTGCAACCGACGCTCATCAACGGCGTGCCTTACTTCTTCGACAAGCTCTATCGGGCCCTCGACCAGGCGGGCTCGGCCGAACGGCCCGGTGCGCTGGCGGGCTTGCTGGGCGGTCGCCTGCGGATGGCCTGCAGCGGCGGAGCCGCGCTGCCGGTGGCGCTCGCCGAGTGGTTTGCGCGGCAGCAGGTCCCGCACATCGAAGGCTACGGGCTGACCGAGACCTCGCCGGTCATTTCCTGCTGTCGGCCCGACGCGGTCCGCATCGGCACCGTCGGTCCGCCGATCCAGGGGGTCGAGGTCCGCATCGCCGACGACGGCGAAGTCCTGACCCGCGGGCCGTACGTCATGCAGGGCTACTACAACAATCCCGCCGCCACCGCCGAAGTGATTCGCGACGGCTGGCTCTCCACGGGCGATCTCGGCACGCTCGATGCCGACGGCTACCTCACCATCACGGGACGCAAGAAAGAGATCCTCGTCACGGCCGCCGGCAAGAACATCGCCCCGGTGGCCATCGAGGCGTTGCTGACCGAAGACCCGCTGATCGAACAGGCGATGATCGTCGGCGACGGTCGCAACTATCTGGCCGCGCTGCTCGTGCCGAGTACGGCGGCCTTGGCCGCGGCCCTCGGTCACGCGTCGCAGGCCGATGCAGCAGAAGGTGCTGCCACAGAATCCGCGGCGCTCGATCTGCACGGAGACGCGGTGCGACAGCTTTACGAACAACGGATTGCCGCCCGTCTGGCCGACCTGGCACGCGAAGAACAGGTCCGCCGCTTCGTGCTGTTGCCGCGACCTTGGACGATCGCCGCGGGGGAACTCACCCCGACGCTGAAACTCCGCCGCAGCGTGATCTTGGAGCACTTCGCCGACGAGGTGGCGGCCCTCTACGACGAGCCGTCGGCGTGACACGTGGCCGGCCGCCGCGAGGCGGAAAAACCGGCCGAATTGCCGGCATTTGCCGCCGAAACGCGACATTGCCGGACGTTTTGCTGCCGCTCAAATTTGCCGAATAGGCAATAATAGAGAGGCGTCCGAAGGTGCCTCCGCGACGGCGATGGCCCGCTTTCGCTCCACACGGGCGACAGTCTGCGGCCGCCCACCTCGAGCCCTTCGTGACGTTCCAGCCTTCGCGACGATCTACAGGAACCCAGGCATGTCCACTTCGCCCAGCGACCCGATCTCGACATCCTCGTCTCCGACGCCCGATGCGACGGACGCCAAATCGTTCGCCGAGACCGCGCTCGAGCTCGGCGGCAAGAGCGCCGACGAAGCCCGCCGCACCGGTGTCATCGACACGGCCGACGATCAGGTCGAGGCCCTCTTCGCTGCGCAGTATCAGACGGTTAACAGCCCGGCCCATCGCGCCGTGTGGGATCGCCCTTTGCCGATCGACCTGTTCACGACCAGCGAACCGGTGGTCGAACCGGAACTGCGCGCGAAGATGGATGCCGCCCTCGAAGTGCTCCGTCGCCATCGCAGCGCGAAGTCGTTGCTCGACGAGAAACAGAAGATCAGCCAGACGGTGTTGTCCGAGCTCGGCGAGACCGGCTACTGGGGACTGCTGGTCGACAAACAGTATGGCGGGGCCGGCGCGCCGTTCGCCGCCTTCGCGCCGTTTCTCACCGAAGTGGCCATGATCGACCCCACCGTGGCCGGCCTGGCCAGCGTGCATGGTTGCATCGGCGCGGTCGACCCGGTACGGACCTTCGGCACCGCGGAACAAAAGGAACGCTTCCTGCCCGACCTGGCCAGCGGGCGTCGCCTCTCCGCCTTTGCGTTGACCGAGCCGTGTGCCGGATCCGACCTGACCGCCCTGCGCACCCGGGCGGAACTGCAAGGCGACGAGTACGTCGTCAACGGCGAGAAGCTGTTCATCACCAACGTCCAGCCGGGCCGCACCATCGGTCTCGTTTGCCTGATCGAAGACCAGCCGGCCGTGCTGATCGTCGACCTGCCGACCACAGAGAACGAGAACTTCCAGCTCAAGCAGTACGGCCTTTGGGCGCTCAAGCACGCCCACAATGTCGGCATCGTGTTTCGCGACTTTCGCGTGCCGGCGGAGAACCTGCTCACCCCGGCCCGCGGCGACGGGCTGACGATTGCCTATCACGGGCTGAACCTGGGCCGCGTTTCGCTCTGTGCGAACGCGTCGGGCACGATGCGGCTGATGATGGCCAGCATGATTCCCTGGGCTCGCTTTCGACACACCTATGGCGAGGCGATCGCCACCCGCGAGTTGGTTCGCGCCCGCCTGGGTCGCCTGGCCGGCATGATCGTGGCCTGCGACGCCTTGGTCCGCTGGTGTGCCGGGCTGATCGACCAGGGCTATCGCGGCGAAATGGAATGCATCATCGCCAAGATTTTTGGCAGTGAGATGCAGAAGGAGGCCGCCATCGAGCTGTTGATGAAGACGCACGGCGGCCGCTCGTTCCTGCACGGACACCTGCTCGGCGACAACGTCCACGAGTTTCTCGCCCCCTGCATCTACGAGGGCGAAGGTGAGATGCTGGCGATGGGCTTTTTCAAGTCGCTCGTCAAGCAGCACGGCAAGGAGTTCTTCGAGCCGATCGGCAAGGCCCTGCAAGCGGCCGGCATCAAGAATCCCAACCCGCTCAACCCGGCCCACGCCTGGGCGCTCAAGGGCGCGGTGATCCCTTACGCCCGTTGGCTGATGGGGCAGAAGCTCTCGTTCGGCTCGGGTTACGAGCTGCCGCCGAACATGCCGAACGCGCTCCGCGAGCACGCCGACTATGCCGCCAGGCAACTGCAGAAGATGCCGCTGGTCGTCTCCGGCACGATGAGCAAGTATCAACTGGCCCTGGCCGACCGCCAGTGTCGCATGGCGGCCCTTTCCCTACAGGTGCAAGACCTGCTCACGATGCTCTGCACGAGTCTGTACGGAGCGACCAGCGACGACGAAGTGATCCGCGAGTCGGCCGACGTCGCTTGCCAGTTGCTGCGACAGCGCGTCACCGGTCGACTGCCGAGCGATCGTCACTTCCGCGCGAACACGAAGCTGGGCGAGAAGATCGTCGACGGCGGCTTCAAGTCAATCGCGGGCCTCGCGCCGGACGAAATTCTGATGCCGTATGAGCAGTAGTTCGTGGACGGGAGGGTGAGGCTCCCGCCGAGCCGCACTTCTTTTCTTGACAGGATGAACAGGATCGAGGGGATCGAGTAGCAAGGACGGGGACTGGTCCAATTTTCGGTCGACGGACCTTCCACTTGTCACGCACAGCGTCCG
>QQVP01000126.1 GCA_003389215.1 Planctomycetota bacterium | reverse complement strand
CGCCGCGACGACTGGGGCAATTGGTTCGGCTGCGACAACGTAACCCCGCTGCGGCACTACCTGCTCACCGACCGCTACCTGCGCCGCAACGTGCACGCGGCCCCGGCCGGTACGCACCTGAATCTGGCCCGTACCGAAAACACCCGGCTGTATCCCATCTCGCGGGTGCTGAGCCACTATCGCGGTTATCGTCCACCCGTGGCCGGCGAGGCGCATCGCTTCAGCGCCGCCTGCGCCACCGACTTCTATCGTGACGATCTGCTCGGAGCCGATTTGCACGGCAACACGTTTACCTGCGGGCCGGTTCACAACGTGGTCCATCGCCGCGTGCTGCGGCCGCGCGGGCTTACCTTCTCGACGGAACGTGCGGCCGGTGAGGCGGACCGCGAGTTTCTGGCCAGCCGTGATAGTTGGTTCCGGCCGACCCATGTCCGCACGGGGCCGGACGGAGCCCTCTGGGTCGTCGATATGTATCGCCTGGTGATCGAACACCCCGAGTGGATCGACGACGAGTACGAACGGCAGCTCGATCTGCGGGCCGGCGAGGACCAAGGGCGCATCTATCGCATCGTGCCGGCCGACAAGCCGCTGCGCGAGGTGCCGCGCTTCGACCGGCTCGAGTCAGCCGAGTTGGTTGCCGAGTTGTCGTCACCCAACGGCATCCGCCGCGATCTGGCTCAGCGGCTGCTCCTGGAACGTGAAGACTCAGCGGCCGTCGATCTGCTGCGTCAGCTGGCCCGCGAAGGTGCGGAGCCGCTCAGCCGTCTGCACGCCTTGGCCACGCTCGACGGACTCGGCAAGCTCGACCAAGACACGCTCGCGGCGGCCCTCGACGACTCGCACGCCGGCGTGCTGCGCCACGCCGTTCGCCTGGCCGAGTCGCGCCTCGACGAGGTGCCCGCGTTCGGTTCCCGTCTGCTCGCCCTGTTGCCATCGGCCTCAGCACAGTTGCGACTGCAGATTGCCTATTCGCTGGGCGCCTGGAGCGACCCACGGGCCGGCGCGGCCCTCGGAAAACTCGCGGTCGATCATCGCGACGATGCCATGTTCGTCGCGGCGGTGATCAGCTCGCTCACGCCCGAGCATCTTCAGGCGGCGATGCCGGCGGTGCTCTCGGCCCCGCTGGCCGATCACGATGCGGAGATCGTGTTTGCCCGCTTCACCGAACTGGCCGCCGCGCAGCAGAATCGCCCGGCCCTGGCCCAGGTCGTCGCGTCCCTCGTGCCGGCGGACGGTGAGCTGCCTTCCGCCGGGCAATTGACCGCGGCCGCGCGTTTGCTGGCCGCCCTGAATCGCAGCGGCGTTCGTTACGATGCGGTGCTTGCCGACGGCGATGCCGCGGCGCTCGATGGCCTGATCGAGCACGCCCTCGAAATGAGCGAGTTCGAGAAATCGAGTGAACTCGACGTATCGTCGAACCGCGCGCAGCTGGCGGCGATCGAACTGCTCGGTCACGTCCGCGAACGGCAGGCCGCACATTGTGTCGCTCGGCTCGGCGAATTGCTCGTCCCCCAGGCCACGCGCCAGCAACAGGTCGCCGCCCTGCGGGCGCTGGCGATGCGACCTGAAGAAGAGGTCGCCACTCTGCTGCTCGATCGCCTCGACAGCGCGACGCCGTCGCTGCAGGGCCGCATGCTCGACGTCCTGCTCACGCGGCCGGCCTGGACGACCGCCCTCCTCGACCGCCTGTCCAAAGAGTCGCTCGCACCGTCGCTGCTTTCCATTTCCCAACGTCAGGTGCTGCGCGTGCATCGCAATCAGGCAATTCGACAGCGGGCGGCCGAGTTGCTCGCCGAGCCGGTCGTCGCCGATCGCCAGCGACTGGTCGAAGAGTACCTGGCCGAGCGGGGCGATTCGATCGACGTCGCCGCCGGAGCTCAGCTCTTCGCCCGACACTGCGGAAGTTGTCATCGCGTGGGCGAGGTCGGTCGCGCCATCGGTCCCGACCTGGCGGCACTCAAAGATCGCTCGCCGCGGACGCTGCTCGTGGCGATTCTCGATCCCAGCCGCGCCATCGAGGCGAAGTTCCGTGCCTATGAACTGATTACCGGCGACGGCCGCGTGCTGACCGGCTTGCTGTCGGCCGAAACCGGCGGCAGCGTGACGATGCTGGCCGCCGACGGCAGCGCACAGGTGGTGCTGCGCAGCGACATCGACGAGATCCGCGCCCTCCGCAAGTCGCTCATGCCCGAGGGCTTTCAAACGCAGATCTCGAAGCGCGAGATGAGCGACCTGGTCGGCTATCTGGGCACACTCGGCAGTGTCGCCCAGCAAACGGCCGAAGCGGAGTAGCGCGTCGGGCCGCGCGGAACCGTTCGTATTCGCTCTAGCTTTGCGGCGTGCGGATCACCAACAGCCGCGGTTCGGTCATGTCCTCCATGGCGAACCGCACTCCTTCGCGACCGAGCCCGCTGTCTTTCACGCCGCCATACGGCATGTTGTCGACCCGCCACGACGGCACGTCGCCGATGACCACCCCGCCCACGTCCAACTCGTCCCAAGCCTGCTGCATCTTGTACAGGTCGCGGGTGAAGATGCCCGCCTGCAGCCCGAAGGTGCTGTCGTTCACCTGCGCCAGCGCCTCGTCGAACTCGGAGAACTCGCTGAGCACGGCGACCGGTCCAAAGGCCTCCTGCGTGCAGACGGCCTGATCGAGCGGCACGTTCTCCAGCAGCGTCGCCTGCAGCAGCGCGCCGTCGCGCTGACCGCCGCAAAGCAACTTGCCGCCCGCGGCGACCGCCTCGTCGATCCAGCCCGCCAGCCGCTGGGCTTCCTTCTCGGAGATCATTGGTCCGATGAAGGTTGCCTCGTCCTTCGGATCGCCCGTGACAAGCGCCGCGGTGGCCGCCACCAGTCGCTCGCGCAGCTCGTCGTAGATGGACGCATGGATCAGAATCCGTTGCACGCCGATGCAGCTCTGACCCGACTGATAGAAGGCCCCGAACACGAGTCGCTCGACGGCGTCGTCCAGGTCGGCGTCCTCGTCCACCACGCAGGCGGCGTTGCCGCCCAGTTCCAACACGACCTTCTTCTTGCCCGCCTGGGCCTTCAGCGCCCAGCCGACGCCGGGCGAGCCCGTAAAGCTGAGCAGCTTGAGCCGCTCGTCGGTCGTAAACAACTCGGCCCCGTCGCGGCGACAGGGCAACACCGAAAACGCGCCCGCGGGCAAGTCCGTCTCGGCGAGTACTTCCCCGATAATCAACGCGCCGATCGGCGTGCGACTGGCCGGCTTCAACACGAAGGGGCATCCCACCGCCAGGGCCGGCGCCACCTTGTGGGCCGTCAGGTTCAGCGGGAAGTTGAACGGCGAGATGAACGAACAGGGCCCGATCGGCACCCGCTTCCACATGCCGCGATAGCCCCGCGCCCGCGGCGAGATTTCCAGGTTCATGATCTCGCCGCCGAGGCGAACCGACTCTTCGGCCGCCACGCGAAACGTGTCGATCAGTCGGGTCACCTCGCCGCGACTATCTCGGATCGGCTTGCCTGCCTCGATGCAGAGGGTCATCGCCAGCTCATCGTAGCGCTCTTCGAATCGCTTCACGCAATGGTAGAGCACCGCCTGTCGTTCGTAGGGGGCCATCCGTCGCAGCGGATCGGCGGCTTCGACCGCGGCCGCGATGCCCGCATCGATCTCGCTCGACGCGGCCAGGGCCACCCGCGTGGCGAGCTGGCCGGTGAACTTGTCGGTCACTTCGAGATCTTCGTTGGCCGCGACGGCGCGATTGGCCAGGTAGTAGGGATAGCTCGACTGCAACATGACAACCGTCTTTCACTTGATGGATGGAGGGTGCCTGATTCGCCATCGCGGCGAGGCGACTACGCACAGCATAACGCCGGCCGCCCGGGCGACAACTAATCTGGACGGCAACCAATCTGGACGGCAGCGAATCACGCGGTCACTGCCTTGCCTCGTGCCTGGGGGCGAACCGCTACCGGGGGTCCGCGTGTCTTGACGAATCGGGGGGCGCGGACCTACTTTGAGAGGTTTCGGCGGCGTAGCTCAGCTGGTTAGAGCAGCGGAATCATAATCCGCGTGTCGGGGGTTCGAGTCCCTCCGCCGCTACTTTGGCAAGATAGCGCATCGACGCTGCTCGCGTTCGGCCTACCCGTGTGGAATCGTCTTCGCGCGATCCCTCTCCCGCCATCTCCCAAGGGGCCGTTACTCATTCCCCTCCATCTCGCGGAATTGATCCAGGGCTTTCCGAACGCGCGGGTCTTCCTCCTCGACATTGCCTAGCACGTTCGCTGCGTGCTCACGAATCGCCGGATCAACGTCCTGGAGCGCTCGAAGTAGCGCTGCCACGATGTGCGACACGTCTGAATCGTCCTCCACCCAGTACCCGAGGCCCTCAACGGCCACACTGCGGACTGCGAGATCGTCATCGTGAAGCGCCGCGATCATGGGCGGTACGGACCAGGTATCGCCCGTGGCAGCCAGTGCTTTGACAGCAACCGTCCGCACAGCGGCGTTGGAATGTTTGGCCAGACGAAGGAGTTGCTCTCCTAGATAGGGATCCGCATCTTCGCTCCGAGCGTAGAACGAGGACTCCAGCGATCCAGCAAAGTCCGAAAGTTCGGGGGCCTCCAATCTTGCGCCCGACCTTGCTCTTGTACTCGGCGAGGAAGTCAGCCCTGCCTCGACAAGCGCCAGCTGCTCGATGCTCGATGGTTCGCTGATTCTCAGCAAGGCCTGCATCGCAGTACGCCGAACGCTCCTGTCGTTATCGTCGATCGACGATAGCAGCTGCACGGCCGAGGATGCACGTTGATAGACTCCCAGTTCTCGCGCCACCGCATCTCGAACCGCTGCCTCGTTGTCCTCGAGCAGGGCCGCCGCCGCTCTGGTCGCGTTCTCGTCATCGATTCGAGCTAGTGTCTTTGCCAACTCTTGACGTACCGCGACGTCTCCGTCATCGGCCAATTCAACGAGTGCTTCCACGTGATCACGGCCGCCAAAATGTGCCAACGCCAGCGCCGCCAGCCTCCGGACCTTCGCGCTCGAGTGATCAAGTAACTCAACAATTGATCTGACAGTCGTTGCATCGCGAAGTGTCGCCCAAGCGATTGCCGTTTCCGATGTTGCGCGTTCGGGATCCGCCAGGGCACCCGCCAACGCTTCAGCAACGCCGTCAGGCCGGCAATGGCGAATCATGACGACGGCCTCTGATCGCATCTTGGGCTCTTCATGCTCCAGCTGGCGAACCAGCACGGAGGCGGCCGCAGGCTCATTGAATGTCGCGAGACAACGAAGCGCCGCCTTGCCGACGTCCGCATCGACGTGATCGAGCAAGGCAATGAGAGCGTCGCGACCATCCTCATTTCCCATCAGCAAGAGGTGCTTGGCGGCCGCCAACTGGATTGACGGCCGTTCGTCCTGCAGCAGCGCGACGAGGTGTTCCGTGCCGCGTGGATCACCGAAGCGAGTCAGTGCGATTGCCGCGTCTAAATGGACGTCCGGGTCTCGTAGACTTCGAGCAAGCGGTTCAACGGCGCGTTGATCCCCTAGAGAAACCAACACCGACACCGCGCTTCGCCGTGCTGCCACGAGGGGATCTTCCAAGACACGAGCGATCGGCACGACAGCCCGTTTGGCGCGAGCTCGCGCCAGGGCAGCGACGACGACTTCCACTTCACTAACCGGGATCGCCACGCCCCCGTTCATCGTCGAAATCGGTGTGATATTCGACTTTTGCTTGCGATCTCCGGCAGCGCGTTGCCTTAGGAAATCCAAGGCGATGTCGACTCCCTTATCGCTTCCCGTCCCGATTAGGAGCAAGCCAAGACGATAGGACGACCAATTGTACGAGTGAGACATTTCACGAATTGCCCGGCTCGCCTTGGGCCCTTGGCAATTCGCGATGGCTGCGAGTGCCGCGGTGCGTATCTCTCGAAGGCGCTGCGACGATTTGTCGGACGCGTCCACGGTGCCGTCCGCGGTGCCGGTCTTCTTCATCAGCCGATACAAGGCGTCCGCGGCCCTCGGAATCTCGGCGTCAGGGATCAGCTGAATCGCCGAAAGGCATAGGTCCGAGTCGCAGTCGTCGAGTAACGGGATGAGGATGCGCTCCGCCGCCTCGCCCCGAAGCTGTGCTGCCAGTCGAAGGCGATGATCCATCTCGCTGGTGGGCCGGCAATCGATGAGGCGCTGCAGTCCATCCGCAAGTCCGGAAAGGTTGTCGCTGTACCTGAGCATAGGCAGGTGATGCTCTTCCAAGATGCTCTCGGAAAGAACCGCCATCGGCTCCGAGCCATGCTTCATTGCCCAAAAGAGAACGGGATAGATTTGTTTGTCGACCAGCTTGCCAAGATCGCGAATCGCTTGACAACGAATTGGTGAGTTCTCGTCTCGCACGATTTCGGCAAGCTCGGCGATCCGTCCTGGCGGTGCCTGCTTCCATAGAACGACTTGTCCCTGCGGTTCGTGATATTCGACTTCGAGCCCGGCAGCGCTGGCAAATTGATCAAGAACCGTTCTTAGTGGGACGTTCCGAGCGCGATAGTCAAACACAAACTCGTCGAGTAGCGTGTTGTTCGAGATCGGTTCGTAGAGCAACGTGGAGTGGGATACATCCAAGCCGAGGCGCTGAAGATCCTGGATTACGTAGCCGAGAGGTCGGCTTCGATACTCGACCGAGACGACCTGATTGAGTGCTGTCTGAAGTACCGGGATCCGCTGGATCGGTCTCCAGCTTTGTTCGGCATCTCCATGTTGCTCAGCAGCAAAGATAGTACTGGCGCACAACCAAACGAGAAGCGTGGCAACGGAGACAGCTACGAGACAGGAGAACCGGCGGCACATACTGAGAGCCCCAGACGAGTCGCGACGCGGCACGGACATCAGCTTGCAAACAGCCAAGATGATTATACTCGCTTCTTCGGCTCGAGATGGTCGTGGCCGAGTGCCGCGACGATGCGCCGCGACGATGTACGGCCACGATGGCATCATCATCCACGCCGAACGCGACCTGGCAGCGGCTCGATCTCCACATGGCGAAGGAGGACGGGGGATCGCTCTGGATCACCTTGCTTCGGCCCGCTTGGTGGGTCGAGTCGAAGGGGGCCCAGGTCGGCGGCACGATCGAACTGGAACTGGCCGAAATGGGGGCCTGGGGGCCGGCCGAGGTGCAGCGCATCGGTCCCTGTCCGGCGATTGCCTCCGGCGCGCGGCATCCGGTCGTGACGGGCACCTTCCGGCACGAGACGGGACCCGACAGCCGGGTGATCAGTCTTCGCCTGGAAAGCCAGAGTGAGGCAACCCGGGTTACGGACAACCATCCCTACTGGTCGGTCGATCGCCAGGCGTTCGTCCCGGCGGGCGAGCTTCGCGTGGGCGAGACGGTCGACACGATGCGGGGACCCAGCCGGGTCGCCTCGGCGGAGCCCTTCGCCTACACGGGCATTCTCTATAATCTGGAGACGACCGAGCACGTCTACCGCGTCGGCTCGCAAGGCACGCTCGTTCACAACACGTGTCCAGGCGGGAACCCTACGCCCGGCAAGGGATTCGTTTCAAAGGAGACCCTGGAGCAGTCGGGACGCTCGCTGAAGAATCGGGGAGGAAACGCCCCAACGGGGTCAAGAGGGCGAAATGATCTACCTGCCAAGGGTAAGCCAGGATCGACTGCCGTCGTAGATAGAGGCGGAGGAAAAGGGACGATTCGGGACTATGGGCCGGATGGGAAGGCGAAAACCGACTATGACTTCGGACACGACCACGGTGCGGGTGATCCACATGCCCATGATTGGGACTGGTCGAAACCTAAGCCCCGCAAACCTGGACGCCCTCTGAAGCCAGGAGAATAACACTATGACTTCCCTGGCTTACGGTATGACGCCAAGCGGAAATGTTGCTGATGCGCTGAGGCGCGTCCTGCCGTTGTTCCACCGAGAATGGATAACAGTCATACGAAGCATTGACAGCGCAAGCTCGCAGGACGATCTTGCCAAAGCGCTCACATTCCATAAAGTGCCACACAATTGTACCAACGGAAATATCTGCTTCTCTGTAGGCGATCTTCAAAGAGTTCTGGATGCAGACGTGTTCACTGGCTTCGACGAGGTTTGGATTGTGTCTGGCAGCTCACCTTCTTTTGACCTGGGGCATTTGCCTAGTGCAACTTCAGATGCAACGGACTTTTCGGCCAGGATGCCCAAAGACTTGCGACTTGCCATAGAGAAGACAAATTGCATTTTGGTTGTCGGCGATGGTTGTGGGCTTAATTATGCCACTACCGATGAGCAGATTTGCGAGGCTATCGTCTTGATGCCATGTAGGAAGCCTCCACAGGTACGATAGCCAGCGGTCTTCGCAAAGGAACAACGATGCCGGCAGGCAGGATGGGAATGCCGGGGCACAGCAGCAAGGTGGGGGAAATGGCGGCTGTTTCCCCGCTGGCACGATCGTGCTTACAGCCGATGGCCCCGCTCACATCGAAGACGTAGCGAGTGGCACTCAGGTTTGGGCGTTCAATCTAAACACGCAAGAGTGGGAATATCGAACCGTCGTCGGCCGACATGTCCATGACTACGATGGCGATGTTGTCACCATCGTCCTTGGGGATGAGCGGCTCGAGGCAACCGGAAACCATCCGTTCTGGGTGGTAACCGGCGAAGGCCTCGCGGCGCGACCCGCGGCTGAAGATGTTTACGATTACGAAAAGGATCTCACGTCTTACGGCCGCTGGGTCGAGGCTCGCCATCTTCACGTGGGCGATCAGTTGCTCTCACGTGACGGCGGCATTCGCACGATCGCCGATCTGGAAGTGCGGACCGAGCGCCTGCCGGTCTGCAATCTGACCGTCGAGAGGATCCATTGCTATACTGTCGGTGACGTCGGCGTTCTCGTTCACAACAAACCGCAAAAGTACGATGGCGGGGGAAGTGATGAACGTCCACCGAATCTGTCTCCGCCAGGTGCAAAGAGACGCGGTGCGTTTCGCGAGGCAAAGCGGAGAAATAACATTCCGCAGGGCCAGCAACCGAGCCGTGTTAAGCCTAACTTAGACAAGCGAGGCAACCCTCAGCCGGGCAAGCAGTACGAGTTCGATACGCCCGAGGGAACGAAAACGATTCGCGATGACGCGGGAGGGCATCGTTATCCTGACGATCCAACACAGGATCGTGGCCCACACTTCAATGACGATGCCGGCAATCACTATGACTACTGATCTAAGAGCAACGAAATTAACTGCGAATGATGTCTTCCAAACGAACGACATCCTGAATCTGTCGAGACATTCCGCGCTCGACAAGAAGATTGCGGCAATTTCATTCGTGACGAACAGGCCGTCTCATCAAACTCCTTGGAGCGATGTCTTGCGGTGTTCGATCGATTCGGCGTTGGCTTGGCTTTCCCAGCGAAACGTCGGGAAATGGAAGTGGCGATTCTTCGGTGCGACGGACGGATGGCGAGAGTCGACGGCGGTCGCGCGGCACAAGAAATTCTGGGGAGCCTATGAGGCGCTCAAGTCGCGCCAATCTTTGAAGTCGTCGCCGGAGGTCCTGTTTCAATTCGAGTCGAAAATCCGATTCGCGGTGATCGCCGACTTGGAAAGCGTTGACGTACCGCTGCTAGCAGAATGGACACGAGCTCGACGCAGTGGGCTGTTATTCTTGAGCCAATCGCCCGGAGACTTTTCAGACTCCGCGGCCCGAACGTATTTTGAGGCGCTATTTCGTAATCGCGAAAGCGAAGTTGACTGGAGCCTAGCCGTCTCAAAGCTCTGCGATGCAGATTCAATCCTCGTTCGTTGTAGCGGCGCATTCGATGATCCGGATGCTTCCGTCGATTTGCTGTACGACCCGCTGTTGATTCAAGCGTAAAAAAACGATTCCAACTCAAAGTGACGATAGACGAAGGGCAGAATCAGCATTGCAGCGCGCCCGTATTGCCAATTCCGAAAGCGCAAGTCCAACCATTTCGATGCGAAAAGCGCGGCTCAAAGGCCGGAAAAATCAACACGGCGCACACCGTCAGCGCCGCTCGCTCTTTGGCAATCGAGTGCAAATAACTGGAAGACCAGGTCGAGGCGACCCGAGTCACCGACAGCCATCCCTACTGAGATTAATAAACGGGACAGGTCCAATACTTTGGGAAATTAGACCTGTCCCGTTTGTGGTCGTCTCGGCAAGGGATTCGTTTCAAGGGAGACCCTGGAGCAGTCGGGACGTTCGCTCAAGAACCGGAGCGGTCCTACCCCAGGGGGCGTGAAGCTAACGGGCCGCGGCCGCAGAAAAATCGGCAATCTTGCAGGCATTAAGGATCAGGATGCAGCACAGTGTGATTCGTGATCGTGGGGGTACGGCGAGTAACGTCCGAAAGGCGCTCGGTGATAGACTAAGAGGGAAGACGGTCGGAGAAATTGCCAACCTTGCTGGGCAGGGTGACAGTGCTGCAGAAACTGCGTTGAAGATTATCAAACAAGCTGGCAAGAAGGGGCGGCGATGATGGGCACGAAGACCGAACCGTTTTCCGCTGTTCACGAGTCCGGCGATTGTCTGGAAAGCGTACATGGGTACTTTTTTGTCGACCAAGTGTGCGACGACTTGCTTGTCGCTGTGCGATTGAAATTCGACGACGAAATCGTAGTTCTAACGGCTGAGGAAGACGATACGATTGGAGTGTTTGGGCCTTCGTGGCGCCGAGACAGCGAAGATGTTGAGTTGCGTGGCCTTAGTGGTACTCCGCCTTGGACGTCCGCGATTGGAAAGCCGTTGCTCTGGTCTTGGACGATGACAAATCAACTGGGCTATTTCGATGGCGTTCAAATTCAATTCGGGACGAATGTCGAGAACGCAGGAGTTCAAGTCCAGCTCTTGGTCGTGGCAAGCGAGATTAAGGTACGAATCATTTGAGCGTCTATCGCTCCGTACAAGTACGATTCCAATTCTAGATGTCGGCGTGCGCAGGCTGAACGCAAGATCATCACGAACCCGAATCGCCTATCCCGAAAGCGCAATTCCAACGAGTTCGATGCCAAGAATCGGACGAAATCCGCCGCAGCTTCCTCAAAGGATTGGCAGACGACCAAAACACGCCATCGTGGATGAAGCAGTGGCTACGTCAAGGAAAGTCTCCCCCTGGCTACGATGTTGACCACATTAAACCATTGTCAATTGGCGGTGCTGACGAGGCAGCAAACATGAGACTTCAAGGTCGTGATCTGCACCAGTTACACCATCGATTCTACCGACCTTGGGAGTGATGCATCGTGGCGGAATCAAGAAAGGTATTAGTTGCTTTCGATCCTGATAAACCAAAGAAGTCGTCAAGCGACTTTCTTGTTCCTGTTTGCAGCGAGTCCGGCGAGGTCGAGTTCCTTGGCACACGCTCCAAGAAGATCATTCCTTACGGGATGTTGGTCTTGACGAGCCGCAACATTACGGAAAATGACCTGTTTGCAAAGCTCGTTGATACTGGGCGACAAGTCGCCAGTGTGGACGAGACGTTGGCGCTCCTTACCAATTTCGTCGAGGCGATGAAGACGGTAAAGATCGGTAACGTCGTCGTAGCGGAGTTGAACGAAGGTACCATGACGTTGACGGTATTATCAAAGTCACCGTCTGGATTCAGAAAATGATCGACGATTGGCAGGCAGGAGTGTGGCGCGGCAAGTTGCTGTTCGGCGTCCTGCAAGAGAAACGATTCCAACTCAAGATGGCGGTGATTGCAGACTGAAAGCAACCTCATCGCACGTCTCACTTGCCAATTCCGAAAGCGGAAGTCCAACGATTTCGATGCGACAATCGCAGCTCAAAGGCCAAGAAACGAATACGGCGCACACCGTCAGCGCCGGCCGCTCTTTGACAACCGACTGCGGATAGCTGGAAGACCAGGTCGAGGCGACCCGGGTCACCGACAACCATCCCTACTGGTCGGTCGATCGCGAGGCGTTTGTTCCGGCGGGCGAACTTCGCGCGGGCGAGCGGGTCCAGACGATGCGGGGACCCAGCCGGGTCGCCTCGGCGGAGCCCTTCGCCTATACGGGCATTCTCTATAATCTGGAGACGACCGAGCACGTCTACCGCGTCGGCTCTAAAGGCACGCTCGTTCACAACACGTGTCCAGGAGGGAATAAGGGTGGTGCTGGCGGGTCGTCTTCCGGAAGCAATAAGAGCACTGGGAACGCGACCTCCGGAGGGAATAAGAGTGCTGGCGAAAAGCCCGCCACAGCACCTGTGGGAACGCGAAGGCAGCAAATCCCAAGTATTGAGGGCAACCCCCCTGCAACAATTAGAGGTCGGCAATATTCAGGGCACGCAATCGACAGAATGCAGGGCCGTGGTGTCCCGCCATCGGTTGTCGAAAACTCGATAAAGCCTGGAAATCGGATCGGTCCCGGAAATACCCCTGGAACGAGCGTCTATCATGATTCAGCCAACGGCGTGAAGGCGGTCGTTGATGACGCGACCGGGCGAGTGATTACCGTAATATAAACATGTTATCAAAGGTCGATGGCATATGAAGAATGATTGCTCGGTTGAGATTGCCGCTATGCGAACTGCGGTTCTTGCATTTCAGGCAATATCCCTAAATGGACTTCGTGCTCTCATTGACGAACTGGATACGCGAGCATTAAGAATAGCTGGTCGAAACGCTGAATGGGATGAGAGATTCCGACAACCTTGGGAAGCACTAGAGGAGGTATATGCCGTGATGGTGGATCGTGGTATGTCGATGCCAGATGCGGCATTGGAACCGGTAATTACTTCTGCTATCGACAAGTTAAGAGCGATACTGTGTGCGAATGAGACTGAATCTTGACGCGATGGCGGTCCGGCACAAAAACGATTTCAACACGAAATGCCGACAGATGAAGGCGTAAGTTGGCGCTGCATCGAACCCGAATCGCCTATCCCGAAAGCGCAATTCCAACGAGTTCGATGCCAAGAATCGGACGAAATCCACCGCAGCGCACACCACCGACGACGGATGACGGAAGCGTTGGGCGCGGCACGCGCTGGCTGCGGTCGTGCTGGCTGGTCGCCTGGTTGACGCTGGCCGGCTTCTTGGCCTACACGGGAATTGGCGGCTGGCCGGCCGATCCGCCCGCGATCGACGTCACGCCCGTGACGGCGGCGGCAACGGAACGCACCGCGGCGATCCAGAAGATCCAGGTCGGTCAGCGGGTCGTCGGTCGCAACCCGATCCGCGCCGAAGTCGAGAGCTGGACCCCCGACCCGGCGACCTGGCAGCGGCTCGATCTCCACATGGCGAAGGAGCACGGGGGATCGCTCTGGATCACCTTGCTTCGGCCCGCTTGGTGGGTCGAGTCGAAGGGGGCCCAGGTCGGCGGCACGATCGAACTGGAACTGGCCGAAATGGGGGCCTGGGGGCCGGCCGAGGTGCAGCGCATCGGTCCCTGTCCGGCGATTGCCTCCGGCGCGCGGCATCCGGTCGTGACGGGCACCTTCCGGCACGAGACGGGACCCGACAGCCGGGTGATCAGTCTTCGCCTGGAAAGCCAGAGTGAGGCAACCCGGGTTACGGACAACCATCCCTACTGGTCGGTCGATCGCGAGGCGTTCGTCGCGGCGGGCGAGCTTCGCGCGGGCGAGACGGTCGACACGATGCGGGGACCCAGCCGCGTGGCCTCGGCGGAGCCCTTCGCCTATACGGGCATTCTCTATAATCTGGAGACGACCGAGCACGTCTACCGCGTCGGCTCGCAAGGCACGCTCGTTCACAATACGTGCCCGGGGGGGAACACCGGTGGATCTGGTTCTTCGCCCAAGCCGCAGTATGGCGAAACACCAGGTGGAAGGCCGCTTACTAAACACTACGCTGAGGATACAGGACCTCAACGAAATATCCCCGGGAGCGTGGTGGACAACACGATCGATAAGGTCCCGGGCGTTCCAGCTGGCGGTGGCAAAACGGTGCACTACGATCCGGAAAACAACATCACTGTAGTTACTGGCGACGGGCAGTCGATCGTCAGCGCTCACAAAGGTCAACCTCGCGCGGGCCAGCATTGATCATGTTCAAGCCTGAGATCCATTACAGCGACGACACAATCGCCGTCGTCTTCCAGCAAGATTGCCGGAAGAGCAGAAAGTTGCAAGTCGAGTGCGTATTGGATTTCAACGGCATGGGTGATGTAATTGGGATCGAGATTCTCAACCTAAAGCTGCAGGCTGGAAGAGACTGTTTGCGGAGCATGGACGCTGCCGTCAATTCGCTAGCAGACGATCTAGAGTTCAGCTACGATGACTCGACGGACTCGTTTTATTTGCGATTGTCGCCGGACAGATCTCTGGATCAGGCTGCAGTTCTGGGCACGTTGGAGTTGAATGTCGCCGGCGAGATCGTCGCACTCAGCGCGAGCGTCCTGTACAAAAACGATTCCAACTCAAAATGACGGTAGGCGAAGGCCAGAATCAGCGTTGCATCGAATCCGATTTGCCAATTTCGAGAGCGCAAATTCAACGATTTCGATGCGACAATCGCAGCTCAAAGGCCAAGAAACGAATACGGCGCACACCGTCAGCGCCGGCCGCTCTTAGGCAATCGAGTGCAAATAACTGGAAGACCAGGTCGAGGCGACCCGGGTCACCGACAACCATCCCTACTGGTCGGTCGATCACCAGGCGTTCGTCCCGGCGGGCGAGCTTCGCGTGGGCGAGACGGTCGACACGATGCGGGGCCCCAGCCGCGTCGCCTCGGCGGAGCCCTTCGCCTACACGGGCATTCTCTATAATCTGGAGACGACCGAGCACGTCTACCGCGTCGGCTCGCAAGGCACGCTCGTTCACAACACGAAAGCCGGCAGGCGGTCTTCGC
>QQVP01000076.1 GCA_003389215.1 Planctomycetota bacterium | reverse complement strand
TTTGGTGCATACGAGATGCTTTTGCACCATTTGCGCGCCGCGTATGCACCAGCTATGCACCACAATCCGGAGTAGTTTGTACTCTCCGCTATAGTCTTTTCGTAAGCGTCCGGGTTAGGGGTCTTGTCGGCAGGGGTAGGCTGAGGGGTTGTTTTTCACTCCCTTAGTTTGGACCTGGAGGTTACCGATGGGACGTGCCGCGGACCCGAAGTTGCCGGCCTTGTGGCGAGATCGCGTGAATCGTCAGCGAGGTAGCGGTTTGTCAATCGTGGATTATTGCCGTCGCGAGGGGTTCTCGACGACCAACTTCCATGCATGGAAGCGACGGTTGAACCTGTCGCGTCCAGCGATGCGAGAGAAGCAGGGGAATACAAGTCACCGACGATCTGGCGAGCCGTCACGGCGGCGGGGTGGATTTGTTCGCGTTCCCGTGGCCTTCGACTCGGCGATCGAAGTTCGTTTCGCGGACGGCACGGTTGTGAATGTTCCTGGCGAGCACTTGGCCGAGACCTTGAAGACACTCAAGACCTGGCAGCCGGAAGGAGGCGCGGATGATTAGCGTGCCTTCGGCGGTGAGGATCTTCGCGTACGCGCTGCCCACCGACATGAGGAAGAGCTTCGACGGTTTGCACGCGATCGTGACGAACGAGTTCGAGATGGACGTGATGCGCGGTGACTACTTCGTCTTCTTCAATCGATCGCTTGATCGCTGCAAGATCCTGGCATGGGATCGAGACGGCCTCGTCGTATGGGCGAAGCGTTTGGAGCGAGGATGCTTCCAGCGTCCATTGGAATCGACGAATGGCTTGTCCATCGAGATCGACTCCACGACGTTGAGCATGATCCTGGGCGGCGCCGACTTGAAGACGGGACAGCGTCGCAAGAGATATCAACTCGCCAGTTGATTCAACAGCGCGATTACCCGACGAACCCGACGCGACATCGGCAACGAATGGTTGGTGTCGCGTTCTTTTTTGCGCGACCGCACTTGACATTTTCGAGGAAGCGATATGATTCGAGCATCATGAAAGACTTCAAGGCGAAGCATTCATTGGAAGAGGCAAGGAGGCTGATGGAGCAGCTTCGCGCGGAGAACGCTTCCTTGGCTCAAGAGAACGCAGCGATTCGCCAAGAGCGTTCCGAGATCGCTGAACAACTGACAGCCGCCCGGAGGGCTCAGGCGCAAGCCGAGGCCGAACTGAGCACGCTGACCGACGCTTCTCAAGTTCTGCAAGATGATCGCGAGGAACTGCGGCGCAAGAACGCCGAATTGCAAGCCGCGGTGGATCGCTTGACCGACATGCTATGGGGGCGTCGCAGCGAAAAGCGTGTCCACGGCGATCAACCAACGCTCTTCGACTTACGGGGAACACCCGACGAACTGTCAGCCAAGGAGCAAGAGCTTCTGATGGCGGAAGAGCTATTGAATGACGCCGCCAAGAAGAAACTTTTGGAAGAGCTGCTCCGGCGCCGCAAGGCCCGGCGGCGAAAACAGCTACGGGAGCGAGGGCGGGAAGATTTTCCCGAGCACCTGCAGCGACGCGAGATCGACTTGGATCTTGACGAGAAAGACAAGCAGGGCCTGGTTCTGCTGAGCGTGAAGATCTTCGAGCGATTGCGTTTTGAACAGCCGCGGATGTATATCGAAGTGGTGAAGCGGTACATCTACGCGAAGCCCGGTGATCCGGACGCGGGAGTTTTCGCGCCGCCACCACCCTTGGGGATTCTGCCTGGCGTGAAGTACGACTTCAGCGTCATTGCCGCCGGGTTGTCGATGAAGCTGAACTTTCATCAACCGACATATCGACAGCAAGACATTTTTGCTCAAGCCGGCTACTTCCCCAGCCGCTCGACGCTGAACGATCTGTTCAACTACTCGGTGATCGTGCTTGAGCCGCTCTTCCAGGAAGCCTGGCGATTGCTGCTGCAACAGAACGTCTTGCTGGGCGACGATACTCGCGTTCGCCTGTTGACGCGAAACGCCTTGGAGGACGAAGAGATCGAGAAGTTGAAACATCGCCGCGGCGCGACCTCGGGGCGAGCCCCACCGGGTTCGGTCACGAGCTACGTGTGGTTGTACACAGGGCTGGATGGCGCCGCGCCGTATGACATCTTTCACTGGTCGCTGACTCACGAGAACTGCTGGATCGACTCTCATCTGGAGGATTTTCAAGGCATCTTTGTCGGCGATGCCGCTGGTCCCAATGCGCGCTTGGAAGAGCGCAGTGGCGGGCGGATCGTTCACGCCGCGTGTAACAGTCATGCCCGCCGGGAGTTCTTGTCGGCGGAGAAGACGCACCCGCGGGAGGCCGCCAAGGCGTTGGCGTTCTACAAACTGCTGTATGACGTCGAAACTCGCAGCCGATTGATCAAGGACGTGAACCTACTGGAGGTGCGTCGGAAGGAGGCCATCCCGATCTGGAACGCGTTTACCAGTTGGATGGAAAGCGACGCTTTGAAGCGGATCTTGCCCAAGAGCCCCTTGGGTACCGCGCTCGCGTATATGCGGAACCACGGAGTTGCGCTGCGCCGTTACTTGCACGACGCCCGCTTGCCGATTGACAACAACCAGTCGGAGCAGACGATCCGTCCCTTCGTGATCGGTCGCCGCAATTGGACGTTTCTGGGCCACCCGAAGGCCGCGCCAGGGCGATTGAAGCTGTTCAGCATTGCCAGCAGCGCCCATCGCCACGGCCTGTTGGTGCACGACTACTTCGAGGACATTCTCAAGCAGCTCGCGCATGCTCACCAGCGCGAGCCAGACCTGTTGGAGCCGGGTTCGGATTACCTCCAGGCGTTACTGCCTGACCGTTGGGCGCGAACTCACTCGTCCTCCGTGTCGCATGATCGTCGGGAGGAACGAGAGACAGTCGCGGAGAACAAGCAGATCCGCTTCTTGCGGCGCGAACTGGCCAAGCTGGAAGATGGTCAGTGCAAGTCAGCGGCCTCTGAATCAACGAGTCTCCGGTGAGTCCCGCATCCAGCCGAGCGTTCCCCGCGGCAAGCCACTGCTGGTAATCTATCGCCTTGGAACACTCTTGCGCCAAGGAGCCGCGGTAGTGGGAATGATCGACATTGAGTTGACGCCCCGGGAGCGTAACTTGCTCTTGCGCTATGGCTACCCGTTCGATCAGATCAAGCAGGCCTTGCTGACGGTGTCGTCGAGCAAAAGCATCGAGTGCCTCTCCTTCGATGAGTTCGAGGTGGAGAGGCTGATCGGCGACCTCTGCCGCTCGATCAATCACGAGGAAGGTGGACCGCGCGTCCAGGCCGAACTCGATGAGCTCTGCACTCGCATTGAGTACGCACGCGAAACTGGCGACGGCGACCTCGACGCGTTCTGGTAACCCTCTCCGTCGCGTTCACCACGCCCCTGCCCGCCGGCGTTCCACTTCCTCACGCCGGCGCTGCCCGACCCGCGCCGTGGCGCAAACGCCCCGCCGACCTGCAATCCCTAACCCGGACGCTTACGTCTTTTCTGTCAATCTGGAGACTCTTCTGTCACTTCCTGGCTGTTTTGTCATCACTTTGTGCACCAGATCTGCGAGCAGCGTTTGCACTCGCCGCGTCTGTATTTACCGTAATTTGTACGCCGTTTTCGGGCGTTTCTGAAGCATACCGTGCACCACCAATATTGGCAACATCTCTTCCAAGTAAATGGCGCTGCTAAGGTCATCCAATCCGCGGCAGCCCGAGCTCGTCCGCCCGTGTCATGATCGCGGTTAGCAACGGCTGGATGTAGTCGAAGTAATTTTGCATTTCCTTTTCGCAATCCAGACTGACATATTCGTTGAGGATGTCTCGCGTCGTGTGACCCGTAACGTAACGTAGCATCAGGTGCGACAGACCGGCGCTGTTCATATCCGTAGTTACGGATCCTTTTACGTCGTAGTACCGACCATCCGTATTGATGTCGGCCGCCTTGAGCAATCGTTTGAACTCTCGCCTCAGTTCTCCTTGACGAAGGCCGCCCATTTTGCGAAGCGTCTTGCGTACGATCCGCTTTTGATCCTGGGCACTCTGTACTTCATCCTGTCGCGCGGACGAAAACGCGTCCTTAATAAGACGGACGAGATCGTCGGCGGATCCCACATGCAATTTCCGGCTTTCGTTCCCCTCGCAAACCGTACGCGTACGCAGCAAAGGCCCCTCAGCACGTCCTGCCACACAGGCCCTCACAATCCGCGCCAATTCAAGAGGAAAGGGAAGATGGAACGATACGACTCCCTTGTTGAAATCGCTCCCGCTAAAACGACTGCCAAAATTGAGGCAGCGATTCTGCCAATCCACTTCGCTTATAACCAGGCCATCAGAATCTTCGGCACGAATCGCAAAGACGAAGGAAAGCGACAAATGCTTGAGCTGCCAGGCGTCCATTTTCCTGATCAGTTCGATCCGGCGATCCATCGGAAACGTCGGCGGGCGGAAGGGATCTTTTCTCGGTTTCGTACCAACAACATGTTTCGTCATCGGGTTGACGAATTCAGAAGGAAGTCGATTGACGTCAGGGCGCCGGGCCCAGTTGAAAAGTGTCCTGCAACATTGGAGTACGTTGAACACTTGCCCAGGCGCCATAAGTTTTTCCGGCGCCCCGGCTCGACCATTTCGTGTTATTTTGCGACTCGCCAGATAAGCCTTGAAGGCAATGGCGAAGTCTCGATCACAATTCATGGCCAATGGCCATCGTTGGCGAGATCGGTGCAACTCGGCGAATTCGATTAAAGGAGTCAATCGACCTTGATAGGTATTGGCGGTCTCTCTCCCTTTCGTCTTGCGTATCTCGGCAACAAAATCATCGCACAATTCCCGCGCGGACAATTTCGGTACAGATCGACGTTGCAGGGGGCGCCTGCGTCGCTCGGCGGGCGGTACGTACCGTCCTTCTTCAATTTCGATCAAGACTCGACGCAGGTGCGCTACCGCCTGATCGGGATCGCTCCCCAGTGTCTCGCCAAAGGCATTGCCTTCGTATCTGCCGCGAGCGATGTACTTGCCATCACGCTTGAATACATGCACGTTCGTACCGCAGAGGGTGGCATGCGTGTGTTGACCCTGCAATTCTGTTCGGACCATGCGCCTTGACCGATCCCGCTCTGCATTGGTACTGCTCCCTAAAACCCTAAAAGCCATTTCCAGGGAAGCCACCAGCCACTTGTGATCGATCTCGTTGATGACTTTCGTTCGCCATGCCAGATCAACCAGTGCGCTGTAGGGATGAAGCCTTCGCAACACCGCCCAATCATCGATGATGGTCAAACCGGGCAGTTCGCCACGCAAGAGCCGCTGGCGATCGTTATCAGAAAATACGCAATGGAAGATTTGATTGCGACGAGCTCCGTGCGACAAGCAAAGAAGCAGCTGCCCCAACTGCCAACGGACGCCCGGCGACAGCTGCTCGACGTTCACGTGACATCGCTGTGACAACATGACCGCCCTCCCTGGCCTCGTGAACCGACAATATTGTCCTGACCAATTTCAACCTAACTCAGAACTCGAATATTGTCCATCACATTTTGCGCGGTACACATGACGCATTTTGTAAAGCTGCTTTCGCATTCCGCGAGCGTCACACAAGTCGCTTCGTCTTGACAGTAACGAAGTGACAGTACTGATGTGATGCTAACACTGTCAGTTTGTCATTTGAATCAAAAGTACATCGTCTCCGGGCGCAGCTTCGATCACGCAGCTCAATTGCGTGTCGTCCAGGTAAACATCGTCAGCTGGCAACCTGCTTTGGAGGAGTGAACGCATTACTGTCGGACTGAGAAGAGATAACGCGTCCCTCAAGTTTTAAATGACATGTTTCTAGCCCGTTTTTTAGCTCTCGTGCCAACCAATGGCGTGAAACCGCTTTATTGATCAACACTGGTGGGCTAGATCGCCGTCATCTGAACGTTCTGGCATCCTTTGTCGCTTTTTTTCGCTTGTGTATTTCTGTTCACATTAACATGACCGAAAAAGGCCGTTTTTTTAGGTTGCCATGACGTTGCAAGTTTAGGGATTAGTACCAGCTCGATTGTCGGTCCGAAACATCGTAACCCAGGCCCTCAAGTACGCGGCAGATTTCTCGCCAGGGATGCCAGGCGTCACCTCCGCATACATCGCTTACGGCTGCCTTGTCGATCTTGTATAGCGCGTCCGTATCTTTTACGCCTAGCTGATCGACGACAGGTTTGGTTCTGCGAGTCAAATCCAATTCCTCGACAAGAGTATTCTCTAACTCTTCGGTGTATTCGGGACGGGATGGCGTCGGAGTGAGAGGATCTATGGAGTCCGCATACCACATGGCCCATTCGTACCATTCCGAAAAAAGATCTGGATTCTCTGCAGTCAATGCGTCGTCCGCAATTTTTTCGCTCAGCGCCTTGAGGTAGGCGCGAAGTTGTGTGGATTTATGCCAATCGGAAGCCCGTTTTAACAGATCAACACGTCGTTCTTCGGCCAATTGTTCACGACGCTCCCGTGCAGATCTAATCTTCTGGACTCTAGCCTCTTGCCGCTCCTCGCACTCATCATCCAGCCTTCGATACTTTTCGTAATCCAGATAGTCAGCTAAGCCTTTTACGATACGATGCAGCATGTTTTCAAGTCGCTGGCGTTTGCCATCTGCCCATCGCCTGCGGTGTCCATCCCCGTATCCGTGGATCTGAAATACCAAATTACCTGTCGGGCGATATTGCCGGTCGTATATCGAGATGTGGCGAAGACCTTCCCGCTGCTTGGCAATCACTTTGGTTTCTTCAAACAACTCGACTGCCGTGCCATCCGGGCCGATCGCCACAATTGTGTTGCGTTCACCTTCGCGGTGCGTCCCCTCCAGACTGACGGTGCCACCCAGACATTCCCAACTCTTGATGAAGGTATCGACAATCCTCAGTGCTCGCCCCAGCGACTTTCGAGTTACGTGTACCTGGAGGGCGCCTGGCAAGTTGCACCGCACAATTCCATCTTCGCCAGGTTCCGTTTTACGCAAGAGCTCACGAGTTTTCACAATTAGGCCATGAGGATTGCTTAGTCATTCGGGCACCTCAATCTTCGGTGGTGTTTCTGTGGCGTCCGTGACCGTATCCGACCCGCCAAAAAAGCCTTGCCGAAATATTCGGATCTCCTGCAACGCTTCATCATCGAGGTCAGGCAATCGTGCGCGCCGTACGCGCTTTCCGTGTGAAAGTTTGGCCCAGTAGCCACGTGGTGGCCGGGGAATTTGATGTCTCTTGCAGATTTTGGCGAGCCCGACGTCAGAAACGCCAAACTCTGAGGCCAGTTTGGATCCGGGCGTTTCCCAAACACGGTCAAACAACTGTCGACGAGTCAGCGTCGTAACATCGGAATCTTGCGGTGTCATCACACACGTCCTGTAACTGCTGAAGTGGCAAACTGTCTTGATGGATTATTACAGATGGCGAAGGCGTGCGGACCGCAGCCGCAATACATGCCGGTCTTCGTCGACCACGAGATGTGTTGAGCGAAATCTAGCCCAACTGCCATTCATGGCACTTTTTCAAATTGACGGCGTCCAGAAGCGCGAGCGCGGGGGCGCTCAGCAAAACCGCTCGACGGATGCCTAATTCGCCCAAACTTCCGGCTTTCAAAATCGATTGAGTGGCCTCATATTTAGCGTTCTTGCTAAGTATTTAAGGCGTTGCAAGTTAGGGGTGTCACAATAAAGTGCTTCCGAAGCATGGTGCCGTCCGGCACGAGACGCCGTACCCGTTTACCGGTTACGGCGTGGAGTCAAGGTAGATGATAGCTACTGACCAAAGCGCATCACGTCACCATTGACGACACGACAATGCTACCGAGACCGCACAGCCCTCTGACAGTAGCGCCTATCATGATTTATAGCGATACGATAGCCGCGTCTCCGATGTTGGCGTAGCGGTCTGGGTAGCAGGTGAATATTACGATCTGGCATTCTTTCGCTGCTTTTGCCAAAACGGCTCCCATCAGCTGTAGCCGGTCTGGATCGCTGTAACCCAATGCATCGTCCATGATCAATGGCATTCCACCTTCTTCGGCCACGATCATTGAACAAGCCAGACGAAAGATAAGTGACAACTGCTCCTTGGTTCCCCCACTCAAATCATTAAACGGGACCGTAATGTTGTCATTTGTCCGGCTGACGATGCGAAGATCGTCGCCAATTTCCACCTGGAAAGACTCGTCGAAAACCAAACGACCAAGGCGTTCGATCCGTTCTTTAAGGGGCGCCACATAGGCTTGCCGAGCTTTGTCGCGTTCCTGGCGCATGATATCGTAAAGAAGTTTCGCTGCGGCGGCGTTACGCGATAGCGAACGATTGTTTGCAGTGGCCGATTCAACAGCGGTCTTTGCCGCGTGCAGTTGTTCGTGGAGTCCTTCTTCACCATGTATCTTTAAGCGCGTTTGTACCTCTGTCAGTTCAGTATTTGCCGCTTCCCGCCGTCGTTGCTTTGATGAGAGAGAGCTCTTGGCCGTTTCCGCCAACGCTTTGACTTGATCAGGATTCTTTTCCTTCAATTGTGCTTCGGCAGTACGGACGGTCTCACCTTCATCAGTAACGCTTTGCTCTGCTGCCTTTACGGCAGCCTCGAACGAATCGTCAGAAGCTGCATTCCGAGCATTGTCCAGGTGAGATTGCTGTTGCTGCAAATTTTTCTCCAGCCTCCGCAATTCCATTTGCACTTCACTATGTTTTTTGCTGAATTTGTCGCGTACGCCTCGCGCAGTATCGAGCGATTGGCGAGCCGTCTCCCATTCCACGTGACAGTCTTGTTTAACCAGATCTGCTTGTTCCCACGCCGTTCTCGCCGCTCCCAAGTCGGCGGCAATAGCAGGCTCGCTCGTACGGTCGGCAAGATATTCTGGAACGGTTTCGTTTAAGCGGACGACTTTGTCCGCAAGATCGTCGTAGGTAAGGTCACGGAGGTTTTCCTGTTCGATTCGTTCCTTTTCCTCGATTTTACGTGACGCTTCCTGGCGCGCCTCGTACGCTTTCCGGGCGGAATCTGGATTGCTTACCCCTGCGGCACGGCACGCGGCGTCGAGCCCTTCGCGCGCGTCGGCGACTTGCCGTGTCAGTTGGTCAGTGCTGGAACCAGCGGTAACCTCAATGTCCACCCTTTCGGGGATCGAGATTCGCAATCGATCAGGAACGGCTAGAGTACGGACTTCTTCGCTCTCAATAGCGGCCTCATCGTCGTCGATCCTGATGTCACACGGTGCTAAACCACGCAGTGTGACACTGGGCGAGCCGGTTTCCAGCTTCGCCGTGACCGTTAACAACTCGCGTTCCCCCTGCTCGATTGTCTCTAACGCCTGCTTATTTACCTTGTTGTTTAGAATTGTCTCCTCAGCGACGGCCGCATTTTTGCGAGCAGTGTCGATCCGTTCCTTACGCTCGCCTAGCTGTTGCAAATGCAGGAGATTGTTGTAGTAATCAAAGTCCGCGCGCCGCAGGTCAGCTATTCTGTCCGCGTCCTTTCTTTTGCCGTCTGCCTCATTGAACGCCGTCTCCGCGGTCTTGAACTCCTTCTCAGCACGTTCAAGGGTCGCAGATGATTCTTTGCTCGACTCAAGAAGCTCTGCATGCTGTTTTTTCGCGTCATTGACCGCCTCAACCAGATCCTGTCGTTCCTTCTGGTTTTTTTGGGCCAATTCAAGCGACGTGGTTGCAGATTCCAATTTCAGTGTCGCCTCGGAAACGCGGCTTTCGAGCGTAGCAATTTCCTCCAAGACGGTTTCTTGCTCTTTGAGCTGCTTCGTTAGCTCCGCCTCTTGTTTTGTCAATTGTTTCAATTCCGTTTGAAGCCGTGCAGCGCTGTCAGTGTCTTGGTCGAGGCTGTGAAGCGCGCCTTCGATCTGCGCGACCTTTGCGTCGGCTTTTTCTTGTTGTTCGCGGGCCTGTTTCAATTCGGCTTTTTCTTGGCCCTTTGCCGTATAAAAGCGTCCGTACTCGTCAGTGACTTTCTCGAACACCCCTTCCTCAGCCTGATCTGTCGGAATGCCACCCGCAGCCTTATCCAATGCAGCCGACAAAGACTGCTGTTTGGCCAAATCTGGCTGGTCAATGGCGTCCCCTTGTTGAATTGTCAATGCAGTCCACAAGTTGACGTCGAGGGTCTCGGTGAGAATCTCTTTTGCCCGATCATGGGCCTCTCGCCCCGTATGATTCTCTGGCTTGGGCGCTGTGACTGTCAGTTTCGTTTCGGGCTTCTTGTGAAACCGCTTGGTATATGTAAATGCGTATGGGCCACTTTCCGCTTCCAGCTCGATCTCCGGCCCCGCGTCGCGGTGCACAGGCCGAATTGCGACTACAGCACTATGTTTGCTGGAATCCGGGTACTCAAACAAAATGCTGATGGCCTCGCCCAGGCTCGTTTTTCCCACCTCATTTGGTCCCTGAACGAGCGTGAGTCCGCGCGAATCGCATTCGATTTCAGACGAATCGACACCTCGGTAGTTCGCGATTCGCAATCGTTTGTACCTCATGCCGCTCCCTCCGTCAGACGAAGGAGCAGCATCAGGGCATCGCGAGCTTCGTCGGCTTCCGCGCCACCTGCTTCGATATGTTCGCGTAGTCGCTTAACCGTCTTATCGGCAAAGCCAGAAAATCCAAGATCGGCGAAGTCGGCGTCTTCCGGGATCATTACCAAATCATCGAAGCGGATATCGAAACCGGCAAACAGATCGCTCGCGGCTAGAAGCTTTTCTTGCAGTTCCGCATGAAGCGAAAGAGTCAAACCGCCGGCGAGCCGTAGCCGCAGGACAGTTCGCTCCTTGTTCTCGACCGACTGCAACCAGTCGTTGAACCTCTCCACGTCTTCCGCATGGTTCAGTTCGATCTGTTTTCGTTCCACAAAGCCCCATTGGCCAACGGAAACTTCTTTGGCAACGATCTGTTCTCCGTCCAATTCAACAACCAGTGCGTACCCAGATTTGTCCTCGCGAAAATCGGTTGATTCTGGCGTGCCTGAATACCAAACACGACCACTTTCTCCGATTCGCGTCACGGAATGCCGATCACCAAGCGCGATGAAGGCGGCTTTGCCTTCCTGTATCGCGTTTTCGAGCGCGGAGGCAGAAATGACCGCGGGTGCCTCTTTGTCCGGCGTGAATGCATCAACTATCCCGTGGCCCATGACGATCCGAGTCGAGCCATCGCTGCGGGCAAGTTCATTGAGCAATTCTTCCAGTGGATTGACGACGGGTTTCTTTGACTTCCATGGGGCACCGACAAGTTCCAGGCCCGGAACGATTTCCCGCGGGGAAAAATCGTCGATGATGTGAACGTGATCGGGCTTCTGGTCAGCGAAGGTGCTCGAAGAGTAAACCGACGCTGCGTTTAGAGGGTCATGGTTGCCAGGTAATATGTAAACCGGCACTGGCACATCCTTGAGTGCCTCGCACGTTCGAGCAACGGTTTGCCGGTCGACCTGATTGGACTCAAAAGCATCGCCGCACACGAGCACGAATGCACAATCTTCATCTCTGGCGATCTGGCCGATTCTGCGAATGGCATCGAAGCGGGCTTGCGCATACCGCTCCTGAACACCTTCAGAGAAGAAGTGGCGAGTCATCCCCAGTTGCCAATCAGCGGTATGAAGAAATCGAACCATGAAAACACCTGTCACCAAGCAGTCCGCGCCGGGTACGTCGGCATTCGCCATGTGCCCTTTCAGATCTTCGCATATCGGTAGCTGTCTTTGACGTGCTCATTTAGGTAAGCACCCTTGGAACTCGCCTGCATCAGTTGATCGTAGACGTGCTCCGGGACATCAAAATACTGGTAAACAGATCCGTTTACGAATTCGACTTCGAGGGTCACTGCGTCGCGATCATAACCGATGGATGCGACATTAGATGATGAGACTGCAGTTCTATGCATGACGTTACTCTTTCGTTTTTTGTGCGTTGAGGGTCGATTCTTCGCCAAAAAAACTCCATTCGCTGGCGGCGACCGGCCAGTTCGCTATAACGAATATACCGGCTGGAGAAAATAATTCAACCCTAGCGAACAGGATAATTGCCGTGGCGAACGCGACTCGGTAAACTGTGGCCATGCCAAGACGGGGGAAAAACGCAATTTCTGGCGATCGGGAGGCGGTTATGTCGCTCGCACAGCGGCTGCTCCAGGCGCGCAAGGACGCTGGGTTGACGTTGGATCAACTCGCCGAAGCGTCTGGACTTTCGAAGACATACCTCTGGGAATTGGAGAACGACGAAGAGGGAGTGAAGAAGCCATCAGCCGACACGTTGATGAAACTCGTGACCCCTTTGCGCACCACGATCGCGGACTTGCTTGGCCTCGAAACCGTGCAGGTGAACGATCAAAAAATCGAGGTCAGTCACTCTCTCAAAGAGTTTTGCGAATGGATGAAAAAGACCGATCGAGAGCTTTCCGAGGACGAAGTTCGTGATCTGGCCATGATGCGATTTCGCGGCGGCCAGCCCAAGACGGTCGACGACTGGGACGATCTGTACCGAACGCTGAAGCGCACGACAAAGAGATAGCACGATGCCACGGCAGCTCACGAAATCTGAACTTCATGAACATATCGTCGCAGTAATGCACGAGATGGGCGAAGAGGATCCGTTTGAAGCGGTGAGAAGCAAGGCCCGATCAGTTATCGATTCGTACCATCACACTTTGGGCGAAGAGCCCCCGTTCAACATGCAGGCCGTTGCGAGTTTCCGCGGACTGCATTGGTCGGACGATGACCCGCGGTTCAGTCCCGACTCGGAGATCGCTCCGGAAGCAGATGGCCGCGTAGTTCTGCGAGTCAACAAAGACCGACCACTTTGCCGTCAGCGATTCAGCATCAGCCATGAGATTGGTCACACGCTGTTTCCCGATTATCACTTGGCGGTTCGATGTCGCAAGGCCGATGACCGCAGTTGGGCGGACCCCGATGACCTCTTAGAGACTTTGTGCGACACAGCTGCTTCGGAAATCATGTTTCCAATCCCGTGGTTTGTAGAACGCATACGCATGATGGAGTTCTCTGCTGGAGCGCTCGCGGAACTTGCTGACGACTACGAGGCATCCCGCGAAGCGACGGTGCGGCGATTTGTTGAACTTCACGAGCAGCCACTTGCGGCAGTTTTCTTTAGTTGGAAGCTGAAGCCGGTTGAAAGGCGGGAAATTAAGGCTCGCGCTAGGACAAAACCGCTATTCCCTGGGATGGAATTGCCGCAGCCAACGCCGTTGCTTCGCGTCGACTATCGAATTGCGAACGACGCATTCGATTCGCGTTGCTCCGATTTCATTCCCAAGGACAAGTCGGTTCCAAACGAAGGGCCGATCTACGACGCCTCGATGAAGCAGACACCTCAGGATGGTGCGCAACGCTTGGATTTCGGTCGCCTCGATCGCCGTTTCCAGATTCATGCGTTGCCCATCTACACCGACGAGAACGATGTTGGACCTGACGGTGGTTCATCCGTAGTCGCAATTCTAAATCCGTTAACGTAGCAGGAAGTACACACGCAAGATTTATCGATGGTCATCCACGCCGAGTGGGAGCACGGATTGCAATGAATGCACTAACTGAAGCTGAAAAGACAGAACTAAAAAACCTGATCGATGCGGGTGAACTACTGCCGGAAAGATGGGTGCATCGGTTGTTTCCGGCTCGCGGTGATACGCAGATTGGCAAGGAGTATCGCCTCGTTTACGACGGCAAAATGACACGCGAGGAAGTGTTGGCGGAAACGCCGGCTGCTCCCTGGCAACTAGTACGCTCGTTCTGCGATGACAATCCACACGAAGATGGCTGGCAAAACTTGCTTGTGTGGGGCGATAACTTGATGGCAATGCGCGAATTGCTCGCCGATCAACATGGCCTCAACCGCTTTGGTACGCGCGACAAGATCAAGCTGGTCTACATCGATCCGCCGTTTGCTACGCGGAAGGACTTCATGAAGGACCGGGAAAAGGCTTACCAAGATAAGGTGCTTGGATCACGTTTCATCGAGTTTCTCCGGCGACGAATAGTCCTGTTACGTGAGCTTTTAGCTGACGATGGAGTTTTGTTCCTACATCTTGACGCAAAGAAACATCACTACATGAAGGCTGTGCTCGACGAGCTTTTTGGAGAGCACAATCTCGTTAATGACATCACTTGGAAAAGGTCTCATGCACATGGCAACACAGGCCAAGGCGCTAAGCATTTTGGGCCGGTGACGGAAAAGATCTTGCTCTACGCGAAGGGCGAGGGCTTTCATTGGGTTCCACAGTATCAACCGTACAGCCGTGCTATTGAAGCAAGAGATTATAAATACACAGACGAGAACACTGGTGAAAAATACCGGCTAATGCCTGTCGATGGACCGGGCGGCGGCGCGAAAGGCAATCCGTATTACGAATTCTTGGGGGTGAAGGGCTATTGGCGATATTCAAAAGAGACGATGCAGGATCTCTACGACAAGGGTGAGATCATTCTGTCCTCAACTGGTCGTAGCTTGAGCCGAATTCGTTACCTAAAGGACGCAAAGGGTACACCTATAACGGACTTGTGGGATGACATTGGCCGCATTAGCCCAACGTCGTCTGAGCGAGTTGACTACCCGACACAAAAACCAGAATCCCTAATAGAGCGAATTTTGAGCACATGCACTAAAGAAGGTGACATTGTTTTGGATTGTTTCGCTGGGTCTGGAACGACACCGGCTGTAGCTGAGAAACTCGGCCGCAAATGGATTGCAATGGACTGCGGAAAACTCGCGACTTACACGTCACAGAAACGCCTCTTTTCCCTTTCGACACGCGTTGGCTCACCCAAAAAAGATGAACGCTATTCAGTAGAACGTGTCAACGACTGGGGCGAGCACGAAAAGAAGGCTCGCGGAGTCTTTTTCATTGTCCTTGCGATGGGTCCGAAACCCTCGCCTTCAGGCGAAACCTTTAGGTTCTACTCTGCTCGGCTACAATACGGGGCATGACGCATTACCGAACCGGTCCGCATACGCGTTTTGACATCAA
>QQVP01000124.1:13989-16961 GCA_003389215.1 Planctomycetota bacterium | reverse complement strand
CGGCGCTCGAGGTGGCCGAGGACGACGTCTTTCGGGTTCCGCGGCAAGAGGCGACGCTCGTGCTCATCGGTCGCCGTGCCGAGGAGGTGCTTGCCCAGACCTGCGGAATCAACTTTGCGGTGGCGGCCGCCGATCGTGTGGTGCTGACCCGCGTGGCGGGCGTGAGCTGCACGATATGGTTCCAGAGGCGGGACGGTGTGCCTTCGTATCGAATGTGGGTCGACTACACTTACGCGGCTTACCTGTGGGACGTGCTCGAGGAGATTGGCGGCGAGCTCGGCGGCGCGGTGGTCGGTGCGGCGGCCGTGTCACCCGAACTTGGCTAACCGCGACTTGTCATGACCGTATTTGCCGTGGAACCGGAATGTCGCGAGCTGGGTCTGGTGGCCGGGGCGATCGTGTTTCGCGATGTTTCGATTGGCGATGCGCCGCGGGAACTGCGAGATTCGATGGCAAGTGAGTCGACACGCGTGGCCGAGGAATTTCCCACGGCGGCCGACCTTCGGGCCTTGCCGGAGATTGCTGCGCATCATGAACTCTTGCGAAGCGTGGGCGTGAAACCGCGACGACGGCCACCCTCGACCGAGAAGCTTTTGGAATTGGCTCGCAGCGGGCGGGGCTTGCCCGCGATCAACAACCTGGTCGACGCCTACAACCTGGTATCGATTCGCACGCGGTGCAGTCTGGGAGCGCACGATCTGGATCGCTTCACCCCGCCGGCCACGTTGCGGTTGTTGCGGGGCGACGAGCGTTTTCGGCCGCTGGGGAGCGACGAGGACCAGCCGACCAAGGCGGGCGAGTTCGCCTATGTCGACGCGGCGAATCGGGTGCTCTGTCGACTTGACTCGTTGCAGGCCGACTTCAGCAAGGTCACCGCAGCCACCAAGAACGCCTTGTTGATTGTCGAGGCCACCACCCGCCACGCACCCGAGCAGGTCGCCGCCGCCTTCGAGGAAGTGGCCCAGTTGGTCACGCAATACTGCGGCGGTACGAGCGCGGTCCTTGTCCGACCCGCCTAGTGGTGGCGCCGGCGTCGCGCGAGTTGACGCGCGAAGGTTCCTATCTAGAATGGTCGGTTTGGCCAACACCGGCGGCGAGTTGAACGGGATCGCGAGGAGCTTCGCGGAACGAGAATGATCCAGAAGTTTGGTGACAACGCGGCACTGTTGATGATCGACGTGCAGAAGGGCGTCGACGTCTTGGAGCATTGGGGCGGTCCCACCGGTCGACGCAACAATCCCGAGGCGGAGGCCAACATGCAGCGGCTGCTTGCCGCCTGGCGCGAGCAGGGTTTGCCCGTCGTCTACACGGCGCACGATTCGCGCGAAGCGGCTTCGCCGCTGAAGCTGGCCGAGCCGACGGGCCAGTTCAAAGAGGGACTCGAGCCCACGGCCGACGAGACGGTCGTGCCGAAGGACGTCAACAGCGGCTTCATCGGCACCAACCTGGAACTCGAACTCCGCCGTGCGGGCGCGACACGACTGGTCGTCGTCGGTTTCTTCACCAACATGTGCGTTGCCACGACGGTGCGGATGGCCGGCAATCTGGGCTACGATACCTACCTGGTCGACGATGCCTGTGCCTGCACGAATCGCATCGGGCCGGACGGCACCGACTACGACCCCGAACTGATTCACAACACGACGATCGCCAGTCTTCATGGCGAGTTCTGCACCGCCATCAAGACGGGAGACGCTCTCGAGCTCCTGCAAGGTGACGTCGACCGACTCCAACGGGTTCAGGGCAATGAGTAGTTTTGGCGCTCAGGACATGATCTCGCCACTGCGGCGAGTGATGGTCAAACGCCCCGGCGAGGCGATGGCGGCGGCCGATCCTCAGTCGTGGCACTACGCCACGCCGCTCTCGCTGGAGAAGATTCGCGTCGATCACGACGATCTGGTTGGCAAACTGGCGGCGGCGGGCGCCGAAGTGCTCGAGCTGGAAGACGATCCCCGCGAGCTGGCCGACCTGGTGTTCACGCACGATCCTTCGCTCGTCACTTCGGCCGGGGCGATTGTGCTGCGGATGGGCAAACTCAAACGCCGTGGCGAAGAGACGCTGCATGCCCGCTTCTATGAGTCGATCGACGTGCCGATTCTGGGAACGATCGAAGAGCCCGGTACGGTCGAGGCCGGTGACTGCGTCTGGATCGACGAGAAGACGCTCGCCGTCGGCATGGGATTTCGCACCAACGAGGCGGGGGTCGACCAGCTGCGCGGCCTGCTTGAGCCGCTTGGCGTGGCGGTCGAGAGCTTCGATCTGCCGATGTACCAGGGGTCGGACGCGTGTTTGCACCTGATGTCGATCATGAGCATGCTCGATCACGATCTGGCGTTGATCTATGCCCCGATGGTGCCGGTGCGACTGGCCAAGTTGCTCGAAGTCAGGGGCGTCACGACTCTGGCAGCCGACGAAGCGGAGTTCACGCATAGTGGAACGCTGAGTCTGAACGTTCTGGCGCTCGCCCCGCGCAAGTGTCTGGCGGTGGCCGGCAACGATCGCACGGCGGAGTTGATGCGGGCCGCCGGCGTCGATCTGGAGACGTTTCGTGGCGACGAACTCTGTCTGAAGGCCGAGGGCGGGCCGACCTGTTTGACGCGGCCCATCTGGCGTGGTTAGCTGATGTGGGCAGCGGCATACGACGGTGGGCACCCGACCCTAAACATCCGCTGCGCGTTGCCGCCACTTCGTCGGGTCGCTCGCCCCATGAAACACTCCGAGCACGTGGGGATATCGTTGATGGTGCAGTATAGCACGAGACAGGGAAACGTCCGCAGGCGGCAAAATCGCACGCTGTCGAAAGCTCGGGGATAGAGATCGGGATTCTCGGCAATCCGTTGGAAACTGGCGTCGACGCGTTTCCGGAATCGATTGGCCAGTGGTGCAGAGATTTCGCCATACCAGCGAATCGCTTCGCGCAGATCGGAAACGACGTCGGGGTGAAAGCGCATCAACCGCTCAGTCGTCATCGT
>QQVP01000124.1:0-13712 GCA_003389215.1 Planctomycetota bacterium | reverse complement strand
TGCACGTCGGTGAGCCGAAAGTCGCGACCCGCGTGGCGATAGGTGAGTCGCTTGTGGTCGAGCCCCATCAGGTGCAGGATCGTGGCTTGCAGATCGTGCACGTGCATGCGGTCTTCGACCGCCCGATGGCCGAAGTCGTCGGTGGCCCCATGCACCACGCCCGCCTTCACGCCGCCGCCGGCCAGAATGACGTTGAAGGCGTGGGCATTGTGATTGCGACCTTCGCCGATCTTGCCCCCCTCGAGCATCTGCGATGTGGGCAGCCGCCCGAACTCGCCGCACATCACGATGAGCGTTTCGTCGAAGAGGCCGACGCGCTTCAGGTCCTTCACCAGCGCGGTAAAGCCCTGGTCGATCTGCATCGCCACCGAGGAGAGCGAATTCTTGAGCTCTTCGTGATTGTCGAAAGGCTGTCCGGGATAGGTCCAAGCCTGCACGAAGCGAACGCCCCGCTCGATGAGCCGACGGGCCAGGAGTAGTTGCTGGGCCGGCTTGTGCGGTCCGTACATGTCGCGAACCGCTTGCGGCTCTTGCAAGAGATCGAAGGCGTCCGTTGCCTCGGTCTGCATGCGGAAGGCCATTTCGTACGAGGCGATGCGCGCTTCCAGTTCGACGTCGCCGGGGCGATCCGCGAGATGTTCGCGATTGAGCCGCTGTAACAGCTCGAACTGCCGTTGTTGTTCGCCGCGACGGATGTAGGGGTTGTCGATGTGACGGATCAGCTTCCGCACGTCGTCGGTGTCGATCGTGTCGATGTACGTGCCCTGGTAGATCGGGGGGAGAAAGCCCGAACGCCAGCCAACGCTGCCAAACTCCGGTTGCTGGCCGTCGCAGGGACAGAGCACGACGTAGCCGGGCAGATTTTGATTCTCCGTGCCAAGGCCGTAGGTGAGCCAGGAACCGATCGACGGCGTCGTCTCCTGCGTGGCGGAGCCGCAGTGCATCAACGTGCGGGCCATCCGATGTTCGATCGCGTCGGTGTACATCGAATTTACGACGCATACCTCATCGATCATCTCGCCCGTGCGGCGAAACATGTCGCTGATGTAAAGGCCGTGACTGCCGTACTGCCGAAACTTGAACGGCGAAGCGAGGCCCGGACCGACGTTATCTTCACGCTCGTCCTCGACGCCCGGAATCGGTTTGCCGTGGTACTTCGCCAGCAGCGGCTTGTGATCGAAGGTGTCGATGTGCGACAGCCCGCCATTGAGGAAGATATGAATGACGTGCTTGGCCTTGGGGGCGAAGTGCGGGGGTCGCACGGCCAGCGGATTGAGCTCGCGAGACTCCGCCGCCAGGACCCCGTCCTGGGCCAACACGCCCGTCAGGCCGAGCATGCCCAGACCGAGCCCACATTGTTCGAGGGCGGCGCGACGGTTAATTCTGGGGGAGTTCGACATGGTTCTCTGCGGCGTTCGCTCACGCGCCAGCTTGGATAAGTGCATCGGGTCGCGACGACGGCCGCTATTGTAACTGTCTAATTCGACAACGCCACTTTGGTGAAATTCCGCGAGAATACAAGCACGACGCGCGAGCGAGTGTGTTGGAACGTAAATCATTCACTCGCTTGCGCTTCGTGCTTGTATGGCGACTGAAAGTGGCGCTGTCCAACTAATCGACAAACATGAACTCGTTGCTGATCAAGAGCACCTGGGCATATTGCTCCCAGGGACTTAGCGGCTCGATCCAGTGGGGCACGGCGCGCTCGAAATCCTCGGTACCTTCCCAGTTGGTAACGCCTTTCAGATTCCCTTCCGCGGTCCGTTCGGTCTTCCACACGACCGGGGCCATCGTGAATTCGTCGTACTGGTTCGAGTCGCGGCCGACCACAATCATGTCGATGTGATCGCCGTCGCCGAGCTCGACATCCTCAGCCCGCAGTTCGAAGACGTCCGGTCTGTCGACCGGGAACTTTTTGATCAAGCCGTCGCGGCTGGTGAGTACATAGATGTCGAGCCCGTCGCCGATGCGCAGATTCGTGCCGGGGCGGATCTGGCCCTTGAACAGGTACTGACCCGCGCCGGTCGAAGGCGTGAAACGCAGCACCAGGGCGTGCTGCGCATCGCGACCCGGTCGCAAACCGTCACGACCAAAGTAGGCCGTCGTGGCCTGCATCTCGGGGCTGTCGGGTCCCTCCTGCCAGCGCGTGCCGTTGAAGTGAGGGAATTCGCGGAACGAGACGAGTCGCTGGCCCTCGACGTCGAACTCGCCGATGCCGTACTTCCAGCAGCGCTGCCTGGCGGTCAATGGAGGGAGCGGCGGCGACTCGCCTGTGCGACTCCCGTCGACGAACGAGCGAGCCAGGTCGATTTCGTGAACTTCGGGATCGCGGCCGTAGACCCAGCGATAGAGTTGCGCTACGCGCGTCGGTGTGTCGGCGGCGATGTCGGCGCGATCGAGCCGCGCGATCAGGGCGCGGGCCCGTCGCATCGCGAAGCCGCTATTCATCAAGTAGAGGGCTTGCTGCGGCGCGGTGGTGCGATCGCGTTGGGCGAGGGTCGATTCTGCCATCGTGGCGTCAAACGTCGGCAGCGTCTCGTCGATGCGCCGCCGATTGATGTAGTAGTAGACGCTGCGTCGCGGATCGTTGATGTCCAGAAACGGCAGTCCGCCCAGCCGGGTGTCGAGCTGGCCCGCGGCCGCAAGCATCGCGTCGCGCATCGGCTCGAACTCCAAGCGGCGCCGATTCATCCGCCACAACCGCGTGTTCAGCGGGTCGACTTCGAAACAGGACGCGCGGTGGGCGCTGCTTTGTTGATAGGTGGCGCTGGTGACGATGTGCCGATGCAGTTTCTTCAGCGACCAACCCTCGTCGACAAACTGCCGGGCGAGGTAGTCGAGCAACTCGGGATGGGAAGGGGGGCTGCCCCGCAGGCCGAAGTCGCTGGGCGTGGACACCAGCCCGCGGCCAAAGTGCCATCCCCACACGCGATTGACCATCACCCGTGCTGTCAGCGGATTGGCCGGATCGACGATCGCCCGAGCGAGTTGCAACCGCCCGCTGCCGCGATCGAGCGGTCGACTTCCGAGCGCATGTTCGAGCACTTCGAGAAACCGCCGCGGCGCGACTTTGCCGGGCCGACGGTGATCGCCCCGCACGTGAATGGCCGCATCGTGTGGCTGGTGGCTTTCCAGCAAGGTCATTGCCCGTGGCGGAGCGACGTCGAGGTAACGGAGCGCGGTTCGCTCCATCTCTTCGTGCAACTCGGCCAGCGATCGATAGTCGTCGTCGGTCAGGCGCGAAGCGGCGTCCGCATCTTCTTGTGCGGGTGACGGCGTTTCGGCAGTCGCCGTCGCAGGTTCGCCCGTCGCCGGTTCGCCCGTCGCCGGTTCACTCGCGGCTCGCTTTTCGCGTAGCTCGGTCAGTTTCTTTGCCCGCGCCGCCTCGTGCTTCTGCATCTCCGCTTCGTACTGCTTGCGTCGCTCGAGGTTGGCGACGGGTGCGGAGCCGACAATCGGAAGCTCTGGCAGGCCGGGTTCGAGCGAGCTGTCCATGACGCCGTAGAGCGCGTAGTAGTCCCGCATCGAGACCGGGTCGAACTTGTGATCGTGACACTGGGCACACTTCATCGACAGCCCGAGCAGACCGCGGCTGATCAGATCGATGCGCTCCGAGTTGATGCGGTGCTTGCGATTGAAAAAGCGGCGACCGACCGTCAGAAAGCCCATGCCGGCCAGCTTCCACTTTTCGTCATCACTCAGCTCGAGTTGGTCGGCCGCGAGCTGATGCAAGAGAAACTCGTCGAAGGGAACGTCCTCGTTCAGCGCGCGAATCACATAGTCGCGATACGTCCAGGCGAACGGATAGCGCGGATCGTAGTTGTTCATTTCGACATAGCCCTTGGTGTCGCTATACCGGGCGACGTCGAGCCAGTGCCGACCCCAGCGCTGACCATATTCGGGTCGCGCGAGCAGGCGGTCGACCAGCTTCGCGTAAGCGTCCTGCGACGGATCGACCGCGAAGGCTTCGATCTCGGCATACGTGGGCGGAATGCCCAAAAGATCGAAGTAGAGGCGGCGCACCAGCGTCCTCGGTTCGGCACGGGGCGAGGGCGCGAATCCGGCTGCCTCGAGCCGCGCATGGATGAAGCGGTCGACGTCGTTGCGGGCCCAACCGTCCGAGTCGCCTGTGGGGGGCTGCGGCTTGTCGATCGGCCGAAACGCCCAATGCTCGCGACGGATTTCTTCGATTCGCTCCAGGGGCGTCGACGGCACTTCGCTTGTTGCGTCGTCGGGCCAGACGGCGCCGTCATTGATCCAGCGAGCCAGGGCGATCTGCGCTTCTTCCGACACCGGATCGTCCTCGGGCGGCATCGACAACGCTTCGTCGACGTGCCGCACCGCCTGCATCAGCAGACTCTCTGTCGCATCACCCGGCACAATCGCCGGTCCGCGCGCACCACCTTTGAGCAGCGCCGCGCGGGAGTCGAGACGCAGTCCATTCTCTTGCAATTCCTCGCCGTGGCACTCGCTGCAGCGGTTGACCAGCAGCGGTCGCACTTCGCTTTCGAAGAAGTGAATCTTGTCGGCCGAAAGCGTGCCATCGTCGCTCGCATCCGCCTGCGATTCGGCAGGCTCGGCCGCCCAGCTCGGCGAACCGAGCGCGGCAACGAAGACGCAGGCCGCTAAGCCCATGCACGTCGCGAGAGATCGAGTCCGGGGCGGCGAGTAGGTGGCGCGATTCCGCATGCGAGTGGACAACCACGGGCGGGACGGGGGGCCGATGCGTCGGCAGGTGGGACCGTTGACCCGAGTATATCGGGTGTAGGGAAACGCGTCCACGTTTTCCAATCGAGGCGAGCGACTGGAATCGCGAGTTCCGGCCCTGGCAACGGACCGCAAAGGAGAATTGCTGGCCAGACGCCTATTGATCTATTGATCGGAGAGCATCCGCAGACGCTGTAGATTGTTGCGGGCCGGGACGTGGTTCGGGTTCAGAGCGATCGCTTGCTGAATGTGGCGGCGGGCCGCTTCATAGTCGCCGCCGAGCAGGTGGACATAGCCCAGATTGCTGTGCGCTTCGACGCTCTCCGGTTTGACCTCGATCGCTGCTTCCAGCACCGACCGCGCCTCGGCCAGCAGCTTCGCCTTCTCGTCGGCGTCCGAGTTGCCGGCGGCCAGTTCAGCCAAGACGCCGCCGTACTGATAGAAGCCGCGCGCGTACTCGGGAAAGTCGCGCATGCCGGCCCGAAAGTGCTCGCGGGCCTCGGCAATATCTCCCTGTCGGAACAGCAGTTCGCCCAACGTCGTGCGGGCATCGGCGACGCCCAAGGGGGCCCGCCGCTGCTCGTCGTGCTGGCGTCGTAGCGTCTTCTCGGCGGCATCGATGGCCCGCTCGTAGTGCGCGATGGCGTCGGACTCGCGTTCCTGAATTTGGGCAACCTTGGCGAGAATTTGATGCGCGCGAAACACGTCGGGCTCGCTACGCAGCAGTGTCTCGCAAAGACGGGCTGCCTCGTCGAAACGCGCCGACGCGATCATCCCTTCGGCCTGCATGATGCTCTGGTAGGCCCGCATGAAATCTTTCGGATCGCGCATGCTTGGATCCAGGTCTTGGTGATCTTGCACCGTTCCGCCCAGGTAGCCCAGCGATTGCAACTTGGCCCGCGCGCGGTCGTCCAGCACCAGCCGACTCGCCTCGGGTTGCGTGGCATTCGGATTCTCGATGATGGCGCGAAGTTTCGCTTCGAGTCGGTCGGCGACCTCGGGATAGTCGCCCACCACGTTGTCGAGTTGTCCCGGGTCTTCGTCGAGATCGTAGAGTTCCGGCCGGACCGTCCAAATGTACTGCCACTTGTCCGCGACCAGGCTGCGCAACGGAGCGCAATCGAACATCGTGGGAACGAGCGACTCGGCGTAGACGCCGGCGCCCGCCGCACGTGGGCTCTTGCCATGGCGATAGTCGAGCAGACTGACACCTTGCATCGTCGCGGGGATGGCCAGGCCAAGGGCGTCGAGAAACGTCGGGGCGATGTCGACGACGCTGACGGGCTGCTTCACCCGCGTGCCGCGGCCTGCATCGTCGGCTCCCTTGTGCGCCGGCTTGAACACCAGCGGAACGTGGGCAGTTGTTTGGTAGATGAAGAAGCTGTGGGTTTCTTCGCCGTGCTCGCCGAGCCCTTCGCCGTGATCGGAGGTAATTATCACGGTTGCCGAGTCGTAGAGGCCCAGCTCCTGAAGCTTGCTCAGGAGGCGTCCTACCTGGTCGTCTGCAAAGGCGATTTCGGCGGCGTACGAATCCCTCGGGAATAGCTTGGCAAACTCCTCAGGCGGATCGTACGGAGCGTGTGGATCGAAGTAGTGGACGAACAGAAAGAAGGGCTTCTCGTGATGTGCCTCGAGCCAGCCGATGGCCGCCTCGGTCGTGACGTTCGCCGGTCGTTGCAGCATCTCGGGCACATCGTCGCGCTTACGGGTCAGAGTGTCGTCGTAGACGTCAAAGCCCTGCGAAAGCCCAAACTCTTCCTTGAGGGGAAACGCCGAGACGAAGGCGGCCGTTTGGTAACCCTCTTGCTGCAAAAGCTCGGCCAATGTCGTGTGCTCGTCGGCGAGTCGATAATCGTAATTGTCGCGTACTCCGTGGGTTGGCGGCCTCATGCCCGTCAGCATCGAACTGTGGGCGGGCAGGGTGACCGAATTCGTCGATTGGGCCCGCAGGAAGAGCAGGCCGTCCGCGGCCACGGCGTCGATGTTGGGCGTGGTCGGCTTGGCAAATCCGTAGGAGCTAAGGTGGTCGGCTCGCGTCGTGTCGATGCTGATCAGCACCACGTTGGCCAAGTCACGCCCACCATCGCCGCTCGCTTGAACTCGAGCATCGCGCGGCGCGTAGGTCGGTTCGCCCAGGCAACCGGCCAACAGGGCGACCACCATCAGTGCCAACGCCGTCGCCGAGTAGGTCGCGGTCTTGGATTCGAGTCGTACGTTCATGGTGCTCGCGGGGCCGCCGGGGCAGGGGTTCGGAAGCGAACTTCATTCTAGCCTTGATCGCTGGCACCGCTGAGCCAACGTGCGAGCCGAGCTGTCGCGCCGAGCGAGACCCCGCCGCGGGTGCACCCTCGCGGAAGCCGCGTTAAACCTTGCGGACTGCATGCGGCACTGACGACCAGGCGGGCTAGGCACCGCCCGCGGCTCCTCGCCTGACGCCCCCACGAAGGCAGAAAACGGCCCTGCGCGGCTCGCGTGACGCGTTCCCTTTCGTCCTGCAACTCGTTTGGTAACTGACGTTTGCATCATGACGAGTGCCAGGCTTGATCGGCCGCAGGCGAGCACAGGCGACCAAAGGTCGCGGGTGTCGTGGCGGACTGCCAGCAAAGCTGCCGATAAGGATTAGGGTCGGTGAGGTGACGGACCGAGGCTGCCGGTAACGCGCTGCCAAGCGTCGCCTCGGCGTCGACCGCCGACCGAGTTTCCCCCCGTCAGCCCGACAAGAACCGTGAGGGACCACGATCATGCTTGGCTCACCGCTGCGACAAACTCGAACCACGCAGGCCCTCGTCTTGATCGCCGCGGGCGCGGTGCTCGGTGCGGGCTTTGTGCTGATCTGCGATCGGCCCCACGCGGAAGCGATCGCTGTCGCCGACGACGGCGAAGGGGCCAAGACGCGTCGTCGCCGCGATTCCGAAGCGCCACGTCGCATCTTCCGACAGCGGCGCGACGAGGAGCGACAGGATGCGGAGTTGCCGCCCCCGGCGCAGTCCGGACCGCCGCAGGTTACTCTGTCTGAAGACGAGCTGACGCCGACTCCGGAGCTCACGTTTCCCACGACTGGGCAGCAGGCCACGAGCGACGAGCAGCTGCCACTGAACATCAACGTGCCGGAGACGATTCCGCCAGGACGGGTGGCCGACGAGCCTCGTCCCCGTCGCGGTCGTTGGGGTCGCCAAGGTCGTGCGGCACGTCGGGACCCCAGGGTTCCGCCTGTGGCCGTTGCCACGCCGCACACGCCGATTCGTATCGGCGGCGGCGAAGGCGTGAACATCCGCGGTGAAGGTGGCGGGGGTACGCAGTTTGGGGGCGGCGAGGGTTTCCGCGTCGACGGCGACCACGGAACCCGCGTGCAGTTTGGTGGCGGCGAGGGCTTTCGCGTCAATGGCAGCCGCGGCTGGGGCGTTCAGTTCGGCGGCGGTCGCGGTGCCGTGTTCGGACCGGTCGGGATCGAGTGATCTTCGCACCACCCGACCTCCGCGGCGAGCCAACATCTGAGACCCCGGTGAATTGCCGCGGTGGCATGCGCGGTTCGCCACGCGGGTCCCGCTTGGTCTGTCGCGATTTGCCGCTCCCCTCCCGCATCGTCGTTTCCACGAGCCCCGGTGTGCTGCCGCGGTTGGCTTCCGTCGCTTGGGGAGTTTGCCAAATATGGTAGAGTGTCGCTCCAGCGAGTCCCGTGGGAGTCGTCGGGTTGTGGCCCGACCCGGGTCACGCGCCGATCTGGGGACGTGCGAATGTGGACCAGCCGTTTGTTCTGGAAGCTGGTCGCTCCGAGCGCGGTTCTCTGCGCGACAACGCTCGCGCTCGCGATCTGGATCGTCAGTCGGACAGCAGCAGCGCCGCTGGCCAACCCCTGGGTACTCGCGGCGGTTGCCCTGGTGGGCGTGCCGCTGGTGGTCGTGCTTGCGATGACGATGCGAATTTCGTCACGTGCGGTCGGTTCAATTCAAGCCATTGCCCAAGCCGCAGAGGCGATTGCCAACGATGAGTCGCCGCCGCGGTTTGGTGTCTCGGCGTGGGACGATGTGGGCGACCTGGCCCGCTCGTTCAAGCGGATGAGCGCACGCGTCGAGGCCCGGCACGCGGATCTGCGGAGCAGCAGTCAGCGGCTTACCACGGTGCTCGACGGCATGGTCGAGGGCGTGGTGGCGCTGAACGCGCAGCATGAGATTCTGTTTGCGAATCCGGCGGCGGGACGTTTGCTAGGCTTTGTCGTGGCAACGGCCCACGGGCAACCTTTGCTGGAGGTCGTGCGCAATCACACCATCTACGAGGCACTTCGCGAGTTTCGGGAGGACGATGCTTCCTGTCGTCTGGAGGTGGAGTTTGGCGAAGGCGACAAGCGCGTGCTGGGCATCAACATCACGTCGCTTTCCGACGAGCCGGCGACGCGGTTCATTCTGGTGCTGCAGGACATCACCGAGCTGCGCCGCCTGGAGTCGCTGCGTCAGGAATTCGTGGCCAACGTATCGCACGAACTCAAGACGCCGTTGAGTTCGATCAAGGCCTATTCGGAGACCTTGATCAACGGGGCGGTTCACGACGCCGAGCACAACACCACGTTCGTCCAACGTATCGAAGAGCAAGCCGATCGACTCAACGAGTTGATCCTCGACCTCTTGAGTCTGGCGCGGATCGAGTCGGGCCAGCATGCCTTCGACATCGATCGTGTCGCCCTGGGCGACGTCGTCGAGGCTTGTCTCGCCGAACACCAGGCCGCCGCCGACAGCAAGGCGATTGCCCTGCAGACGAACGGTGCGATGGCCGAGTTGCAGGCGCAGGCGGACGAAGAGGGAATTCGCCAAATCCTCGACAACCTGATCGACAACGCCCTCAAATACACGCCCTCGGGCGGTCGCATCACGGTGGCCGGTCGACAGGAGAATGGCGAGGTGGTGCTCGAAGTGCAGGATACCGGCATCGGCATTGCCGAGGAGCATCGACCGCGACTGTTCGAGCGATTCTATCGGGCCGACAAGGCCCGCAGTCGCGAACTGGGCGGAACCGGCCTGGGGTTGGCGATTGTCAAGCACCTGGCCCACTCGTTCCATGGCAGCGTCGATGTCGCTAGCGAAGTTGGTCGCGGCAGCGTCTTTACGGTGCGCTTGCCGAGTGCTTATTGAGCCCTGCGCAGCCAATGAATCAGGCCGACCAGCGGGAGGCCGGCATTTCAGCCATCACCGCCGCCGCGAAGGACTCATTTACAACGCAGCCATCAACAAGCACTGGGGACGTCACGGGACGACGATTTGACGCAAACGGGTTGGTTTCCTGTTGCGCAGGACTTGGACCAGTGAGCTTTTCCTGTCGCGCGGCATTCCATGGAACTCCAGCTACGACTCTGCGACTCTTGAGTCGCTCTGCGGCGATCGTAGAATGACGGCCAGACGCGCAGGCGTCCGCGTCGAGACGGCGATCGGCCGGGAAGAACTTGCTAGTTGCCCAGCTTGTAGTTGCCCAGGAGGAGTTCTGATGCGAGTTGGCGAATCGATGTTGCCCGAGTTCGATATGGAAATGGCCAACACCCGGAGGGTCCTCGAGCGACTACCGGACGACAAGCTCGACTGGAAGATCCACGAGAAGTCGAACACGATCGGTTGGGTGGCGAATCACCTGGCGGACATTCCGAGTTGGGCGTCGTCGATCGTGAAGCAGGACAGCTTCGACGTCGAGCCGACCGCGGGTGAGCCGCATGCGACGCCGAGCGAGTCGACGACCGGGGCGATCGTGGCGTTGTTCGACAAGAACGTCGCGATGGCCCGGACGGCGATCGAGGGGATGGAGGATGCCCGGCTGATGGATCCTTGGAGGCTTCTCCGCACGGGCGAAGTCCTGATGACGATGCCGCGAATCGCGGTGCTGAGAACCTGGGTGTTCAGTCACACGATTCACCATCGGGCGCACCTTTGCGTCTACCTCCGCGTGAATGACGTTCCCGTGCCCGGTATGTACGGTCCCTCGGCCGACGATCCGGGCATGTAGTTTGCGCGCGTGACGTCTCCGCCCGGCAACGCGGGCTGGGGACTCGCGGGGCAAGTCGTGTAGCCCACGGCGGCGGGATGACGGGTTGTCGATGGCTTGAGTTGGCACGCAGCGTGGACCGCCGTGGAGAAATCGCGGCGCCAATGGATTGCATTTCCCGCCGGATTGCCTAGATTAGAAGTTGCATTTCCGCGACGGATTTCGCGTCGACAAATCATCCTGATCGAGTCCCTCGGGCGGCGGAGCTGGCCCGGGACCTCGAGCGATCTACACATCTCACCGTTTTGGGGAGCAAGTCATGAAACAGTCGATTTGCGCCTGCGCGCTGGGCCTTTTGATCTGGCCGGCGGCGATCGTTCTGGCCGATTCGCAGGGCGACGAAGCGGGCAGCGCGGGGGCGGACGAGGCCGCGATTCGTCAGGCCGTGACCGCCTATGTGAACGCCTTCAATGAGCGTGACGCCAAGAAGCTGGCCCAGTTCTGGTCGCCCGAGGGCGTCTACATCAGCCGGGTCACGGGCGATGCGATTTCCGGCCGCGAGGCGTTAGAAAAGGACTTCGCCGCTCTGTTCGAGAACGAGACGGCCGTCAGGTTGGAGGTGACGACCGACACGATCGAATTCATCTCACCCAACGTCGCCCTGGAGCGTGGCCTGGCCAACGTGATCCGCGGCGAGGGACCTCCGGAGACAACGGCCTACAGCGTCGTGTATGTCAAGCGCGACGGGCAGTGGCTGATCGACCGCACCAGCGAAGAAGAGCCTCCGGTCGAACCGCCTTCGCATTACGAGCAGCTCAAGGAGTTGGAGTGGCTGGTCGGAAGCTGGATCGATGAGGAAGGGGGCAGCGCGATTCGGACAGACTGCCGCTGGACGCGCAACCGCAACTTTCTCGTGCGCAGTTTCACGGCGACGGTCGAGAACGAAATCGAGCTGACGGGGATGCAGGTCATCGGCTGGGATGCGGCCGAGGAGCAGATTCGCTCGTGGGTCTTCGATTCCGACGGCGGCGTGACTGAAGGAAGCTGGCAGCGGCGCGACGATGGCTGGGAAATTCGAGCCAGTGCGACCTTGTCCGACGGCCGCCGCGCGGCTTCGACGAGTATCTTGCGGCCGATCGACGAAAACAGCTTCGGCTGGCAACAGATCAATCGTGTCGTGGACGGCGAGATTCTCCCCAACATTGCGGAGGTCATCATCGTCCGCGAGTAGGCGTGACGCCCGCGAAGCGATTTTCACGGATCCTTTCCCTCATGCAACTATTGAGCCCTGCGCAGCCAATGAACCAGGCCGACCAGCGGGAGGCCGGCATTCCAGCTATCATCGCCGCGGCGAAGGGCTCATTGACAACGCAGCCATCAACAAGGGTTTTCCCATGAAACGTTTCACAATTCTGCTACTTTGTTCCACGATGCTTGCCGTGTGGTTGTGCGAAGACGCGTTCGCTCGGGGCCGCGGCGGCGGTGGTCGTGGTGGCGGTGGTCGTGGCGGAGCGTCGCACAGCATGTCGCGCAGTCGTTCTCCTTCGATGAGCCGACGACCTTCGCCTTCACGGTCGCGACCGACGTCGCGACCGCAGCAGCGTCCTTCACACCCTCAGCAGCGCCCTTCACGTCCCCAGCAAAGACCATCGCGGCCCCAGCAGCGGCCCTCGCGTCCGCCGACGAATCGGACTACCAATCCGGCCTTTACCAATCGACCGATGAATCGTCCGGCGCAGCGGCCCGACCGACCACAGCAGGGTCGCCCGTCGCAGCGCGACTTAAATCGTTTCCTGGATGTCGATCGACCCAGCTCGGGCAACCGTCGGGGTCGGGATTTCGCCGCCGGTGCGGCAGCCGGCGCGAGCGGTGCGGCGGTCTCGAACTTTCTGCAGCAACGGCCCTCGGCGGGACAACGTCCCGCCACCGGCGATCGTCGGCCGGGCGGCGAGCGACCGTCGACCCGACCGGCGCCTGGGGATCGACCTGGCCGTCCTGGCGACGGCAATCGCCCCGGTAGGCCTGGTGACGGGGACCGACCCGGCCGTCCCGGCGACGGGGATCGCCCCGGCCGGCCTGGTAACGGCGACCGACCTGGTCGACCCGACCGACCGGATAGACCGGACCGCCCCGATAGACCCGATCGTCCGAACCGGCCGGACCGACCGCCGCGTTGGGACTTCTGGAAGAACCATCCCAACCACGCCCGCTGGCGTTGGAATCGACCCTATCGCTGGGCGACGTGGGGCGCAATGGCGTCATGGTTCCCGTGGGGTTGGGGAGAGCCGGTGTACTACGACTACGGCAGCAACGTCTACTACGAGAAAGACGTGGTCTTCTACGGTGACCAGCCGGTTGCGACGGCTGAGGAGTACGCCCAGCAGGCGGAGGACATCGCGCTGAGCGCCCCCGAGGTCGACGAAGCGAACGCCGACTGGCTCACGCTCGGCATCTTTGCCCTTTCCCAGAAAGGGGAGGCGGCCGACACCGATCCGACGATCTATCTGCAACTCGCGGTGAGCAAGCAGGGGGTCCTCGCCGGCACGGTGTACAACGAGGTCACGGACGAGACGCAGTCGGTCGAAGGGATGGTCCAGCAGGAGACGCAACGGGCCGCCTGGGTCGTCAGCGGCAAGACCTCTCCCATCATGGAGACCGGTCTGGCCAACCTGACCCGCGACGAGGCGTCCGCGTTGCTGCACTTTGCCGACGGCTCGACGCAACAGTGGCAGATGGTTCGCCTGGAGGAACCGGACGAGTCGGAGGCCGCGGCGGCCTCGCCGTAGAGCGCGAACAGGGAACTACGTCCCCACGGTCGGGTGCCCGGCGGTACCGGGGCGGCCTCGTACGTCCGGCTGAGCCAGGTCACCTTCCCCGACGGCCGGCAGATCGACTACGGCTACGGCACCACCGGCGGCAGCGACGATGCGCTCAATCGTGTGGTCACCATCGGCGAGGGCACGGGCACCTAACAATAAACGGGACAGAAACAATAAACGGGACAGGTCCAATACTTCGGGGAAATTAGACCTGTCCCGTTTGTG
>QQVP01000058.1 GCA_003389215.1 Planctomycetota bacterium | reverse complement strand
CCTGGCTGGCTCGCTACCGCCGCCACAGCAAAGACTACGAGAAGACCACCGCCTCCGCCGAAGCCTTCACCTACATCGCCATGATCAACCTGATGTCAAAGCGCCTCGCCAACCAATAAACACCTATCGGGACACGTTCTCAGGCCAGCGAGGCAGCGGCCGGAAAGTTTGCGATAATCGTCTGGGCCCGCTCCGGTCCCACGGAAACGAACGAGACGGGTCGCTCGAGCAGCTCGCTGAGTCGATCGAGATAGGCGCACGCGGCCGGAGGCAAATCGCTCAATTCCCGCGCGCCGCTAACGTCTTCGTCCCAGCTCTCCAGCGTCTCGAATACCGGCACGGCGCGGCGCAGGTCGTCAACGTGGCTGGGAAAATCGGTCACCCGTCGACCGTCGATTTCATACGCCGTGCAGATCTTCAACTCGGGCAGTCCGCTAAGCACGTCGAGCAGCATCACCGCGACCTCATCGATGCCGCCGATGCGGGCCGTGTAGCGCGTCGCCACGGCGTCGAACCAGCCACAACGGCGCGGCCGCCGGGTGACGGTTCCATATTCGTTACCCTGATCGCGGAGTTGCCGGCCGATGTCGTTGTCCTGTTCGGTGGGAAATGGTCCGCCGCCGACGCGCGTCGAGTAGGCCTTGATGACGCCAATGGCCCGCTGCACGAAGCGGGGCGGGACGCCGGCACCGGCGGCCACGCCGATTCCCGAGCTATTGCTGCTGGTGACGAAGGGATAGGTCCCGTGGTCGACGTCGAGGAGCGAGCCCTGGGCTCCTTCGAAGAGCACCGGCCGATCGCGATCGACGCAGTCGAGCAGAAAGCTCGTCGTATCGACGACATGGCGTTCGAGTTCCGCGGCATACTCGGCATACTCGCGGGCAATCGCCGCCGCGTCCAGCGGTTCGATGCCGGGGCGCAACGCCGCCAGCGACTCGTTCTTCGCGGCCACGATCCGCTCGATGCGTCCGGCCAAGGAGTCGCGATAGAAGTCGCCCAGGCGAACGGCATGGGCGCGGCCCACCTTGTCGCGATAACAGGGTCCGATGCCCCGCTGCGTGGTGCCGATGTTCTCGCCGTCGGCGGTGCTCTCGTCCAGGACGCGATCTTCGGCCGTATGCCAGGGAAAAATGACGTGCGCCCGATCGCTGATGAGCAGGTTCTCGCCAACCTCGACGCCGCGGTCGCGGAGCATGGCGATTTCTTCGAGGATCGTGGCGGGATGGATCACGACACCGCCGGCAATCACACACTTGACGCCCGGGCGAAGAATGCCGCTGGGGATCAGAGACAGCTTGTAGATCTCATCGCCGACGACGACCGTATGTCCGGCGTTCGCGCCGCCTTGATAGCGGACTACGACCTCATGTTGCTCGGTGAGCAGGTCGACGAGCTTCCCTTTGGCCTCGTCGCCCCACTGGAGTCCGATGACGCAGCTGCCCGGCACGGCGTAACACTCCCGGTCGAAGTCCTTACAAACCAGTCAAACCCCCGAGTGTATCTCTCGGCCGGGACTCGGGCAAGGAAGGGACGACGGTCGCGCCACCTGTTTCGGAGCTTGACGGCCAAGGCAAATCGGTTACCCGAAGCACGTGCCACCGTTCCAAGAACAGGAAGATGGAAACCGCGCGTCAGGTGTGCCCGGCTGCTGGGCCGGGTCGTCCATGACTACTTGAGACGCGGGGGCTACTTGGGGCGCGGGCGCTGCCAGCCTGCGGCTTCCTGACGTCCGTCCGCGGTGGCGGCTTCTGCCGGATTCACGTCGGCGAAGATCGTGCGCAACAGCTGCTCGAAGCTGCCCGGCAACAAGCGATAGAAATTGTGTTTGCCCTCGCGGCGCGGATCGACGACGCCCGCGGCACGCAACATGGCGAGATGATGACTCACCGCGGGTTGGCTCTGCGAGAGCAGATCGCAGAGTCCCCGCACGTGCAGCTCGTCGGTGTTCGCCAGGTAGAAGAGGATTCGCAGCCGCGTTTCGTCGGAGAGTAGTTTGAATCGCTTGACGAGCGTGCGAATCTTTTCGTCGTGAATCTGCGGTGCGAACGATTCGGCCGAGCCCTCAACGGTCTTCCGATTTTGTTGCGTATCCTCACGCCCGGTATCGCCGTGTGCGGTAAGTGTCACGATCGAGGTCCTTCTTCATTCCGTTGCCAACGTTCCACAAAAAAAAACTGAGCGCCAACCGACTGGAGCGATTGAACGCGCTCATTCTAGCGGCACCGCGCTTGCCCGCCAAGCAATCGCCCTCAGGCGAGTCGACCGGTGTTCGGCCGCACACGGTTGGTCGACATTCTAACCCCCGAGGTACCCTTGGCAAAAGGATTGACGCAGCGGTCGCACAAAATTTTGTTGCCGCGTGCTGGCACCGCCATTGACACCCCGGGTCCGTGAGGTGAGGAGACGATCGATTGAAAATCACCGCAGCCCCATTGACACCGGGACAAACCCGCACAGCAAGAACTGTGCGGGCCATGACGGGCGCGGGCCATGAAAGGGGCGGGCCCAGCAAGGGGCGCGAGTTCGTAACGGCGAGCTCCGCGTGGCATGCCCCGGCGTCTGGCATCTGCCCCTGGCGGATTTGGGGTGCTGGTGCTCGCCAGCGGGGGCGTTGATTCGGAAACAAGCGACGCTTACGATATCTGTTTTCCCGGCACCGTCTCGTGCCAGCGGCATCAGCTAACCGGCGGAAGGTGAGGACGTCGACCGATGCAGGCCATCGGGCGCAAGCTGTTCCCTTATCTGGCCGCCATCTTGCTACTTCTGGCCGCCTACTTCGCGGTCGCCGGCGAGCGGCGCGCTCCGGCCGACTTTACCTTCGTCAACGGGACGGAGATCAAGTCGATCGATCCCGCCATCTCCACCGGACAGCCCGAAGGGCGGATCATCCGAGCGCTCTTCGAAGGGCTCGTCAACTGGGACCCGCGAGATTTGAGCAGCACGCCGGGCGTCGCCGCGCGTTGGGAGATGTCCGAAGATAGTCGGCGGATCACCTTTCATCTTCGCGACGATGCCCTTTGGTCGGACGGCACGCCCGTCACCGCGGACGACTTCGTTTACTCTTATCGTCGTTTACTCGATCCGCTCACGGCGGCCCAATATGCCTATCAGCTCTATTACGTGGTCGGGGCGGAAAAGTACAACCGGGGCCAGGTGGCGGTCGGCGATCGCGTGGAGATCGAGCGTTTCGATCCGCCGTCCGGCGCTCCGCCGCACGCGCGGGGCGAACTTCTCCGCGGCACGCTGCTCGAGTATGCCGAGGCGTTCGTCGACGACCCGGCCGCCGGCAAGACCGAGTTGAGCGACGACGAACAGCGGGAACGCCTGCGCCGCCGCGTGCGGATGTACACGATCGAGATCGACGGGGAAGCACGTCGCTTTAAGACCGGCGTGGCCGCCTTTCGCGACGAGCCGGAATTCGACGCGTACGAACCCGTGAAACAGGTGCTGGTCGACTTCGACACGGTCGGCATTCGCGCGCCGGACGATCGCACCTTGATCTTCGAGCTGAACAATCCGGCCCCCTACTTCGTGAGCCTGACCGGCTTCTACCCGCTCTATCCCGTCCATCGAGAGACGGTCGAGCGATTCGGCTCGCCCGACTGGATGCGGCCGGAGAACCTGGTCGGGAACGGTCCGTACCGCCTCGAGGAGCGGGCGTTCCGCGACTACATTCGGCTCGCCAAGAGCAAGACCTATTGGAACGCCGAGAACGTCAAGCTCGATGTCATCGATGCGCTGGCGGTCGAGTCGAACGTGACGGCGCTCAACATGTACGAGAATCGCCAGGTCGATTGGACGCCCGTCGTGCCGACGGTGATCTTGCCGGAGTTGAAGAAGCAAGATCGCGACGATCTCCGAGTGGCTCCGTACCTGACGATCACGTACTTCCGCTTCAACGTGACTCGTTCGCCGCTGACCGATGCCCGCGTGCGGCGGGCCCTGTCCCTGGCGATCGACCGGCCGGAAATCGTCGACAAGATCATGCGCGGCGGTCGCACGGCCGCGACGAGCTTCGTGCCGATCGGCATCGAGGGTTACGAGTCGCCCGACTGTTGTCAGCACGATCCGGAAGAGGCGCGACGCCTGTTGGCCAAGGCGGGCTTTCCGGGCGGGAAGGGCATGCGCAAGCTGACGCTGCTGCACAACGCCAGCGAGGATGCCGAGAAGCTTTGCCAGGCGGTGCAGTTTCAGTGGCACGATACGCTCGGCGTCGAGGTGGAGCTTGTTCGCCAGGAATGGGGAACGTATCAGGAAAAGGTCCGCAACCTGGAGTACGACGTCGCCATCGCGGGCTGGATCGGCGATTACGTCGATCCGAATACCTTTCTCGACATGTTCGTCACCGGTGGCGGCAACAATAACACCGGTTGGAGCCATGCCGAGTTCGATGCGATCATCAAGGAGCGAGCGCCCCGCGAGCGCGACCCCGAGAAGCGACTCGCGCTGATGCGGCAGGCCGAGGAGATTCTGCTCGCGGAGATGCCGGTCGTGCCGCTCTACTTTCCGGAGCGAAACTATCTGGTTCGCACCTATGTGAAGGGACTGCACAACAACATTCTCGACGTTCATCCGCTGCACGATCTGTGGATCGACGAAGCCGAGCGCGAGCGACAAACGGCACCGCGGAGGAAGCGGTGATCGCGTTCCTGTTGCGCCGATTCATGTGGTTCGTCATCACCGTGTGGGCGGTGCAGTCGCTCTCGTTTTTTCTGGTGCGCCTGGCCCCCGGCGGACCCTTTACCCAAGAGCGAAATGTGCCGCTGCACGTCGAGCTGGCACAACGGGCCAAGCTGAACCTGGACGTCCCGCTCTACGAGCAGTACTTCGGCTACTTCGGCAAATTGTTCCGCTTCGATCTCGGGATCAGCGACCGGCAGCCCGACTTCACGGTCAATGAGATTATCGCGGCGGGCTTTCCGGTTTCGGCGTCGCTGGGCGTGTTGGCTCTGCTGTTCGCCGTCGCGCTCGGCCTGGCGGCGGGCATCGTCTCGGCCGTATGTCGCGGCCGCGGTTGGGATGTGAGCATCATGGCGGCGGCCACCTTGGGCATCGCCGTGCCCAGCTTTGTTGTGGCCAGCGTCGTGATCATCCTGTTCGTGTTCGTGTGGCCGTTGTTTCCCGCGGCAGGTTGGGGCGAGCCCGCCAATCTGGTCCTGCCCGCCTTTTGCCTGGGCGCCCCCTACGCCGCCTACATCGCGCGACTCTCGCGCACCGGCATGCTCGAGGTGCTTTCGCAAGACTACATTCGCACCGCCTATGCCAAGGGACTCTCCACCCGCGCGGTCGTGCTGCGACACGCCTTGCGAGGAGCGCTGCTGCCGGTGTTTTCGTTCCTCGGTCCGGCCGTGGCGGGCATTCTCACCGGTTCATTGGTTATCGAGAAGATCTTTGCCATTCCCGGCCTGGGCGTCCATCTGCTCAATGCCGCCTTGCAACGCGACTTTACCTTGATGCTCGGAATGGTGCTGGTCTACACGACCGTCCTCTACTCGATGAACACACTGGTCGACCTTTCCTACCGAATTCTCGATCCGCGGGTGGAGCTGACATGAACCGCACCACTGGCAATCGCACCAAGGGCGAACACGAGCTGGAACGGTACGCGGCGCTGTGGGAAGAAGCCCGCGCGATTCGCGGGACCTCGCTGGGCCGCGATGCCTGGCGTCGTTTGCGACGGCAGCGGGCGGCGATGGCTTCGCTGGTGGCCCTGTGCGTCGTGACGGTCCTCGCCCTGATCACACCACTCCTGCCGCTGCAGCCGCCGCGGCGGGTCGATTCCGATCGCATCTTCATGCCGCCCACGTTTAGTCGGCCGGCCGCCCTCGATCTCGACAAGCTCGACGCGGACTTCGGCCGCAAAGACCTTGACCTGGTGAGCCGCGCCCTGCTCGATGCCCGCTTGGCGCTATTCGGCGGCTGGTCGCTGCCGTCAATCTGCGGGACCGACGAGCTCGGTCGCGATCTCTTCTCGCGCCTCTTTTGGGGTGCCCGCGTGTCGTTGGCGGTGGGCGTCGTAGCGACGTTGGTCTCGTTGGTGATCGGCGTCAGCTACGGGGCCACGGCCGGCTACCTTGGCGGCAGGATCGACAACTTCATGATGCGGCTGGTCGATATTCTCTACTCAGTGCCCTTCATCTGCGTGGTCATCTTGCTCGTCTCGATCCTTAGCGAAGATTCGATTCGCACGTGGCTCGAGAGCTGGCACATCGACCGCATCACGATCTTCTACCTCGTGGTCGGCGCGATCTACTGGCTTACCATGTCGCGCGTGGTCCGCGGGCAGATCATCTCGCTGAAGAACGAGCAGTTCGTCGAGGCGGCCCGCACGATCGGGGCGTCGCAGCGGCGAATCATCTTCTTCCACCTGGTGCCCAACGTGCTGAGTGTGGTCATCGTATACCTCACCCTGACGATTCCCAGCGTGATGCTCTTCGAGGCGTTTCTCTCCTTCCTCGGGCTCGGCGTGCAGGCGCCGGACGTTTCGTGGGGTCTGCTGGTCAACCAGGGCTTCAATGTCATCACGCCGATCAAGATCTACTGGTGGCTGGTCGTGTTTCCCGGCCTGGCCTTGGCGCTGACCCTTTACGCCCTCAACTTTCTCGGCGACGGACTGCGCGATGCCCTCGACCCGCGACTGAAGAACCGATGAGCGAACCGCTGCTGGAAATCGACGACTTGCAGGTGCAATTCGACACCGAAGACGGACTGGTCCGCGCGGTCGACGGCGTTTCTTTCGACGTCGCCCCGGGCGAGACCTTGGGCATCGTCGGCGAATCGGGATCGGGCAAGTCGGTTACCAGCCTGGCGATTATGGGGCTCGTGCCGCAACCGCCGGGCCGGATCGCCGGCGGCCAGGTTCGCTTCGCCGGGCGCGACCTGATCGGATTGCCGCAGGCCGACATGGCCGCCATCCGCGGCAATCACATCGCCATGATCTTTCAAGATCCGATGACTGCCCTGAACCCGTTTCTGACCGTGGCCGACCAGCTCTGCGAAGTCACGCAACGGCACCGCGGCTACACGCGGCGTCAGGCACTCGACCACGCCGTCGACTTGCTCGAACAGGTTGGCATTCCGAACGCCGCGCGGCGGATCCTGGACTATCCGCATCAATTCTCCGGCGGCATGCGCCAGCGTGTGATGATCGCCATGGCGCTCTCCTGCCAGCCGCAGGTGCTCATCGCCGACGAGCCGACGACGGCCCTCGATGTGACGATTCAGGCCCAGATTCTAGCGCTGATGAAGGCGCTGCAAGCGGCGGTCGGCACGGCCATCGTGTTGATCACTCACGACATGGGCGTCATCGCCAACAGCTGCGATCGGGTCTGCGTGATGTACGCCGGCCGTATCGTTGAAGAGGCCCCAGTCGACGAGCTGTTCGCCTCGCCCCGTCATCCTTACACACTGGGGCTGTTGGAGTCGATTCCGCGGCTCGACGAAGCGCAGGCCCACCGCCTGACGCCGATCGAAGGTCAGCCGCCTGATTTGATGCACCCGCCGAAGGGCTGTGCCTTTGCGCCGCGATGCCCCTTCTCGATCGAGCGCTGTCACGCTGAAGATCCGCCGCTGGAAGAACATGAAGCGCGGCGGCACGCCTGCTTCGTCGACGTGGCGACGGCCGCCCGCCATCCTGTGGCAGAGCAGGGCGGGCACGGGCCGGGGTCTTCATCGCCGCAAGGATCTTCCTCGCCGGAGGACGCGTCATGATCGCTCCGGAATCCGCCGCCATTGCCGTCCCTGAATCCGCTCAGCCGCCGCTGCTCGAGGTCCGCGACCTGAAGGTCCATTTTCCCTTCGTACGCGGGCATCTCTTCGGGCGCCAACGCGGGGTCGTCCGCGCGGTCGACGGCGTGAGCTTGCAGCTTGCCGAGGGCGAGACGCTCGGTCTGGTGGGCGAGTCCGGCTGCGGCAAGTCGACGCTCGCCCGGGGCATTCTCCGCCTGGTGCGGCCGACGGCCGGCGAGGTCTGGTTCGCGGGTCGCCGCATCGACAACGTGTCCCGGGCCGAAATGCGCCAGGTCCGCTCGGGCTTGCAGATGATCTTTCAGGACCCCTTCGCTTCGCTCAATCCCCGCATGACGGTCGGTCGCATCGTGGCCGAGCCGATGGAGGTCGGCGGGCTCTACAATCGCGAGCACCGCCGCTTGGAGGTGATGCGACTCTTGGAACTGGTCGGGCTGAATCCGCGCTTCTTGAACCGCTATCCGCACGAGTTCTCCGGGGGTCAGCGCCAGCGCATCGGCATTGCCCGGGCCCTGGCCGTCAATCCGAGAGTCATCCTTTGCGACGAGCCGGTCTCGGCGCTCGACGTTTCGATTCAGGCCCAGATCGTCAATCTGTTGCAGGACCTGCAGCAGCAGCTGGGACTCTCGTACATCTTCATTGCCCACGACCTTTCGGTCGTGCGGCACATCGCCGACCGAGTCGGGGTGATGTACCTGGGCCGACTGGTCGAAGTGGCCGACAGCCGCGAGCTCTACGAGCAGCCGCGACATCCCTATACGCGGGCGTTGCTCGAGAGCGTGCCGATTCCCGATCCGGTACGCGAACGACAGCGGTCGCATCACCTGCTCGGCGGCGAGGTGCCATCGCCTGATCGCGAGTACCCCGGTTGTCAGTTCGCCGACCGCTGCCCGCGGCGCGAGGAAAAGTGCGATCGCGAGTCGCCGGGGCTCGAGGGCGAGTCGCACGCGGTCGCCTGCTGGTACCCGCTCGAGGAAAACGCGACGCACGACGGCTCGACGCACGACGAAGCCGGCGGGCGACGCGAATGACTCGGCCTGACCAATTGGAGTACGCCTCGCCGCGCCACTCGGCCGCCGCAGGGCGGCTAGTCCTCAAGTTCCCCTCCGGTGAGATAGAGCGCGACCAGTTGCAAGAGTTCTGCGCGATGGGGACCCCAAGGGACGAACAAACCCCGCATCGCGTCGAGTGGTCGATCATCCGTGCCCGGCAGCATTAGGAGCCCGCCCCGACAGCGGCGCACGGCGCGGATATCGCTCCAGGAGGTGCGGGCCTGTTGCAACAGGGAGTCCTGACGCAGTCCGCGAATGCCGACGTCAAAGGTCACCGGCAGCAGGTACCGCCACAGCGAGAGTGCCAGGGCCATGGCCGCCAACACGCCCCAGTACCAGCCGCCGCTGCCCACCGCGACGCCCCAGCCAAGCGCCGCCATGAGTGCGACAACGCCCAACGAAACAAGCGGTCGATCGACCAACGGCCACACCGTCCAGCGCAGTCGCGGGGCCGACTGCGCTTCGGAACGGTTGCCGTACGATCCTAGTGACGTCTCGGGCATAGGAGTCCATTGTACACGGGCCGCGGTCTTCGCTGTCTTAACACCGTCCGGAAACTTCGAGGTCGGCGGACCGAGTCGCGCGGGCTCAAGCCGGCTCTTGCGGATCGTTCGCCGCCAGGTTCTCCGGCAGCTTGACGGGGGCCAACGCGCCGCGGATCGCGAACACGAGCAGCCCGAACAGCACGCTGGCGGTAACGATCGCCGAGATCAGCATCTTGACGAAGTGATCTTCCATCAACACGTAGATGGGCGGGATCGGCGAACGGGGAACACGACGAGCCACCGGTCCGCGGTCGCTCGGCTCTTCGGTTGCTTGTTGCGTGCGGACGTCGTCGACCCAATCCTGCCACTTCTCTTGGACCTGCGGGCTGGCGAGTCCCCGGCGGGCCTCTTCGCGATAGCGATACACCCCCCAGGCAACGAGTGAAACCGTGGCCAGGTAGGCGAACAGCAACAGCAAGTTCAGCGGGTTCAAACGGGGCATCGGCGTGGTTGCGAAATGGGACCTCGGTCGAGGCCTCCGTGTCTAAGCGGCAATTTCGTGAAGCAGGCGGCGAATCTGAGGAATCATCAGGGCCACCGCCCGGGCGCGATGGCTGAGCACCCCTTTGACCGTCGCCCCGAGTTGCCCGAACGTCCTGTGATACTCGATCACTTCGAAGAGCGGATCGTAGCCGAAGCCGGCCGACCCGACCGGCTCCTCGCGAATGCGCCCGCGACAGATTCCTTCACTCTCGGCGCGGAGGTTCCCGTCCGGATCGGCCAGCGTCATGTAGCAAACGTAGTGCGCGCCGCGGGCCGCCGGCGGTTTGCCGGCCAGTTTCTCCAGCAGCAGCAGGTTGTTCGCTTCGTCGGAGGCCTGCGGTCCGGAGAAGCGGGCCGAATAGATGCCGGGGGCGCCGTCGAGGGCGTCGACACAGATGCCGCTATCTTCGCCGATGACCCAGCGACCGAGATGCCGCGCCTGTTGAACGGCCTTCTTCGACGAATTCTCAGCGAACGAGTCGCCGTCTTCGACGACTTCGATGGCCTCGGGCAAGGTGGCCAGGGTTTGGACCTCGATGCCCAGCGGGGCCAGCTGCTCGGCCAGCTCCTCACCCTTCTTGCGATTGTGCGTGCCCAGTATGAGCGGAGAGACGAACGGCATGCCAACGGACCCCACGACGACGAAATTTGCAACTCGTCGTTAGTCTAGTCGGTCGTTCGCCGAGTCGTTAGAGCGCGTCTCGTTTATCTCGAGCGTCTTGGCTAGCTGCGGCTGTGCTTGGCGACGTCCACCTGCATCGACGAATTTACCAATTCGTCTGCTTCGGTCTGGTGGCCAAACTTGCCTCGCCTGCGCCAACGACGCGACACCTATCCTGGACACGCTCTAGTGGCCCGGTCGAGAAGCGACCGCGGCCGCGTCGTCGAATCCGCTCCGTCGAGTCGAGCTCGCTACCGAAACAGCTTTGGCAGACTGGCATAGTCGCGGGCGATCGAGCGGCGTGGCACGTCAATTACCGTCGGTTCGATGTCGAACGGCGTGCCGTCGAAGGTTCGATAACGAAAGTTCTCCAGGCCCGGGATGTTCGAGGTCAATTCCGCATCGTAGATGCGATTGCGCCACTCGACGCGACCTTGACCGCGGCCGGCGGCGACCAGCGGATGGTTGGCTCCGCCGGGTCGAATTGCGGCAAAGTTGTGGATCACCGCTTCCACATCCGGGTTGTAGCGGATGGTGCCGTCCTTCATCCGCTGCGCGCCGTGGGCATCGAAGCTGCCAACGGTGACGATGCTTTGGGTGCGATCGTGAAACACGTAGGCCTCGACGCCGTGCTTGCGCAGACCGGCCGCTAGATGATCGGCCAGGAAAGCGGCCTTCTCGAGGCGATCGGTCACCTCCGGCTCGGGCGCCGTGTCGCCACGTTCCGTCGACTGGGTGGCTCGGTGCCCGGTGAACGTGGCCACGCGGACCGTGTAGGCCTTGGGGCACTCGAGCAAGCTGAACTCCCGATCTTCATTCAGTTGGGCGACAAACTTGTCGACCCCCTGGGGTCGAAAGTAGCTTTTCGGCAGCCGCGGGTTGGGAATCGCGAAGGCCATCCACATCGGACCGCGCTCGCGCTTTTGCTTCTGTCCCCACAGGCGGTTGTGGAAATCACGCAGCGCCGTGAGGGCATCTGTCGGTTCCTGCTCGCCATCGGGATCGAAGACCCGCGGCCGCATCGTCTTGACCCGTTCGAGCGTCTTTTGCGTCGCCGTATCGTCCAGGGAGACGAAGTCGCCGATGACCACCGCGACCTCGTCGATGCGCTGATTGTTCTGGTGACGCATCCGCGTGGGATTGCCGTAGCGGTCGACGCCCCGACCGACGAAGCTCTTCGAATAGTCGAACGACTTCTGGTGGGTATAGGCGTTCAGCTTGTAATCGCGTCGCAGTTCGTAGACGAGCTGCCGGGCGTTGGTTTCCGCGTCCGGACCACGAAACGTAGTGGCGAGAATCAGCCACGGTCCATGTTCCTCGCCGAGCGGATACGACTTATCCGGATCGGCCTCGATGCGCTTGAACGTGACGAAGTTGGCCCAGGGCGGGCCCGCGATTGCCGACCCCGCGACGCTCAAGACGAGCGACAGCACACCCAGGACGACAACGGCTCGCCGACGTCGCGTAAACTCTCTGCCGCAATGCATGAACCTGGCTCCTTGCCCCGCGAAATTTCGCACGGCCGCTTACCTGTGAAACCAACGTCCCGAACGGGATGCCGCCGCAGAACGCGACGGGCTTTGGTCAGAGGGGCGGGACGTTAGCAAATCGGTCGAGCGCCGGCCAGACCAGCCGAACGCGGCTGCTTTCGCCCTTTCGCCGTGCCGCGTCTCGCTAGCACGTGGAGCTCCGAGGATTCGGCGCGACCTTGTGCGCCGCGACCGGGGCCCCCTGAATGCGGCCGGCGACGCACTTGCCAGCGACCCAGCTGCCAGCGACGACGTCGACGAAGTCACCCATCTGCGCGCTCTGGCCCGGCAGCGACACCGGCGCGTAGCGACACGAAGTTCCCAGCAGCTGACCCGCCGCCTCGGGGTCGACCCGCTCGACGAGCACCCGCAAACGCCGCCCGGCCAGCCGCCGGAAATAGTCCTCGCGAAGCGCTCCTTCCAGCTCCGTGAGTGCCCGCGTGCGTTCCTGTTTGAGCCGCGGATCGATCGGGTTCGGCATCTCGGCAGCCGGTGTGCCACGACGGGCGCTGAAAGGGAACACGTGGATCTTCGAGAAGCCGACCTGGCGGGCCACATCGCACGTCGCCTCGAAGTCGGCGTCGCGCTCGCCCGGAAAGCCAACGATGATGTCGGTCGTAATGGCGGGCTCGTCGAGGGCCGCCTTCAACAGTTCGCAGCGGTCGACGAAACGCTGGGCTCCCCAGCGTCGGCGCATTCGCCGCAGCACGTCGTCGCTGCCGCTTTGCATGGAGATGTGCAAATGTGGGCAGATGCGATCGCCGTAGTCCTGCATCACCTCGATCAACTCGCGCGTCACCTCCGTCGCTTCGATGCTGGAAAGCCGCACGCGAAAGTCGCCTTCCAATTGCGCGACCTTGTCGAGCAGATGCGAGAGCCGCGTCCAGTCGCGCTTCGCGCGACCGCGGTTCCACTCGACGCCGTAGTGGCCGAGGTGAATCCCGGTCAACACGACTTCGCGATAGCCGTTCGCCACGAGCCGTTGCACCTCGTCGAGAATGTGCGGCACGGGGCGGCTGGCCACATGGGGTCGCACCTGCGGGATGATGCAGAAGCTGCACCGCAGCAGACAGCCGTCCTGGACCTTGACGTAGGCCCGATGACGCGAGCCGAACGAAGTGATGCCCGTGGGCATCTCGACCACGCCGAAACGACCCAGCAGATCGGGCAGCTCGCGCTTGTCGGTGACGACTTCCGCGACCCCTGGTAGCTCAGCGACCTCCTCGGGCGCGCGCGTGGCATAGCAACCCATCACGACGATCCGCGCTTGTGGATTGTCTCGGGCGAGGCGGCGAATCTGCTGGCGACTCTTGGCGTCGCCCTCGGCGGTCACCGTGCAGGTATTGACGAAGCAGAGGTCGGCCGGTTCGTGGGCTGCGGCTGGCGTGTAACCAGCGCCCAGTAAACCCTCGCTGACCAACTCCGTTTCGTACTGGTTGACCTTGCAACCGAGCGTGAGCGTACGAAGCTTGGGAGTAGCGATGGACACTTGGCTGTCTCGGCGGGCGACACCGCGGGTCGTGCGCCTTGGAATGGCGAGCGACCAGCGGGACGAGCGACTAGTCGTGTGCCGGTTCGATCGAGGCCGACATCGCCCCCTGGCAGCGAGTGATCGACTCGTCTCGACCGAAGGCGTGGATCTGATCGCGCTTCAATTCGGCATGTTCGCGGGTCGTGGTGAGCACGATCGCGCGGCCCCGCGTGTCGACCTCTTCGGCAAGTTCGAATCCCTTGACGGGGCGATGGCCGAAGAGCTGCTGCAGCATCACCATCACGTACTGGTACGAGTGATCGTCGTCGTCCCAAAGGATGACGTGATAGGGAGGCTGACGCTTGGCCCGCGAGTGCTCTTGGGCAACTCTTTCTTCGCTCGGCGCAAGCACCGCGGCGGCGCTTCGTTCCTCCATGGGTATCGTCTCCAAATCCGTTCTGATCGCTAGACTAGCGCCGGTCGGCGGGAATGGCCGTTCTCGACCGCCAGCATTATATTGAATCGCTCCCCGCAAGCAAACGATTAGCAGACGCGACCCCATTAGCCGTCACTGACGCCACCAGCATGTCCGAAATTGATGACTATCTCGTCTCGCGGCACGACGACTTCGAGGCGGACCTTTGTGAATTGCTCCGCATTCCCAGCATCAGCGCCGACAGCGCTCACGCCGACGACGTGCGTCGCGCGGCAAACTGGGTGCACGATCACCTGCAAGCGCTGGGCCTGACCACCGAATTGATCGAGACGGCGGGCCACCCGCTCGTCTTTGCCCAATCGGAACAGATTCCGGGCAAGCCAACGGCCTTGGTTTATGGACACTACGACGTCCAGCCCCCCGATCCGCTCGACGAGTGGGTCTCGCCTCCCTTTGAGCCGACGGTCCGCGACGGCAACATCTATGCCCGTGGAGCCACCGACGACAAGGGTCAGATGCTCACGCACATCAAGAGTGCCGAAGCCTGGATGAAGACGGTGGGCCAGCTGCCGTTGAATGTCAAATACCTGATCGAAGGCGAAGAGGAAGTCGGCAGCCAGTCGCTCGGGACTTTCCTGACCGAGCACGCCGCGCGGCTGGCCTGCGATTGCGTCGTGATCAGCGACACCTGTCAGTTTGGGCCGGGTCGACCCGCCATCACCTACGGACTCCGCGGCATCGCCTATTACGAACTCCTGCTCAAAGGTCCGCAGCAGGATCTGCACTCGGGCTCGTTCGGCGGCGCGATCACGAATCCGGCCAACGTGCTGGCCCGCCTGTTGGCCGAAATCGTCGATGGCGAGGGTCGCGTGCAGCTGCCGGGCTTCTACGACGCCGTGGTGCCGCTTACGCCGCGCGAACGTGAGGGCTATCAGGCGATGGCCTTCGACGACGAGGGCTTTCTGGCCCAGGTCGGCGTCGACGGCGCGATCGGCGAGTCGGGCTACTCGACGCTCGAGCGGCGTTGGGCCCGACCTTCGTACGACATCAACGGACTTTGGAGCGGCTATCAGGGCGAAGGGGCCAAGACCGTATTGCCGGCCCGCGCCGGGGCCAAGTTCAGCTTTCGCCTGGTTCCGAATCAGACGCCGGAGCAGGTGACCGCGGCGCTGCGAGAATTCCTCGAGCCCCGCCTGCCACCGGGGATCACGATGGAGCTGAAGGATTTTCACGGCTCGCCGGGGGTCTTGGTATCGCTGGAAAGTCCCTATATCGAGGCGGCCGCCAGCGCGATCGAACATGGATTCGGGACGGCGCCTCTCTATATACGAGAGGGAGGTTCGATTCCGATCGTGACGTCGTTCGCCGAGCACTTGGGTGCCGATGTTCTGTTGCTCGGCTGGGGGCTGAGCGACGACAATACGCACAGTCCAAACGAGAAATTTTGCCTGGCCGACTTTCATCGCGGGACCAAGGCGAGTGCCCAGTTGTGGGCCGAATTGGCCAAGATCTGCGGCTGAGCGGGGCCCGAGGCACGCTTCGTCGCACGGATTACGTCGCGGCCCAGATGTTCGGCCCCAACGTGCGGCCCGCACGTGCGGCAAGCACGACGGGGTCTCGCAAGGTCGGGAGAGACCGGGAAGGTCAGGACAGACTGCTTAAGAATCCAAGCCGCAAAGAGTCGAAGACACCAGCCGACAATCAGGACTAGCTATGCTCGATCGCAAATTCGTTATCGAGAACATCGAACTCGTCGAGGAGAATTGCCGCCATCGCGGCGTCACGGTCGACGTCCGCAAGCTGGCGGACCTCGAGCAGCAGCGACGCGCCAAACAGATCGAGGCGGAGGACCTTAATCGTCAGGCGAACGAAAAGAGCAAGCTCATCGGCAAGGCGGCCGAGGGGGCCGAACGCGAGGCCCTGAAGGAGGGAGCTCGTCAACTACGCGAGCAGAAGGAGCAGGCTGCGGCCGAAGTCGACGCATTGGCCGCGGAGGCCGACGCCATCCTGCGTGTGATTCCAAATCTTTCGCACCCCGCGGCGCCGATCGGCGTCGACGACAAAGCGAATCTGGAGCTGCGCAAGGGCAAGCACCAGCCGCCCGTCTTCGACTTCCCTGTGCTCGATCACGTTCAGCTGGGCGAGCGGCTCGATCTCTTCGACTTCGAGGCGGGCGGCAAGGTGGCCGGTCACGGCTTCTACTATCTGAAGAACGAAGCGGCGCAGTTGGAACTCGCGCTCCAGCAATACGTGCTCAACCTGTTGGTCGGCGAGGGATTCACGCCGACGATCACGCCCGATCTGGCCCGCAACGAAATTCTACAGGGCATCGGCTTCATTCCGCGAGGTCCGGAAACCCAGATCTACAGCGTGGCCGACACCGACCTCAGCCTGATCGCCACCGCCGAGATTACCTTAGGCGGCTGGTATGCCAAGGAAACGTTCGACTCGGACCAGCTCCCGCTGAAGCTCTGCGGCGTGAGCCATTGCTATCGTACCGAGGCCGGGGCTCACGGCGCCGCGACCCGCGGACTCTATCGCGTGCATCAGTTCACGAAGGTCGAGATGTTCGCCTTCACGTTGCCCGACGAGAGCGAGGAGATGCTCGAGTACTTCTGCGGGCTGGAGTGCCGCATCTTCGACGAGCTGGGCATTCCCTATCGTGTCGTCGATACGGCCACCGGCGATCTGGGCGGACCGGCCTATCGCAAATACGACCTGGAAGCGTGGATGCCTGGCCGCGGCGATGGCGGCGAGTATGGCGAGGTAACCAGCACCAGCAACTGCACCGAGTATCAAGCCCGTCGGCTGGCGATTCGCTATCGCATCAAGGGCGAGAAGGGAACCCACTTCGTACACACCCTCAACGGCACCGCGGTGGCGATCAGCCGGGCGTTGATCGCCATCTTGGAGAACAACCAGCGTGCCGACGGTTCGGTGGCCGTGCCCGAGGTGCTGCAACCTCTGTTGGGCAAGGACGTGATCGAGCCGCGGAAATAGGCCCGCCGGCTGGAGCCACGTGAGGCCAGCGGTCGCAAGACGCGGCTCTCATCGAGTTGGCCACCAGTCCGCCGAGAAGTTTCCCTAACTCATTTCTGCCAAGGGGCTTCGCTCGATCTATCGTGGCCGACCTCGAAGCTGTCGGCGTGTTAGACTGCGCAGACTGTGTCGAGTTAATCGGTTGAGGCGAGTTTTTGTCTCGTAGCGGTTTTTCTCGATTGAACGGTTCTACGGGGTCGATCTGCCAGACTGAACATCGATTGCTCGCTCGGATGCTAGAGCGCGTCTCGTTTATCTCTAGCGTCTTGGCCAGCTACGGCTGTGCTTGGCTACGTCGACCTGCATCGACGAATCCACCAATTTGTCTGCTTCGGTCTGGTGGCCAAACTTGCCTCGCCGGCGCCAACGACGCGACACCTATCCTATACACGCTCTAGTGCAGGGGGTTCTGACTGATGAAGTCCATTTGGCAGCTCGGATTGCTAACGGCCGTCGGTTCGTTGTGGCTGGCCGGCACGGCCGGGGCTCAAAGCCCGCTCGCCGTGCAACCGCTCTCGGGCTACGGAGCTCCGATGGCGATGCCGCAACTTGTTTCGCCGGCCGCGATGGGAGTCCCGCTGACGTACACTCCGCACGGCATGCCGTTTTATGATCCGGCCCTGCTCGCCGTGGCCTACGACGAGTATGCCGGTGCCTCGGAAGGCTACTACGAAGAAGTCGAGGGCGAATTCAACGGCGCGGTCGAGGGGGACGTCGACGGCAGCTTCGAGGAATGCTCGGACTGTGGTGGTGCCGGCCGCTGTGGCAAGTTCTTCGGCGCGGGTGCCTGTGCCTGTCCCGACCACTGGTACGACTTTCACGTCGAATACATGTATTGGCGCCGCGATACCGTTTCGCGGGTGATTCCGTTCACCTCCAGCGGCACCGGCCCCGGCACGATCGTACTCGACTCGGACGATCTCGGCTTCGATAGCTACGAGCCGGGCATTCGCGTTTCGGCCTCGTTTGTCTTCAAGCCAGGCTACGACTTGGAAATGAGCTACTTCGGCATGTTCGAACGCTTCGAGGACGGGGCGCAGGCGACCGGCACCAACGATCTGTTCTCCACGTTCAGCGATTTCGGCACGAATCCGGGGCCGACCGGGTTTCCCGAGACGGACGAGGCGAGCCTGCACACGCTGGCCTACTCGTCCGACATGCACAGCGGCGAGATCAACGTCCGTCGTCGTTGGAAGAACGCCAATTGCCGATTGCAAGGTTCGATCCTCTACGGGGCTCGCTACTTCCGTCTGGTCGAGGATCTGGCCCACGACACCTCGGACACGGCTTCGGGCGAGTCGCTCGAGTACGACCTGGAAACCGTCAATGACATGATCGGCTTCCAGACCGGCGGCGATTTGTATCTGTGCGTTTTGCCGGGCGTGATGGTCGGCGGTGAGGCAGAGGCGGGCATCTATGCCATTCGCACCAAGAACGAGTCGGTGATGAACGCGACGACCGTCGCCAACCCGCTCGTCGAGGAAGTCGAGACTCACGATGTCTCCTTCGTGGCCGAAGCGAGTGCCGTGACGATCGTGCAGCTGACGCGGCGGACGCGTTTCCGCGGGGCCCTGACCGTGCTCTATCTCGACGGCGTTGGACTGGCCACCGAGAACTTCGATCCCAATCGCACGGGACCGGATGTGGTTACGCCTGCGGCAATGCCCTTCGTGAACGACAACGGGAACGCCCTCTACTACTCGTACACCGGCGGCTTGGAAGTCGTTTACTAGTCGCCAGCAAGCGTATCGCCGGTCGGACGTCGTGCGGAGGCGCCGCCTACACAAGCGCCGTCCGCCGAGGATTGCGATAGAGCACCTCTTCGAGCAGGAGCGGCGATCCTTGCTCGCCACGTGGGCGCTGTCGATGCCAGTCGCGATCGGTCGGAATCCACTGCGGATCGAGCGGCCATGGGTCGAGCGGATCGTAGCCTAGTGCCGCGGACAGCTTCGCCGAGTTCATCGTGACGTTGCCGGCCCGGGGCGGAATCGGCCCCGCTTCGCCGCGATCGCAGCCTTCGAGTAACTTCGGATCGTAGCCGCCCACGCGATTGACGATCTGGGCGATTTCATAGAGGCTCAGCCGCCGCGGCCCCCCGGCGTGAAACAGTCCCGCCA
>QQVP01000093.1:17581-19339 GCA_003389215.1 Planctomycetota bacterium | reverse complement strand
TCGTCCTTTCGCGGATCGCGTTGGCCCGCCCGTTGCCCTCCAAGCTGCTCTCGGAATCTGCCGGGGTGAACCGCCCGTGGAGGAGATTCCAATCGAGTACCAATTCGCCTCCGACGGTCGAGTGCTGCTTGGCCCAGCTCATCAGCAGGTCGAGGCAGGCATGGTCGATGTAAGTGAGGTTCTCGAAGTCGACGTGCAGCTCGGCTCCCTTCGGCACCTTTTCGAGCTGGGAAGCCAACTTCGGCAGACAGACGAAGGTGGCCGCCCCCTCGAGCTGCAGCACGGCCGTCGAGCGATCGTCCGATACGTCGAGGTGCGTTCGCAGATTGGAAAAGCGGAACAATAGCTTCAAGGCCGAGAGGGCGATGCCGACGAGCACGCCGATCAAAAGATCGGTGCTGACGATCATGATCACCGTGGCGAAGTAGATGCCGGCCTCACCGCGACTGGTACTCCAGAGGTTCCTGATGTCGCGGATGTTGACCAGCTTGAAACCGGTGTACACCAGAAGCGCCCCTAATGCGGAGCGGGGAATGTAGTTCAACACGAAGGGAATCGCCGCCACGAAAATCAACAGCCAAAGCCCGTGCAGAATCGTGGATAGCCGCGTCCGTGCCCCGGAGCTGACGTTGGCGCTGCTGCGGACGATCACGCCGGTCATCGGCAGGGCGGCCACGAGCCCGCAGAGGATGTTGCCGATGCCCTGGGCCGAGAGTTCGCGATCGTACTTGGTCCGCGGACCCTGGTGCATTTGATCGACTGCGGTGGCGCAGAGGAGCGTCTCGGCACTGGCGACCAGGGCGATGACCAGGCCGCCGGATAGGACGATCGGTTCCATCATGTAGATCACCGATTGCCATGTCGGCAGGGTCACCTCGCTGAAGATGTTGTCGGGAACATCCAAGAGTTTGACGCCCGTCGGCAGGGTATTCTCCGTGATCTGAGCAATCGTGGTGAAAGCGGTCGCCAAGATGACTCCGACCAGTGCGGCGGGAAAGAACCGAAATCGCTTTGGTGCGACCGTCGGCCAAAAGATGAAGCCCGCCATGGCAATGATGCCCGTCAGCGCCGCCAGGTGATGGCTGTGCGATGTGTCGTAGGAAAAGCACTTCAGAATCGCCTCGGGAATCGTGGCCAGCAGTTTTACGGCACCGCGGGCCGCTTCGCCGTTCCACATCGCTTCATGGTCGAGCATCACGTGGAATTGGCTGATCGCGATCAGAATCCCGATCCCGGCCAACATCCCCTTGATCACCGCCGGCGAGACGGCCCGGAACCACTGCCCCAAGCGTAGCGCCCCGGCGACGATCTGCACCGCCCCGGCGAGAAACACGGCCGCACCGAGGATCATCATGGCATGAGCTTCGGTGGCATCGACGAGTTCTTTGCCCGTCAGATTGGCCGGATTGGAGAAGTCGGCCCGTCCGTCGTAAACCAGCTGCTGCACGATGACGAACAGACCGGCCGCCGGACCGCTTACCTGCAGGGGGGATCCGGCAAAGATGCCGACGATCAGCCCCCCAATGATGCCGGTGATCAGGGCCCGCGCAGGATTAACGCCGACTGCCACGGCGATGCCGATGCAGAGTGGTAGCGCCACCAGAAAGACGACCAACGAGGCCAGAAAATCGGCCCGCCAGTGGGCGAAGATGCCTTCCTTTGCCGCGCTCTGCGGTTGGTTCTGTGTGGTCATCCGACTGCCTGGCTGCACCCTGGGGCGGTGGACCGGAGCTGGGAACGTCCGCGTCCTCCCGCGTA
>QQVP01000093.1:7888-16634 GCA_003389215.1 Planctomycetota bacterium | reverse complement strand
CCTGCTCAGGCGGCGGCGACCGTGTCGAGGGCCGCGGCCAGGGCACGCCATTCGTCGCAGTACTTCTGGTCGCCCTCGCGCTGCGGCTGCCAGCCGCTCGTGCCGTCTTCGCTGCCAAACCAGGGTCCGCCCGAGGTGAAGTGGACGTTGATCGGCTCGACCTCCAGCGGCGAATGTCCGTCCAGCCAGTTCCACTCCTCGGGCAGGTCGCCGATTTCGTCGTCGGCCAGCCAGCGGAAGTTGTGGAGCCAATTGCCGGGCTTCGTGTTGACGTCGTCGACCGTCAGATTGTGATGGCCCGGATGGCCGCAGTTGTAAAGCACGAAGCTCGACCAGTTCTTTCGCGAGTAGGACGTCTGGGGGCAGCCGTACATCTTCTTGACGAGGTTGCCACCTTCGTCGTACTGATGCTGCACGCACCGCAGCGCCAGGTCTTCCATCTCGCCGAATTCGTCGAACAACCGGCACGGATCGCCGCGAAAGTACATGTCGCAGTCCATGAACAGGGCCAGGCCTTCGAGTTGATTCAGGAAAGGCACGAGAAAGCGGCTGAAGCTGAACTCGGTCGAGAAGGGGCGCCCGTCGATGCTGTCTTTCATGTGATCGACCGGCGTTTCCGCCCACACGGTCGAATCGACGTGCGGAGCGCGACGGTAGAGTCCCACGCGACGCAGGGCCTCGGCGTTGAGGGTGACGACGTTCAGAGGACGCGAGGCATGCCGCTCGATCGAGTTGATGAGCACCTCCACGGCGCGCTGTTCTCGGGGATCGTAGCCGATGTAGATCGAATCGAGCTTGCGGATCGGCTGGCCGTGGCAATTGGTGACCGTGCGCAACATGGGAATCCTTTCGCTTTGGTTTTCCTCTCGCCCGTCACGTCGCGATCACGGCGCAGCGGGCATGGTACGTGTGACGCGAAACGTCAATTCTTGTGCGCCTGGTGGCACGCGCCACAGGCCTGTGTCAGGCTCTTGAAGCCAGCCACGGCGTCGTCGAGATTCTGGGCTTCCGCCGCGGCCAACACGGCGGCCGTCCCCTCGCGCAATGTCTGGCTGGCGGCCACTGCCCAAGTTTCGTCGGGGCAGCGTCCGTCGGCCATCAACGTGTGACTCGCTTCGTTCAAGAGCGCGGCACACAGGGCGACCCGCTCCCAGGCTTCATCGTCGGCTGGCTGGGCGTCGAGTTCTTTCTTCAGCGCGCCGCACTGCGGAGCGACGAGCCCCTTCATCAACTGCTTGGTCAACAGCGGGCGCTCCTGGCCTCTTATCACTTGTCCGCGGACCCGGTTGCCACTCACGACGACCACAACGAAGCTGGCCGCCAGGGCAACTGCCAGAACTTGCTGTTTCTTCATGATGATTGCCTCAGCGAGAAGTCGGTGTTCGTCAGTCCGCGTCCTGCTGTCCTGGGGCCGTCCGCCGTGACTGCCAATTCCGCCACCCATCATACCGCGAGTCTCGAGGTGCGGTAAACGCGCGTTTCCGCGCTCGGGCCGCCGCCGCAAATTGCCGGTCTGTGGGGCAGCCAACAGCCGCCCGCCGACCGCGCCCACCTGCAGTTCGGCACGATTTCTTGAGGAGCATTCCGCTGTGGTCTCTCTGCTGTGGCCATTCCGCTGCGGCGCGGTCAGGTCGCGTCTGCGTCCCCTTGGCCAAGCGTGCCTCGACCAGGCCGAAACCACCAAGACGTCACAAGCAACGCGCTAGCGCTGGGCCGAGCGGCGCTGCCAATGTGCGGCGAGGTCGGGCTTCGTATCGCGCAGGATCTCGGAGATCGCCCGGCGGTCGCCCGGCGAGAGGTGCGCAAATTCCTCGCTGGTGTCTTCGCCTTGCAGCACCTCCCACAGACGATCGTAAAGGTGCGTCTTGACGACCTCGGGCAGCTTGTTGAACGCCTCGGAGTAGATCAGGTAGCTGCACGGGTACTTCATCATCCGTCGTGAGAGGTCGAGTTCCCGCAACGACCGGCCCTTGGCATCGCGCGGCCCCAGCGACTCGAACTCCGCCGCGAAGCCCGACGTTCCCTCGATCGGGTCGGTCAGTTCCGCTTCGTCGACGAACAACAGGTACTCGAGCAGCTTTTCGCAGGCGGTGCGAATGCGCCGTTGTCCCGCTTCGCTCACGAAATCTTCGGGCCGTTCCAGCACGCGATTCATGATGCGCGCGTCGTGACGCACGATGCGGGTCTCGTAGTTGGCCCGGGTGATCAGGTTGTGCATCGTCGTCTGATGTTCCAGAACCATCAGTGCCACGATGTCGCTGTGCGGCGTGAGATAGGCCTTCGTACGAATCCGCCCCGTCAACTCGGTCAGGTTCGCTCCCCGTTCCATGTCGAGAAGCTCCGGTCGATCGCGGTCGTGGGAGATGGCGTTGCCCATATGCCTTTGCTCTCCATGAGTTCCGGTCACATACCAGCCACCCCAGCGTTCCTTCAGCGGACTGCTTTGATCGGTGTTGAACGTCCCCGAACCGAAATGGGGCTGTCCGTCGGCGGCGGGATAGACCGACCGCACCACGTGACCGGGAACACCCTGAGTGCGCGCCGACGCGTGACACGAGAGACAGTTGCCGCGATCGCGCACGAACTTTGGTTGCTCGACATCTTCCTGTTGCAGCGTATAGAAGACCGCCCCTTGCTCCGGATCGACGGCCGTCACTTCCATGACGTCGCCGTTCTGAACCCAGCCGACGTACACGTCGTCGCTGAAGTAAAGAGCTCGCGGCGCGCGGGGCGAAATCCGCCGCAATTGAAAGCTGGTCTTGGAAAAGACCAACATCTGCGACGACACCGGGACCCCCAGCTCTCGCAACACCGAGCGCAGGTAACCGCGGCCCTCCTCATATTCGAGCCGCACCTCGCCGGCATCGAGTCGCTTTTGCAACCGTGCCACCCGATCGTCGGTGACCGCGGACGCATAGTTGATCGGTGCCCGATCGAAGTCGAGCTGCGCCCTCGCCGCTGGCGGCGCGGCGGCAGCCAACGCGACGATCAGCAGCGCGCAAGCGATCGAGCGGCGGGTCGACCTGTTCAACTTCATCCGGGGCGGGCGGAGGTGGCAGGAAAGGTGGCGGGAAACCTGGCGGGGACGGCGCGATCGGGCGACGAGCAAACTTGCGGACACGGGCAAACTTGCCGACCCGGGTTGACCGCAGCGTCCATTCTCGCCGACCGGCAAGCAGGCGTAAATCGAAAAGTCCCCGCAGGTGTGCGAAATCGACACAACCAGGGCCGGTAATTGCCGATAATCAGCAGCAAACTATCGGCCGCAATCTATTCGAAGGTCGCCAGTCGCTGGCCGTCGCGGGTCCAGACATGCACGACGCCGTCGTCTCCGCCCGCCGCCACGACGCTCCCGTCGGCACTGGCCGAGACGCGATAGATGAACGCCTGGGAGCCCTCGAGCCGTTGGCCACCACCGCCGTTGTAGTCCCAGCGACCCACCACGCCGCGGGCATCGCCAACCACGAAGTTGCCGCTGTTGCCGAGGAAGGCGACATCGGTCACCTCGCGCTCCTCGAAGCGCTTGAGCACCTTGTGCTCGTTGCCGGTCTTGAAGTTCCAAACCCGCACCACCCCGTCGGCCCCGCAGGTGGCCAACACCCGGGCGTCGGCCCGCCAGCTTACGCCCAGTACGTGACTGGTGTGATACTCGAACGAGTGCACTCGACGACCCGATTCCACCTCGAAGACACGCATGTTCTGGTCGGCCCCGCACGAGGCCAACAAGGAGCCGTCGTGGTTAAAGGACAGGTCGAGCACGCTGTCGCTATGGGCGCCCTCGATGTGGCGCACCAGCTCTCCGGTCTCGACGTCCCACAGCTTCAGTTCTCCACTCCGCGCGGGTTCGCCGCTGCCGGTTGCCAGGTGTCGACCGTCAGGGCTGAAGGCCAACGCCGTAACCCGATCGACGAGCAATTCGGGTGCTTCCAGGCCGCCGATGGTCCGCGCGAGCGACCAACGGCCACCTTGCCAAATCTCCACGGTGCCGTCGCTCGCTACGGTTACGATTTGTCCCGCGGCATTGCCGGCCACGGCGACCGGACTCGTAGTCGTTGGTGCTGCGCCACGGTCGATCGGCGTGCCGTCCGTTGCGGCGAAGGTGTAAAGACGCCCGTCGTGGTCGACGGCCACGACCTCGGCCCCGCCAGCGGCAATCGATGCGGAGACGAGCGGAACCCGCGCCGCCTCGGCTTCCTTCTCGCGCTGTGCCAATCGCTCTTTGGCCGCGTCGCGAAGCGCCGTCTTCTCATCGACGACTCCCTGGGCCTCGACCACGTCCTTCGTGAGCCGCTTCAGATCGCTCGTGCGGAATTCGAGCGATTCGACCGCAGCGAGATACCTTGGATCGGCAGGTCCGGTGCCATCCTGCGTGAGCTTTTCCAGGGCGAGAGCGGCCTGTTGCACGCTCGCTTGTGCCCGCGTCGCCATCTTGGCCACCTCGTTGCGATCGTATTCGGCCCAACCGCGAATCCGCTCGGCCAAGGCCGTTGCCTGCCGGGCCTGCGCGACTTTGCGCCGTGCCCAGGCGTCCGTTCGCAGTTCCGCGACGCGCTCGCCGTCGGCTTGGCGAATCACGTGAGCCGTCCCGTTATTGTTGATTGCGATGTGGTTCGGCCCGTCCGTCGCGTTGGCCGAGGCAGACGAGGCCGCCGCCGCCGAGGCATCGGACGCTTCACCCGCGGCAAACTCGGCCAGGCGTCGCCCGTCGGCGATATTCCAGAAGCGAACTCGCCCGTCCGCATCGGTCGAGGCAAGCTGGGTCCCCTCGACGCGGAAGGCGAGGTCCGTGATCGCCGCGACGTGGCCGACCAACGTCCGCTCGACGTGACCGGTGACCAGGTCGAAGATCTGTATCGTGTTGCCTGGTGCGACCAGGGCAGCGAAACGTCCGTCGTCACTGAGGGCGAGGACCGACTTTGCATCCTTTCGCGTCGTCGTCTCGGCGGTGTCCGCTGCCGGGCCTTCACGTATCCGCAGCTTCAACGTCCGAACTCGCTCCAGCGGCGCGCGTCGCCAGATTTTTGCGGTGCGATAGCCGCCCGAGGCCAACGTCCGCCCGTCGCTACTGGCGGCCAACGACTGCACGATGTCGAGATGTGCCGGAGCGGCCTCGCCTGAGGCACTCCCGACGAGCGCCGGATCGCTCAACTGGGCCACGGTTCGCCCGGTCGGCACATGATAGACCGCGAGTCGATTGGCCCGTCCTGCCGCCACGAAATCGCCGTGAGGCGTCATCGCCAAACCGAACACCGGACGCAGCGTCGCCGGCGGAGGCGAAAGGCTCACGGCAGCTCGCCCGAGCTGGCCGGTGGCTCCCTGGTCGATCCACAACCGCAACAAGCCCAATTCGCCCGCCGTGAGGTTCTTGGCCCGCACTTCGTTATCCTCGGGCGGCATGATCGGCTCTTCGCGATGCGCGGCGACCGAGAGCAGCAAACTACCCGAGGCGTCGCCCGGCACGACGGCCGGTCCCGAGTCGCCTCCGCGACGAATCGCCGCCGGCGTCTCCAGCACGAGGTCGGCGGAGGCATCGTTTTCGTTGTGACAAGCCAGGCAGTTACGTTGCAGGATGGGCAGCACTTCGCGGCCAAAGTCAACCGGATCGCTCCGCTCGAGCTGCGCGATACGCAGGCCTTCGCCTGCGGGCGGCTCTTCTGCGACCGCGACGTCTGCGGCCGGGGTCAGAAGAGACGTCGCGAGGACCAATGCCAAGAAGTGTCGCCACCGCCCGGTGCGTCGCCGCGCACCAAAGCCCGGCGACCGAAGGCACGACGCGACGCGCGACGTTGATCGATTCCAGCCACTCACGGCGTCACCTCGGCCGTGTCTCGCTCGGCGACAATCACCTCCGACTCGACGCGTACCGAAATCGTCTCGACGGTAGCGAGGTTCAGGCCACTAAACTGCACGCGGGCGCGGACTTTGCATTCCTGACTGCCGACCACCGCGTTTTCGGTCGCGCGAAGAACGAGCTTCACCTCGCTTGCGCCAGGCTGGAGGACGACCTGTTCGGCCGTCACGTCGTTGGAGCCGATAACGTCGACGGTCACGCGACCCGAAAAGCCGAACTTCCGCTCCACGCCCAGCGGCAACTCGACGGATCGTCCGGCCGCGACCCGCAGTTCCTGCTGCGGCAGCTCCAGGAACACGGGCGATGCGTGCACGCGCAGTCGATACGGTTTCGACACGATGGCGAAGTCGGTATCGCCCGCCTGGTTGGCTTCTTCAACGCGCTTCAGCTCCGCGGCGGCCTCCGCCCGACGTTGCTCGATCAGCGCCAGCCGCGCCTCGAGTTCCTGTCGCTGCTGCTGATGGGCAAGGCGGGCTTCGTCGTCGGTGGTTTGGTTCTCGCCGGCGTTCAGGGGATCTTCGCCAGCGGTGTCATTGCCGGTGCCCTCGCGCTTCTCCGCCAGTTGGGTCACTTCGGTCGGAGTCTTCTTCAGTTCGGCCAACGCGTGGGCCGCTTCCTGTGCCAGACGCTCGAACCGCTCGTGTCGCTTGCGGGCTGCGGCGACCGCGCGGGTATTGCGCTCGTAGCGGAAGCGACCTGCGCCACGGAGAAAGAAGGTGTAGTCGCCCGGCGGGATGCGCGTGCTGCCGAGTCGCAATTTGTAGCTGCCTGCTTCCCGCGGCGTGTTCATCTCGTTGAACCGCAGCTGTCGCGGCAAGCCCTCGGGAGCGACCTGCAGATTCGATTTGAAGTTGCCCCGCCGCGCGACGCGGTAGGGGATCATCATCTCGCTGCCGAGCGACGTTTCCAGCAGCTTTTCGTTCTCGACCAGGATCTCCGCGGGGCTCGTCTCTTGCTCGATTACCGAGAGCCACAACCGCTGAGCCAAACGTGCGGGCGGCGGAATCCGCTCGGGGTTTTCCGTCGTGAAGGCGAGTGTTGCGGGTCGGGCCTCGCGGATGACCTGCCGGCCGTCGACAATCGCGCGGCCCACCACGCGAATCGGCACGGCCACGGCGGGAACCTGTTCGCCTACGCTAAACACCAGGCGTGCCTGGGGGGCACGGCCACTGACGATCGCCCCGTGGCACGTCACGCCTTCGGGAAGGCCCTCGGCGGTGATCTCGATCGGTTCAGCGAAACCAAAGCGGCGGAAGACGTGTACTTCGATCGCCTCGTTGCTGTTCTGCCTGAGCACGAGCGAGCGGGCATGGACGTGGTCGGAGCTGCGGCGGCGAAACGTGTGGCTGTTCGCCACCAGACGAAAGTCCGGCGCACCACCGCCAACCCGCAGCTGATAGGTCATCTGCGGATCGCCGCGCGTGATGTTGTAGATGTCGCGGAGCAGCACCCGGTAAACGGCGCCTTCCTTCGCGGTGAACTCGAAGGTAGGGTCGCGGCTGCGAAACTCGTACGTGGGCGTGCGGTTTGCATAGACGCGATCGTCGTCCAGACGGGTGAGCTGCTTCACCTGCTCGCGGCCCTCGGCATCGGTCGTGACTTCCTGAACCAAGAGCGTGGGATCGGTGTCTGCGCCGGTGCGGTGCGAGAGGACCTCGATGCGAACCAATTCGCCGGCGCTCGTACGCAGCGTAATCCAGTCCTGGTCGCCGGGCGATTCGAACTGGCCCACCACCGTTGCCGGTAGCGAGATCGACTGGGCCGAGTCGGCTTGGTCGTTCTCTGCGGCTTCGCGGACCAGCGGCGCGGTCGCGAGTCCGATCATGATGGCATTTGACGGGCCGTGCTCCGACGCGACGCGGTAGGCAAAGGCATCGAGCATCGCGCCCGGCGAGGCAATGTGCCCGCAAACCGCCAACGACCCGTCGTTGGCCACAGGTGGGGCGGCAATGTCGACGTTCGCCTGCTGAAGCTGCGCGTTGTCGCTGTTGGCGACCGGCGTGCCTCCGGGCAAATTGAATCCATAGAGCGTGAACCGGCTGGTCTCGCCGGGCGTAGCTGCGGGCGGAAAGACAGCCGTGATCAAGGGTCGGCGGTGGATGGCCAGGCGATAGAAATAATCGTCGCCGCCGCGATACAGAAAGTCGTACACCGCCACCGTGTATTCGCCGTCGGCCGGCACGCGGAAGGCCAACACGGGATCGTAGCCCAGCGTGTCGCGTACCCGCTGCAGTTCTTTCCCCGCCGCATCGTAGAGCACCAACGTCGCATCGAGCTGCGAATCGATCCGCTGACCGGCACACTCGATCACCACCGACTCGCCAGCGGTCGCAGAGAAGCGATAGTAATCGGCCCGGTTCGCGGTCACCTGAGAGTGTGTAACGCTGCCGATGCGAACTTGGTGGGCGTTCTTCAGATCGTGAGGTTTCGCGTCGGCGGTGTGGCGATCGACGACGGTTTGCCGGAGTGTGTCGACGACGAAGCTGCGCGGATTGCTCACGCCGTAGTCGCCGATTGCCCGCGCATCGTGGAAGCCGGTTGGCACCTCGACGCTGATGTCGACGTCGAACACGTTGGGCACGCGGCGGGGTGCTTCGTCGACCGGGGTTGCGGCTTCGTAGACGGCCCGTGCGGTGATGCCCGGGTGGGAAAAGACGAGTCGATCGACGTTGTCCAGGTCGTCGCCCGCGATCTCGACGCGCACGGTCGTCCCCGGCTGGCCGCCGGCAGGATAAACGGCCCGCAGGTGAGTACGAGGCAATATCTCATTCCTGGCCGCGGTGCTCGCGGGAATCGCGAAGAGCGCGATCGTGCACAACAGGAGGCAAAGCGGGCGGCACGCTGACTTCGGGCCGAACATGGAATCGTTTGGGGGGCGTTAGGGAGGGCTCAAGC
>QQVP01000093.1:0-7541 GCA_003389215.1 Planctomycetota bacterium | reverse complement strand
CTAGTGATTGAACAGGAACTCTTTGGTGTTGATGAGGACCGTGACCAGATCTTCGTAAGCGGCCTGGGTCTCGCCCTCTTTGGAATCAATATAGTCGACGGCCGCCTCGATTTCGCGCTCCGTGGGCTCGCGCGAAAAGGCGATCAGATAGAGTTCGCGAATGCGCTCGCCGTGAGGCCGCTGGTCCGCGGCCAGCCGTGCCGTGCGCCCGGTCGAGACCTTCTTGAGAATCTCGGCGGAATTCAACAGGTGCAAACTCTGCGCGAGCGTTGCGTCGCCGGTTCGCTCACATTCGCAGGCACTGTTGCCCTCGGGCCGGCCGAAAACCGTCAACAGGTACGAGCCGGAATCGAAATCGGGAAGCTGCACGGCGCGCGTGCCGACCAGAGTGCCCTTGAAAGTCGTGGACGTTTCGGTCACCGCGTCGATGGCGTCCGAGAGCACTTCGGCATGCAGTCGCCGTGGATAGAACCGCGAGAAGTTCTGCGTGTCGTTGGCGTTGTGTTCGTTGGGCACCGCGCTGAGCTGGTAGGTCTTCGAGTTGCAGATCGTGCGAACCAACTGCTTGAGGTCGAATTGGCTCGCGCGAAAGTGCTCGGCCAGGGCCTCGAGCAGCTCGGGGTTCGACGGCGGGTTGGTTACCCGCATGTCGTCTTCGGGCTCGACCAGGCCACGACCGAGGAAGTGCTTCCAGTAGCGATTTGCCAGGGCGGCGGCAAAGAAGGGGTTTTCCGGCTCGGACATCCAGTCGGCCAATGCCTGTCGCGGATCTTGGTCGGTCGCGATGTCGCGCGGCCCGGCACCCAGTCCACGGGGTTTGAGAAACTGACGCGTCTTCGGATTGACCGCGCCGGCCTGACCGGGTTGGTGAAAGATGTTCTGCTTGCCCGGTTCGATGCGTGACGTCTTGCGACCGAGCCGCGAGAAATAGGCCGCCAGCGAGTGATAGTCGTCCTGGCTCCATTTCTCGAACGGATGATGGTGACACCGCGCACACTGGATGCGCTGCCCCAGAAAGACCTGGGCGGTGTCTTCGACCAGGTCGGAAGGCTGTTGCAGCTGGTGATACCAGGTCACGGTCGGCTCGCGTCCGGCGGTGCCCGAGGCGGTCAACAGCTCGCCAACGAAGCGATCGTACGGCTTATTCTCCCACAGACTCTGGCGGACCCAGGCGTGCAGGGCATAGGTCGGTCGTCCCGAGCTGTTCTCGTCGCTGCGGTTGCGCAGCAGGGCACTCCACTTGTTGGCAAAATAGTCGGCGTAGTCGGCGCTGGCCAGCAGACGATCGATCGTCTCGCGCCGCTTGGCGCGATTCGTGTCGGCCATGAAGTCGTCGATTTCCTTGCGAGTCGGCAAACGGCCCGCGATGTCGATCGTTACCCGGCGCAGGAACTCCGCATCGCCGCAGACCCGCGAAGGCGGCAGGCCGAGGCGAACCAGCTGCGCGAAGACCAGCTCGTCGACGAAGTTGTTCGGCTCCGGCAATTCGTTCACCGGGGCACCCAGCGGCATCAGGGCCCGAAACACGGCCACCTGTGACTGGAAGCGGGCCATCACACCGACGCTGCCCGGCAGATTCGTGCTGCGGACGAGGCCCGTCTCGTTCACGGTGGCCAGGTTCTTATCGGCCGACTCGAATTGGGCCAGTTCGGTCACGTCGCGCGTCGAACCGTCGCTGTAATGCGCCGTCACGCGAAGTTGCTGTTGGGCTCCGAGGTCGAGTTCGCGGCGAGGCGGATCGACCTCGAGTCGTTCGATCGTCGGGGCGTCTTCGCCGGGCAGCGTCGCACCTTCGGCAATCCAGCGACGAATAACCTCATAGGCGGGCGAGTCGACCGACAGCCGCGCGCCGCCCGAGTGAGGGACCTGGCCGGTGGCCTTTTGCAGCAGCAAACTTCGCTCGGGCGCGGCGGGAAACAGTCGTCGCCCGCGCGATTCCTTGACCAGGTGTTCGTGATCCTCGGCGGGGTAGAAGCCCAATAGCGAGAGGCGAAATCCGTTCTGTCCTTCCGCCTTGCCGTGGCAGCCGCCCGCGTTGCAACCGAGCTTGGTGAACACCGGAACGACCTGGTTGCGAAAGTTGACGGGTGCCGGCTCGCCCAAGTCAGTGACCTCTACGTCGATCGCCGTCGACAGCTCGCCGCGAACGATACGGACGATCGCGTTGCCCTCGCCGAGTGGCAAGAGACCACCCGTGGCAGAGACCTCGACGACGTCGGCCGGACTGACCTGGTACTCGACCGAGCGGGTCAGATCGCGAACTTGCTGGGAGTCGAATCGACCGCTGACCAGCAACTGGGCCGTGGCGTCGGGTCCGCGGAGCACGAGCGAACGGGGCTTCGCGTTGGCAGGAGTCGCGTCGTCAGACTTCGCCGCTTGGGGCGGCTCCGACTCGTTGACCGTAAGCTCGACGAGCTGGCCGGGGTCGCCTAGTCCGCGCGGTTGCGGTTCGGCCGCTGTGGCGGAAAGGACGACGAACAAACTCAGTCCCCAGCAAACAAGCGAGCCGATGGTCGATTTTCGAAGTGTGGCGGTCATGGTTGCGGCGAACATGAACATGAGAACTCTTGGGTAACTACTGGCGCGGGGGCACCGCAGCCGACCTCGACTAACTCAGCCCGGCGACAGGCTGACCGGCGGAGAGGGCCCGCCGCACCTCGATCGACCAGCGCTCGTCGTTGCGGACCGCTTCCAGATTGACCAGGTTGGCCATGACGGTGGCCAGCAGATCTGCGTTGCGTACGGGCCGCGTATCGGGTTCGCCCCCATCGTGGGTCGAGCGGCCAATGACCTGACCGGCGGTCACACCGCCGCCGTAGAACATCAGCGGCGTGAGGCGTCCCCAGTGGCTGCGACCGCCCCGGGCATCGATTCTCGGAGTGCGTCCCATCTCGCCAGTGGCCACAAGCAGAATCTTGTCCGAGAGGCCGCGGGCCTCGATGTCTTCGATGAGGGCGGAGACCGCGTGATCGAACGGCGCGCCGACCAACTCCATACCTTTGGCGACGGCCAGGTTGTTGCGATCGGAGTGCATGTCCCACACGAAGGCCGTGTTGATCGTGACAAAACCGCAGCCCGCCTCGCAGAGTCGCCGGGCCATCAGGCAGAGCCGGCCCAGCGTGTTGGCGTGGGCATGGTAATGTTCGCGATTGTTCTTCGCTTGCCAATCGGCCGGTCGCAGCAGCCCCCGGGTGTCGTAGCGGGCCAGCGTGCGAGGGTCTTCTTTCGAAAGATCGAAGGCGTCGGCCACCGAACCGAGCAGCGTGTCGAAGGCCTGTTGCTGGAACTCGTCGGCGGCCTCCATCGTGCCGGAAAGATCGAGTCCGCGCTTGATGCGGTCGAGGCGGGCTAACAGCGAGCGACGATCGTCCAGCCTCTCGCGGGACAGCTTCAGCCGCATGTTGTCGAGCATGGCGCTGCCGGCACCGGGAACGAATGGCGCGCTGCCCGCGCCCAATTCACCGGGCGAGGTAAACTGACCGAACGTGCGGCTCTCTCCCGGCTCGTTGGCATCGACCGAGTTGGGGAACAACATCACGTTCCGGGGCAATCCGCTCGTCGGGTCGGTCGCCCCGGTCAGGTGCGAAAAGAACGAGCCCATGTTTCCGTCCAGTGTTTCCGGGCAGACGAGCGGTTGCAGCTTGTGGTTGGCGTCGCCGCTTTGATACGAGCGGACGATGGCCAGCCGGTGCATGTGCCGGGCCAGGCGGGTGAAGGTGCCGCCGAAGGTCACGCCCGGCACGCTGGTCGCCGTCTCGCCGGTGGCGCTGCGGATGCCCGGCCCGGCGTCCATGTGGGGATCGAACGTTTCGTACTGCGAAGGGCCCCCGTGCTGAAACAGGAAAATGACCGACTTGCCCGTGGTGTCGATTCCCGCCTCGGCCGCGGCTGCCCGGAGGGCGAGCAGTTGCGAGAGCGTCAGGCCACCCAGACCGAGGGCCCCGACACGCAAAAACTCGCGCCGCGAACAGCCGCCCAAGTTGTCGTAGATTGAGAGCATCGATGGAGGCTGGGGATGGCGGCGTCAGTCGGATTCTTGCGTGCGAGACTCGTCGAAGTTTCGCAACATGGTAACAGAATCGCCGGCAACTCGCCGACGAACCGCTAGGTCAACTCTTCAATCACGTCGCGACGCTCGACCAGGTATTGCGGCCGGCCCTGGCCGTCCGGCACGGTCACCTTGTCGACGTCGATCCCGACGTTGCGATAGGCCGTGGCGAGTACCTGCTGTGGGTGAATCGGGCGCTCGGTCGGCACGGCAGCGCGTTCGTCGGTGGCGCCGATCACCTGGCCGTTTCGCATGCCGCCACCGGCCAGCAGAGCAAAGCTCGCGTTGGCCCAGTGATCGCGGCCGCCGCGATTGTTGATCTGCGGAGTGCGGCCGAACTCGCCCCACACCAGCACGGTAATGTCTTTGTCGAGTCCGCGGTCGTGGATGTCCTGGACCAAGGCCGACAGGCCTTGATCGAGCATCGGCATGTCTTGGCGACCGCGTATGAAATTGTTGCTGTGCCAATCCCAGCGGCTAAAGGCGAGCGTCACGCAGCGCACGCCCGCTTCGATCAATCGTCGGGCGATCAAGAATTGGTCCATCAACCGCCAGGGGCCGTCGGCCATCTTCTCTCGTGTGCCGCGACCGTAGCGGTCGCGCAGCTTCGGGTCGGCCTTCTCAATGTCGAGCGCGTCGAAGAGCTTACTCGACGAAAGGACCTCGAAGGCGCGTTGGGTGTTCTTGTCGAAACTCTCGAACTGACCGCCCGCGTCGAGCTCGCGTCGCAGCGAGTCGATTCGCGCCAGCAGCGACTTGCGATCGCCCAGTCGGGCCAGGTCGACGTCTTGATGCAGCAGCATGTCCTGCATCCCGCGACCTTCGCTGGGGCGAAAGGCCGCGTGCTTCGGTCCCAGCCAGGCGGGCTCGCCCGAGCTGCTCCAGGGACGGAATCTTGTGCGTGGCGACAGTCCCACGAACGGAGGAATCGCCGGATCGACCGCGCCCTGGACCCGCGAGATGAACGAGCCGAGGCTCGGCCAGGCGTTGCGACCCTGTCCTGGCACGCCGGAAAAGATCTGGTGCGGCGTGTGGCCGAAATCGACGCACCCTTTGAGCGAACGGATAATCGTGAACTTATCCATCATCCCGGCGATCCGCGGCATCAGCTCGCAGATCTCGATGCCAGGGACGTTGGTCTGAATGGGACGAAACTCGCCACGAATTTCGGCGGGAGCCTGGGGCTTCAGATCGAACATGTCCTGGTGCGGGGGACCGCCGGCCAGGTAGATCATGATCACGCCCCGGTGCGAGAGCGGCGAGGTCGTCGGTGCGCCCGACGGTGACGTGCCCGATGGCGAGGCATCGGCCGAGGCGAGGCGAGTCCCTTCCTCGGCGGCCAGGAGCTGGGGCAGGGCCAAGCCGCCCAGGGCCAAAGAGCCGATCTGCAGAAAATCGCGGCGGCGCAGCCCGTCGCAGAATTGGGCTTGCCTGCGGCCGAGGAATCGAATCATGCGGTGGGGGGGCCTTTTTCGCCTGGTGGGGTCCACATTCTAGCCAATCGCGGCGAGGCGACGCTAGCAATCGGACCGGCGTACGCGGGGTCGCAAGCACCGCGCTGGGCGATGTAACACGCAGGTGGGGAAGAAGTTACGTGGGAGGCATGACGTTGGCAACAAGGCGGACCATGCTGCCGCGATTAGGATACCCAGGCATGAAAGTCGTCGTCAATCACAGTTCCGACACGACCATGCCGGGAATTGTGTCTTCGAAACATTGGACGCTGCTGATTCGTTTGCCCATCACGAGTCGAGAAAATGCGACGTTAAGACGTTAAAGGGTGGTCGATCGCCGCCAGAATTGGTTCGCCTCGCGAATCTTCTTGTGCCGCAAGAGCCGGGGCCGAAAGCCGCGCGGCGGCGGAAGGTCGTGAGCTATAGTTGAGCGGGTTTAGGGCGACCCATCTCGGGGCAGTCGCCGCCGACCTGGGCACTCGACAGGGGGCACCTTCGATCCGATCGTGCCGCGGTTATTGTCTGGCGCGAGGACGTCCGCCCGAGTCGTTTTCGTCTGAGTCTGCATCCAAGATTGACATCGGTCGTGCGTTGAGGGGGCCTGATGGCGAAGTTCAAGGCGATTCGCCTCTCCGAAATCCGTAGCGGCGTGGTCCTGGGCTCGCCGATCTGCGACAGCCAGGGCAATCGCTTGCTCGAGGGCGGCGTCGAGGTTACCGACGCCTGGCTCAAGCGACTCAATCGCCGTGGCGTGCGGGCGGTCGTCGTCAACGAAGCCGACATCTCGCTGGCCACGGGCGGCGCCACGGCGACGGACCAGCGTGCCGCGAGCGATGCGAAATCGAGGTCGCCTGCCGCCGCGCCGGCATCGTCAGCCGCCGCCGCGTCGCTATCGCGTCACGAGCTTCCGCCGGGCGAGCCGTTCGCCCAGTGCATCACGCGGCCCGGAGCGGTTCCCTACGAGCCGCGAACGGTGCAACGGTTTGCCAACGAATTTCGCGCCAACGTGCAGTCGATGGTCCCTGTCTTATCGTCGCTCGCGGCCGACAGGACGGCCGATCTGAGTGTGGTGAGCGAGGTGACCAGCGGCTCGCTCGATTTGGCCATCGAGGACTTCGATCTGTTTGCGGGATACAGCGCCAACCTGGGCACGGGCGACTATCCCTCGCGACATAGCATTCACGTGGCCATGCTGGCGATGTCGATGGGCATCAACATGCAGCTCGATGTGGCCGCGCTCGAGGAGTTGGCGATCGGCTGCCTGGTACACGACATCGGCATGCTACGGCTCAGCGAGTCGACGTTGGAGCAGCGCGGCGAGTTGGGGCTCGAGTCCGACAGCGCATTGGCCAAGCACCCGGCACTGACGATGACGATCCTGCTCAAGCAGGGTGCGGCCGACTTCGCCAAGAGTTCGCTGATGGTGGCCTACCAGATGCACGAACGGTGCAACGGCGGCGGCTATCCTTGCGGAACCTGCGCGGCGGAGATCCACTTCCTGGCCAAGATCGCCGCGGTGGCCGATATGTTCGTCGAGCTGATTACCCCGCTGCCGCGGCGCCCCGCGCTGTTGCCCCACCGGGCCGTCCGCAAGATTCTCGACGAGGTCAAGCGACGTGCCTTGGACGCCGACGCGGTACGTGCCTTGCTCGACACGCTCTCGGTCTATCCGATCGGTTCGTTCGTCGAGCTTTCCGATCATCGCCTGGCCAAGGTGATTCGCGCGACCAAGGGCGAGCACGTCAGCCCGATCGTCGAGATTCAAGACGCCGCGGTTCCCGGCGGCGAACCCCTGGTTCTCGATCTGGCCGCGGACGACGAGTTCCGGGTGACCAAAGCCGTCGCCCAGCCGGAATCGGTGACCGTCTAGGGCTTCCCCGCGCTGCACGGCCTTCTGGTAGACCGCACGCGCCGCCACCCGTAGTGAGAGAGGCTGCCTCGCGCGCGGGACGAACCTCGCGCCGATCAGCAGCTCCAGAGAAGCGGAGGGCAGGGGACTCGAACCCCCAACCCCTTGCGGGGCACCTGATTTCGAGTCA
>QQVP01000057.1 GCA_003389215.1 Planctomycetota bacterium | reverse complement strand
ATCCGCCGCGGACGCCGCCTGTTGTCTCGAACAGCCGTCAGGCCTTCAATTTAGGAGAATACGCGGGCAAGTCAAGGTTTTCGGCGCGGGGCGGAAGCTGCGGGAGTTGGGCCGACCGACGCGCTGTCGTGACATGGGGAACGTCGCATTTGCGACGGCCCGTTGCCTTGGGGCAAAATAGCGACATCGTCGCTCGTAAGATCTAGCGAGAGGGGCACCCACTCGATGACCTCGCCTGAGACGCCACGTCGCCGCTGGTATCAGTTCCGCCTGCGGACGTTGTTGATCGGGGTGACCCTTGTCGTGATTCCATTCGCCTTGCTCGGGCGTCGGCTTGAACAAGCGCGTAGCGAAAAGGCAGCGACGTCATGGATCTCAAGCGTTGGGGGGAAGGTGGAATATGAAAGTGATTGGCTTCATCCTTGGATATCGGGACCCGTGCGTCGCGTCGACTTCTTCGAGCTTGCGGACATGAGCGTGTCGGGCGTGGATTTGACCATCCTCGCCGATCTGCAGTACGTCGAAGAGCTCTACGTGGGGCGAGAAGTTCCGCCTGTGCTTAGTACGACCTTGAGCTCCACGTCACACCCGCTTAGTAGAGGCGTACGTGATGCATCTTCCATCGCGGAAATGAAAAGGCTCACGCGACTTTCGCTGGCGGACACACTCGTGACTGACTTGAGGCCGTTGGCCGAGCTAGAAGAGCTCGAGTGGCTTTCCCTAGATTACTCTCACGTGACGGATCTGACGCCACTGACTGAGCTCAAGAACCTCGAAGTGCTCTACCTGCGCGGAACTCAGGTGAGTGACGAACAGGTGCGGATGCTCCAGAAGGCGTTGCCCGACTGCGAAATCGTCCGCTGAACCCGCGCGCACTTACCCCCGCCGGCGCGCGCTGGCGGGCACGCCGTTCGAGCTCAGGCCTGGTCGTCCGCTTCGGCCAACTCGTCCTTCGTGCCGGGAAACAGCGGGACGCCCTGACGATAGGCGGCGCGGGCCAGCATGTGGGCGCTCACCGGTGCGGTCAGCAACAGGAAGGCCACGATCGCCAACGCCCGGGTGGTGACTTGCAAGTCGCCAAAGTGGATGGCGGTTGCCGCCAGCAAGCAGCCCACGCCCAAGGTGGCGGCCTTGGTGGTGGCCGAGGCCCGCGAGAAGAGATCGGGCAGTCGCAAGATGCCAATGCCCGCCAACAGCAGGAACGCCGTTCCGGACAGGGTCAGGGCCAGGGCACAGTACTCGGCGATCATCGGGTACTCCTCTCGATATACCTGGCAAAGGCGATCGTCCCCAAGAAGGAAACGAGTCCCAGGACGAGACCGACATCGAGGAAGGCGACCTGACCGGTGGCCACGGAATAGGCGGCCAGAATCGCAATCGCGAAGCTGGCCAGCACGTCGAGCGCGATGACGCGATCGGGAAGCGACGGTCCCCGCGCCAGGCGAACGAAGGCCAAGGCCACCGCCAGGACCAGGGCGGGTAGAATCAGCGAAAACATAAGCGAGGGCAGGTTCATGCGAAGACCTCGTGGACTCGTTTGCCGAGTCCTTGCTGGATGGCGCGGCGGGCCGAATCGACGTCCTTGGCGTACATGGCATGGACGTACATCGTCTTGCCGTCTTCGGAAATGTCGATCGCCAAGGTGCCGGGCGTCAGGGTGATGGCGTTGGCCAACGTCGTCGTTTCCGCCGCCGAGCTGGTCTCGACGGGAATCGCCAGGATCGCCGGCTTGATCAAATGGCGCGGCGTCACCACATCGACCGCCACGCGCAGGGCCGCGACCAGAAGTTCCCAAGAAAAGTGCAAGGCGAACAGCAGAATGCGCCACGCCTTGGCGAAGTAGCGGCTCTCGCCCAGCGAACGCGTCACCAGCCAGAGCACGAAGTAACCCACCACGAAGCCCGCGCCCAGGCTCTGGACCGACAGTTCGCCGGTCACCGCGGCCCACGCCAGGGCCAACAACATATTCAAGACCAACATGGTTTACGCTCCCTTCGGCAAGACCGCTTCGATGTACTCCGCGGGATTCAACAGTTGCGCGGCCGTCTCGTTCGCCAGCGCGAAGAGCGGCTCGGCAAAGAACCCGATGCCAACGGTCAACAGCGCCAGCAAAAGCGAGGCGGCGACCATCCATCCCATGTTACCAGTCGCCCGCAACGTCGCATCGCTATCGAGACCGGCGGCCGGCGACGGTAGCTGGGAAGTTGGCGGCTGGGAAGTGGGCGGCTGAGATGCTGGCGGCTGAGATGCTGACGGTGGGGGTGTCTGTGTTTCCGAGGAACCTGGGGCACGCTTCCAGAACGCCTCGTTCCAGATCTTCGTCATGGAAAAGAGCGTCAGCAGGCCGACGGCCAGGGCCGCCGCGGTGACCAGGTAATGCTCGGTCTCGAGGCCCGCGCGGACCAGGGCCAGTTTGGCCCAGAAGCCGGAGAGCGGAGGAATTCCGGCCAGCGACATGGCAGGCACCAGGAACAGCAACGCCAGCCAGAGCCGGCTGCGATAGATGCCGCCGAGTTGTTCGAGCCGGTAGCTTCCGCAGACGCGATGGGCGATTCCGGCGATCAGGAACAGGTTCGTCTTTACGATGATGTGATGCACCAGATAGAAGACCATGCCGGCCAGGGCCAGCGGCGTGAACAGGGCCAGACCGAGGATCATGTAGCCGATCTGGCTGATGATGTGGAAGGAAAGCACGCGGCGAAACTCGCCTTGGGCGGCGGCCCCCAGCACGCCGGTCACCATGGTGAGACCGGCCACGACCAGCAGCAGCGGTTGCAGGTAGGCCAGGTCGCGCACGAAGAGCAAGCTCACGACCCGCACCAGGGCGTACACACCGACCTTGGTCAGCAATCCGGCCATGACCGCCGAGATGACGGCGGGCGGGGTGTGGTAGGAGGCCGGCAACCAGAAGAAGAGCGGGAACAAACCGGCCTTCAGTCCGAAGGAGACGAGCAGCATCGCGCCCGCCACACTGGCCACGCCGCCAACTTCGCCCGAGCCAATGCGTTGGGCGAGATCGGCCATGTTCAGGGTGCCGACCGTTCCGTACAAGACGCCCGCAGCGGCCAAGAAGATGGCCGAGGAGACGAGGTTCAGCGTGGCGTACTTGATGGCCCCTTCGAGCTGCGCCTTCTCGCCACCCAAGGCCACGAGCACGAACGACGCGATGAGCATCGTTTCGAACCACACGTAGAGATTGAAGACATCGCCGGTCAAGAACGAACCGTTGACGCCGAGAAAGAGGACATGCAGCAGCGAGTGGAAGCCAAAACTCTCCCGCACTCGATCGATGCCCTGCATCGAGTAGAGCACGACCGAGAAAGCCACCAGCCCCGACACCGCAACCATGATCGCGCCGAACAGGTCGGCGACGATCGTGATTCCCACCGGAGCTTGCCAGTTGCCGAGCTGGATGACCTGAATGCCCTCGCTGGCGACCAGCGATACCAACGAGACCCCGGCCAGCAGCAGCGTCACGGTGCCGAGAAGACTCACCGCCCGTTGCAGCCAGGGTCGGGTCCACAACACCAGGCAGACGGCGGCCGTCGAGAGCGGCACGAGGAGCGGAAGTACGAGCAGGATGGACTTCATGGCGACCGAGCGGTTTCTGGAATCTCAAAGTTCACTGTCGTTGCCGGTCAAACTATCCAAGTCGTCCGAGCCGACGGACTGATACACGCGCTTGAAGAGCACCAGGGCAAAGGCCTGGACGCCGAAGCCGATCACGATGGCCGTGAGAATCAGGGCTTGGGGCAGCGGGTCGGCATAGAGTTCCGCCGGGCCATTCTCTTCCGCGGAGAGCAACGGAGCCTGTCCGCGGGTCAAGCCGCCGACGGTAAACAAGAACAGGTTGGCCGCGTGCGACAAGATGGCCAGACCGAGAATCACCTTGACGAAGCTGCGGCGCAGCAGCATGTAAAAGGCAGCCGCGTAGAGCGCGCCAATCGTGATTGCGAGCAAAATCTCCACGTCATTCCTCCGCCAACTCGAAGACAATCATCAAGACCGTACCGACGACCACCAGGTAGACGCCGACGTCGAAGAGCAACGGCGTCCCCAGCTTGCCGACCGACGGCAGGGCCAGGTTCGACCAAAGTCCCGTCATGAACGGGAGCCCGCAGAGCAGCGAAAGGCAGCCGGCCGCGAGGGCCACCAGCAAACCGGTTCCCAGCAGCGTGCGAGGATGGACGCCGATCAGGTGGCGAGTTTGATCGACACTGTAGGCGATGGCGAACAGGGCGAACGCCGCGGCCGCCGTGAGGCCTCCGACAAATCCGCCCCCCGGCTCGTTGTGGCCTCGCACCAACAAGAAGATGGAAAACACCAGCAGCAGCGGCAGCAGGTAGCGGGCGGCGGTCGACAGAATCAGGGAGTGCATCATTCACCTCGGCCCGTTGCAGAGGGCTTGTCGGGGGCGGCCTGTTCGCTGGGCGAGGAAGCGTCCTCGCCGTTGGCCGCCAAGGTCGTTTCGGTGCGATCGGCGGCCGCTTCGGCGGGCACCTGGGACGGCTCCAGCCGCAGTCGCATCAGCGAGAAGATCCCCAGCGCGGCCACCGCAATGACGGTGATTTCTCCCAGCGTGTCCACGCCTCGAAAGTCCACCAAGATCACGTTCACCATGTTTCGCCCCTTCGCAATCGCCAGACTGTTGTCGACGAAGAACTGCGATACCCGCGAAGGCGCGTGGGCGGAGGTGGCCGCCAGCACGATCACGGTCATCATGCCACCGACGGCCAGCGAGACGACCGCGTCGCGGATGCGGACCCCGCGGCTACTCAGCGTGGCGAAACGGGGCAGACGATAGATCACGAATACGAAGAGAATCACGGTGAGGGTCTCGATCGCCAACTGCGTCATGGCGAGATCGGGCGCGCCGAAGAGTACGAACAACATCGCCAAGGCAAAGCCGATCACCCCCAAGGCACACACGGCCGCCAGCCGCGACGTCGATGTCACGGCCATGGCCAGTGCCGCCAGAATCAAGACCGGAAAAACCAGCTCGTAGAGCCGGAGGTTGAGCAACTTGCCGAATTGGGTGTACTCGACGCGGTAGAGAAACGCCGCGATCACCAGGCCCGCAAAGCTGGCCAACACGGTAATCAAATAGAGGCGCAGCCGCCCGTTCTGCAGGATGCGGGTTTGCCAGGTCGCCGTGAACTTGAGCAGCGCGAGGCTTCCCCGGTAGGCGGCCTGGGGCCCCCCCTCGGCGGCGTAGCGGAGGATTCCACCCGCATCGACCCACGCCACGAAGCGCCGCCGCTGCACGTAAATGCCGACCCCGGCGGCCACGGTGAGCACGCTGAGCAACAGGGGCAGATTGAAGCCGTGCCACAGGCTCAGCTTGACGCCTATGTCCTGTCCCATCACGGCGCTCATGGCGGGACTGATGAAGTAAAGGGCCGTGACCGACGGCAGCACGCCGAGGACGATTCCCAACAACCCCAGCACCACCGGCGGAAACACCAAGCGCCATCCCAGCAGCCGGGCCGCGCCGCCAGCGGGTAACTGCGAGCTGCCAGGTGGCGACTCGTGCGGGACCACAGACGGTTCGCCCGGTTTGCCAAAAAACGGATGCACCGCGGCGAGGCCGCCGACGGCCACGAAGCAGGCGTTTGCCAGCAGGGCAACGATGGTTGTTGCCCAGGTCGCCCAACCGCTGAGCGTGGTGGTCGCTTCGTAAACGACCTCCTTGGCCAGAAAACCACCAAACGGAGGCAGCCCCGATTTGGAACAGGCGGCCAGGATCGCCGCCGCTGCCAACAGGGGATAGCTGGCGAACAGCCCGTAGAGCCGCCGGATATCTCGCGTGCCGGTTCCGAGATCGACGGCCCCCGCCACCAGAAACAGCGTGGCTTTGTACAGCGCGTGACTGAGCAGAAACAGCATCGCCCCTTCGATGGCGAGCTTCGTGCCCAGCCCCAACAGCAACATCAAGCAACCCAAGGCGCTGATCGTGGAAAAGGCCAAGATCCGCTTCAGGTCGTATTGCCGAACGGCGTAGGCGCCCCCCACCACAGCCGTCACGCCTCCCGCCGCGACAATCAGGTTGTCCCACAGGGGCACGCCCGTCAAAGCCGGGCTAAGCCGCGCGACCAAGTAGACGCCGGCCTTGACCATGGTTGCGGAGTGCAGGTAGGCACTCACCGGCGTGGGGGCCTCCATGGCATTGGGAAGCCAGAAGTGGAAAGGGAACTGGGCCGACTTCGTGAACGCGCCGAGCAGAATCAAGATGATCGCCGGCGTGATCAGGGGGCTCTGTTTCAACGCGTCCGCCGCACCGAGGATCGTCGACAACTCTTGGCTCTCCGCGATCCGACTGAGCAACAACAGCCCCGCCAGCAGACAGAGTCCGCCCGCCCCGGTGATCAACAGCGCCTGTAGCGCCGCGGCACGCGCCTTCTCGCTTTCGTGCTTGAAACCGATCAGCAGGTAAGACGTGAGGCTGGTGAGCTCCCAGCAGACGAAGAGCATGATCACGTTGTCGGCCGTCACCAGCCCCAACATCGCCGCCATGAACAGCAGCAGCCAGGTGTAGAGTCGCCATCGATCTCGGTGGCCCCTGAAATAGCCCGGCGCGTATACGAAGATCATCACGCCGATGCCGCTGATCAACAGGCAGAACAGCAGGCTGAGGCCGTCGAGCTGAAAGCTGGCCTCGACTTGAAGACTGGGGACCCAACTCCAAACCAGTCGCAGCGTCCGCCCCGTGACCGTCAAGTAGGCGGCGACCAGAAACGCGATCAGCGGAATCGTCGCCAACAGCGACTCCGCCACGCCCAGCCGCGGTCGGTCGTTCCCTCGCCCGGTGTCGTCGGTGGTTGAATCATCCATGCTTCGTATCGCAACCACGAACTGCCAGATACTCTCGCAGCTGGCCGAACCTCCCAGTTCTCCGGATGTTCGTAAACTTGGTCATACCGGGGCCGACGCCGGGACACGGCGCGCGATCCTCCCAGCGTGGCGCGCGTGCGCGGGCAACTCCGACCTCTTGGTGGGCATTGTAACGTCTGCCAGGCTCCGTAGCGGCTCACTGCGCGAGAAAGAGGGGACGATCGGCATCCCGCATTCGTCTCGCTTTCGACCTTGACAGTGGCTTTCTCATGGACACTGACGTTTCGGGCTATCTTTGGTCTGTCGCGCATGCACGGGCGTAGCCTGATGCCACCCGAGCGTCAAAGCTGGAACGCGTACAGCTTCGAGCGGTCGCTGATGTAGAGCACGCCGCCGGCGATCGTGGGCGTGGAGTAGATCGACGAGTTGAACTGCAGCTCGCGGACGACCTTCTTCTCGCGGCCCGCGGCGAAGATCGTGAGCACGCCGTCTTCGTTGCCCAACAGCACGTGCCCGTCGACGTACATCGGCGATCCCCATACGGCGGCCAACAGATCGTGCTCCCAGACGCGCTTGCCCGTTTCGAAGTCGACACAATGGACAAAGCCGCTCAGGTCGGCGGCGTAGACCAACCCGTCGTAAACCGCCACGGTCGAGAGCGTGCGCCGAAACACCTCGGCGCCTTCGTCGCCGGTGATCGAACCGTCTTCGTCCGTGCCGCCGTAGTGCCACAACTTGCCGCTCTCGGTCACGTCGCCTTGCTGCGTGGCGTCGATGCGGTACAGGTGACCGATGCCTTCGCCATGTTCGGGGTCCTGGCCGACCGCCAGCACGACGCTGTTGTCGACAAACACGGGCGTGGCAATGATCGCGTTGCGCGTGCCGCGACCGCCCAGTTCCCACTTCGAGTCCTTGGGGTTGAGGTCGAACTTCCAGATCAACTTGCCGTCGGCCGGATCGAGGGCATAGAGCCAGCCATCGCCGCCGGGGAAATAGACCTGGGCCTTGCCGTCGACGACGCCGACCGCGGGCGAACCCCACTGGCCGTGCAGGACCTGGTCGAACGGGGTGTTGTCTTCCCAGACGATCTCGCCCGTCTTCTTGTTCACCGCCAGGAAGGAGGGCGCGCGGGGAGCGGGCAGCTCGAGATGGGCCTCGTCGACGCCGTTGGAGGTCAGCAAATAGACGACATCGCCGAGCACCAGCGGCGAACTGGTCGCCAGGTTGTGCGGGAAGACACCCAGCTCCTCGATCATGTCGAGGCTCCAGACGATGTCCGCATCCTGCTTCTCGCTGTCGACCTCGTCCGTGATGGGCCCGTCGTTCTCGCCGTCGAGAAATCCCTCGGTGTCGAGGCACATCAGCTCGGCCCGGTTGGTCACCACCCACATGCGATCGCCCTCGACGACCGGCGCGCTGCAGATACCCTGTTCGGGCCAGTCGTTCACGCGGCCCTGGGGCAGCTTCTCGCGGGAGAGCTGCCAGAGGAATTCGCCGTCGGTGGTGAAGGCCAGCATCACGCCGAGGTCGCCTTTGTACTGCGGGCGATACTTGCCGCCGTTGTTCGTGCCGACAAAGACCTTGCCGTCGGCGACGACCGGATTGCCATAGGTTTGCGAACCGAGCGATCTGACCCAGAGCAAGTTCTTCGGCTCGGCTCCGTCGAGCGGCGGCGCGAAGTCGAGATTCGTCCCGGTCGTCTCGTTGATCATGTTGCGACCCGGCGTGCCACCCCACATCGGCCAGTTGTCGTTGCCGGTGGCCTTGCTCGTCATCACGGCTTTGACCGGACGCACGACGGCCGCGTCGGCGGCATCGGCATCGGCGGCGGCGGTGTCGGTGTTCGCGGCAGCGGCGGTGGCCAGAGTATTGAGGTCGGCGACGGCGGCGGCGGTGTCGGTGTTCGCGGCAGCGGCGGTGGCGACCTCATCCGTCGCGACCTCGGCCGATGCGGTCGTCGCCGGGGTTGTCGCTTCTGCCTCCGCGGTGGCGGCGGCTTCCGCATCGTGTTCGGCTTGGCGACTCTCGACACAACCGGCGCTCAAGAGCACCAGCAGCAGCACCGCCGCGAGAGACCAACCACGATCGTCACTGGGGCATCGCATCATTCGCATCGACTATTCCTCTTTCTTCGTGACGATCACGTTGTCGTAATACAGGTCGGCCAGGCGATACATGTAAAGGCCCGGACTCCCTTGGGTGTTCGGATGGGGATCGAGCTGCTCGATCGACCACGCCTCGGGCTCCGACTCGCCGCGCGGCCAAACCTTGCCGCGGACGTGCGCGCCGTCGTCGTCGATGTCGACCTGCAGCTTCATCGTGTACCAGATGTCGGGATCGGATCGGAAGCGGACCTGCTTGGCCATCCGCTTGTGCGGGGCCCAGCTTTGCACGCCCAGCTTGCCGATGTTGCCCTGCAAAATCAGGTTGTAGCGATTCACGGTAATGCCGACGCTCGGCAGCCGGCGACGCTGTTCCTTGAGCATCACGTCGGCCTGCACGGTGTAGCCGGTCATGTCGGCGGGGCCGAGCCACACATAGGCGCTCGGGCGACCCTTGCCCGCTCCTCCGCGGAGCACGGTCTCGCCTTCGACTTCGGCCGGCTGCAATTTCAAGAAGGCGTTGATCCAGGTCGCCGGCACGCGTTTGCCTTCGTAGCCGGTGAAGTCCCATTGCCAGGGCAACTCGGGAAAGGCCCGCACGCGGGCCGAGGCGGTGAGTCCTGCGAACTCGCCCGTGATCTTGCCGGCGCGGCCCGCGGCCAGTTCGCCCACGTTGAGCGTGGCGCCCTGGGCGGTGACGCCGTCGAGTCCATCGCCGAGCGACAGTTCCGGTTTCACGGCGCGAATCAGCCGTCCATTCTTGTCGAAGATACGGAGCTGATATTCCTGTCGCTCGCCTGCGGCCAGGCTGACTTCGTAGGGCACCAACTGGGCCAGGGCCGGCTCCTGCTCGAGCGGCTTCTCCGGGGCCAGCGGCGGCACGCGATCGCTGGTCGGGGCAACTCCCTGGCGACCGAGGCAGATCGTGCGATCGCGGGTCACCAGAAAGATCCGGCCGTCGGCGATCGCCGGCGAGGCATAGATCTCATCGAGTCCTTCGCCCGCAGCGGCGGCCAGTCGCTCGTGCGAGACGGTCTTGCAGCTCTCGCGACTCGGCTCGAGCACATGCACGTTTCCGTTAACTTCCATCACGTAAAGTTTGCCATCGGCCCACACCGGCGAGCCTTTGCCGACCGTGCCGAGGTTATGCTGCCACAGTTCGTCGCCGGTCCGGCTGTCGAAGGCGTGGAGCTGGCCGGTATCGGAAACGACGTAGAGAATGCCGTCCTTCACCAGCAAACTGGCGTAGCCCGCCTTGATGCCGTCGACGCGCCAGAGGCCGTGCGTGTCGGTCACGTCGCCTCGTCCGGTGGCGTCGATGCACTGGATGCGCCCGAACTCGGCGTTGTCGATGTTGTCTTCGCCGTGCGAGATGTAAATGCGGTTCTCTTCAATCACCGGCGAGGCGTTCAGGCCCCGTTTCGACATGCGAAAACCCCACAAGGGTTCGCCAGTGCGGGCATGGATGGCGTAGATGCCGCCGTCGGAGTTGCCGCCGATCAGCGTTCGCACGCCGTCGATGACCCGCACGATGGGCGCCGAATAGTTGGTGTCGTACGGTTTGCCACCGGGGGCCGAGGTCCACAGGAGATCGCCGGTGTACTTATCGAAGGCGTAGTACGTTTGCTTCGGCGGCGGCTTGGCGGTGTCGCCCCAGTTCAAGGCGAGAAAGCTGACGATGACGCGATCCTCGTCGACGATGGGTGTCTGCGTTCGTCCGCCGTAGCCCGAGATCTTGCCAAAGTCTTCGAACAGCGAATGCTCCCAGACGATCTTGCCGTCGTTGGTGTAGCAACGAAACAGCCCGCTGACCGAATGCACGTAGACATAACCGGTCTCGGTATCGCCGGCCATGCTGGCCCAGCCGACGCGCGGCGCCGGGATGTCGGTCTGAAAAACGTTGAAGCGGTCGCGCCAAACTTCCTCGCCCGTCTCCGCGTCCCAGCAGACGACCTGCTCCTGGGCGTGAATCTTCTGCTCCGGATCGTTGACGTCCTCCGGCGTGCGGCAGTTCAAAAAGACGCGACCGCCCAGCACGATCGGCGTCGCCCGACCACCCGTTTCCGAAGACCAGAGCACGTTCTTTCCGTCGGCCAGCGACCATTCGGTGACCAGGTTCCGCTCGCGCGAAATGCCGTCGTGTTCCGGCCCGCGCCAGTGGGCCCAATCGCCGGCGAGAACGGCCGCAGGCCCCCCAACGACGCAGCAGGCAAGCAGCAGGGCGGCAACGCTCGCCGCGCGAAATCGAGGCCGCGCGAACTGGCTCAACGTGTTCATCGAGATACCTCAACTCAGAATGGGGCGGACGCAAGGGGACATGCGAGGCGTGGTCGCGGTGAACGAGGCGCGGGACAAATCGGTCGCTGAATCCACAATCGCGAAGCCACAACCAGGAAGCCACGGGGCCACCAGGTAGCCACGGGGCGTGGGCGAGATCCGTCTGCGCCAAAGTGGGATCGAGAGGGTGGGATCGGCAAGGTGGGATCGGGCCGTGCGGACGCCAGACACACTCGCCGCTGCTCGCCAACCCGATGCAACTAGTATACCGGGCCGGCGGGCGCCGATAAACCGGCTCGGCAGAGCGTATTTAGGATAGGTGTAGCGTCGCTGGCGCCGGCGAGGCAAGTTTGGCCACCAGACCGAAGCAGACGAATTGGTAAATTCGTCGATACAGGTCGACGTAGCCAAGCACAGCCGCAGCTAGCCAAGACGCTAGAGATAAACTAAACGCGCTCTAGGCGTCTTGGCGGGGAACGTCGAAGTGTGCCAGCACGTTACGAACCAACGCCCCCAACCGGCGATCGACCGACAGGGCCCAGCCGATCGCGATGGCTCCGAAATGCAACACGCGGCCCCCTTGCGGTCGCTCCCAGTAGATCAGCTCCGCGCTGATGCCGTCTTCGGTGCGAGCCGGAGCCGTGAAGTAATCGAACACGCCACCCCCGGCCGGGCGAATTCCGTTGGCCAACGTGACGATGCCCTCGGGCTCGCGATCGGGCAGGCGAGCGCCCTGCGGGATGTGATGGGTCACCTTCTTCAAAGTCGGCAACCGCACGTCCCACTCGTGGCCGACGGCGCGCGGCAAACCTCCGCCCGGGGCGTGACCGAAGGTCTCGTCCTTCTTCAGGCCGACCTTCTCCGGCTCGTTGAAGAGGAAGTGGTCGGGCGTTTCGGTGTAATAGACACCGTAGTCGATGGCCCGATCGAGCCGGTCCCAGCCGATGCAGGAGAGCCCGATGTACTCGAACTCGGGATAGCCCGCCTCGCGAATCAGGCTGCCGCGTTTCTTGTCGTCGCTGTGATAGAGCTCGCCGATCATCGCGCCGCCGCGACCGCCGATCCGCGGATCGTATTTGCGACATTCCATCACGGAGTAGTCGTCGTTGAACGACACCCGCCAGAACATGGTGTTGCCCGACATGATGATCGCGGTGCCACCTTCGCTCAAATACTTGTCGATGCCCTCGATCTCGCGCGTCGACCAGTATTCGCTGTGGCCGTTGACGATGATCGTCTTGTAGCCCTTGAGCAACTCCGGATCGCGATCGATGTCTTCCTGTCCCACCACGTCGTATTCGTAACGGGCCGTGTCGTCGTAGACGCCGTCGAGCCAGCGGTGGGTGAACAACTCGCCCCGCATCAAGTGGCTGTAGTTCACCTCGGGCGGACTGAACAGATCCTCGGGCCCCGCGCCGGGCCACGGCACGCGTCGACCCAGGTAGTACGTCGGCTGGCCCGCGCGATGATTGGCATAGCAGCAGAAGTGCGGCATGCCTTCGACGCCCTTGGCACCCCAGTGCAGGCCGGCCCGCACCGGCCCCGAAAACGGCGTGCAGTTGTAGGCCAGCCAGGTGTTCGTGCTGCAGATCATCAAGATCGGCGCCTGCGGCCGGCTCTCGGGCCGCCGCACAATGAACGTGACGAAATACCGCATCTCTTCGCCACCGATGTCGTAGATGAAGCGGCCCACATAGACCCCGCTGGAGGCCGTCTCGGGGATCTGCATGGTGTGGACCACCGGCCAGCGACAGTCGAACAGATCGTCGGAGCAGAATCGCAGGGCATGTCCGCGCTGGCCGTCGCGCGTCGGATCGTAGCCGGCGTCGTAGCGGCCGACCCAATGGATGGGAAAGCTCGGCCCGCCGATCATCCAGGTCGCGTGGTTGATGATCCGCCCGCCGCGCTCCGCGCCGCCGACGTCGGCAATCGTCTCGCCGTCTTCTTCGCGGAGCGGCCAACAGGCCAGCACGCCGTCGCCCGTGGCCGGCACGAGGCCCCGCTGCTTGGTGCGCTCGGCGACTTCCGCTTCGCTGAGGGCGCGATCGTACAGAACCGGCATCGCCAGGTCGCCGTCGAGCATGCCCGTGGCCAGGCCCTTCTCGCCGAAGGCGGCCAGTCGCAAGGGTGCCCGGCCGGGTCGCACGAGGCCTGCGTGACTCCGCCGTCCGGCCACGCGTCCATCGAGATAGAGTGTGACCGTCTTGCCGTCCCAGGTGGCCACGACGTGCTGCCACGAGCGCTTACCGAACTTCACGCCCGGAAAGAAAACGAGCTGCTCGTCGCGCTCGGCGGTGCCATCGCCCAGGGCGACCTGCACTTCGCCTTGCTCGCCGACGAACAACCCGATACCGGCCGACTCGCTGTCGTACTGTGTGAGAATGCCCTGTCGCCCGCGATCGCGCCACACCCGCACCCAGCATTCGAGTGTCACCGCCGCCAGTTTCTCCTCGGCCGGCAAGGCTCGCTCGACATGCACGTAGGAGCCGAGATGAACCGGATGGGCGTCGGGACGAGTCACCGTCTGGGTGACCAGCACCTCGTCGCTCGCATCGTCATCGACTTCACCGGCCAGGCGAACGACCTCGAAGCGATAGGGCAGGGTACTGCTGACGCGAAAGTGAATCGCCTCGCCGGCGGCGATACTCTTCTCGGCGTAGGCGTGCACGCCCGGCAACTCGGTGGCGACGTGCGGTGGCAGGGGCTCGTCGTGCGCGCCGGCGGCGGGCTCCTTCGCGGCCGAGGCAAGGCCACCCAGCAAGGTGCTACCGGCCACGCCAGCGGCCGAACGCTTGAGAAAATCGCGACGATCTTGTGGAGACATGGGCTTGTGGGCGCAGGGACTTGTGGTCGCTGGGACTTGTCGGTGCAGGGGCCTGGCTGGGTCACAAGAGGGACACCGACGCGACTTGCGGGAAGCCGCCTGACGATGCGCCTGGCATCCATCTTTGCTTGATGTTAGCAGAGATTCGCGCGTAGAATAAACCAGTGCATCACTGGCACTGCACGGGAGCCGTGCGGCCGGGCACGCCCCGACGTAACAGGTTGACACAGACGTAGTAGGGTGGCCCACATGAGTACGGACATTCCCCAAGATCTGGTGCCCTTTGTCGATCGCTTGATCGCCGAGCGTCGGTATCTCTCGAAGGACGAAGTCGTTGCCGAGGGGCTGCGGCTCCTACAGGCACGCGAAGCGCTTCGCCAAGAGGTTCAGGCCGGCTTCGAACAGCTCGACGCCGGTCGCGGCATCCCGGCTGACGAGGTTTACGCTCGGGTGGACGAGCGGATTCGTCAGATTGAGGAAGGCGAGAACGGCGCGAACTGATGCCGAGCGTCATCTATTCTCCGGCCGCGGAGGAAGACTTGCTGGAGATCGCGGCGTTCATTGCGCGCGACAAACCGGAGGCGGCACGTCGCTGGCTACGGACGATTCGCGAGAAGTGTTCGTTGATCGCAACGCAGCCGGAACTGGGTGAGAGCCGATCCGGATTCGGTGTCGCAGGCTGTCGCAGCTTCAGCGTCGGCAACTACGTCATTTTCTTCCGCCCCGTTGATGACGGCGTCGAGATCTCTCGCGTGGTGCATGGTCATCGCGACTTGAGGCGAATTTGAGCCATCTTCGCCTCCGCCCGAATTGCCGCGGCCCGGCGGCGGCAGAATTGGCGATAGGCCGCCAGCAGCGCCATGACCCCAAAGAAGAAACAAATGAACGTCGTGGCGGCGAGCTCGAAGAAGAGCATTCGTGGCCCGAAGGCGTTAGACGACGTCCAGAAGCCGACGCTGATCAGCCCAAACACGCCCAGGGCCGCGAAGCCGAAGAACGTCAAGGCGACGCCGAACAGCACGCCGGTCAGCGGCGAGATGACCCGCACCGGCTTGGCCCGCAGCGGGGCGGCATCGACGGGCGACTGGTAGGGGTTCGAGGCGGTCATCTAACACCCGATCGTGCGCGGTCGTAAACGCTATTCACCCGCAACGTTCAATAGTCCTTCGAAACCCACGAAGATTCGCTTGAGTACGGCGACGAATCGCTCGCGCGCCTCCCAAGGCATGCTCATGCTGGCTACCACCTGATCATACTTCTTCTGGGGGTCGATCGGCTCGATGAACGTCACCTTCAAATACTCGCGACAAACGGTGCAATTTTCGATCCAGTTGTAGCCACTGTTAATCTGATCGTTGAGTTCGACATAGATTCCATCGTCTTCATCGTTGCCAGCAGTTTGGTTGCGCTGGAAAAGGAGATAGGTCGCAGAATTCTCGGTCGCAATTCCCGCGACCAAGCCGAATTCACTCTCTTCCGTTCCGCAGATCGTCGCAACGAATTCTAAGCTACCCATGACTACCATTCAGGAGCGAATCCGCAGATTCCGCACCCAAGTCTCGCGCGACCATCCGTACGCCTAGCCACCCGGGGAATGATGCGGTTGGCGCCGCGGTACCCACAACGGAAACACGGCGACGGCGATACCAAACGCCAGGAGCGCCAAATGCGCCGCTGGTGTTAGCTCTGGAAGCACGAACGCCAGCATGAGCCAACTCACCCAGATGCCCACGCCCAAGCCGGAAATGAAACTGCTAATCGAAACCATGATTTGCCCGCATCCGAAGTTCGTGTGGACCGTGTTCCTCTAGTCTAGCGGCACCTCCAGCAGGCAGCCAAACTCACGCGGAAAGTCGACCGACACCCGGGCGTGGACTCGTCCCTGGCGGCCGAAGAATCGCTGACTGCCCCGGCGGGGAAAGACGCCGTCGTGCCAGATGTTGGGATGGATATAGAGGCCCACGTCGCCCGGCACGCGAAAGCAGACGTAATCTTCCGGCTTCACGTCGTCGCCCGGCAGGGCGGCCGGCACGTAGTAGGTTTGCTGGTCGAGCGGAAAGAAGAGCTGCCCACCGTCGGGATGGTAATTTGAATGCCAGATGAGCACCCGCTCGGGGTCGCGGGTGTGACTCTCGTCGGCCGCGGTCGGCTCTTCGCCATAGCCCAGAATGTAGTGACCGCCGACCGCCTCGTTCTTGCCGAAGAGGACGTCGCCCTGCCACTCGCAGAAGAAGGTCCCTTCGGTCGTGCCGCCCTCGTCGCCCGAGTCGGGATCGACGGGCCGCCACCCCTGCGGCGGCCAGCGGACGATTTCGATGTCGATCTCTTCCGGATTGCGGAAGATGCGTCCGTAGCCTTCGACCGACTCGGCCGTGGCGTCGATGACCGGCACCGTGTGGCGGGGCAGGTCGGCGGGCACTTCGGGATTGAGATAGTTCGGCGCGGTGGTCATCCGTGGTTCTCCGTCCGAGAGCTGCCGTTCCGCCTGGCCGGGCTGCTGGACAGTTTCTGGTTCCGTCAGTCTATTGGGCGAGACGACTTCATTGAAGGCTGTGTGGAGAATCCACCCCGTTCAGCGGACCTAGCTGGTCCCTACACCCGCACCACGGCCTGGCCGCTGAGGCGGCGAACCACGCGTCGCGATTCGAGCACGCTCAAGGTCGCCAACACCCGCGGCAAAGGCAAGCCGCTCTCCGCTGCCACCGTGTCGATTGCCGTTGCCTGAGTGCCGACCGCCGCCAGCACGGCCCGCTCCGTGTCGTTGAGCTGCAGCTCGGCCGGACGATGCACCTCGAGCCCGTCACCGGTCGGCACCGCTTCGACCAAGGGACCGAGCTCCTCGAGCACGTCGTCGACCGTGGCCACCAATCGGGCCCCGTCGCGAATCAAGGCGTGCGGTCCGCGTGAAGCACGACTGTCGACCGGCCCGGGCACCGCGAACACCTCGCGATTCTGCTCGTAGGCGTGCCGGGCCGTGATCAACGCTCCGCTCCTCTCCGAGGCCTCGACCACAATCGTACCGAGACTCAGCCCGCTGATCACGCGATTTCGCTGCGGAAAATAGCCTGGCTGGGGCTCCATCCGCGGCGGAAACTCGCTGACGACGGCGCCGTGCTGGGCGACTTCCGCGGCCAGCTCGGCGTGCTCGGGCGGAAACAACTTCAAGAGCCCGCCGCCGAGGATCGCCAAGGTGCGTCCGCCGCCTTCGAGCGCCCCGCGATGGGCCTCGGCGTCGATGCCGCGGGCCAGACCGCTCACGACCGTCAGTCCGGCACGGGCCAACCCCGCCGCCAGTCGCCGCGCCTGCGCGCGGCCGTATGGTGTGCAGTGGCGGGAGCCGACGATCGCCACCGCCAGCAAGTCTGCGCTCGAGAGGTGGCCACGCACGAATAGCATCGGAGGTGGATCGGCGAGCTCGCGGAGCATTCGCGGATAGCTCGCGTCGGTGAGTGTGACGAGGTCGATGTGGTTCGTCCGACAGAGTTCCAACTCGGCCGTCGCGTCGATCGACTCGCGGGCTTCGGCAATCGCACGGCTGAGCTTCGGTCCGATGCCGGGTACGCGCTGCAACTCGGTCCGCGACGCGTCGAGCACGGCGGCGGCCGTTTCGAAGTGGTCGAGCAGTTGCCGCAAATGGCGGGGGCCGATGCCGGCCACCAAGGAGAGTCGCAGCCAATCGGCGCGGGCGGCGTCGCAATCGGTGGACGGTTGGCCTGCTTCAACCCCAGTCGTTGGTAAGTCGTGCACCCCGAGCCCTCCTGCGTCTAGCCGAGCACCCCTTCGACGTACTGCGGCGGCACGTCCTCGACCAGCTCTACATGACCGAGACGATCGGGCAAGATGAAGCGGAGCCGGCCGGCGGCCACCTTCTTATCGCGCTGCATGGCGGCGATGAGTTCTTCGGCGTCGAGCGACGGCATCTCTGTGGGCAACTCCAACGCCGCGAGCAAGCGCTGTTGCCGTTCGGTCACGGCGGCATCGATGCGGCCCATCGTCTCGGCCAGTCGCGAGGCGCAGATCATGCCCATCGCCACGGCTTCCCCGTGCAGAATCTCCCCGTAGCCGGCCACCTGTTCGATGGCGTGGGCAAAGGTGTGTCCGTAGTTGAGCGTGGCCCGCAGCCCGCTGGTTTCCTTTTCGTCCTGGGCGACGACGTCGGCCTTGATCTGGCAGCAGCGGGAGACGATCGTGCGCAGGACCGCGTCGTCGTGGGCGTTGAGCGCGTCGATCGATTCTTCCAAGAGAGCAAAGAACGACTTGTCGTGGATGACGCCGTACTTGACGACCTCGGCCAGTCCGGCCCGATATTCGCGCTCGGGCAGCGTGGCGAGCACGGCCGTGTCGATCCAGACGAATTCCGGCTGCCAGAATGCGCCCACGATGTTCTTGGCCAGCGGCAGGTTGATGCCGACCTTACCGCCGACCGACGAATCGACCTGGGCCAACAGCGTGGTTGGAACCTGAATGAGTGAAATGCCGCGGGCAAACGTGGCCGCGACAAAGCCGGCCAAATCGCCGATCACCCCGCCGCCAACGGCAATCAGCCGGGTGCGACGATCGGTTTCCAGTTCGACGAGCTTCGTCCACAGATCGACGGCCACGTCGATCGACTTGCTGGTCTCGCCGGCCGGCACCACGACCAGGTCGGTCTCGATGTCGACGTCCGCCAGACTGGCAGCGACCGTTTCGGCGTGGGGCCGTTCGACGTGTTCGTCCGTAATGAGGACGACGTGCTGCGCCGCTCCGGTCATGGCGAGCTGGGTTCCCAATTGCGGGAGCGAACCGGTGCCGATATGGATTTCGTAACTACGCGAACCCAACTCGACGCGAACAATTTCAGAAGCGGCGGTCACGCTGCTGTTCCTCGCTCACGCTGCCATCGCGGCCACGACGCGCCGCCAGTTCGCCCGGCGGGAGGCGTACGATCGCGCTCGGGCCCAAGCCGCGAGCACCCAAACCGCGAGCTAAGACGAGGCGGACTCGCGGGCACGGGCCAGGTCGGCCTCGCTGACGGTGATGCGCCGACAGAAACCGGTGTGCGTACGGATGTACTCGAGCTCGGTCGCTTCCGCCGGCTCGGCGTGCAGGATCCGCGCGACGCGAGCGCGCTCCTCCGGCTCGACCTCGTCGAACGCTTCCGGCCAGATCGTCTCTTCTTCCAGCACCAGGGCTTCGCGATAGGGATCGAACTTGTCCGCCATGAGTTTCGTTCTTTACTACTAACGTCGGCCGAAATTCCGCTCGTCGAAAACGCCCTCGGGGCCGTCACGATGCGGCGCCGCGGACCATGCCAGGCCGATGAGCCACCGTGAAGACCCACGACCGTGAACACCCACACCCGTGACGACCCACACCTGCGGCGTCGCCACCGGGGGTGCTCGGGCAGTATACTATGCCCTGGCGAGACGACAAAAGTGGGCCAGCCCCTTTCGTGCCCCGGGCAAGTGTCCGCCGCACTTTCGAACCACGAACCGCGAACGACAAGCCCACGAAGACCGACGCGATGGAAACGGGTGGACAATCCGTAGACAGCGGGCAGCCGCAGGACCTCCGCCCACGAAGCGGAAAGCCGATCGTGGTGGTGGTCCTGCTGTTCGCAGTGGCGTTGGCCGGTTTTGGCTGGTGGTTCACCTACCAGCGTACACGGCGCGTGGCCGAGTTCTTCGGCACCGAGGCGATTCGCGTGATCAGCGATCCTGAGACGGTGATGGCTCTGGTGCTGCGGCTCGACGACGGAGTCACCAACGAGATGCGACCGCGCATCGAGTTCGCCGGCAACTCCTATGTGGTGACCGACGACAAGCTGGTCGTCGACAAGGGTGACTTTACCGCGCCGGGCTTTATGAACGCCTGCAACTCGCTGACGAACAACGCCAGCTACGACTGGGAGCCCGAGTCCAAGAACACGTGCGAGCCGATCTGGACGTACGCTTTGCGGTTCGAGAACGACGAGGGGTCGGCGGTGCTGTTGATGAGTCTCGAATGTCCCCGCGTCGCGCTGGCGGGCGAGATGGACTCGATTCCGCTAAGCGAGAAGATCGCCGCCGGGTTTGCGGGGATTCTGCAAACCGAGTTTGCCACTGAGCAGGACGGCGATGCGGACGACGGCGACGCCGGCGACGCGGAGGCGGACGACGGGGACGATAGCACGCCGGGACCCGATGCGTACGACAACCTGCTCGACACGGACGATCTGCCGCTGTAGGTCGCCGCTGCTGCAGCGTCCCGTTCTGCGGCCCGCGATTCGCTCTAGGAGCCCTCGCGGGGCTTTCCTATAATCGCGCCC
>QQVP01000086.1 GCA_003389215.1 Planctomycetota bacterium | reverse complement strand
TGGCCGTCGTTCAAGCGACGGGCTTTGGCTGCGCAGACTCGCCACGCTCGTCCTGCTCCTCATCGCGTTCTCGGGCTCGTTCGCGACGGAATTGCCCGCGGACGAGCGGCCCAACTTCGTGATCATCCTCGCCGACGACATGGGCTACGCCGACCTGGCGTGCTTCGGTGCCCAGGGCATCCGCACGCCGCGGCTCGATCGCATGGCCCAGGAAGGGATGCGATTCACCAGCTTCTACGCGCAGCCGATCTGCGGCCCTTCGCGGGCGGCCCTGATGACCGGTTGCTATCCGATGCGGGTGGCCGAGGTCGACAACATCAAGAACGAACACCCGATTCTGCACACCCGGGAGATCACAATCGCCGAAGTGCTTCGGGAGCGCGGCTACGTGAGCGCGGCCTTTGGCAAGTGGGACCTGGCGACCCACAGCCAGCGCAACTTTCTCACCGAACTCCTGCCCACGCGTCAGGGCTTCAATTATTTCTTCGGAACGCCCACGAGCAACGACTTCATCGTCGATCTGTATCGCAACGAGGAGCGGATCGAAGAACGGGCCGACATGAATCTGTTGACCCAGCGTTACACCGACGAGGTGCTGGCCTTCATCGAAGAGAATCGCGATCGGCCGTTCTTCGTCTATCTGCCGCATACGATGCCGCACACCGAGCTGGGGGCCTCCGAAAAGTTTCGCGGCCAGAGCGAGCGCGGCCTGTACGGCGATGTGATCGAGGAGATCGACCACAGCGCCGGCCGCATTCTGGACAAGCTCCGCGAGCTGAAGCTCGAACGCAAGACGTACGTCCTGTTCACCTCCGATAATGGGCCGTGGCTGATCAAAAACAAGGGCCGTAAGGACGGTTCCCTGCCGACCGATCAGGGCGGCTCGGCCGGCCCCTTGCGCAGTGGCAAGGTCTCGACCTGGGAAGGGGGCGTGCGGGTGCCGACCATCTTCTGGGCCCCCGGGCGCATCGAGCCCGGCACCGAGTGCGACGAGATTGCCACGACGATGGACATGCTGCCGACGCTGGCCGCCTTGGCCGGCGCCGCGGCGCCGCAAGATCGCCAGATCGACGGCGAGGACATCTCGCACCTGCTGCGGGGCGAGTTCGACAAGGCAACGCCCGACAAGACGTATTACTATTACCTGCGCACGCATCTGCAGGCGGTGCGTCAGGGCAAGTGGAAGTTGCACCTGCCGCGGCCGGCCGAGCGACCGTGGCTCGGGGGTTTTGCTCCCAATCACAACATCGAGCCGGTCGACGACGTCACGCTCGACGAGCCGCTGCTGTTTGACCTGGAGGCCAATCTGGCCGAGACCGAGGACGTGGCCTCAGAACATCCCGACGTGGTCGCGCGACTTCTGCAGGTGGCCGAGGCAGCGCGGGCCGACGTGGGCGATTACAATCGCATCGGCAGGGGGCAGCGATTCTTCGACGAAGGACCGCGGCGACCACGCGGCCAAGAGTGGATCGAGGACGAGTAACCTTGCGAACTCATTCGCAGGCGGCGCAGGTGCCCTTGAGCAACACTTCGTGCACCTCGCCAAACGATTCCTTCATCGCTGCGGTCGACTGTGAGAACTCGATGTTCAAGTCGGGCAGGCACTCGACCTTGCCGCACGAGTTGCAGACGAAGTGCGGATGTTCGACGTGCTGCTTGTGACCTTCGCGCAGCAGTTCGAATCGCCAAACGTGGTCGCCCAGATCGAGCCGCGCGGCGATCCCGACCTCGGCCAATTCGATGAGGCTCCGATAGATGGTCGTCTTGTCGAATCCGGACGGCACCAGCTGATCGGAGACCTCGGCATGCGACGCCGGCATCCCGACACTGGCCAGGTGCTGCAGCACGGCCACGCGGCAAGACGTGCTCCGTAAGCCCGCGCCGCGGAGCCGCTCGCGCGCATCCTCCACCGTCAGTGTCGATTCGTCAGTATCGGCCATCCGATCGCATCCTTTCCGTTCGTGGCCGCCGCCATGATGGGACCGCCGGGCGACGACCACACGATTTGACTGCGGATCCGTGGAAACCGGCGATTCCCGAGCAACCGGTTCCCGCATCCGTGGTCCGCGTTATTCCGACTTCACGACGTTGATCGGACCATGGTCATCGCAGTGACCATCATGCGGATGGTGCAGGTGACCGTCAACCAGGTAGTCGACGTGATCGCCATGCGGTACCGCCTCGTGCCCGCAACCAGGACCGTGGACATGGTCGGCGTCGTGATGCCCACAGGAATGATCAGGCGTGCACTTAACCGGGTTCTGATCGCTCACGGCGATCGTGTGCTCCTCGACCGTGCCGTCTTCACACTGGTGGTGCAAATGACCGTCATGCAGGTAGTCGACGTGACCGTCGTGCTCGACGGGCGTGTGCCCGCAGCCGGCGCCGTGTTGGTGGTCGTGATTCTCGTGAGTATGAGCCATTCGATGGTCTCCTAAAGGGTTGAGTGTCTAACGGTTAGGTGTGGTTCGATTTCACGACGCGCTCGAGACTAGCGCGGCGGTTTCGGGGTCAGCGATTCCGAGCCGTGGGCCAGGGCATGGTCAATCAGTTCGACAATGCAGTCGTCGGTAAGCGCATAAAACACGTGTTTACCTTCGCGTCGGGTGACGACGATTCGCTCGCTCCGTAGCAGCTTCAGTCGCTGCGATACGGCCGACAGGTTGTCGTCGAGCTCGTCGGCGATGGCCGTCACACACATCGGACCCTGCCGCAAGAGGATCAAAATGTGCAGTCGATTGGGATCGCCCAGGGCCCGAAAGATCGCCGCAGCCCGGTCGCAGGCGACCGGGTCGAAGCTGCGGGCCGCGGGGGCATGATCGTCGGTTTCGCACTGGGGCGTCAGTTCCGTCATCACTTCAGCAACAAGCAGGTCCAAGGGAAAAATCAGTCAATCATTTCATGAATTCATTGACTGTTTAAATTATGACGTCGGACCGGGACCGCGTCAATCGGAATTGCACGCAAAGCGTTACAGAGAAATGGATTGCATTACAACTGCAATTCCTTATCATGAGTTGCCCATCCATCCAACTCCGCCACGTTGCTCGGAGCTCGCCACTCGTCCACGACTCGGCCGGACCTGGCCGATTTTCGAGGCGCACCACTAACTGAGTCGTCTTTCGTGTCCCCCAACTTCCTGCTTGCACTCTACTGCCTGATCATCGTCGCCGGTTCGCTGGCGGGCGGGGCATTGCCGAGTTGGATCCGGCTGACGCATTTGCGGCTCCAGCTGGCCATGAGCTTCGTCTCGGGCCTGATGCTGGGGATCGCCTTCCTGCATTTCCTGCCTCATTCGGCCGAATATCTGCCGTCGCCCGTCAGTGTTGCCGCCTGGATGCTGGTCGGCCTGCTGCTGATGTTCTTTCTGCTGCGGCTGTTTCACGTCCATCACTATGAAGACCCTGATTCGCCGGAGCCAATCCACCCGGCTCACGAACCCGGAGACCATGATCACGCGGGACACGCACACCACTCCCACGGCCATCCCCATGCGGGTGCGCACGGTCACGGACACGATTATGGTGGCGAGGTCGCCGTGACCCACCATCGCCTCAGCTGGGTCGGCACCTTCTTCGGTCTGGCCCTGCATACGTTGCTCGACGGGGTCGTGCTGGCCGCCGCGGTGCAGGCCGCGGCCCATGAAGCGGGCTCCCTGGCCCTGTTGGCCTTTGGCGTCTTTCTGGCGGTGCTGCTGCACAAGCCGCTCGACGCCCTGTCGATTACGGCCCTGATGCGGGCTGGCGGCTGGCCCGAAGCGAGTCGCCGCCTGGTGAACTTCGCCTTTGCCCTGATGTGTCCGCTGGGGGCATCGCTATTTTCGTTCGGTATTGCGGCCAGTTCCTCGACCTATACGGACACGATCATCGGGGCCGCATTGGCCTTTTCCGGCGGGTTCTTCATCTGCATCGCCCTCGGCGACCTGCTCCCGGAGGTGCAGTTTCACGCCCACGACCGGGGCAAGCTCTCGGCGGCCCTGCTGCTGGGCGTCGTGCTCGCCGCGGCGATCGAAAGCACCCACAGCCACGATCACGACCACCACCATGGCGGTCACGGACAGCACGAAGCCCACGACGACCACGACGATCAGGGCGAGGCCGGCGATGACGGCGATGACGGCGGCCACAATGATCACCACGACCATGGCCATGAAGATCACGATAACCACGAGGAGCATGACCACTAGCAAGAATCGCGCGGGGCGCGAATGCCGCGAATCGCACCCACATGCGGACTAGCGACGCCTTGCCCCCTCGCAGCAGCCAGCGGTGCCAGCGAACCTTCGCTAGCGACGTGCGTAGCAGTCTAGAAGGTGAGGTGCTTCACGTCGGCGTGGGGGCTGGCCAATCCAACCTCAATTCGCCGCGCGAGCCAACCGATATCTAGGGCAGCCCAACGTACCGCTCAAGACATCAATATCCCGTAACTTGCTATAATTTCTCCGTTTACCACGAACAGGTCGCAACCCATGAAAACCCGACTCTCTGTCCTTGCCCTGGTTCCGACGTTGCTCGCCGCTTTGGCCGTCGCAGGACCCGCGGCGTCGCTCGCCGCCGAGCTTGCCGAGGGCAGCACCACAATCGCCGCGGAGCTCCCCGAGCGCAGCACCACAATCACCGTCGACGACATGCACTGTAAGCACTGTGCCAAGAAGATCGCCGCCAAGCTCTATCTCGTGCCCGGCGTGCTCGAGGTGCGGGCGAGCGTAAAGGCCAACAAGGCCCTCGTCGTGCCGCAGCAGAATCAATCCCTTTCGCCCAAGGCCCTTTGGCAAGCCGTTCTGGACGCCGGATTCCAGCCCGTGCATCTAAAAGGCCCGGCTGGCGAATTCGAGTCGGAACCCGATGCCTAAGCTGTTCACGCTTGCTTTTGTCTTTCGAGGAGATCTTCTCATGCGCCGCTTTCGCTTCCGTCTGCCCATCGCGCTGGGCCTGCTCGCCGTCGGTCTGATCATCCCGGCCGTCGGCTGCCAAGGCAGCATCGACCCCGCCGAGTTGGCGGCCCGTCGCGATGCATTTCTGCTCACGGAGGAACCGGCCGAGAAGATGAGCGTCGCCGAGGCGAAGGAGTCGGTAACCGATCCGCAAGACATCGTCGTGCTCGGCCAGATCGGTGCCGGCAGCAGCGCTCCTTGGAGCGACGGCGAAGCGCAGTTCATCGTGTCCGAGGTCGCGCTGCTTGGCTTCTCGGATGAAGATCTCGACGACGATTCCGAGGCTTCCGCGGCGCACGCGCACGATCACGACGCCGAAGGTCACGATCCTTCGACTTGTCCCTTCTGTTCCCAGGCGGAAGCCGACGTGGCCCGCGCGATCGTCAAGTTTCAGGATGAACAAGGTCGCGTGATTGGCATCGATGCCCGCAAGCTCTTCGAGCTGGAAGAGAAACAGCTCGTCGTCGTCACCGGTCGCGGTGAAGTCGACACGCTGGGGAATCTCGTGATCGCAGCGAGCGGCATCTACGTGCGTCGCTAAACGGCGCGAGCCGCCCTCGGGCATGGCCATCTTCGCGCCTGGGAGAACCCGTCTGAGGGTTGGCCCGGGCTTCGTTGCTCCTCTCGATCGCCCGCGCTATTGCTACGATCGCTACCGGCCGACCCGCTGCGCCAAACGTCGCTTCGGCGAGGTCGGTCACGGAGCGCACCGACGGGCCACAACTATAATCGAGAGAATACCGCCGCCGCTTCCCATCTCCTTAATTCACTTGTCCTTAGTGCGGCATTCCGGTATCCTGTCGGCCACGTGATCGGGATTGCGATCGCCATGAGCCGACTCGGGCGGAGACGGCTCGCGAACGCCTCGCCCACACGTCCCGCCAACGATCACCGCCCCCGCGCCTGCCTGTCAGTTCGTCCGCATGGACCTGCTCGCCCCCCAATATCGCTGGCTCGCGACACGCGCCCTCTTGGGTGTCGTCGGACTGGCCCTCTTGGCCACGGCCACCACGAGCACGCAGTCGGTCAGAGCCGAGAATCGCAAGGGGCAAGAACAGACGGGGCAAGAACAGACGGGGCAAGGCCAGAGCACGCCCACCTTCGGCCAGAACGACGCAACGCAGCTTCGCGCGGTGGTGGGCAACTACTGCCTGGATTGTCACGCGGGCGACGACGCCGAAGCGGGCCTCGCCTTCGAGGTCGTGCTCAAGCAGACACTCGGCGAGCAAGGCCCGCTCGAAGACGGCGCCGCCCTGGCCACGCTCGACACCTGGACCGCGGTCGCCAACGCGCTGGCTAGCGGACACATGCCGCCCGGCGAGGCGGAGCAGCCTGCGGAGTCGGAGAGACGCGCCGCGGTCGAAGCCGTCGAGCGGCTGACGCGAACGTTGGTCTGCCGCGGCGAGCCCGACCCCGGTCGGGTCACGATTCGCCGACTGAGCCGTCACGAGTATCGCTACACGATCCTCGACTTGGTGGGGATCGACTACGAGGTCGACGACGACTTTCCGACCGACGACATCGGTTACGGTTTCGACAACATCGGCGACGTGCTTTCGATGCCGCCGCTGCTCCTGGAAAAATACCTGAACGCCGCCGAGCGGATTCTCGACGAGGCGATCGTCACGGAAACCACGATCGAACCTCGCATGCAGTACTTCGCGCCCGAGGACCTGCTCCGCACGCCCGTCATGCAGGCGGAGCCAGGCTGGCTCACCGAAGAGGGCGAGCTGTTCGTCTTCTTCGATGTCGCTCGGGCGGGCAAGTATGCCGTACGAGTGTGGGCCTGGGGTCAACAGGCCGGACCCGACGTGACCCGCATGGAGATCACGATCGATCAACAGTCGCACGGTGAGTACGGCGTGCGCACGAAACGCAACAACGCCCAGAAGTCGGAAGTCGTCGTCGAGTTGACCGCGGGTCGCCATCGTGTCGCTGCCGAGTATCTGAACGACTATTGGAGTCCGGAAGCCGACCGCCGCGGCGATCGCAACTTGCACATCTCCGCGATCGAGGTGGTCGGACCGCTCGACGCAGGCGAGGTCGATTTGCCCGAGTCGCATCGGCAGATCTTCTTCGTCAGCCCGGGTGAGTTCCTCAGCGTCGCCGAGCCCACAGGTGCGCAGCAAAAAGAGAAACGTCGGAACGCGGACGTCGCACAGCAGGCCGCCGCACGCAAGATTGCCCAACGACGCGCCGCCGAAGAGATCCTCGCCCGGTTTGCCACGCGGGCCTTTCGCCGACCGCTGGAAATCGGCGAACGGGTACGTCTGCTGAGCCTATACGACAAAGCGACCGCCGACGGCGACAATCACGAGACGGCCGTTCAAGTGGCGCTGTCGGCCGTGTTGGTCTCGCCGCAGTTCCTTTTCCGCATCGAGCGTGACCCGCCACGAGCTCGGCCGGGCGAAGTGTATCGGATCGACAATCACGAGCTGGCTAGCCGGCTCTCCTACTTCCTTTGGTCATCGCTGCCCGACGAGGCCCTCCGCGAGCGAGCCGCCAAGGGCGATCTGCACGAGCCGGAGGTGTTGCGAGCCGAGGTGCGGCGGATGCTGCGTTCGCCGAAGGCCCGCCGGCTGGTCGACAACTTTGCCGGCCAGTGGTTGCAATTGCGGAGGCTGGACGAAGTCGCCCCCGATACGGAGCAGTTTTCCTTCGACGAAGAACTCCGCTCGGCGATGTACGGAGAGGCGACCGCTCTGTTCGAGTCGGTGATGCGCGAGGACAAGAGCGTGATCGATCTGATCGACGCCGATTACACGTTCGTCAACGAGCGGCTGGCCCGGCACTACGGCTGGGACGACGTCGACGGCGAGGCGCTGCGACAAGTCGATCTTACGGACGGAAACCGCGGCGGTGTGCTGATGACCGCGGCGGTGTTGACGCTCACCTCGAACCCTTCGCGCACCAGTCCGGTAAAGCGTGGCAAGTGGATATTGGAACAACTGCTCGGCGTGACCAGCGAGCCGCCCGCGGACGTTCCCGCGCTCGACGAAGCGGCCGACAATCGGGCGGCCGGCAAGTCGCTTTCGCTGCGCGAGCGGCTGGCCCGCCATACCGCCGACGCGAGTTGCGCGTCGTGTCATCTGCGGATGGACCCGCTCGGCTTTTCGCTCGAGAACTACGACGCCGTGGGACGATGGCGCCAAGACGAGCGCGGCCGTCCGATCGATGCCTCGGCAGAATTGCCCGACGGCACGCAGTTCGAGGGACCGGGCGGACTGAAGCGGATTCTGCTTGAGCGGAAACAAGAGTTTGTCGAGTGTTTGACCGAGGCAATGCTCACCTTCGCCCTCGGACGTGGATTGGAACCGTACGACGCCTGTGCGGTCGACGCGATCGTCGCCCAGGCCGCGGCGGAAGGGTATCGTTTTTCGGCGCTGGTCGACGGCATTGTCCAAAGCTACCCCTTTCAATACCGACGGCGCGCGACGGCGGACGAACGCCCGCTTCAGGAAGAAGAATCGACCGAGGAATCTCATGAGTAGACGTTCAGAAATTTCCCGACGAACCGTGCTGCGTGGCCTGGGCGCGACGCTGGCCTTGCCGCTCTTGGAGGCGATGGGTCCGCAGAGCTTGTGGGCCGCCACGCCTGAGGGCGAGGCAGGCGCCGCCGCGGCGACAAGCGGTTCGCCCCCGTTGCGCACGGCGTTCCTCTACCTGCCCAACGGCGCGATCATGGAACACTGGACGCCCAAGGAGGTCGGCGAGAGCTTCACGCTGCCCGCTTCGCTCGAGCCGCTCGCCCCGCACCAAGGCGACCTGCTCGTGCTCTCCGGCTTGGCGCACGACAAGGCTCGCTCCAACGGCGACGGACCAGGCGACCATGCCCGTTCGACCGGCACGTTTCTGACCGGCGTGCAGCTCCGCAAGACCGAGGGCAAGAACATTCGCGCGGCCACGTCGGTCGATCAAATTGCCGCGGAACACCTCCGCGATCAGACGCGGCTCGCTTCGCTCGAACTTGGCATCGAACGCGGCAAGCAGGCCGGCAACTGCGATTCGGGCTATAGCTGCGCCTATTCTTCGAACATCTCGTGGCGGACGCCGAGCATGCCGATGGCCAAGGAGATTCATCCGCGCGCCGTCTTCGAGCGTCTGTTCGGCGACCTGCAGATGGTCGGCGAGCAGCGCGACGCCGCTCGTGCGCAGCGACGCCGACGCAGCGTGCTCGACGCCGTACAGGAAGAAGCCCGTGCGCTGCGGCGACAGTTGGGCGGAGCCGACACGCGAAAGCTGTCGGAGTACCTTGAAGCGGTCCGCGACGTGGAACGACGCGTCGCGGCGGCCGAAGCCGGCGACCCGCGCGAGGTTCCGCCGGAATTCGACGTTCCGGTCGGCGTGCCGCACGACTACGCGGAGCATGTCGAGTTGATGCTCGACCTGATGGTACTGGCCATGGCCACCGATACGACGCGGGTGGTGACCTTCATGTTTGGCAACGGGGCCTCGAACCGACCCTATCCGCAGATTGGCATCCGGGCCGGCCATCACGATCTGAGCCATCACGATCGTGACGAGCAAAAGATCGAGCAAGTGGCCAAGATCAACCGCTTCCACATGAATCTGTTCGCGGCGCTGCTCAAGAAGATGAAGGCGGTCGAGGAAGGGGAGGGGACTCTGCTCGACAACAGCATGGTGCTCTGCGGCAGTGGCATCAGCGACGGCAATCGGCATGCCCATCACAACCTGCCGGTGGTGCTGGCCGGGCGTGGCGGCGGATCAATAACGACGGGTCGCCATTTGAAGTATCGCCAGAACACGCCGCTCTGCAGCCTGTACCTGTCGATGCTCGATCGCATCGGGGTCCAGCGGGCCAGCTTTGGCGACTCGCGGGCGCGGCTGGAGAATCTGGCCTAGGCGCTGGTCGCCGTCGCTGCGGGCGATTCCAGTTCAAAGGTCCGCGTGGCCAGTCCGGCGGGCAGAGGGACCGGTGAGGCGATCACCACGGTGGTCGCGGACAGCTCTGCGACTGCGCGGCCGACGCTTTCGATCGCGTCGTCGTCGAGTTCCGCCAACGGCTCGTCGAGCAAGAGCAGCGATGGCTCGACCGCCATCGCGCGGGCCAACGCCACCCGGCGTTGTTCGCCGCCCGAGAGCGAGCTCGCCCGGCGTTCGGCAAGATGTTCCACGCCCAGGCGCTGCAGCCAACGAAGGGCCACCTCGCGCTGTCGCGGGCGGTCCATCCCCCGCGCCGCCAGGCCGTACGCGGTGTTCGACAGCACCGTGCCGCGGAACAGGTAGGGCGACTGATGCACATACAGGCCCTCGCCCGCGGACGGTGTTGGCCGCACCTCGCCGGCGAATTTCGTTTCGAGGCCGGCGACGACTCGTAGCAGGGTTGTCTTCCCACTGCCGTTGGCGCCGACCAGGGCGAGCCGCTCACCAGCCGCCACTTCGAGATGGGCAACGCGACAGATCGTCGCCGGGCCGCGGCGGACCTCCAAGTCGCGAATTTCAACGGCCAGGCTCATGCTTCGTCGCGCGCTCGCATCAACAGGGTAATGGCAACCGTGAGCAATAGGGCCATAACCAGTAAGACCAGGCTCATGGCCACGCCGCGGGCGAACTCGCCTTGGGCGGTTTCCAGGGCGGTCGCCGTGGACAGCGTCCGCGTGCGGTACTTGATGTTGCCGCCGACCATCATGGCGATGCCAAGCTCCGTGAAGCAACGGGCGAACGCCGTCAGCAGAGCCAGGGCAATGGCCAGTCGCACCTCCGAGATATACGTCGCCCAACGCCGCAGCGGTCGGGCACCGAGCGTACATACGGTCTCGGCGACGCGCGGATCGAGCGCGGCCAGGGCCCCGTGCGTCCAGGTAACGACGATCGGCAGCGCCAAGAGGAACTCGCCCACCACGATTCCCCAAGGCGTGTAGAGCAGCTCGAGGGCCCCGAGCGGTCCGCGACGCGAGAACATCGCAAAGCAAACCAGCCCGATCAAAACGGTGGGAATGCCCATGCCGGCGCGAAAGCCGATCACCAACAAGCCGCGACCGAAGAACGGCACCCGAGCGAGGAGCGATCCGATGACAACGCCCACGAACGTCGCCACCGCGACGGCGAGCGAGGAGATCCACAGGCTCCGCCAGGCAGCGGCCAGCACGAGCGGATCGAGCGCGGCGATCAGCCGCACCGCTTCGACCAGGCCTTCCCAAAGAAACTGCATCGCGGTGAATCCTACTCGGACGGGCCTTCGCCCCAGCTGGCGGAGAGCCGCGTGGGCTCGAAGAGCGGTTCGCCGGCGAGTCGATAGGATTCGATCCGCCGCTGAGCGCCCTCCGAAACAAGATACTCGACCAGGGCCGCGCTCAGCTCGGCGTTGATTCGGCCATGCTTCGCCGGATCGACGCGAATCGCCGCGTAGGGATTGAGCAACTCGGGCGAGGCCGCGAGCAAGGGGACCAACTCGATTTTGTCCTTGAACCGCAGGTACGTCCCGCGATCGGTAAGCACATAGGCCCGCAACTCATCGGCCATGAGCAAGGTGCGACCCATCCCTTGACCCGATTCGAGGTAACCGCCGCGCCGCTCGGTCGAAGCCGCAGGCGGGCCGCCGACCGCTGCCCACAGGGCCATCTCCCGCTGGTGGGTACCGCTCTGGTCACCTCGGGAAAGAAACGCCTGGCCGGCAGCGACAACTTTGGCAAGGGCCGCCGCCGCATTCATTCCCGCAATGCCGGCGGGATCGTCGGGCGGACCGACGATGGTGAAGTAGTTCTGCATGAACGCCTCGCGACCCGTGCCATGCCCGGCGGCGACGAACGCCTCTTCGGCCGCGCGGGCATGCGTGATCAGCACGTCGACGTCGCCCGCCTCGCCGAGCTTCAAGGCCTTGCCGGAGCCGACGGCGATGACGTCAACGCGACAATCGTGTTCCGCTTCGAACGGGGGCAACAACACGTCGAGCAGACCCGAGTCGCGAGTGCTGGTCGTCGTGGCCAGGCGGAGTACGTTTGACGCCGACCGCCGATCGTCCGCCCTGTCGGCTTGCCGGCAGCCGACACCCGAGCTGGCCACGAGCAGGACGAGCGCAAGGACTCGAAGTTGCGGAAGCGAAGGGGAAGTGTTCACCGGACGGCGCCGCTGGCGGGTGGGAGGGAATCGCCAATGTAGCGACGCCCCGGCCACCTGTCGATGCGGCGGAAGTCCCGGCTACTCTTGCGGCGGCGATTCACGCTGCCGCAGCAATTCCGCCATCTGCGGTCGGGTTTGCTCGATGCGGTCCAGATCCAGCTCGAGCCCCACCAGGCTGCCTATGCCTCGATAGAAGTCGGCCAGCGGCTGATTCCATTCGGCCGAGACGACATCGATCGGCGTCTCGCCCCGGTCGTTCTTGGTGGCCGTCGACGCACCTCGATCAAGCAGCAAGGTGACGATCTCTTTCCGGCACAGGAAAGCCGCCACGTGCAGCGGCGTGTTGCCGTCTTCGTTGGTGGCCGCAACGTCCGCACCCTGCTCGAGCAGGTAACGGGCAATCTCCGTGTGGCCGTGCAGCGCGGCGGTACTCAGCGGCACCGCGCCTCCGCTGGCCCGCCGGCGATTGAGCAATTTGCCGTCGGCTAGCAGCTTCTTCGTCTTCTCAAAGTCGCCCGCTTCAATGGCCCGTGCCAGAATTTCCGCAGGCGGATTGTGCGGGGCATCGAGCTGCCGTACCAGATCCGCCGCACTCGCCTCGTCCGCCGTGACGTGAAAGATGAAGTCGTTGGTGAACTGGCCACCGCGATTCTGCAGCTGCAAGAGGTGCATGCCGACCGAGGGCAGCTCGGCCAACTCAACGACGACTGCCTCTGTGTCGTCTTCGCGCGTGACGTTGCCGGCCACGCGACGCCCGTCGACGAACACGTGCACGTTCGCTTCCAGATGCCGGCCGCTGATCTTCATGCTTCGTTTGCCGGCGTACAGAATCGGGAACTCCTGTCGGCCGCGCTGTTGCTCAATCGGTCCGAGCGTCCAAACGCCGGGCTGGGGATGATCGACGTCGGCCAATGCTCCGTGGCGGGCGGTGAAGGTACCAATGAACTCGCCGCGCGCGGCCCGAGCGACGAGCTGCTCGCGAGTGAACGCCTCGCGCGGTGCAGTCTTGGCCACGTACCGGCCGCCGCGATATTCGGCGTCGTATTGCAGGGCCGCCGACGGGGCGTCTTTGCCGCTGATGAAAACGCCGTCAACCTCCAGCACGATCGCCTCTTCGGCCGCCGCACGCTCGAGTGCGTCGAGCAAGTCGTGCGTGCGGTCGTCGTGGGCGGTGGCACGAGCGAGCGTCGCCTGACGCGCAAAGGCACCCGAAAAGCCGGTGCTGCCCTCGAGCACCATGTCCCAGACGGGATCGAAGCGGCTGCGGCCGGCCCAGGAAAACTGCCACACGCGACGTTCGGGAATCCCCTGATCGGCAACCGCCCGATAAAAGTCGAAGTCGATGATGTTCAGGCGACCCTGCGGAAGAATCAGAAAGCGATCGTAGGCGCCTCGCCAGGTCGGCGTCTCCATGCCGGTGCCGGGCGTGTTCGTGCTGACCAAAAACGGCATGCGGTGGCAGTTGCCGCAGACGTTCGGCGTTGGTCTGCCCTGATGATCGCCGTCGATGTGGAACAGGCGAAAACCCTCTTCGGCCCGCGGCGAGACGACGTTCGTATAGGCCCGCCGCGGCGCGGGAGGGTAGGGGACCGCCAACAGGAACGTGGCCATGGCATCGCGATCGGCGGCCGAGAGCTCGCCCGGCTTACCTTCGTCGTTCACGCGTTCGCTGCCGACGGCCATCATGGTCGAGGCCAAGCCGCCGTCGATCAGGTGCCGCGTGGCGCTGGCCGGATCGTTCGGATCGCAGTTGGGGTCGTCGGAGCCGTGGATGTTGGCGCTGTTGTTGCCTCCGTAAGGGTCGCCCGGGATGCCGTCCCAGTGGAACGGCGCCGTGTCGCGGAGTCCGCGAATCGGCATCGTCGACCGCGGCATGATCTGATTGCCGCCCGTGACGATCGGCGTCTTCAGGACCCACAACAACTGGTCCGTGTGCCCGTCGGGATGGCAGCTGGCACAGGAAAAGGTCTGCGTGGTCGAGGCCAGGGCCGAGTTGAAGGCCAGCCGGCCGCGCTTCACGACGGGATGGGTCGGATCGACCAGCTCGATCGTGTCGATCAATCTCGGCGCGGCGACGTCGCTCAGGTCAACGAGCGAGACGGTGTTCGCCACGGCGCTGGCGACCCAGGCCTGTCGCGGCTTGCCCGCGTCGTCGTTCTCCAAGGCAATGCCCCGCGGCACGCCCGCAACCGCAACACGCCCGAGCACCTCGCCGCTCGCCACGTCGACGGTAAACAGCTTGTCCGACCCGGCCGCAGTGGCCACCAGCGTGGCGTCGTCCTCGCTCACTTCGATGGCGAAAGGCGTGGCCAGGGCCATGCCCTCGGCGGGATGCTCCGGCGGCAGCGGTTCGAGATCGATGAAGTCGGGTTCGCCGGGGCCGTCCGCCGCCGTCGCGACCCGCGTGATCCGGTTCAGGAACGCACGGTTCTCGAGCTCCGCCAGGCCGTGTTTCTGTGTGCCGGCGCGGCCATTCACCTCATTGCGGGCATCGGTCTGCGCGATGTAGACGCGACCCTGCGAATCGACCGTGAGCCCGTAAAGCAGGGTGCCGAGTGTGTCGACCGTCTTGATCAGCCGATCGGTACGGGTATCGAAAATGTAGAGATCGCGGTCGGGGACGCGCGGATGCTTGACGATGTCGGTGACGTGGCCGATCGACAAGACGTTGTTGTTGGCGACCGAATGTTCGTGGGCGTCGAACGTGACGAGCTGACCGTCGATCTCGCCCGTGCCGCCGGAAAGCTGCGACTGGTTGTTCGACTCGAAGGGGATGACGTACAGGCGGTCGCCCCGCACGGCGATCGCGCGGGGGTCCTGGGCCGTAATGGACAGCCGCCGCGTGATTTGCCGCGAGGGGACGTCGACCACGGCGATTTCGTTCTCGGAGGAGAGGGCCACGTAGGCCTTCTCGTTGCTGGCGAAGGCGATACCCACGGGCTCGTCGAACCGTGTCGCCCGAGTGTTCAGGTCGAAGGCCTGAATCGTGGCGACCACCCGCAGATAGGTCGTGCTGGCCGGATCGGTGTCGATCACGCTCACCGAATCGGAGACATGGTTCGAGACCCAAGCCTCTTTGCCGTCGGGGCGGATGGCGATGCTGACGGGATCGATTCCTACCGGCACGCGGGCGACGACGCGGCGCGACTTGCCGTCAATCACATCGACCGTGTCGGCCGGCGTGTTGACCACGAAGACACGGTCGTCGAGCACCGCCAGCGGAGCCGCGTGCGGGCTCATCAGCGACGGATGTCCCACCGGCTGCGGGGCGTGGGGTGCTTCGGTTGCGCCCGCGTCCGCGGTCTCGTCTTCTGCGTCGGCGACGCCGGTCGGCGCGGCGTCCCCCTCGGCACCATCGAGTTCGAGCAACGACCCCACGAGGGACACGAACAGGAAGGCCAGGATCGCGGCAACGTAGATCTTCTTCATGGCAGGTCAGGACTTGTTCGCTCGCAACGCGCCAATTGTTGTCCAGGACTACCCGGACGCCGACCATCGCTGGTTTGGCCTATCGTTCTAGACCAGGGTGCGGATCGACAGCAGCGAAGTGTTCATTTTCGCAATCCAATTCGCCACGTCAACGATTCGCCGGCGGGAGTGACGGACTGGCCCCCACGGCGCGACCGCCCCGCGACGGACAAATTAGGCGAATTCCCTACTTGGCTCGTGGATTTCTGCGTTACAATGTTTTGGCGGTACCGCGGAATTCACGATTTTGCCTATCGACCGGCCCGCTCCTGCGACCGATTCGTCAACGTGTCGCCCCTGTCGGTCGAGTCGTGCCGCGTCACAGCTGGCTTGTCGGCTCCGCGTTCGATTTCTCTCGCGCATGACTTCTTGGACAACGTCTCCAGCCCCGCGATCGATGCGTTCTTTTCGCCATGTTCCAATCACCAGCCCAGAGCGTCCTACTATGAAAAACTACATGATTCGGCTGCTTGTCGGTTTCTCATTCCTCGTGGTCTCGACAACGATCGAGGCGAAACCCAACATCCTGGTAATCTGGGGCGACGACGTCGGGCAATCGAACATCAGCGCCTACACGCGGGGTCTGGTCGGATATCGCACGCCCCACATCGACCGCATTGCTCGCGAGGGCATGCTGTTTACCGATTACTACGGCGAGCAGAGCTGCACGGCGGGGCGTGCGTCGTTCATCATGGGCCAGAGCGTGTTTCGCACCGGACTCTCGAAGGTGGGCCTGCCCGGGGCGAAGGAAGGCATGATGGAGGCCGATCCCACGATTGCCGTGTTGTTGAAAGACCAGGGCTACGCGACGGGGCAGTTCGGCAAGAATCATCTCGGTGACCGCGACGAACACCTGCCGACCAACCACGGCTTCGACGAGTTCTTCGGCAATCTCTATCACCTCAACGCCGAAGAGGAACCCGAGAACGAAGACTATCCCCAAGACCCGGAATTCCGGAAGCGCTTCGGGCCGCGGGGGGTGATTCGCTCGTTTGCCGACGGTCGCATCGAGGACACGGGACCGCTCGACAAGAAGCGGATGGAAACGATCGACGATGAATCGTCCGACGCCGCGGTCGACTTCATTCGTCGACAGCACGCCGCCGGCAAGCCGTGGTTCTGCTGGTGGAACGGCACCCGCATGCACTTCCGCACCCATGTGAAGAAGGAGCTGCGCGGCATCTCGGGACAGGACGAGTATGCCGACGGCATGGTGGAACACGACATGCACATCGGCAAGTTTCTCAAGTTGCTCGACGAACTGGGCATCGCCGACAACACGATCGTGCACTACTCGACCGACAATGGCCCGCACAAGAACACCTGGCCCGACGCGGCGGTCAATCCCTTCCGCGGCGAGAAGAACACCAACTGGGAGGGCGGTTGGCGGGTCCCCTGTGCCGTGCGGTGGCCCGGGGTCATTGAGCCGGGCTCTGTGAGTAACGGCATTGTCCACCACATGGACTGGCTGCCGACCTTCGTCGCCGCGGCGGGCAAGGGCGATATCAAGGAGGACCTACTCGACGGCTATCGCTCGCCGGCCTTGGGTCGCGAGTACAAGGTACACCTGGACGGCTACGACCTGGCGGCACACTTGAAAGACCCCGAGGGCGTCGCCAGTCCGCGCAAGGAGGTCTTCTACTTCTCCGACGACGGGGATCTTACGGCCCTCCGCTATCAGGACTGGAAGCTGATCTTCATGGAGCAGAAGACCAGCGGCACGTTTCGCGTCTGGATGGAGCCCTTCACACCGCTGCGGGTTCCGCTCATTTTCAACCTGCGCCGCGATCCCTATGAACAGGCCACCATCACTTCGAACACCTACCACGACTGGCAGCTCGACCGAGCCTTTCTGCTCGTGCCGGCCCAGGTCTACGTCGGCAAGTTCCTGAAGACCTTCGAAGAGTACCCACCGCGTCAGAAGGCGGCCAGCTTCTCGCTCGACAAGGTGATGGAAAAGCTCAACGAAAGCGGCGGCAGCAAGTAGCGCGCGTCGAGAACAAGGTGCCGCGACGTACGAACAAGAGGCCAAAGCCAAGCCGTGACGGTGCCGTCTACGGTGCCGAGAGAACCGCCAGTTTGTCGGCGATCAGCGGAAAGACCTCTCTCAGATCGGAGGCACTCTCCGCGTGAAAGTGCGTGCCCGATCCGCTATCGGCCACGCTTTCCATCAGCTCCTCATCGGACTCGGCCGAATAGGTCACCGTGAAGATGACGACGCCGTGTTGCTGCGCCTTGCTGGCCACGGACTTCGGATCCTTGCCCGTGTGGTGGTGCCCGTCGGTCATCACCACGACGACCCGCGGGGCCCGGGAACGTGCATGAGCTCCGGCCAGGGCGTTGATTCCCTGTTGAACGGCCCCACCGATGTTCGTCTCGCCCGCGCGAAGCTCGCCCGCCGGGACGAACGCCTGGTGATCGACCGACCAGTAGGGATGGTTGTCGGTGACTCGGGTCGCCTCGACCTGGTCTTCCAGCTATCCGCAGTCGGTTGTCAGAGATCGGATGACGTTGACGGCGTGCGCCGTATTCGTTTCTTGGCCTTTGAGCTGCGATTGTCGCATCGAAATCGTTGGACTTCCGCTTTCGGAATTGGCAATACGCATTTGATGCAACGCTGATTCTGGCCTTCGTCTATCGTCATTTTAGGTTGGAATCGTTTTTGTACGGTGAGGGTCTTTGCTAATCGTCGATGCCGCGACTGCGCCGGCGGCCGACGTCGTAGGTGTAGTCGTAGTCCGAGACGATTGTTGGGCCGTTCGAGGTGCGGGCCTCTTCCAGTTCGCCCAGGGCGGTGAAGGCGTAGTCGACCACGTGGCTCGATCCGCTGCCCCAGGCCTCTTGTGTGCGGCGGCCGAGATTGTCGTAGGTGTACGCAATGTCGCGGCCGTTGCGGTCGTTGGACGTCAACAGATTGCCGAAAGAGTCGTGCGTGTAGCTGCGGACCAGGGCGGCACCGTCGACCACGATCGTGTCGCTGGTGGCGCGGCCCAGCGCGTCGATATTGGAGTAACCCGGACTCTGGCCTTCGCCTATCGGCATTTCGTGTTAGAGTCGTTCTTGTACGGGACGGTTTTCCAACCTTGCTCTTGGAAACATCATTTCAGTCCGTCGTCCGGCCGAAGGTCTTCAGCAGATCCACGACGCACAAGCCGAATACTTTTGGGAGGCTGAAAGTGCTCAGGGTCATAGAGTATCGGGTAAACATTTCCGTTCTCAGCAGTAATCGCCCACTGCCGTACGTCGTCGAACTGCAAGTCTGGATGAATCTCTGATATGCCGGGAATGTAGGATACGTGACCACGATACTTTAGACATAACCATCCTCGGACTTCCACAAAGTCTCCGAGTCGCACTTCGTCGCCGGTCCCATAGTATCGAAGTCCACTGGAATTGCTTGTTGTCACGGCCTTAGTCCTCTTTCAGCAATTCGTTTGCCAAGTAGTCTCCCAATTGGTAGCCGCCGTAGACACTGCCTCCGACAACACCAATCGATCCGCCAGCAACTCCCAGACCAAAACCCAAGGAAAGCCATGGATGTCGACCGAGATAGCGATTAACCGCCCTGGGGAGCGGCAGCAAGTTCCCGCCCGCTTGGCCGAGACGTCTCAAACCGAGATTCGCGGCCGCGTTTTCTGGAAACCATTGACTTGCGCTTCCACCACGAAACCATCTTTGCTGAATAAAGATGTGGCTTTGTTCCCAAGCGAGCTGTCGAGTAATCGGCATTCGCTGAAGGAGGCGGCCCACTGGCGATGCGCTAAGTGGCGCATATTGCCGAGTAGCTGTCGCAAACAGGCGCGAGAAACGAATTGGCAGCGTGAGGCGGCGGTTTAGGGGCAGGTTCGTAAGCCTACCTACGGCATCAGGTCCGACGACCACAAACGGGACAGGTCTAATTTCCCGAAGTATTGGACCTGTCCCGTTTATTAATCTCTTTTCCCAGCCCTCGGAATGATGCCATCGCCCATCGTCACTTTGAGTTGGAATCGTTCTTTTACAGGGCGCGGAACGCTCAATTGCGAAGCTTGCGATCTAATCTAGAGAGCACGCCTTCGATGGGAGTTCCATGACCTGCCTCCATAGCTGCCTCGATTGCCGACGACAACTCATCGTGTTCGCTCCTCATGGAGTGGAGAATCGCGGCGTAGGCGAGTCGAATGGTTCTGTTTTGAGGTTGAATTAGGCTGTCGTCCGACGAGACTGGGGCATGAAGAAATGACAAGATCTGTTCAGTTGTCTGAAATCGACTCAGGAAAGGTAATCCATACTGCTCCATATAGCTATTGACTTCGGTGCCTATGGTGATGTCGCTGTCGGAGCTCTCCACGATGTCTTCAAGCACCCACCACTTGTCGAGCTTTTTCTCACTGAGCATTCCGATGCGGGCTATGATGCAACAGTCGGACAGACCGATGGATGTGGTTTCTGGCCGATTCGTGTACGTGGATACGACACCTGGAACAAAAATGCCGCAATTGAGTGTAAACTCGATTCTGGCATTGTTGTTCCATCGACCTCGCTGCACGCCGACATACCACGTCACACTGTCCTTGTTGCGCAGATAGCTTAACCGCCTCTTGCGGAAATCCCATCCGTTCAAGAATGGAGTCAAATAGTCTTTCAGTATGTTACCGAAACGTCTGTCTAACTCGGTGACCATCGTCAACCTGCGCTACGGGTCATAATATATGACTCGACCTCTCTTGCCCGTCGCACGTTCCTGTGCCTTTAGTTGCCGGCGGCCAGTCCTCTTGCCGCTCTCAGTTCGCGGCTTCAATTCAACAGGCCGTCCTGACGGTGTGAGTGCATCTGGGATACCTTCCTTTCCCGTCTTTGGATCAATTAGGCCCCGAGGCTCGGATTGCCATCCGGGTTTTTGTTTCACTTTTTCCTTGAACTCCGCGTGGGCTTGTCTGCCGCGCGCGGCAGCTGCAGAGTCACCACCGCTTGCAAATGTTCCATCAGCGTTTCGCAGTCGTCCCTGACTGTCAACAAACTGACCTGATTCACTCTGCTTTGGAGCTTTTCCACTCTGGTTCTGCTGGGCAGAATCTGGCGCTTTCCTGCCGGCATTCCCATCCTGCGCGTTCCTGCCGGCATCCTTGTTCCTTTGCGAAGACCGCCTGCCGGCTTTCGTGTTGTGAACGAGCGTGCCTTGCGAGCCGACGCGGTAGACGTGCTCGGTCGTCTCCAGATTATAGAGAATGCCCGTGTAGGCGAAGGGCTCCGCCGAGGCGAC